>DASZIV010000057.1:0-73828 GCA_035948775.1 Bryobacteraceae bacterium
CGTGTTCAAGCAAGACGAAAAGATGGGTATCTACCTGAAACTGTACAACTTCGAAGGCGATGAGAAGACCCACAAGCCGACTGGACAGATCGATTATGAAGTAGTTAAGAATGGCTCGACCGATGCCGTCTTGAAGTTCTCCGAGGATCTCGACTCGATTCCGGGTGCCTCGGCGAGCCAGATAACGATTGAGAAGCTCCTGCCGCTCAAGAACCTGGCGCCGGGGCAATATACCATTCGACTGAAGGTTACCGATAAAAACCGCAATCAGGTTCTCACCCCGTCAGCCCAATTTACGGTAACCTAACTGTAGCGGGTGTTTCCGTTGTTTGTAGGCTAAGCGTTGATGTTTAGTCGCAAGATGCACATATCGGCGGCGGTTCTGGCAGTGGGAGTAGTTTGCCTGCTGTCTCCGCTGGCTGCTCAGGCAGCCGAGCCCATCAAACTTTCCGGCGCGATTGGCGGCGTGGTGACCAATTCATTGGGTGCCCCGCAAATGGGCGCCTCCGTGGTTTTGTATAACCGCCAGGACCGCGCCTTCGACAAAGTGCTCACCGACGAGCGCGGTGAATTCCGCTTTCTGGGGCTCTTCCCAGATCTGTACTCCGTACGTGTCAGCCTCGCTACTTTCGTCCCTGCATTAAAGAAGGACATTCTGGTGCAGCCCGGCATGCGCAGCATCTTGAATGTCAACCTGAACTCTCTGTTCAGTTCCATTCAGATCGGCTATCCGACCGCCGATAGCGGCTCGCTGATGACGGACGATTGGAAGTGGATCCTGCGCAGCGCATCGGCGACGCGGCCGGTAATGCGGTTTGCCGGCGATCCCCTGGTCACGAATGGGAGTAAGGCTGCGCCTGTTTCGGTCTTCTCCGATACTCGCGGTGTGCTGCAGTTTTCGGGCGGCGATGGACCGATGGCGACCGGTATTGCCAATCAGGCCGACATGGGAACGGCGTTCGCGCTGGCGACTTCGATCTTCGGGAATAATCTGCTCGAAGTGAGCGGCAATCTCGGCTACGGAGCGCAAACCGGCGTTCCGATGGCAGCGTTCCGCACTTCGTACAGCCGCGCCGCTGGGGGTCCGGAATTCTCGGTCACGATGCGGCAGTTGTTCCTTCCCGACCATTTCACCGTGCCGGGAGGCTCAGAGACCGGAATCGCCATGTTGCGCTCCGTGTCAGCAAGCGTTGACGATCGCACCGAGCTCACCGACAACCTCTCGGTGCGGTACGGTTTCACTCTAGATTCGATCTCCTTTGGCGATCGCTTGAATACCTTCAGCCCATATGCCCGGCTGGCTTATGCCATGGACGACGGCGGCGTAATCTCGCTGGCTTTCACTTCGGGCAATGCGCGGCCCGGCCTGGGGGAAGATACTTCCGCGGACTCGGACCTCCAGCGCGAGCTCAATAACGTTGGAATGTTCCCGCGCCTCTCCGTTCTGAACGGCCGGCCAAAAATTCAGCGGGGCAATGAACTCGAGTTGACGTACGCCCGCAAGGTCGGTTCGCGGAAGTATGAGGTATCGGCTTACCGCGAGTCCGTAACGGATGCGGCGCTCTCCATCACAGCCCCGGAAAGTATGTACGCCGGCGGCGATCTGCTGCCCGATCTCTTTACCGGCAACGGGATCTTCAACGCCGGCGATTACCATGGCATCGGCTACTCCGGTTCCGTCACCCAGGATGTCGGAGACCATGTGAGTGCGGCGTTGATGTACGGGACCATGAATGGGCTTACGGCAGCCCCCGGCGAGCTTACCAGCAGCAGCCCCGACGAGCTGCGCTCTATGATCCGGGCCGGGCGCAGGCAGGCGGCAACCGCCCGAATCACGGCGACTTCGCCTTGGACGGGCACACGCTTTGTGGCGAGTTATCAGTGGTCAGGCGATCATCGATGGGTTTTGCCTGGCCGGCTGTACACCACCGACGCGATGCGGCCTTTGCCCGGTTTCAACGTGTACGTTCGCCAGCCGATACCAGTATGGTCGGCTCTGCCGTGGCGCATGGAAGCCAGGGCGGATCTGAGTAACCTACTGGCCCAAGGTTACCTGCCCTTTGACGCGGGAACCGTCCGGCAAGTCGTATTGGTACAGAACCCCCGCAGTTTCCGCGGCGGCCTAAGCTTCATCTTCTAACTCGAGTACCGCTCGGCGTTACCCCAGGAACCGATGTGCAACTTGGTGTAATATGTCCCTCGGTACAAGGAGGGGTTCATGAACACCAATAGGACCTTATGGAGCCGGGCATTCGCCGTGCTGGCGGCTCTCGGCGTGTTGGCAGTTGTGCTTTCGCTGGCAGCCCAGGAGCCGGCCGTGCCAAAGTTCAAGTTCGATCCGGACTGGCCCAAGCCCCTGCCGAACAAGTGGAAGATGGGCGGTGTCACTGGATTGGCGGTGGACAAGGACGACAATGTCTGGGTGTTGGATCGTCCCAATGATCTGACCGATATCGAGCTCGAGGCCGAGCTAACTCCACCGCTGGCCGACTGCTGTGTCCGGCCTCCGGCCATGATCCACATCGACAAGAACGGCAACGTCATCGGTTCCTTCGATGCGCCGCAAGGCCATGGCATGGCTGTCGACAGTAAGGGGTACGTCTACATCGGGCAGGACACGGTCCGCAAATACGATCCGAAGACCGGCAAAGTGGTCGGCGAAGTGCCTCGCACCTCCGACAGGCCGCCCGGCGGCGGGGGCGACACTCCCCTTACCTCAGCGCATGTTCCAGGCCGCGGCGGCGCCGGACCCGTCGCTGGATTTCTAACGCCGTCCGCCGGACGCGGGCGAGGGCAAGCCGACGCCGCGACTGTGGCCGCCCGCAATGCGGCGATCGCGGCCTTCCGCCTTAAATATCCTCCTTCGACGCCCATGATCGTAGGAGGTATTGAAGAGATCCGCCTCGACGAACCGGATCACGAACTCTACGCCGCCGACAATTACCTGGGCGGGCGCGTGATGGTGTTTGACCTGGATACGCTCCAATTCAAACGCGGCTGGGGCGCCTATGGCCATGCCCTGACGGAGATGAGCACCGATGACAAGGACCGCGCGTACACGCCCGGTGGGCCGATGCCCAAGGAGTTCCGTGGCCACCTTACGCTGAACATCTCTCGCGATGGGTTCGTCTATGCCGCGGACCGCAACGCGAATCGGATCGACGTCACCACCAAGCAAGGCAAGTTCGTAAAGGAATTCATCCTGGCGCCCACCACGGGAGTGGGTGGTTCCACCGGAGGCGTGATGTTTTCGCCGGACAAGCAGCAGCGGCTCTTGTACATTTCCGATCTCACCAATAATCACATCTGGTTTCTCAATCGGGAGGATGGCAAAGTACTCGGCCAGATGGGTAGCATGGGCGAAAACGGCGGCCAGTTCTTCGGCCTGCACATGATCGCCGTGGATTCCAAAGGCGTCATCTACACGGGCGAGGTGTTCGCCGGCGAGCGGGTGCAGCGATTCCTGCCGGTTCGCTAGTTCGCGCCCTTCCTCGGCGGAGGCACCACCTTGAGATCAGCCTGTGACTCCGCTTCGCTCTTGGTAGGCACCACCTTGTCCGGATCGATCCGCACCATCATGTACGTGATGTGATCGGGAATCTCGGTGAACAGGTGGCCCGTTCCGGCGGGAATGATGAGCATGTCACCGGGTTTGAGGTGCGTCACCATGGGCTGCCGGATCGCATCGGAATTATAGCCCGGCCCGTTCTGTAGCCGAACCGTCCGCTCGTCATCCGGGCGCTTCACCGGATTCACCAGGTCCGGACCCGTCAGCAGCGTCGCTTCGCCATCGATTATGTGGTAGACCTCGCTGACCTGTTCATGTTCGGCGACCGCCCCCTTCCGGTTGGGGTCCGCTACCAGCTTGCCGCGCGTGACCATGCCGATGCCCACCTGGATCTTGCCCACATCCACGGAACGCACCTGCTGGTCCACCAGTTGGTACTTGATCGCCTTGGCTGTGTAAGCCTTCAGTTCCGACACCGGAATATAGGTGGCCGAACAATGGCGGCAGGTGGGATTCGGCCCGCCACCCTGTGCCATGAGGGTCAACATCGCAGCCCCGGCTCCCATGACGACCTTGGTTGAAATTCTTTGGCGAATGGGCATGTGCGCTCCTGTTCGAGAGATTATACATCCAGTCGCGGCTTGCCACTTGTCTCAAAGGACGCGGGGAGAGTACAGTCATATAAGGCCGTACAGTTCGGGCGGTTAGCTCAGTTGGTTAGAGCGCCTGCCTTACAAGCAGGAGGTCCGCGGTTCGAGCCCGCGACCGCCCACCATTCAAATCAAGTGGATACTACTTAGGCCAGCAGGGCGTGGGGTCCCAGCCGGCAGCATCTGACTGTCTCTTGAAAGTATAGGTCCTAACAAACGGTTGGTTCAGATAAGTGGGATCTTCGAGCATCGCAGTTACGGCGAGGTACGGCTCACCTTCAGCGCCAGTGAGGCGATTGATGTATTCCGTCAGGACGGCGGTCTCGCTGTACGGTACACCGTTCTTGCGCAGATAGCCTGGGCGCATGTTGGTGGTTACTACCTTTAGAGTTCCGCTGCGGGAGCGCTCGTCCGGGCCTCCACCGCGCGTATAGCCGATGCCGCCGAGGTCAAGCAGTGCACGCCCGGAAACTTGCCACTGCGCCGCAGAGTAGCCTTGCCAGCGGGGCTCGCCGAGTTTCGGTGGAGGCGCGCCGAAATGCAGCAGCCGGGTTTGCGTTCCGGCGTCAGCGTCGATGTGCAGCGTGTTGTCGTTCTCCCAGGTGATGTGCAATCTGCCCGGGCGCTGCATAACACCCACTGCTCCATAAGCGCGGCATTGATTGCCCTCGGCTTCGTCCTTGGCGGGGTCCCAGGCCAGCGCCGCGCGGCGAGCTGAGGCATTGAGGGGTAGATAAAGAATATCGCCCTTCTGCGGCGTGACCCGGAAACGCCATTCATCCACGATGAGCGAAACCCAATATCCGGTAAGGTCGATGGGCGCGGCTGTCCGCGGCGTCACGCGGGTGGGCTGGGCATCCACGCGGCCCAGCAAGCCAAGCGAACTCGCTACCACGGCCATAACGAGCGCCGCCAGCCGCATCCGCAGCAGACTCGCCACACAAGCGACTTTCATTTGGGGTCGAAGTTAACACACCCCTGGCATGGGGGTCAAGAAAGCGCGCTTTCCGGTTTCGGCTCCAAGCTCGAACACTATACCTTGGTGACCTGAGCCGAAAAAGGGTAGTAAAATGGTCCCGCGACCGCCCACCATAGAAATTTTGGGGCTCACTGCCCAAATGACAGCCTTCCACTATTCCCAATCCGATCTCTACTGCGAATCCGTCCCACTGGCTGACCTCGCCGCCCACGTGGGCACTCCCGCCTTTGTCTACTCCAGTGCGGCCATCCTGGAAAACTACCGCGCGTATGACGAAGCCTTCGCCGACATCCCCCACTCCGTCTGCTATGCCGTCAAGGCAAACTCGTCTCTCGCCATTTTGCGGCTTCTGGCGGAGGCCGGCGCGGGGTTCGATATTGTTTCTGGCGGCGAGTTGTATCGCGTGCTGAAGGCCGGGGGCTCTCCCGAGAAGGTGGTGTTCTCCGGCGTCGGCAAGACCGCCGACGAAGTCGAATACGCGCTTGCCAGCGGGATTCACAGCTTCAATTGCGAATCGGAAGCGGAACTGGCGCTCATCGACGCCATGGCAGCGCGCCGCGGCGTCAAGGCCGGGTTTGCCATTCGCGTGAATCCGGATGTAGACGCCGCCACTCATCCCTACATCTCCACCGGTCTTAGCGAGCACAAGTTCGGAATCGCTATCGCCGACGCGCCCGCCGTCTATGAACGGGCGCGTGCCCTTCACAATCTTACGGCCGAAGGGGTGAGCTGCCATATCGGATCGCAGATTCTCGACCCCGCGCCCATTCTGGAAGCTGTGGACAAATTGCTGGCCTTGGCGGGCCGTCTGCGCCTGGACGGATTTCCCATTCGCCATCTCGATTTGGGCGGAGGACTGGGTGTGGCGTATCATGCCGGCCAGCAGGCGCCGCGCATCCCCGAATTCATTCAGAGCTTGCACGGCCGACTGTGCGCCAGCGGTTTGTGCGTCATGGTGGAGCCGGGGCGGTCCATTGCAGGGCCGGCCGGCGTGCTGCTGACCCGCGTGTTGTACCGCAAGAAGAACGGCGATAAAGAATTCGTAGTGGTCGATGCCGCTATGAACGATTTGATCCGGCCTTCGCTTTATCGCGCGCACCACGAAATCATTCCGCTGCGCAAGAACAGCCTGCCCGCAATCACCGCGGATGTGGTGGGGCCGATCTGCGAAAGCGGCGATTTCCTGGCCCGCGACCGCAACATGTCCAATGTGATGCCCGGTGATTTCCTGGCCGTCTCGACCGCCGGCGCCTACGGATTCGTGCTCTCCTCGAATTACAACTCACGTCCGCGCGCGCCTGAGGTGCTCGTAGAAGGCGGCGCATACCGTGTGATCCGCCAACGCGAAACGTACGAGGATCTGATCAGCGGAGAGACCCTGTAGCCCATACAGGGAGCGGTCTTCTACTCCAACTGCAACTTCAAATAACTGATGCCGTTGTGGACATCCACCGACCGCGTGATCAGCTTTCCGTCCTTCTCCACCGTCACCGTATAGTTACCCGGAGCCAGCGTGATCTGTGCCGGAGTAGTCTGCGCCAGCTTCTTTCCATTTACCGAGATGGAAGCGCCGGTGGGCGTGGTGGTGAGCATGAGCGTGCCACCGGGCGCGCGCAAAATCACCGTCGGAACCTCCAACGGGCCGGTCCCGATCTCCACTTCGCGCCGCTCCACATCGTAGCCCGGCAACACGAAAGAAATAGCGTGGCGGCCCGGTAACGCAGCTATCGAGCACGGCGTAGTGCATGCCGTGTCGGGCCTTCCGTCCAGAGTAGCGGTGGCGCCGGAAGGGCTACTGACCACGGTGACGGCTTGGGCTGTCGCAGGCACGGACCGCGGAGGAGTTGCCGGCGTTACCGGCCGGCGCGGTGTTTCCTCCACCGCCGTTGACGCCCGAGGCGGCGGCATAGGGCTGGGTTTCGTTTGATCTGGCCGGACTGGAACTGGCGGCGCTTGCGTTGCTGGCGCCTGAGACGGCGGGGCCTCCGCTTGGGCTGTCTCCGGTTTCGGCGCGGCAGGAGTCACCGTTTCCGGGTTCGTAGGCGTGACACTTGGCGCCGCCGCAGGGGCCGACACAGCGGGCGGCGGCGCCTTAGGTTGCGCAATCGCCGACGGCGCATCGCTGCGCAAATTCTGCGATAGCCACGGCCCCGCCTTCCACCCGATCACGGCCAACACCGCGGTCACCCCCAACACCGTCATGAGAAACGGCACGAAACCGGATTTGCGGGCAGCCCGCTCCACGGTCGTCGAGTCCGCGCGCGGATTGCGGGCGGGCGGTAGTTTCACGGCCGGCTTGGGCACTGCTGCCTCCACCACAGTGGGTTCGTTTAAGCTGCCCCCGCGTGCCATGGTCTTCCAGCCGCGGCTCGCCGCGCAGGCCTTCTCCAGGGACTGCGCAAACTCCTGGCACGTTCCATAGCGCCCATCCGGCTTCTTCGACAGCGCCTTCCGCAGAACGTTGTCGATGGCTCCCGCCAAAGTGGCATTCAGGCGGTGCGGCGGAACCGGCTCCTCGGCCACAATCTTGTAGACCACCGTGGTGAGGTGCTCTCCCGTGTAAGGCTTCTCTCCGGTCAGCATCTCGTAGGCGATTACCGCCAGCGAGAATTGATCGGAGCGGCCGTCTATGGCCTGGCCCTGCACCTGTTCCGGCGACATGTAGTGCGGTGTTCCCACGATCGTACCGGTCATGGTCAATTGATCGTTGGAGGTGATCTTGGCGATTCCGAAGTCGGCGATCTTGGCGGTTCCATCCGCCGCAATCATGATATTGGCCGGCTTGATGTCGCGGTGCACGATTCCCTTGCCATGCGCGTAATCGAGCGCCGCCGCCGTTTGGGCCAAAACGCTGAACATCTGGTCGGGCGGGATCGGCTCGGCGCGGGAGAGGATGCTGTCCAGCGTGGGGCCATCCACGTACTCCATGGCGATGTAGGCCAGCTCGCCCTGCTGCTCCACGTCGTAGATGGTGACAATCCCCGGGTGCGAGAGCATTCCCGCCGACCGGGCCTCGCGGAACAGCCGCTCGCGCAGGCGTTCCTGCTCCTCAGGCGTCCGGCCGTCTCCCAGGCGGATCGTCTTGATGGCCACGGGCCGGCCGATGTTGGGATCGATGGCGTGGTACACCACACCCATGGCCCCCCGGCCCAACTCCCTGACGATCTTATAACGCCCGATACGGTCCACTAGTCTCTACTGATAGCATACGGCCAGCCTACTCCAGTTTCCCACTCCTCCCGGTTGATGGATTCGGCATATCCAAAGTAATTACCAAATCGTCAGTCCAATGTTTTTCGGAACTTCGCATTAAGCTGTACTCAGGAGTCATCCGGAAGACGCACTCCGTTTCGAGATGTCTAAGGGAAACGAAATTCCCAAAAAGATACGGCGCAAGTTTCGCGTTTCCCTGCGCACGCGCGGCGTAACGGTCCTCAGTGTCCCTCTGGCTGCGTTATTGGCGGTGCTGTTTCTCATTTACCGCGTCGAAGCCGACGTGCGCACCACCGACCAGGTAGTCTTGCGGGGCTATGATGCCCGCGCCGAATTGCAGCACCTGGAAACGCTTTTGGAGGACGCCGACGCCGCCGTACGCGGCTACCTGGTCACTGACCAGAACGAGCTTTTCATCCGCTTCGAAGCTGCGGGCCGGGCCGTGACGCCCTCTCTGGCGCGTCTGGCAACGCTGTTCCCCGCTTCGGAGACTGATGCGCTGGTCCAGGTGGAGAACGCCACGCGCCGGAAACTGGACATTCTGGCGGAGATCTCGACGCACCGCGGCGACGACGCATTGCTCTCGCCACTGTGGGAGAAAATCCGAACCGTCGATGGCGAATTCGGCTCGCGGGTCACGCTACTGGAGCAAGCTCAGGAGAAGCGCCTCGCCCAAGCGCGCGCCGATCGCGACATGGCACGGAGCAAACTATTTCGCACTATCGTCACTTGCGGTATCTTCGTGCCTTTGGCCGCGCTTTTGCTGCAATTGCTGGTGGCTGGCCGCGTCACCGCGCGGATTCAGGCCATCGAGCAGAATGCCCACCGCCTGGCACAGGGAGTCGCGCTGCAGGACTTGCCCCACGGGAAGGATGAAATCGCAGCCGTGGGGCGCGCCATTCAGGAGGCGGCGCTGCTGTTGGGCGAGCGCGAGCGGGAACTGCGCGCCAGTGAGGTACGCTACCGCAATCTGTTCGATCATGCGCCCCTGCCGTTCGAGGAAACCGACCGTTTCGGTCTGATCCGCCGCGTCAACCAGGCCGGCTGTGTGCTGGTCAAATCTTCACAGGAAGATCTTCTGGGAAAGCCCGTTTGGCACTTCATCGCACCCAGCTTACAGGATGATTTTCGCCGCGCCATGCTGGGCCGCATCGCCACCGGCTCCGAAATCTCTCCGTACGAATGCGTCTATCTGCTGGAGGACGGCTCCAGCCTCACGGTAGAAATCCGCGAGAGCCTCATTCGCAATGAAAGCGGCGAGGTGAACGGCATCTGCCGCTCTCTGGTGGATATCACGGAAAGAAACCTGGCGGAGATCGCCGCCCGCAAGGTGGCGCAGTATGCGATGGAACTGCGCAACAAGAACGAGCAGCTCGCGCAGGCTCTCGAAACGGCGCGCTCCGCCGCCGAGGCCAAGAGCCAGTTCCTGGCCAGCATGTCGCACGAGTTGCGAACGCCCTTGAACGCCATCATCGGGTTCTCGGAATTGATGTACGACGGCAAACTGGGCGATCTCCCGCAAGATCACCGCGAGTGTTTGCAAGATATCCTCATCAGCGCGCGCCATCTGCTGCGCCTCATCAGCGACATCCTCGATCTGTCGAAAGTCGAAGCCGGCAAGATGGAATTCTGCCCCGAGCCGTGCCAGATCGAAACGCTGGTGGCCGAGGTACGGGACGTGATCCGGCCGCTGGCGGAAAAGAAACGAGTGGAGTTGCTCACCCACATCCCACGCGAGATTGGAGCGGTGATCGATGCCTCCCGCTTCAAGCAGGTACTGTACAACTACCTGTCCAACGCGGTGAAGTTTACGTCCGAGGGCGGCTGGGTTACCATCCGCGTACTGCCGGAAGAGAACCAGTTCCGTCTGGAGGTGGAAGACACCGGCATCGGGATACCGGCAAACGAGATTTCGAAGTTGTTCCAGGAGTTCCAGCAGCTCCCCAACAGCCGAAAAGCAGGCCAGGGCACCGGATTGGGTCTGGCGTTGACGCGCCGTATTGTGGAGGCCCAGGGCGGGTCGGTATCGGTCACCAGCACGCCCGGAGTGGGCAGCGTCTTCACGGCAGTATTACCCTTGCAGCCAGTAGGCCGTATGGCTGTGTTAGCACAGGTTTCATAACGCAGGATATGGATCGACAGAAACTACAGCGACCGTATCGGCTCAGGCTAAAATATTTCACGTCATGACCAGCGACCCCATTTTGATCATTGACGATACACCGGTGAATCTCCGCCTCACCAAGATTCTCCTCGTCAATGAGGGGTACCAGGTGCTCACGGCCGCGAGCGCCGAAGAGGGTCTGGAGGTGCTGCGCGATCATCATCCGCAGCTCATCCTCGTAGACATTCAACTGCCGGGTATCGACGGTCTGGAATTCACGCGTCTCGTGCGCCAGGATGTGCGCATGCTGGACGTAAGTATCGTAGCGCTGACGGCGTTCGCCATGAAGGGCGACGAGCAGAAGGCCCTCGACGCCGGCTGCGACGGCTACATTACCAAGCCCATCGACACCAGGGCCCTCGGCGCTCGCGTGAGAGAACATCTGCGGCGCAGAAACGGCGCACAGGAGGCTCTGCAATCGAACGAGTCAGCTGCCGCCACGGGCAGCGGGGTGCCGGATGACGAAATGGCGGCCCTGCAGCGCCAGTTTTTGACGGAGGGGCAGGTAAAGAGCCGGCAGTTGCTGAGCGACCTGGATGCCACCTTCGATGCAGCTGAGGCTGCTCGCGCCGTCCACCAGTGGGTGGGCACCGGCGGGCTGCTGGGCTACACCAACATCGCCCGCGCCAGCCGCGAAGTGGAAGCTCTGCTGCGCGAGCGCCCGCTTGACAATTCTCAATTGCGCGACGCTCTCATCAATCTGACCTTGGGATTTGCGAGCCCCAAGGAATCGCGCGAAATCAAACTTCCCGACTCGGTGACGCAAGGGCTCGATGGCAAGAAGATCGCTGGTGTGGGCCTGCCGGCGAACGAGAAGGAACGGCTCTGTATGGCGCTCGATCGCGTGCATGCCGAGGCGGTGTTCTTCGAATCGACCGCGACGCCGGACCGGGCCATGGTCGAGCAATGCGACGCCGGCGTGGTGCACGTCTGGGCTTTCAGCCCTGACTCGCCGTGGCTCAACACAGTCGACCCCGTATTTGGCAATCGTCCGCTGGTGCTGGTGGGAAGCCGGGACGACGTACTGACTCTCGACCCTGAGGTCCAGGCCATGGCGCGCGAATTCCTGATGGATGCCTGGCAGCCCGAAGAGGCGCTGGTGAGGCTTAGCATGGCGCTCTCCGCTCGCCCGGCGGCGTCTGCGCCCAAGCCCGCCGAGAAACCCAAATTGAACGGCCACATGGACATCGTGGTGGCCGACGACGATCCTATCGTTCTGGCGCTGGTGCGGACCACTCTGCAGAATTTCGGCATGTCCTGCCACGTCGTCGGCAGCGGACCCGAAGCGCTGGCCAAAATTCGCGAAGTCCATCCGCAAGCGGCGGTACTCGACGTCAACATGCCGGGAATGGACGGATATGAAGTGCTGGCAGCCATCCGGCAAGAGCAGCATTCCACGCGCGTCCTGATGCTCACCGCCCGCCAGCAGGAAAACGACATTCTCCGCGGGTTCACGCTGGGCGCTGACGATTATGTAATCAAGCCGTTCAGCCCCATCGAACTGGCGGCGCGGCTAAAGCGGCTGCTCGGAAAATGATCCAACGACTCGTTATCGCTGCGGCGCTGTTGGAGTTCTGTTACGGCGGCATGCTCCTTTTCTTGTTGATCCGAGCCGTCGCGCGTGGTGCATCGTTCCGCCGCCGCTCCCTGATATCGCAGAAAGTGCGGCCGTTGATTCGCGGTGCGCTCATAGAATATCTGGCCGGCAGCAACAACATGGATACTCTGCGAGGCTACTCTAAGTCGCACCGCCGCGACCTGGTGGACGGGATCCTCGAGGTCCACGCCGCTGTGAGCGGCGGAGCGCGCGAGCGCGTGTGGGAGCTCAGTCTGGAGCTATCGCTGGTGCACGAGTGGTGCAACGAGACCCGCTCGCGGGACCGCCTCCTGCGCTGCCTGGCTTTCGAACGCCTGGCTTTGGCGTGTTCCTACGAGCCCTGCCGCCGCATTGCCGGCGACCTGCAGGTCCGTGGCATGAAAGATCCCGATCCCGAGGTTCGTTATGCCGCGGCACGAGGACTGGCATACTCGACCGCCAAGGAAGAGGTAGAGTGCGTTTTTGAGTTGGCGATGTCGCAGAATTCTCTCGGTCGCGTCCTGCTGGTTGAGGTGCTACGGCCGCACGCCGTAATGTTAAGTGAAACGGTGGTGACGCAGGCCCTGCGTTCGACGGACGAAGCACGCGTGCAGTCGGCGCTTGAAATCGCGCTGGCCTGGGAACGGGCCGTTCCGTTGATGGATCTCCACCGCTTGATCGCCGATGGCAATCCGGCCATCCGCCAGTTGACCTTGCGCCTGCTCCCGCTCGTGCCCTCCTCGCCGGAGAATGAGTCCGTAGTCATCCGTGCTTTGTCCGATAAAATGCGCAGCACGGCTTTGGAAGCTGTAGTAGCCGCCGGCAAGCTGAGAATTGAAGCAGCCATTCCCGGGTTGGCCCATTTCCTGAAGTGGGGCGATCCGGAGTTATCCCGCGCGGCCGCCGATGCGCTCGCCGAGATACCGCCGAGGGGCTGGGAAATCTTGCAGGAGTTCGGCCCCGCGGGCAGCCGGCCGCTACAGGCGGCCAAAGAGGACAACGTGGCGGCTGAAAAAGTGGTACGCGTATGATCCACCCGATGATCCAGCCGATTTTCACGGCCGTGCTGGGGGCGCTGGCAGCCTTTTTGTTCGTGGTCAGCCTGGCCAGTTTCTTTGCGCTTTTGCGAGGGTCGTTCTATTTGCGGCGATTCGCGCGGGCCCAGATTCGCGACGACCGGGCCATGCTCCTTAAATCGCCGCTGGTTCCGGCCGTCTCTTTGATTGCTACGGTGTCCGATGCCACTCCAGCCTCCAAAGAGTTCGTGCGGCATCTGCTCGAGGTGCATTATGGCAAACACGAGCTGGTGCTGGTGCTGGACGGCCTTGGGGAAGCCGATTTGGACGTGTGGAAGCAGGAATTCCACCTGGCCGCTTCCCGGCGTCCGGCGGACGAACTCCTGCCGTCGGCTCAGATCAGACGAATATATGAACCGCGCGATCCGCTGCGGCTGGTGGTGGTCGATAAAGAATCGGGCGGCGACGACGATTCCCGCAACGCCGCGGTCAACGTGGCGGACTCGCCGCTGATTGGAATCGTCGAGCGCGACGCCGAGTTTCAACCCGATGCATTCTTGCAGCTGGTGCGGTGCATGCTGGAAGACCCCGACAAGATCGTGGCGGTATGTGGCACGGCGCCCGCCCCTCACAACGACAACCTGGCCTCGCGATTTGGCGCATTGGAATCCTACCGCCAATGGTTGGGACGCTGCGGCTCTCTTGTGGAACGAAATATGCTCAGCGCCGTTCCCGGTTGCGCCATGCTCGTGCGGCGCGACATATTGATCACCGCGGGCGGTTTTCGAGCCGGAAATTTAGACATGTTTCTTCGTCTGCACCGTGCCGCCAAGGCCTCCGGTAAACCCTACCGAATTGCGTTGGCTCCCGAGCCGGTCAGCCATGTCCGCACGCCGTCGACTGTTTCCGAGCTCCGCGCCTCAGCCATGGCGGATCAAAGCGAAATCGCTGGCGCCCTGCGCTCGCAGAGCTTTCGAACGCCGGGTCTCCCGTCTCTGTTCACCATTCGCTTGCTACGCCCTGTGCTGGAAACCGTGGCGTACGTGCTGGCGATTGTGGGTCTGGCCACGCGTTGGATCCAGCCGGAAATGGCGGGCTTAGTGGCGCTTGCGACCATTGGGATGGGCATCCTGCTCTCCATGGCGGCGGTGGTGTTTCGCGAGCAGGCACGGTTGGAAGGCGCCGAGCCCCGCAAACTGCGCCAGCTCTTCTTTGCGGCGTTTCCCGAAAACCTGGGGTATCGCCAGCGGCGGAATCTCTGGCTCATCGGCGGTCTGAGAAAACGAAATCGAAGGCCCGTCGCCGCCACCGCGGCCTGAACGCGTCACAGAACCAAGATCGTAAGGGAGTGGAAGTCAGGGCAGCTCGCCCACTGCGATCACCCGCGAATCCGTTTGGAATTTCTTGTAATCGCTGAACGTGAATTCGATGTCCCGGTTCAGGCCCTTGATGAGCAGTAATCGGGCGGTGGCGTGCAGCGAAACCTTCTTCGGCAACCAGACTTCGTTGTTGACCCGACTCTGTTCAATCAGGAGGCGGCTGCCTTTGGAGACGCGCAAGAGGAATCCGCCGAGCGAAATGGTATCCAGAACCTCCATCTCAATTCGTGCGCCCTGGTAATCACGCTGGTCGATCCACAGCCGGAGTTTAATCTTGGGGAAGAACGCGGTCACCGCCGACTTGGGCTTGTAGCCGGGCTTGGGTGACGCTACGATCACGTAGACCGGCCGGCCTTCCAGCACTTCTTCACCGGTCAGCGTGAAGTCGAACGCATCGGGCAGTTCCTTGGCGGGCTCCCGCTGCCGCTCCTGCCTCTTGGTCCAGTCGGCCAGGCGGCGCTCCCGCTCGGCGCTGGTCTCATGGCGGCGGTCTTCAATGCTGCGGCCCAGCCGCTCTTCTTCGCGCCTTTGTTCTTCGGCTGGGATCGGCTGGTCATTGCGCGCCACCAGCCGCCGGTAGGGCGAGCCCTCGAGCATGGTTATATCCCACGTTTCGAGTTTTTCGCTCTTGACCTTGCCGGCGCCATCCAGCTCGCGCTCATCCTGCCGTTGCAAAAAGGTGTAATTCCGCGCAAGTTTGATGTTGGCGCTATCCAGTTCCACTGCGCGCCGCACGATCTCGCGGGCGTCTTCGGCCAAAAGCAGCGGACCTAGAAGGCCCAAAAGCAGAATCGGCCTCACCCTATGAGCTTACCCCGTGGGGCCGCCCATGCGCTGCCCAGCAAACGGATAGAAAACCCGGCATCGGCCGATACGTACTGTGGAGCCCGCATGACCGAGGACCTGGACCCTAGCCACTACCGCGCCATCCTGGAGAGTCTGTCCACCGGCGTCTATGTAGTAGACCGGGAACGCAAAATCCTCTTCTGGAACGACGGCGCCGAACGCATCACGGGCTATCTGCGGCGGGGGTGATTGGCCGCTACTGCCCCGACAACCTGCTCATGCACTGTGACTTAACCTACCAGTGCGTGTGCGGCACCGAGTGCCCCCTTCTGGAGACGATGCACGACGGCCGGCCCAGGGCAGCGCAATTGTTCTTGCGGCACAAAGATGGCGAGCGTCTTCCGGTGCGCGTGCGCGCCGTGCCGCTGCGGGCCGCGGACGGGTCGATCATCGGAGCCGTAGAAACCTTCGATGAACAGCACCCAACTTCGCATCAGCGAATCCACCCCAATGCCGAGGCCGTCCCCGACCATCCCGAGCAACTGACGGGGCTCTCCGACCAGGATTCGACTCAATCCTATTTGCAAGCTTGCGTGCGCGATTTCGCCGAGGAGCGGATACCGTTTAGCGTCCTTCGGATCGCCGTCGACGATCTAAGCGGTTTTCGAAAGACTCACGGACCCGTGGCTGCCGACCGCATTGTACCTATGGTGGCGGTTACCCTGTCCAAGAACCTGCGGGAAGGCGACATTGTCGGCCGTTGGGCAGAGGACCAATTCGTTGCGATTTTGCTGGATTGCCCGCCCGCCTCCCTGGCAGAGGTAGCCACAAAACTGAAAGTACTCCTCGACGCTGTAGCGATTTTGTGGTGGGGCGACCGCCTCTCGGTCACGACCTCGGCCACTGGTGCCACCGTGGGTCCGGATGATACGGCGGAATCATTGTTGGTGAGTTGCGGAGTGAGCCGGCCGGGAAAGAACAGCCAGCTCGTGGCAAACGATTTGAGGGAGAAGTAGGCAGACGCATATGTTCGCAATCATCGGAATTGTCGTGGTGTTTGGCGCGGTGGTCGCCGGCTACCTGATGGAAAAAGGCAACATGCTGGTGCTGCTGCAACCCGCCGAGTTGGTCATCATCTTAGGCGCCGCCATCGGCACGGTGCTGGTGGCCAATCCGCCCCGCATCCTCAGCGCGATTCTGAAGGGTCTCGCCGGTGCCTTCGGCTCGTCGAAGTTGAACCAGCAGTGGTACACCAACTCTCTGAAACTCTTGTACGACTTTTTCGACCAGGCCCGCCGCGCCGGGCTGGCCACCCTGGAGGCTGAAGTGGAGGACCCCTCCAAAAGCAAGATATTCGCTACGCAGCCGGCCATCCTCAAAGACCATCACGTTTGTGCGTTCATCTGCGACACGTTTCGCGTCATGATGATCGGCGGTATGGATCCGATGGAGCTGGATCAGATGCTCGAGTCCGATATCGACGCGCACCATCACGAGGCAGAGGAGTCGGTGAGCGCGCTCAGCACCATGGCGGATGCGCTTCCGGGGCTGGGAATTGTGGCTGCGGTGTTGGGCGTCGTAATTACCATGGGAGCTCTAGGAGGAAAGCCCGAAGAGATTGGCCACAAGGTGGCGGCCGCATTAGTCGGAACGTTTTTGGGAATTCTCATGTGTTACGGCCTGATTGGACCGCTGGCTGCCAGCATGTCAAAAACGGCTGCGGCCGAGCACGCCTACTTTCAGGTGCTGCACGTGACCATGTCCTCGTTCAACAAGGGAACGCCGCCGCTTCTGGCAGTGGAAATGGGCCGTCGCGCCATCCCCAACTATGCGCGCCCGAAATTCGAGGAGATGGAAAAGACCTGCCGCAAGAAGGGCGAGCAGCCGGCCCAGGCCCCGGTCCCAGGTAAGGCTGCCTGAAGGAAGGTGATTCGTGTCCGAGCCGGTTCGCCCCATCATTATCAAAAAGAAAAAGATTACCCATGGCGGCCACCACGGCGGCGCCTGGAAGGTGGCCTATGCCGACTTTGTAACCGCCATGATGGCTCTCTTCATCGTGTTGTGGCTGATGAACACCAGTAAGCCGATCCAGGAGGCCGTAGGCGGCTACTTTCGCGACCCCGCGGGAACTTCGAAAAAAGTGGGCAATGGCGAGACCGGTGCCGGCGAGAACTTCACCCTGACCAAGGACAATATGGAAAAGCTCAAAGAGGAACTGCAAACCGCCATTCGCCGCACTATCAACTTCGATAAACTCAAAGACCACATTGACATGACAATCACGCCCGAAGGCCTGCGCATCGAACTCATGGAAGGCGCCGCCGGTACTTTTTTTCAAAGCGGCGTCGCAGCCCCTACCGACAGCGGAAAAGAGATCCTGATCAAACTGGCTGAGGAATTGGGCAAACTACCGAACACCGTTTCTGTGGAGGGCCACACCGACGCCAAGCCGTTTGCTTCCACCACCGGTTACAGCAACTGGGAACTCTCTTCCGATCGTGCCAACATGGCCCGGCGGCTGCTGCAGCAGAGCGGTCTAGGGCCGAAGCAAGTGAGCCAGGTCCGCGGCTATGCCGACCAACGCCTGCGCAAAGCGGCGGATCCCGAAGATCCTTCCAACCGCCGTATCTCCGTCATTGTGCAGTATCTGCCGAAACCTGAGGCCGAAAAGCCGGCCGCCAAGCAGTAGCCGGTCTCCCTACCTTTCTACGACACGATCTTCTGAAAACGCGATCCCGATCGGATGATCGTTTGGTTCCGCTCCGGACCGGTGGAAATGCAGCCCACTTCCACCCCCGTGCGGCTTTCCAGAAACGTCAGGTAATCACGCGCCTTGCTCGGAAGCTCGTCATAGGCCGATACCCCAAAGGTCGATGTTTTCCAACCGGGCAGACATTCGTACACTGGCTCCAGCGTTTCGATCTCACCCACGGTGGGAGGCATCTCGGTGATCTCCTGCTTGCCCCGGCGGTACGCCACGCAGACCTGCACGTGATCGAATTCGTCCAGCACATCGAGCTTGGTCACTACCAGGCTGTCAATGCCATTGATGGCGGCGCTGTAACGCAGTAGCGGGACATCGAACCAGCCGCAGCGGCGGGGACGGCCCGTGACTGCGCCAAATTCGTTGCCGCGCTGCCGGATACGGTCGCCCGCGCCATCTAAGGCTTCGGTGGGGAAAGGGCCTCCGCCCACCCGCGTGAGGTATGCCTTCGCCACGCCGACGACTGCGTTAATGCGAGTGGGAGCGACTCCGGTGCCAGTGCAGGCGCCGCCCGCGCTGGCGTTCGAAGACGTCACAAACGGATACGTGCCGTGGTCAATGTCCAGCATGGTTCCCTGCGCGCCTTCGAACAGCACCGACTTGCCTTCGTGAATCGCGCGGTTCAGCAGCAGCGCTGTATCGCAAACCATAGGGCGGATGCGTTCCGCGAACGCTTCATACTCGCGGCGAATACCCGCCACGTCCAGTTCGTCGTAAATCTCCAAAGCCTTCGCAATGGCAATTTTCTCTTCCACCAGCGCGTCATACCTGGCGCGGAAGACATCGCGGTCGAGAAGTTCGGCCACCCGGATGCCGCGTCGCGCCATCTTATCCTCGTAGCACGGCCCGATGCCGCGCGATGTGGTGCCGATGGAAACGCGTCCCGGTTTGGTTTCGGAAAGCTTTTCCATCATGCGATGCGTCGGCAGCAGCACGTGCGCCCGATTGCTGATGAATAGCGCCTTGGAAACTTCCACGCCGCCCGCTTCCAGGGCCGCCATCTCGGCCAGCAGGGCAGCGGGGTCGATCACCAGTCCGTTCCCGATGACGGCCTGCTTGCCGGGCCGCAGAATTCCGCTCGGGATCAGTTTAAGGACATACTTCTGGTTGCCGATAAACACGGTATGACCGGCATTGTGGCCGCCCTGATAGCGCGCCACAATGTCGAAACGTTCGGAGAAGACATCGACTATCTTGCCTTTGCCTTCGTCTCCCCATTGGGAACCGAGAATAATGACATTTCCCATTTTGCACAAACCCATTTATTTTACCGTAGCCGGGCACACCATCGGGTTACATGAGAAATTCCGCGCCGCAGCCCGCCCGTGTTACGCTGGCCTTCATGCAGCTTTCGGCAGTCTATTTGGATCTCGGTGAGGAGTCTTTCGGCCAGCTGATACGCCGCATTTCCATAGGCAAACTGAAAACCTACCAGGTCTACGAAGGGTTCAAGGTGCGAGCCCATCTGCACAAAGTAAACACCGAGACTCTGCGCAAGGCTGTGCCGCGGTTCTGGGCACGCCTGACGGAAGGGGACGAGGATTTTGCGAAGGATCTGGCCCAAGTCGTCCTGGTATCCCACCTCGATATGATTACGGCCGTCCTCGATCTGGTGGGAGTGCCTCACGAAAACGGCTTCTTCGGGAAGGATGTCGATGCCAAGCCCTATTTCACCGAGGGTTGGGAAGATCGCGTACTCGAAAAATTCCGAGGGGCCTATCCGGAACCGCTGTTAATCTTTTATATTAATCACTTACGCTGGGAATTGTTGGGCGCGGACCAACCGTACCGTCCCGCCTCCCCCAATGCTGCCTGAACTTCGGCGGATGGCGTGCATACAAAAAAGTTAAGAACATGACATTGGTTACTACACCCAGTGATGTAACCCTCTATTTCCAAAGGACTATTGAGTGCATCCGAGGAGATCGATTTTGAGCTCCCGTTGTTGGAAAAGCGGGCATTTTCGACCGGTTGCTTGCGTCATTACACCCAATTCGGGGCTGTTCCTCTGGAATGGCCTGGTTATTTCGAATTCACGAGGCTTCTGACATGACTAATTGCGATTTTCACTATTCCCATTTGCTTCCTAAGAAACCGGGCATCCTGCCGTTGGAAGAGACGATGACGAAACAATGCCGCCGCTGCGGTGCGGCGTTTGTCACGCGCTCTCGCATCCGGAAGCGTTGCGATATTTGTCAGACCGTCGTGTCCGCCGAGAAGCAGAAGAAGGCCAATGAACGGCTAAAAGCCCGTCGCGCCGCGCGCCGGATGTGCCTGTTGAAGGCCAGTTAGACCGTTCCTTGCGTCGCCAGCGTGACTAAGGCTTGCGATTCGGCCGAGCGCATTTCACCCACCGGTCCAACCTGTTCCGCCGTCTTGAATTTCACCGAGACGCGGTCCGGATCGAGGTCGAGCGTCGCGGCAATCCGTTCCCGGATCGCCTGCCGGTAATCTTTCAACTTAGGCCGCTCCAGTATGATTGTCGAATCCACGTTGACGATGCGATAGCCCCGCTGCGCCGCCAGTTCTTTCGCGTGTCGCAAGAACACCAGGCTGTTCGCGCCTTTCCAGCGCGGATCGGAATCGGGGAAGTGCATACCGATATCGCCGAGAGCGGCCGCCCCCAGGATGGCGTCGGTGATAGCATGCGACAACACATCCGCATCCGAGTGGCCTTCCAGTCCCAGCTCCGAAGGCACAGTGACTCCGCCCAGAATCAGCGGCCTGCCCGGAACCAGGCGGTGCACATCCCAGCCCAGCCCCGTGCGGATCTCGCTCAAGACTGGAATTCCCCAGCGGCCTGTTCCTGAAAAAAGAGACGAGCCAGGTCCATATCGCCTGGTTTGGTGATCTTGATATTGCGGTCCGTTCCCAGAACCACGTTGACCTCGACATCCAGCCGTTCCACCAGGCTGGCCTCGTCGGTCCCCACGAAACCATCGTCTCGCGCCGATTGAAACGCTCGCACTAGCAAGTCGTACCGAAACACCTGTGGGGTTTGCGCCAAAACCAGGCGGTCACGGGGAAGGGTGCTGCGGATCCGCGCCCTTCCGGTGGAGCGGCTCACTTGTTTCACCGTGTCGACCGGAACCACACCCACAATCGCCGCGCCGGTTTCAGCGGCTTCGTCCAGCACTTTGTGAATGGTTTCCAGATCGATGAAGGGCCGAACTGCGTCATGCACTGCCACTAGATCGGTATCCGGCTGGAGTGCGGACAACGCGTTGGCGACCGATTCCTGCCGGCTGTTGCCCCCTTCGACCACCCGCACGCTCCCCCCGGGAATCTCCCGAGCTAGCATCCCCGCGACCCACTCCACATCCTCGGGGCGCACCGCCGCCACAATTTCGTGAACCCGATCGGACGCCGCAAACTTGCGGACCGTGTGCACCAGGATGGGCGAACCTTCGAGCAACATGAACTGCTTGCGGCTGGTCCCCGTCTTTTCGGCGGTATTCCGCCCCATGCGGGTGCCCAAGCCCGCGGCGGGCAAAATGACGGCGACTTTCATGCGCTCTACGATTCTATCGTGGTTTTCTCGGAGCCGAGGTTGCCCACGGGCTGCGTATCGACCTTGCGCGCCTGCCGTTCGCTACCCGCGGCCACAGCGTGCATCCGATCGTCGAACTTTCCGAAGATCATCTTGCCGGCCGTGGTCTGCAACACGCTGGTCACCGTGACATCCACGGTCTTGGAGATCAGCTTCTTGGCGTTGTCCACCACCACCATCGTGCCATCATCCAGGTAGGCGACACCTTGGTTGTACTCCTTGCCTTCCTTGAGGATGAACACGCGCATGGTCTCGCCAGGGAGAACGATCGGCTTCAATGAGTTAGCCAGCTCGTTGATATTCAGCACCTCGACGCCGTGGAGTTGAGCGACTTTGTTGAGGTTGAAATCGTTGGTGATGATCTTGCAGTCGAAGACCTTCGCCAGCTCGATCAGCTTCATATCCACGTCGCGGACTTGGGGAAAGTCTTCCTCCACGATCTGCACGTTCAGGTGCGCCATTTTCTGGACGCGCTGCAGGATGTCCAGCCCACGCCGCCCGCGGTTGCGCTTCATGGAATCGGCCGAATCGGCCACGAGTTGCAGCTCGCGCAAAACGAATTGGGGGATCACCAGGACGCCATCCAGAAATCCGGTCGCCGCGATGTCGGCGATGCGGCCGTCGATGATGACGCTGGTGTCCAGGATCTTGAACGTCTTCTTCGAGGAATTCTCGCCGCCGAAGACGCCGCCCAGCGCGGCCAGGTTGAGCATGTCGCCCTTCTTGCCGCCTACAATCAGGCCGATGTAGGTCATCACCAGAAGCACCGCGACCTGCAGGAATGGCTCCGCGTTGGCCTTACCGACAATCAAGGACGTCAGGTACGCCCCGAAAATCCCCAGCACAGAGCCGAAGGCCGCGCCGATCAAACGCTTCAGGCTGATTTTTTCCAGCCTGATCTCAAAGAAGATGATGCCGGTTCCGAGAATCAGACCGCCCAAGCCGCACACCCAGGGAGCCATTTGAAAAGGATGCAGAGCATAAGCCGTCGCGGCCACGACCAGAATAAAAATCGCACGGACAGTAAGTAGTTCGAGCAAATGACACCCCCCTCAGGGTGGTACGACATCGTAAAAAATCGCCGAAACACCGGTACTTGTACGTACTAAACACCGATTACTTGCGCCAAGAGTATAACACCAGAGAGATTGCATTGCGAGACGTGAGCGGCCCGAAAGCGCGGTATTGGTACCTCGGCGATGACTTTCTAAGGACGCGAAGCGCATTCACGCGGTACTTCGCAAGGGGGGACCAATGGGCCGTTCGTTGGTTCCCGTTGACGGCTGCGTCGGCTCCGTGTTATTTTTCCGAGTGGCCTAGGGTGCTCGCCATTAAGGGCGAGTGAAAAGGGAAGCGGGTGAGAATCCCGCACGGTCCCGCCACTGTAAGCAGGGAGCGCCGGCGCACCAGCCACTGTCCGCCATCGGATGGGAAGGCAGCCGGGTAGCGTTGATCTGCAAGTCAGGATACCTGCCTTGGGTTAGTACGCGCCCCGCTTCGCGTGAGAGCGGATGGCGACCGGCACTGCCAGCTCCCCGCTGGCCTCCGCTTCGTCATCCTAACCATCCGAGGCGTCAGGCGCCATAGCTAACGACTAGAGGCGTGGACTCCTCGTCATGTGGACGCAGATTGTTTTTGGCGCACAAACCGGCGTGTTACGGGGTCCAGCCAAGGAGAACTCCTGACATGCTGAAGCTCACGTACACGTTCCTTCTGATTGGTTCCGCCGCCTTCGGCCAGAGCATTTCCGGTCTCGTTAACGACCCTCAGGGCGCCGCGATACCGGCTGCGGTGGTCACCTTAACCGCCCGCGACAACACCGCGGTCGCCAGTGCCGTCACCGATTCAACCGGGCGCTATCGTTTCGATCACGTCTTCCCCGACGAATATCTGCTAGAGGCTAGCGCCCAAGGTTTCGATCGATCCGGAGCGCGCCTGGTCTCGATTCAAAAGTCCGATCAAGCCAACGTCGATTTCGACCTGCGCGTGGCGGCCATCGAAAGCAGCGTTTTGGTGACGGCTTCCAGTACCGCGCAAACCACCGACGAGCTCTCCAAGGCGGTATCGGTGGTCGACGCCGCGGCCATCGACGCGAGCGACGAATCCTCGATTACCGACGCCCTGCGCTACGTCCCCGGCCTCCGCATTGCCCAACTCGGCGGCCCGGGAGCGCTGGTGTCCATTAAAACCTGGGGTTCGCGGAGTGAGGACACCGCGGTGTTGATCGACGGATTCCGCGTGCGCGATGCCTCGGCCGAGCGGGGCGATGCCACCAGCTTGCTTCAAGATCTGATGGTGACCGACCTGGATCGCATCGAAGTCATGCGCGGCGCCGGTTCGTCGCTTTACGGCACCAACGCCGTCAGCGGCGTGGTGAACGTGATCACCGCTTCGGGCGGCGGTCGCACGCGCGGCAGTCTCCTGGCCGAGGGCGGCTCGCTGGACATGTTCCGGGGACGCGCCGAAGTGGCTGGAGCGCTCCTCAGCGACCGTCTCGATTACAGTCTGGGACTGAGTCATCTGAATGTTCTTTCCGGCGTCACCGGTAATGAACCGGCCCGCGCCACCAGCGTGCAAGGCCGGCTGGACTACAAACTGTCCGCCACCACCCATCTGTTTGGCCGGATTCTGGCGGCGGACTCATTCTCGAAGGTGACCAACCCGTCTCCCCAGGCCGCCGGCAATCTTCCGCCCAGCGGTGTCATCGACGCCATCCCGCTTTCCGCTTCGGAGCTGCATCGTTACGAAGCGGGCGCGTCCATTTCCGATTTGAACTTCGGCGGGGCCACCTTCATCCCCGCCGCCGACGATCCAGACAACACCTTGGACAATCGCCTCTTCTCGGGCGCACTGCGGCTGAGCGTGCACCCCGCCGAATCCCTGGACCTCTCGGCGAGCTATCAAGGGTTGGTCACGCACCGCCGCTACGGTGACGGCCCGGCTGGAACGGGCGTCGACCTCGGCTTCCAACCCAGCGGCACTACGCTGACCTTTTTTGACGGCGACATCCACACCGCCTCGGCCCGCATGGACTGGCGCCTGGGACGCCACCAGTTGCTAGATGCCGGCTATGAGTTCGAATATGAGAAGTACGGGAATCATTCGGTGAATCCGATTCCGTCCGACAACTCCGCGGTGGACGTTAGCCAGCAGAGCCACGCCCTGTTTGTGCAGGACCAGGTTTCGCTGCTGGGCGACCGGTTACAAGTGGCCGGCTCTTACCGGGCACAGATCTTCTCCTTGCGGCAGCCGCTGCTGACGCCGGTAACCACCTCGCCCTACACCGGGACCACGTTTGCCGCACCGCCAACCGCGCAGACCGGCGATGGCTCAGTGGCCTATCTCTTCCGCCGATCCGGCACCAAGATCCGCGCGCACGTAGGCCGGGGATACCGCGCGCCCTCCCTCTACGAACGTTTCGGGACCTACTTCTTCGCCGGTTTCGGCTACTTGGGCGATCCCCGGCTCAGACCCGAGCGCACCATCGGGGTCGACGGCGGCATCGATCAGGCGTTGTGGAACGGACGTGCGCGCCTCTCTGCTACTTACTTCTACACGCGATTCCAGGAGGCCATCGGCTTCACGTCTTTTGCAACCGATCCCCTCGGCCGGTTCAGCGGCTATTTCAACACCAACGGCGGATTGGCGCGCGGTGTCGAAGCCAACGCTTCGCTCGCGCCCACACGGTCCACCAATCTGCTGGCCTCGTATACCTTCACCAACGCTCGCGAAAGTACACCGGTCGTGGAGAATATATTGCAAACCTTCGTCATTCCCGACCACCAGTTTTCCCTAACGGCCACGCAGCGCCTGGGCCCGCGCGTCACAGCCGTGTTCGATCTTCTGGAGACTAGCAATTACCTGTTTCCGCTTTTTGATAACGTGACGTTTGCCACCCGCGCCTATCGTTTTCCGGGCAGGAGTTTCGCCGAGCTGGGTGGCAGCTATCGCATTCCCATGGGCGAGTACCACGCGCTCCGCTTCTTCGCCAAAGTGAGCAACCTGTTCAAGCAGTCGTATTACGAAAGCGGCTACCGCACGCCGGGAGCTACTGCCACCGGAGGCCTGCAGTACCAGTTCTGATATGCCGCGTCGCCGCTTCATGTTCGCGCTGCTCGCCGCGGGGGTGCTGGCCGCCGCGGCTGCTCCCCCGCGGCGCATCGTCTCCGTCTCGCCGGCCATCACCGAACTGCTGTACGGAATCGGCGCGTTCGATCGCGTGGTGGCGGTCACCGAGTTCTGCCTGTATCCGCCCGCGGCTCGCTCCCTGCCCAAAGTCGGCGGCTGGTCGACGCCCAGTGTAGAGCGCGTGGCCAGCTTCCGGCCCGACCTGGTTGCGCTCTCCGACGCGCAGGCCCCGTTTCTAAAAGACCAGTTGGAAAAGCTGGGAAGCCACATCGAGGTGGTGAAGAGCCAAACCATCGACGACGCGTTTCAGGCCATGGCGGCCCTTGGCAAAGCCACCGGGAACCAGCGCCAGGCAGCCGACCTGGCCGCGCAGACCCGAACCGCGCTGGAAACGGTTCGCCGCCGCGCTGCGCCCCTACCTCATCCAACCGTGCTGTGCATTGTGGACCGCACGCCCGGAACCCTGCGCGATTTGTATGCCGTCACGCAAGGCAGCTTTTTGGCGGAGTTGATCGAGATCGCCGGAGGCAAGCTGGTGTCCGGCTCTACACGCTCCGGATACGGCCGCATCAGCAAAGAGACGGTCCTCGCAGAGAACCCGGATATCATCCTCGACATACTACCGGCCTCCCAGAGCGGCACGGGGCTTCATCCCGAATCGGCGTGGGGCGAACTGCCCGAGCTAAACGCCGTTCGCCGCGGCCAGGTGCATGTCGTGCGCGAGGAATTCGTGCCGCACGATTCGCAGATGATCGCACGCACTGCCGCGCTGTTCGCGCACCTGTTGCACCCCGGCGTGCCGCAATCGGAGTGGGGCCAACCATGACTCCGATCGCAGCGGCGCGCCATGTCGAGTTCGGCTATTTACCCGGAGCCCCGGTGATTCGCGGGGTCTCCCTGGAAGTGAAGCCCGGAAAGCTGTGCGCGTTGATCGGCGCTAACGGGTGCGGTAAGTCGACGCTGGTTCGCCTGTTCGCCGGGTTGCTCACGCCCAGCCGGGGTGCAATCGTTTTCCAGGGCGCCCCGCTCGGCCGGCTGCCGCGCCGCGAGGCTGCCCGGCAAATTGCCTACGTTCCGCAGAACACGGCGATGGCGTTCCCATTCACGGTTTTGGAAGTGGTGCTGACCGGGCGCAGCCCGTATACGCGGCGCTTCTGCTTCGAGGACGAGAAAGACCGCGCCCGTGCGATGGACGCGCTGGCTACCGTGGACGCCGCGCACCTGGCCGCCCGCCCGGTCACCGAGCTTTCTGGCGGCGAGCGCCAAATGGTGGCCATGGCGCGTGCGCTCGCCCAGGATCCCCAGTTCCTCCTCATGGACGAACCCTCCGCCGGCCTCGACTTGAAACACCGCGCTGGCCTGGCCCGCACGCTCGCTGCCCTGCGCGACTCAAAAGGCCTGACCAGCGTAGTGGTGACTCACGACCTGCACCTGATCGATCCCCTGTTCGACTACGTGTTCGCGCTACGCCGCGGCGAGCTCCTGGCGCAAGGAACGCCTTCCGAACTTCTCACCGACACCGCGCTGGCCGAAATTTACGAAGACCAGCACGTGCGCACCCGGCGTGTGGACGGGCGAACCCTCATTTGGTCGAACTGATGTTGGCCGCGCCAAAGCTTGCCGTGCCGGCCACGCATTTGTGGCGGACCCTGTTCCTGCTAGCGCTTCTCCTTGCGCTCACAGCTCTAGTCGCTCTTTGGGCCGGCGGCCAAACCATCACCCTCGCCCAGCTCCGCACCGATGACCTTTCGCGCACTCTCTTTTTCCGCCTCCGCCTGCCGCGCGTGTTAATGGCCGGGCTGATCGGTGCCTCGCTGGCGCTGGTCGGCGCCGCCTTGCAAGCGCTCTTCCGCAACCCGCTCGCCGACCCTTCCACCTTAGGCGTCTCGGGCGGCGGAGCTGTAGGAGCCGCCACCGCCATCGCATTAGGATGGGCCGAGCGCGTTTCCGGAATGCCGCTCATCTTTGTGGCCGCCTTCTGCGGTGCCATCGCCGCGGTGCTGGTGGTTCACAAGATCGCCCGCACCGGCCCCATCATGTTGCCCGGAGCTCTGTTGCTGGCGGGCGTCGTGGTGAACCTGATCGCTTCGGCCGCGGTGCTCACCATCCAGTACATGACCGATTCCACCCGCGCGCTCCAGATCCTGCGCTGGCTGATCGGCAGCCTCGACGTGGTCGGCTTTGACATCATCTTGCGAATGCTCATATTCCTGATCCCGTGCTGGATCGCATTGCTGTTCTTCTCCCGCGACCTGCACCTGCTGGCGATGGGCGAAGAAACCGCCGGCGCGCTGGGCGTGAACGTGGCGCGCTGCGAATGGGCCATCCACTTGATCAGCTCCCTGCTGGTGGGTGTGACCGTGGCCGTGGGCGGGGCCATCGCGTTCGTGGGCCTGATCGTGCCCCACGCGGTGCGCTTGCTCTTCGGCCAGGATTTGCGCATCGTGCTTCCGGGATCGCTGCTGCTGGGCGCGGCCTTCCTCATCGCGGCCGACGCCTTGGCGCGCGTGGTGCTTAGCCCCGTCGAACTCCCCGTCGGCGCGGTTACCGGACTGCTCGGCGGCCCGGTCTTTCTCTGGCTGCTGTACCGCCGCCAACGATATTCCGCGCTATGAACCCTTCCGGCTTCCCGCGCCGTATCGTTTGCCTCACCGAAGAAAGCACGGAGGTGCTGTATCTGTTGGGAGAGGAGGCCAAGATCGTAGGCGTCTCCGGTTTCACCGCGCGTCCTCCGGAAGCCCGCCAGAAACCCAAAGTCTCCGCGTTCACCACCGCGAAGTTCGATCGCATCGTGCAGCTCGACCCCGACTTGATCATTGGATTCTCCGATCTGCAGGCCGATATTGCCCGCGAACTGATCGCCAGAGGCCGCAACGTGCTGGTCTTCAATCAGCGCTCGGTATCGGAAATCCTGGAAATGATCGCCGCCCTGGCGCGGATCGTTGGCGCTGAGAGCCGTGGCTTGGCGCTGGTAGAGCGGCTCCAGGGCGAGTTGGCGGCCATCGCCCGATCGGCGCAACGTTTCCCGCGCCGCCCCCGCGTCTTCTTCGAAGAGTGGAGCGACCCCCTCATTAGCGGCATTCGCTGGGTGGACGAACTGATCGAGATCGCAGGCGGCACTCCCTTGTTCCCTGAACTGCGCTGCCGGCAGGATGCCAAGGGCCGGATTGTGGAAGCCGCCGCCGTGCGCGAGCGCGATCCGGAGATCGTGATTGCTTCCTGGTGCGGCAAGAAAGTAAACAAGCAGACCATCCGCAGCCGCGAAGGTTGGGAGCGAATTCACCACGTGTACGAGATCAAGTCCACATACATTCTGCAGCCCGGCCCCGCGGCTCTCACCGAGGGCGCACGCCAGTTGCACGCGATCCTCGCACGGGTAGCAGGTTGTCCCGTGCCACCAGAACTGCGCCCCGCGGAAAAGATCGATCCGGACCTGGAAACTGGTTGAGATCAGGTAGTTGCACTTTGGTAGGAAACCGGTGACCGGCAAAGGATCTGGTTCTGCGGTTCAGGTCCGGGCTCAAGGGAGTCATATGCGGGATGGTAGTGTCTGGCGGGCATAGCGTCGGATTATCGGTAGCTCGTCAGGCGATGCACAGTGGACCGAAGGTCCCAGGATTATCAGTACACAATCTGCAAAGTTGGTCCCAAAAATCTGACCAGAATTTGATCGCCTGCCATATACTTTCAGCCTAGAAAATTGGCCTGTAACCATGAAGTTAATCACGACGGCGTTACTCTCGCTGCTTCTGCTGATATGCGGCGTTGTGCGTGCTGATGTCACGGTTGGAAACGATGACACGGGCACCTGCGTTCCTTTCAATTGCAACCTGGACCAAACGGCATCCTCACCGCTCGACTACCAGCAAGTTTATACGTCAACAGCATTTGGTGGCCCTATTTCGATTACGTCTTTAACGTGGTACTTCGCCAATGCCTTCGGCGGTACTCCCACGATGCTGCCAGGGAGTTATAGCGTATATCTCTCGTACACCGGCGCCTTAGTGGGTGGTTTGAGCGGTAACCTGGCTTCCAACCGCGGAGCGGATTACTCGCTGTTCTCCACATTTTCGGGAGGGCAGAACCTGTCCCCAAGCTTCACTACCAGTGGTGGCCCGTTTCTCTACGACCCCTCTATTGATAACCTTCTGGTCGAGTTCCTCGTGTCCAACCAGCCCTATCAACCCAATAACGGCACCTTTGGTTACATGGAAACTGACCAATCCGGTACGATCACAACTCGCGCGTTCGCTACACCCGAGTTTCCCGATCCGTCGTTCGGGTTCGCCAACGCCGCCAGGAGTGACTCAGGCATGGTCACCACTTTCGGAACCTCGACTGTCCCCGAACCGGCAACTTGGCCGCTCGTGCTGGCAGGTCTCTCCGCGCTTGTCGGGAGTGCTGCCCGCCGCAAGACCGCCCAAAATAAGCCCCGTCAGTGAGGCTAGGCATGTTCTACCGACTTCCCTTGTAAACCATTGGATCGGGGCGAACCCTGACCAGTTCTTACTACCCTTTTTTACTACACGATAAAGTATGTTTCCGTCTAGCAAATGCCGTGACGCAGCAGTCTTTCGAAATCACTCAAATGACCACGACAGCGGCTGTCCGGCTCGTTCCCAATAAGCGGTCCACATGGCCTCTCTTTCCCGGAGGGCTCCAAGCCAGTTCGTGTAGCTAACCCGTCACCTGCATGCAAGTCCTTGTCACTCATCGTCTTCAACGGCTCGGGCCTTCGATATGCCCCACGTCTTCAAGTCATTTACAACGTGATTGTTAACAGTCTTCGTCAACCTGTCAATCGGTCAAGGAAACCGTTGACAAGATAATCGGACTGGCATAAACTTCTCAAAGCTGCATACAGAGGTGTATGCAGGGGGATTTCAAGGGTGAACCAGAAAGGGGCTGCGGCATGAGCGCTCGTGGTGTATTTCTCTGCTTACTGTTGTTCGGTGCGAACGCGTTCGCGCAAGGAGACCGGGCCAATCTGACCGGAACTGTCTCCGATCCCGCCGGCGCGGTCATCGCAAATGCTGATATCGAGGTCAAGAATTCGGACACCGGTATCGCCTACCAAACCGCAACTACGGCCACTGGCAATTACACACTGGCGCAACTGCCGGCGGGGTCGTATGAGATGACCGTCAGCGCGCCGGGTTTTAAGAAGTACATCCGGCCGAACATCGCCCTGGAGGTCGCGCAGGTCGTGCGCGTCGATGTGGGCCTGGAGGTCGGTTCGACTACCGAATCAATCACCATCTCCGAACAAGTCTCGTTGCTCAAGACCGAGAGCGGCGAATTGAGCCACGAGATCCAGGCGCAGCACTTGGTGGACCTCGGGTTGCTTGGCATCGGCGGAACGTTTTCCTCGAGCCAGGGCATGCGCTTCTACCAGGCGGAAGTCGCGCTGATCCCCGGCGCCTCCGTGCCAGCCGGAGGATTTATCCTCGGCGTCCGCGTGAACGGCGCGCCGAATGGCACACAGCGCACCCAGATTGAGGGCATGGACGGCACCAACCAGATCAACTCCGTGCAGGCCGGCACAGGTGCCAGCGTGGATGCCATTCAGGAAACCGCCATCCAAACCAGCAACTACTCCCCAGAGTTTGGCTCGGTGGGCGGCGGACTGTTCAACATCTCCATGCGATCCGGGACCAACCAGTATCATGGCGCAGGCTACGATTATCTGTCGAATGAGGCCTTTGATGGATCGACTCCGTTCGTCAATACGTTACAGCGCATCCGCCGCAACAATTACGGTTTCAACGTGGGCGGCCCGGTGCGGATACCGAAGGTCTATAACGGCAAGGACAAGACGTTCTTCTTCTACAACCGCGAGCAGTACCGCGAGTTTTTTGTAGTCAACGACACCTACATCACCGTGCCCACCGCGGCCTATCGCGCAGGCAACTTCGCCGGGGCCATCACGGGCGGCAGCCTCGGCAAAGATCCGCTGGGCAACACCATCATGGCAGGCATGATTTACGATCCGCTGTCGGTACAAAATGTCAACGGGCAGCTGGTACGCACTCAGTTTCCGAACAACGTCATCCCGACCATGCGGTTCGATAAAGTTGCCGCGGCGATTCAGAACCTGATTCCCGACCCCACCAACGGCAACAACGCTCTGAACTATCTGCCGTCGTTCCCAAACGATCGCGTGACCACCAACGAATCGGTCAAGATGGATCACCTGTTAAACGCCAAGATGAAGATTAGCGGTCTGTTCCTGACCAATGCCAGCGCCGCGCAGTATTCGCAGAGCCTGAACGGCTCCGAGGGGCTGCCCGCCATCATTACGGCGACCCGCGGCACCTTCAGCAGATCCCAAAACTGGCGTTTGAATTTCGACGACACGCTGAGCCCCACGCTGATTCTGCATGTGGGGGCCGGCATCTTACAGTACTTGCTCGATGATCACTCGCCCACTACGGATTTCGCCGACAGCGCGATTGGATTGACCGGTGTTCCCAACTCGGCAAGCCGGTTCCCCAGCATCGGGGGATTGTGTGTTTCGGGCTCGGGCAGTAACACTTCGCCGTGCACTGGAACGGGCGGAATGATGAACATGGGCCCCAGCGTCGCGAGCCCTGTCCCTGGAGCTGGAGTTTCCAGCGCACAGTCGATTACCAAGCAAATGACACCGACTTATCAGGCATCCCTCACCTGGGTCAAGAACAACCACACCTACAAGTTTGGCAGCGAGGTGCGCGAGTTCGGTTACCCGCTCTTGAGTCTGGCCGCCACCAACGGCGCGTTCAATTTCTCGGCAAATCAGACCGCGCAGCCCTACGCTCAATCGTCGATTATTGGCGGCCAGACGGTGGGATTCCCCTACGCCAGTTTCCTGCTGGGCCTGGTGAACAGCGGCACCGTCAATCCGCCGGCGGACCTGCGCACCGGAAAACACTTCATCGCCTTGTTCGCCCAGGATTCCTGGAAGATCACCCGCAAGCTGACTTTCGATTACGGCCTGCGCTACGACTACGACACCTATCCCAGAGAGCAATACGGCCGCTTACCCAGCCTGTCGTCGACACTGGCAAATCCGACTGTGGGAGGACATCCGGGCGGCGTCATTTACGAAGCCTCTTGTAACTGCAGCTTTGCCAAGAACTACCCGTACGCCTTTGGACCGCGGTTCGGTGTCGCCTACCAGATTACTCCCAACACTGTGTTCCGCGCCGGCTTCGGCATTGCCTATGACGGCACGGCCACGGCGACCACTGGAACCGCCAGCGCCTCGCCCGCCAACAATTTCACGGCGCCTGGATTTGGCGATCCGGCGATGACGCTGGCCAGCGGTGTGCCCTCGAATTACCAACTTCCGTGGCCCAACCTGTCTGCTGGGGCGTACCCTAATCCCAACTTCCCGAACTTTCTGAACGGCATCACTTCCGTGGTGGATCAGAATGCCGGCCGGCCGGCCCGCCAGATGCAATGGAGCGTCGGCTTGCAGCGCGCGATCCTTAAGGACTTGGCGCTGGAAGTAGACTACGTCGGCAACCGCGGCGCATGGTGGCTGAGTTCGAACCTCGACAACTACAATGCGCTCACACCACAGATTTTGAGCGCCGCGGGATTGAATATCAATAATGCGACCGACCGGGCCATTCTTCGCGCGCCAATCGGATCGACCGCCGCCGGCCGTTTTCAGAACCAATTGCCCTACGCCGGATTCCCGCTCACTTCAACCGTCGCGCAGGCTCTGCGGCCATTCCCGCAGTTCTCGAGCGGCTTGACGCCTCTGTGGGCGCCGGAAGGACGCACCTGGTACGACTCGCTTCAGGTGAAGGTCACCAAACGGTATTCGCATGGCCTGATCCTCGATTACGCCCTCACGTATGCCAAGGAGGAGCAGCTGGGCACCGAACCGGGCACGGTCAACGATTTTCAGAACCGCATACAGAACAAATCCATCTCCGGATTCTCCCGCCCGTTTGCCAGCGTGGTCTCGGCCAACTACCGGCTCCCCGCGTGGGGACCGAACAAGGTCTTCTCACAGGTTGTTAGGGACTGGACCATTGGTTCAGTGCTGAGCTACGGCAGCGGCCTGCCCATCCTTTCGCCCACCTCGACCAATAATCTGAGCACTCTCTTGTTCCGCCCGACTTTTTTCAACCGCAACCCGGGCGTGCCGCTGTTCCTCAACGATTTGAACTGCCATTGCATCGATCCCACTAAGGAACTGGTGCTGAATCCGGCGGCGTGGAGCAACCCGACCGACGGGCAGTGGGGCACTTCCGCGCCCTACTACAACGATTTCCGCTACGAGCGCCGCCCCGCCGAGTCGATGAGCTTCGGCCGAGTCTTCCGCTTCAAGGAGAGCATCGCGCTGACCGTCCGGATGAACTTCCAGAACATTTTCAACCGGACGCAGCTATCGAATCCGACCGTAACCAATCCGCTGGCGCCCACGACCTGCAGCGGAGGCACCGGGGCGGTCTGCGCGAATCCGGCGACGGCCGGTAAGCTCACCGGCGGGTTCGGCTTCATCAACTATGTCGGCGGCTCGACATTTTTGCCGCCGCGGCAAGGCACGCTGGAGATGCGGCTTCAATTCTGAGAGACTAGAAGGACTCCGAACGGAGCATCCATTTTCGTGTCAGGGATTGTCATGTTCAATCGATTACGCCTTAGTTGTGTTGCCATATTGATGATCGCCGCCCCGGCGGCGCTCTTTGCCCAGTGGCTGGGCTATCCGACTCCTGGAGTGCCACGCACACCCGATGGCCAGCCTAACCTCACCGCTCCAACTCCGCGCCTGGCAGACGGAAAACCAGATTTTACGGGTATGTACGGGTGGGTAACCGCGTCCAATTGCGGGGCAAAGTGTACCGATACCCAGATCTCGCGCGAGTTCATCAATATCGCTAACACCTTGAAGAATCGTTTGCCCTACCAGCCCTGGGCGGCGGAGCTGGTCAAGAAACGAAGTATCCAGCAGGGTCTCGACCCGAATGTGCATTGCATGCCCCGCGGCGCTCCCCGAATCTGGACCGACGATTACTACAAGCGAATTTTCCATGTCCCCGGCCGTCTGATCATTTTGACCGAGCGCAATATCCAATACCGCCAGATCTTCCTCGATGGACGTCCGCTTCCTAAGGATCCTAATCCCACTTGGAACGGCTACTCCGTCGGTCACTGGGAAGGCGACACTTTGGTGGTGGAAACCAACGGTTTCCGCGACGATCTTTGGTTGGACGCCGCCGGAAATCCGCTCACCGAGCAAGGCAAAATGATCGAAAGGATCCGGCGGCCCAACTACGGGAATCTCGAGGTTGAGATCACCATCGACGATCCCAAGGCCTACACCGCGCCATGGACGGTGAAGATCAACCAGCCTCTGGTGTTCGACAGCGAACTCCTGGATTATTACTGCCTGGAAAACGAGCGCGACTCCAAGCACATGCAGGAGCAGGACCAACCGATCTCGACTCCACAGTAGCTTTCGCCGCCTCCATTGGGCCGTGCGCTAGTGTCCTGAGTCATAGCGGGTATGTGGGGCGGACTTCAGTCTGCGCGGGGCTTCAGCCCCGCTCTTCGAGCCCTGGGCGGAGTTAAAGTCCCCCCCGGCTGAAGCCGACCCCACGTTCACCGGCTGAATTCTTCAATGGATTTCTAACTCAAGGACTCTAGTGCGCCTGCGAAAAATTCTAGCCCTTACTTGCCTACCATGTGTTTCGGGTCCCGGTTATTCTCCTCGCAGATGCTCTCGATGAGATCCGTATCCGGCAGCAGCGTCCACGCCAGCTTCACAGTCCACGGCTTCATATAAGCCTCTGGATCATCGATGGTGACTTCAATGTCCATATGCCCGATCTTCGGCCGGGAGAACCGTTCGACAACGCGCAAGGCTTCGGTCCCCGGTAGCCCTCGCATGTCGAGCCACGTTTTGCCGTTTTGTCCGATGGTCTCTACCACGAATGTGTCCTTATCCCAGTGGCCAATCGAATAGCCCATCCACGTCGGCTGCGGATTCTTGGGGAGCGGCCTCCCGTCCGTGAAGATCTGCCGGTAGATCGTGCGGGATTCGTGCAGCAATAGCACCAGGTCTTCCGTCTGCACCAGCTTCAAGCCATCGGGGATGTTGTCCTTTTCGGGAATGCCGGACGGCAGACAGGACACTCCCGGGTGATCCTTGCCGTTGTTGTCGATTCGCTGATTGTAGAGGTCGCGCGCCCACGGCTTGAGCGGCACATCCTCCGGCTTCAGATCGGCGGCTAGGTTGAGCAGATGCTTGGTCGCATTTTCCGGTACCCAGAAGCCGGAAAGATCGGGTTTGCCAAAGGTAGTCCGCTGCGCCGGGGCATTCAGATCGACCTTGCCATCGGCAGTGCGCGGCACTCTCTTCCACGGATACGGGTCCCATTGCGCTCTGGCCGCCACAGCTACGGTCAACACCACCGCCATCTTGAGTGTTCGGATCATCCGCACCCTCCTTCGCAAGATTGCCACACCATCGTCGGCCGTACAAGCGCGCTCACGTCATCAGGCCAACGTTTACGCCGCCGGACACCCCGGATTCGGCCTTCGAGGAGGCCGGGGCGTGCTTCTCCTCAAGCCGGGATCGTAGAGGAATGGATCCGGACTTGACATCACAGGACTTATCTTCGGAAATAATCCGTCAGGTCCACCGAATCAGGCGATTGAGTTCGGGCGCGGTGTAGGTGTGTGAAACGCCCGCGGGCACAAACACCGTCATCCCGGGGCCCACCGTTTCCGTTCGCTCGGTATAGCGGAACGTGAGTTCGCCATCCAGGACGTGCCAAGCTTCGTCATCGCAGTGGTGGACATGAAGTGTTGCAGGGCCGCTACCGCGCCACTCGTAGATGCCAAACGAGTTGCCAAAAGCGGAGAAAGGCACCATTCCATGCGTCCATACTACTACGGTGTCGCGATGCGCAAGGTCGCGGTACGGGATTGTCGTTGAACGGCCGACAGCCCGCAGAGTGTACAATCTCGGTGAGTCATATTTTGGTCGAAAGGGCTCGTCTATGAACCGTCGCGATTTTGTGCGATCCGCGGGCGCTATGTCCGCCAGCCTCGTGTTCTCGAAGACGGAGTGCCTGCTTGCTGAGGGCGCAACGTCTGACGGCTGGCGCACGTTCGAAGTGAAGACGCGCGTCGAAATCCTGAAATCTTCGGGGGCGACGCGCGTGTGGCTGCCAGCGGCGCTCACCAGTAAGACGCCTTTCCAGAAGACGCTCTCTAACGTGTTCAGAGCCGAGGGCGGTACCGGACGGATCGTGGAAGGCAAGGCCGACGGCCTTGGAATCATCGCCGCAGAATTCCCGGCCGGCGTGAAGCCGGTCCTGACGCTCACAAGTCGGGTCTCGACAAGGAACTATGCGGTCGATCTCTCCGCGCCCCGGCGAGGCACCGAACGGGGAAACCGTGCGGAGTTGGAACATTTTCTGCGGCCTACCAAGCTCCTGCCGACCGACGGCATCGTGAAAACGACGGCAACCGAAATTACGCGTGGTGCAAAGACTGACATCGAGAAGGCGCGCGCAATTTACGAGTGGATCGTTGACAACACGTTTCGGGACCCGAAAACACGCGGCTGCGGCCGCGGCGACATCCGCTTCATGCTGGAGTCTAAGGATCTGGGTGGGAAATGCGCCGACCTCAACGCGCTCTATGTCGGCCTGGCCCGTGCCGCGGGCCTCCCAGCGCGCGATGTGTATGGCCTCCGCATCGCCAAATCGGATTTGGGATATAAGAGCCTCAGTATCTCGTCCGAAAACATCACCAAGGCACAGCACTGCCGCGCCGAAGTGTACATCGGCGGCTACGGCTGGGTCCCTGTAGATCCCGCAGACGTGCGGAAGGTTGTGCTGGAAGAACCACCAGGAAATCGACCGCTTGACGACGAGATGGTAAAGAAGGCGCGGGCTCGGTTATTCGGATCCTGGGAGATGAATTGGATGGCGTTTAACTTCGCGCACGACGTCGCGCTGCCAACATCGACTGATGCGCCAGTCGGCTTCCTCATGTATCCGCAGGCTGAAACGACAGACGGTCGACTCGACAGCCTCGATCCGGACAGCTTCAAGTACGAGATCACGTCGAAGGAAATCCCTTCTACTAACGGCTGACCGAAGAAGAAGCTCCTTGTGGAAAAATGCGGCTTGCTGAAAGTATACCGGCAGGGTTCGGTTCGGCCTGGTCACTTTCTCCAAACCCCACTTTTCACCACAATCGCCGACCATATCGAATGGGTCCTTTCGGAGATACGATGGGATCGTGCATGAATGAGGAGAAGATCCCTGCTATTCGACCGTTGCAGGACGATGAACGAAGGCTGTTGGAAACGCTGCTCGACATCATCAGTTCGACGGGCGGGACCAACTTCGCGGGCAGTTGGAATCGACGACGGCACGGCTCATGGTGGAGTACCAGGACAACTACGGCAGCATCGAACTGCACGTATCTAATGGTGCTCCGTCCAGCGGACGATCTAGAGTTCCAGTCGAGGGACAATTTCTCGACGACGACGGGGTCCCCGTGTGGCTGCTGCTCCACATAAATCGAGAAGGGTTCATGTGCTAACTCGAAATTGTTCGGGCGGATGGCAAGCCCCTGATTTCTACTCCGACACCCGAGCGTCTTGAGGTGTACTAATAACGGGCAAGATGCGTTTCCTGGAGTTCTGGACGGGTGCGATCCTGAATGTCATGAAGCACAACTTGTCGTCTATTCCAGGACACGTCCCAGCGCCAGTTTGACGTGGTGTTGTTCTGGTCCCTGGATCGCTTCAGCCGGGAAGGTGTGCGCGAAACCCTGAACCACCTGGAACGGTTGACCAGCTACGGCGTCAACTGGCGTTCGTTCACGGAGTAGTACCTGGATTCCTGCGGCATCTTCAAAGACGCGGTGCTGGGCATCGTAGCCACCACCGCCAAGCAGGAACGCGTTCGCTTGTCGGAACGCACGCTGGCCGGGTTTGCCAGAGCACGGAAACAGGGGCGGGTCGGTGGCAGGCCCAAGGTGGTGTTCGACCACAACAAAGTGGAACGACTCCGCAAGGCAGGCAAAAGTCAACGGAGATTGCCGCAGCCGTGGGTGTGTCCAAGAGTTCAGCGCATCGCCTTCTAAGGACTGCGTGAGACCAGAGAAACGTCTGATTAGCAATGTCTGAGGATGCGCGGATTGCGGTCTATGCGTGGTCGTCGCCCGGTGATGTATGATGCCCGAGATTGGAGGAATCGAAGTATGTCTACCGCAGTGGAAAGCATCACGCCCGCCAAAGCGAGCTTGCTGGGATCGGTTATGATCGGCCCCTCTGAACTACCGCTATCCCAGATGACTTTACCGCAACTCCTGGCGAGCCATTCTTTGAAGCTCGTTCACCGCCGCGGGCCCGCATCATCGCAGATCATGTCCGCCATGCTCAAAAAGACCATCCTGCCCAAAGTGGAGATCAACACCCCGAATGGCATGGTTACGCTAACGAATGCGCACGTCGTGAAGGGCATGCCCTCTCTCCCCAAGCAAGGGACTGGGCGGCAATTGGGGTCGTCGAGCGCCGAGCTCAACGACCCCAACGAGCTCGAAGAATTCGACCTGACATTCTCAAAGATCACATATACAAATGGCCTCAAGAGCAAATCGGGGCAAGACGATTGGACATCCCAGACTTGAATCGGCCCTAGGCACTCCGCACGCACCGGGTGCCGCACCGCCTCACGGCCCGCTGTTGCGGCCTGCTTCTACTTAACGACCAGCGTCTGTAGACCGCCACTCCACCCTCCCAAAGCAAATCCGGAGTCTACAATTAATGAGTGCTGACCACCACCGGCGTCCTCCCCAAAACCAAAGGCGGCGCGTTTCTACTCGAAGACCGCTCTCCCGATGAGATCTTCACCGCCGAAGACCTGAGCGAACAGCATCTAGCCATTGCCCGCACGGTGGATGAATTCTGGACCAAAGAAGTAGATCCCAATCTCCCCGCAATCCTCGACCAGACCCCCGGCGCCGCCCGGGCAGTCCTCGAAAAAGCCGCCCCCCTCGGTCTCACCTCGATTTCCATCCCCGAGAAATTCGGCGGCATGGAGCTCGACCTGGCTTCCGAAGTGATCGCCACTGAGCACCTCGGTCGTGATGGGTCCTACGCCGGCTGGCACTCGGGGCACACCGGCATCGGCACTTTGCCCGTTCTGTATTTCGGTACCGAGCAACAAAAACAGAAGTACCTGCCCAAGCTGGCGAACATGCAGATGCTGGCGGCGTACGCGCTTACCGAGCCGCAAGCCGGTTCCGACGCGCTGGCCGCGCGCACTCGCGCCGACCTCACGCCCGACGGCTCGGCCTACCTGCTCAACGGCCAGAAGATGTGGATCACCGGTGGCGGCGCAGCTGATCTCTTCACCGTTTTCGCTAAGGTCGGGGGAGACCAGTTCACGGCATTTCTGGTGGAGCGCGCCTTCGGCGTCAAGAGCGGCGCCGAAGAGCAGAAGATGGGCTTGAAAGGCAGCTCCACCACCGCTCTCTACTTCGATAACGTCCGCGTGCCGGTAGAAAACGTCCTGGGCGAGATAGGGCGGGGGCACATCATCGCGCTGAATGTGCTCAACATCGGCCGCCTCAAGCTGGGGGCGGCGGCGGTAGGCGGCGCCAAGCTGGTGCTCGCCGCGTCGTTGCGGTATGCCAACCAGCGCAAAGCCTTCGGCTCGGCGATTGCTGAGTTCGGCGCAATTCAGCACAAGCTGGCTGAGATGGCGATTCGCATCTTCGCCGCGGAGTCCATCACCTGGCGTTTGGTAGGACAGATCGAAGGCCACCTGGAAGGTTTTTCGTGGGACCAGCCCGACGCCTCGCAAACCATGCTGAAAGCGGTGGAAGAGTTCGCCGCCGAATGCTCCATCGTCAAGGTGTTCGCCTCTGAGATGCTGGACTACGTGGTTGACGAAGGCGTGCAGATCCACGGCGGATACGGCTACCACCACGATTACGCCGTGGAACGCGCTTACCGCGATGCGCGCATCAACCGGATCTTCGAGGGCACCAACGAAATCAACCGGCTGGTGACGGCCGGCATGCTGCTGAAGCGTGCGGCGCGCGGACAACTCGCGCTCATTCCGGGCGTACAGAAGGTGATGGCCGAAGTTCTCAGCGGCCCCGGCCCCAGTGACGGTTCCGATGACGACACCCGCCTGGTGGCCAACGCCAAGAAGATTGCGCTGCTCGCCATCGGCCTGGCTTACCAGCGATACCTCGCCGCACTCGAGAAGCAGCAGGAAGTCGTCATGCACATTGCCGATATCGTGACCGAGGCGTTCGCCATGGAGTCCGTTGTGTTGCGTAGCCGAAAACTTGCGGCCAGCGGCAAAGACACCATCGCCGCCGACATCTGCCCGGTGTTCTTACGGGATGCCATGGCACGCGTGGAGGTTTCGGCGCGCAGCGTTCTGGGCGCCTGCTCGGAGGGCGACGCCTTGCGCACGAACATGACGCTGCTGCGACGATTGGCGCGGTACGAACCGGTCGACGACGTAGCGCTGCGCCGCAAGGTCGCCGTCCGCCTGCTGGCGCGCGAACGGTTTATAGTTTGATATGTGACTGAATTGGTGAAACTGACCCGCCAGGGCGATATCGCCGTAGTAACCGTCGAGAATCCGCCCGTCAACGCGCTGAGCCCCGGAGTACCGGAAGGCATCCAAACGTCGATCGAGGCCGCTGCGCGCGATGAGGCCGTGCGCGCCATCGTGGTGATCGGCGCGGGACGCACCTTCATTGCGGGAGCCGACATCCGCGAGTTCCTCAAGATCGTGGCGGGTCAGCGTCCGCGCCTGAGCCTGCTGCCGGTGCTGCAAGTGATCGAAGATTGTCCCAAGCCTGTGGTCATGGCGATCCACGGGACAGCTCTTGGCGGCGGACTCGAAACCGCCATGGCCGGCCATTACCGCGTGATCGCGCCATCGGCCCAGGTGGGCCAACCCGAAGTGAAGTTGGGCATCATGCCGGGCGCCGGCGGCACGCAGCGACTGCCCCGCCTGGCAGGTGTGGCCAAAGCCCTCGAGATGTGCTCGCTGGGCGAGCCGATTTCCGCCAAAGACGCGCTCACCTCGGGCATCGTCGATCGCATCATCGAAGGCGATCTCCTCGCTGGCGCGGTCGCTTTTGCGCGGGAGGTCGCGGCCCAGGCTCCACCCAAGTCGCGCGAGCGCAACGAAAAGCTGAAGACTTTCGATTCCGCCGCCTTCGATGCCGCGCGGGATCAGGCGCGCAAGCTCAAGCGCGGCCAGACTGCGCCGCTGGCGGCCATTGACGGTATCGAAGCCGCAACCACGAGTTCTTTCGACGAAGGCTGCCGCCGCGAAGCCGAGCTGTTCAACCAGTGCCTCTTCTCAACCCAGGCCAAGGCTCTCATTCACGCCTTCTTCAGCGAACGCGAGGTCTCGAAAATCCCGGACGTACCCAAGGACACGCGCGTGCTGGAGATCCGCCGCGCGGCCGTAATCGGCGCGGGGACCATGGGCGGCGGCATCGCCATGAACTACGCCAATGCCGGCATTCCCGTGCTCCTCAGAGAAGTCAGCCAGGAAGCTCTGGACCGCGGCTACGACGTCATTCGCAAGAATTACGCCAACACCGTGAAGAAGGGCCGGCTATCGCAAGCGGCCATGGACCAGCGCATGTCGCTGATCCAGCCGCAATTGACTTACGACGGTTTCGACCAGGCCGATATCATCGTCGAAGCCGTGTTCGAGGGCATGGCCGTGAAGAAGCAGGTCTTCGGCGAGATCGATGCCATGGCCAAACCGGACTGCATTCTCGCCTCCAACACCTCGTATCTCGATATCGACGAAATTGCGTCCGCCACGAAGCGGCCTGAGATGGTGGTGGGGAATCACTTCTTCAGTCCGGCAAACGTCATGCGCTTGTTGGAAATCGTGCGGGGCAAAGCGACCGGCAAAACCGTCCTGGCCAGTTCCATGGCGCTTGCCAAGAAGTTGAACAAGATCGGCGTACTGGCGGGAAACTGCCGCGGATTTATCGGCAACCGTATGCTGAGCCCCTACCTGCGCGAGGCGCAGTTCCTGGTGGAAGAGGGCGCCTTCGTCGAGGACGTGAATACCGCCCTCTACGATTTCGGCATGGCTATGGGACCGCTGGCCATGTCCGACCTCGCCGGCCTCGATATCGGCTGGCGGGTTCGCAAGGAGTTTCGCCACCTCGAAAAGCCCGGCGTGCGACAGCCGCTGGTCGCCGACCTGTTATGTGAGATGGGGCGTTTTGGCCAAAAGACTGGACGCGGCTGGTCGCGGTACGACGAAAACCGCCGGCCGGTGCACGACCCGGAGGTAGCGGCCTTGATCGAGGAGAGCGCGCGCGGCGCCGGCATTGACCGCCGTACCATCAGCCGCGACGAGATCGTCGATCGCACCATCTTTGCGCTGGTGAATGAAGGCGCGCGCGTGCTGGAAGAAGGTGTGGCCTTACGCGCCGCCGATATCGACACCGTATACCTGAACGGTTACGCATTCCCGTCGTGGCGCGGCGGGCCGATGTTCTACGCGGACACCATAGGTTTACGCCAGGTGCTGGCGCGTATCACGGAGTTCGAGAAACGCCACGGCCCCGAACTGTGGTCTCCCGCCCCGCTGTTGCGCCGTCTGGCGGAAGCCGGCCAAACCTTCGAGAGCTTTGATGCACGAGTTACACAATAGGATCGCGCTGGTAACTGGCGCCAGCCGCGGAATCGGCAAAGCGATCGCCGCCGCCTTCGCCCGCGAAGGCGCTACCGTGGTGATCTCCTCGCGCAAGCAGGAAGCGCTGGAGCAGGCCGCGGCTGAGATAAAAGGCAATGTGCTCCCATTGGCCTGTCATGTGGGTCGTGCTGAGGATATCCAGCGGCTGGTGAACACCGCGCAGCAGGAATTCGGAAGGATCGACATCCTGGTCAACAATGCCGCTACCAACATCGCCCAGGAGCCCGTGCTCCAGATCGACGAGCTCAAGTTCGACAAGATGGTTAACACCAATCTGAAGAGCGCGTTTCTGTTGACGCAGGCGATTGCGCCCGGCATGTGCGAACGCGGCTGGGGTTCCATCATCAACGTGGCCTCCATTTCAGGCCTGCGGCCGCAATACCAAGGCATGCTCTATAGCATGACTAAAGCGGCGCTCATCATGATGACCAAGTCGTACGCGCAGGAACTCGGTCCCAAAGGCGTGCGCGTGAACGCCATTGCCCCCGGCCTGATTCAGACCGCGTTGAGCGAATACTACTGGAAGGATGAAGCCAGGCTGGCGGACATCCTGGGAACCCAGCCGATCCGCCATCTGGGTCAACCGGAGGAGGTCGCCCACCTGGCGCTGCTGCTCGCCGGCGAGGGTGGGTCGTTCATCACCGGCCAAACCTTCGTGATCGACGGCGGCCGAACTTTGGTCGGATCGATGTAGCCGGAGTATACTCGTACTCTATTTCTCGCTTGAGGAGAGCCGAGAGCCCATGCAGGTTCCTCTTACACCGGTCCGCTGCCTGTATCGCAGCGTCGATCTGTACCCCCAGAAAGTAGGCGTAGTTTCAGGTTCCTGCCGCTACACGTATGCCCAGTTTGGTGAGCGCTGCGAGCGGCTTGCGGCCGGGCTCGTGGCGGAGGGCATCCGCCCCGGCGACCGGGTCGCTTACCTGAGCTTCAATAACAGCCAGCTTCTGGAAGGCTACTATGGCGTGCCCCTGATGCGCGGCACGGTGATGCCGCTGAATGTGCGGCTGACGTCCGCGGAGTTGATCGCCATCCTCAACCACGCCGAAGCTCGCATGCTGGTTTTCGAAAACGACTTCGCTCCGTGCGTCGAGACCCTGCGCAAGGCTTGCCCCGGTGTTGAGCGCTTTGTGGCCATCGACGGCCCCGCGCCGCAGGCCGACTTAACATTGGAAGACCTGCTTTCCCACGGCCGCATGGCGCGTCCGGATCTGTTCTCTTTCGACGAAAACGAAATCGCGGAGCTGTTCTATACCAGCGGCAGCACCGGCACGCCCAAAGGCGTCATGCTGTCGCACCGCACCGTCTTCCTGCATGCGCTGATGGTCAGTACGACTGGTTTTTGCGACGACAATAGCGTGGAGCTGCACACCATCCCCCTGTTCCATGCAAACGGATGGGGCCGCCCGCAGATCTCAACCCTCCTGGGAGCCAGGCAGATCATGGTGCGGCGCTTCGAACCGGCGCAGGTATTCCGCCTCATACAGGAAGAGCGGGCTACCTCTTTTGCCGTGGTCCCCACCATGGCCAATGCCCTTTTGAACTGCCCGGAACTCGGCAAATTCGACGTTTCCACGGTGCAGGAGATCTTTATTGGCGGCGCCGCTTCCTCGGTGGAACTGATCGGGCGCATGGAGCAGGCATTCGGCGCCCGCGTCCTGGTCGGCTATGGGCTCACGGAGACCTCTCCGGTCGCCACTACCGCGCGCCCCAAGAGCACCGTCGCGCTATCGAACGACGCGGACCGCCTCCGCCGCCAGTCCATGGCCGGCTGGCCGATCCCCGGCTGTGAAGTGCGCGTGGTCGATCTGCACATGCAGGATGTGCCGCGCGATATGGAGTCCATCGGCGAAATCGTGGTGCGTGGCGACAACGTCATGGACGGATATTTCCGGGAGCCGGAAGCCACCCGGGCCGTGATGAGCGACGGCTGGCTGCACACCGGCGACATGGCCGTTTGGGACGCCGAGAACTACGTCCAGATTGTCGATCGCAAAAAGGACATCATCATCAGCGGCGGCGAAAACATCTCGTCCATCGAAGTGGAGAAGGCAATTTCCGCGCATCCGGCCGTGCTCGAATGCGCCGTGGTGGCAGCGCCCGATCCCAAGTGGGGAGAAGTGCCCGTCGCCATTGTTGTGTGCAAACCCGGGCAGCCGCTCACTGGCGATCTGCTAACGGCGTTTCTCATGGAGCGCCTGGGCAAGTTCAAACTGCCGCGCATCATCGAATTCACCGACGGGCCGCTACCGAAAACCGGCACCGGCAAAATCCTCAAACGCGAGCTGCGCGAAGCCTTCTGGCAAGGCAAGGCCCGCCGCGTTTAGGGGTAAACGACTACTTCTTCCCGACGTCGCCGCAATCGGCGCTCAGCCATTTGGCGCTGAACGAAAGTTGCATATTCATGTTTTGCCCGCCGTTGCCGGTACTGATTTGCCCCGAGCCCTTAACGTTCTCGGAATTCAAAGCCTCGACGTGCAAGTTCCCAGTGCCCTTGATACTGCGCTTCTCGTCGTTGCACTCGAAGCGAATGTCCTGCTTACTGGAGTTGGACGTGATCACGGTCCGCTTGCAAGCGTCGTTACCTTCACCGCCAAACGTCATCGCGTTAGCCAGACTCTCCTTGGTCAGGCACGATTTCGTGACCGTCGGCTTCACACCCTGCGCTGCGCGCGCTTTCATAGCGGCTTCCATCTTGGCTCGCTGGTCGGGCGATAATCTCGCCAGGACCTCCTCCGGGATCGGCGGCATGCCGCTCATCTGGTTGGTCAGGGAGGTTTCCCACAGGCCCAACTTCACGTCCAGCGGCTTAATGTCGTCGGCTGCCCAATTGGCCAGGGGCGCCAGTAGGATCACTCCGGCGAAAATTGCGTTTCTCATGACTCCTCCGATTCGTCTTCAGGATGCCACACCCTCACACGCGATGGGGCGGCGATGTATGATGTTCCGAGGTTCGCCGGCAGGCGTCCCGTACCCAAGGGAGGAACTATGACGTTGCGCTCTTTATCACGGGCTGTCGCCGCCTCTACAGCCGGATTCTTGATCCTGCTCGCCCAGTCGGCACCGGCCGCTGCCGCCGAGATTCGAGTCATTTGCTCGAACGGCATCAAGGCAGTTGTGGAGGGTGTCCGCCCTCAGTTCGAACATGCATCGGGGCACACTTTGGCGCTCCAGTACGGATCCACGGCTGAGCTGAAACGCAAGATCGATAGCGGCGAGGCGTTCGACGCAGTGATCCTGGGCGCCGAGGCTGTGGATGGCCTGGCGAAAGCGGGTAAGGTTTCGGCCGCCACGGTGGCGGAAGTGGCACGCGCCGGTGTCGGCCTGGGCGTGCGCGCGGGTGCGCCGAAACCGGATATCCATTCGGCCGACGGGATGAAGCACACGCTGTTGGCCGCCAAGTCCGTCACCTACGCCACGGAGGGCGCCAGCCGTGCGTTCATCGAAAAAATGTACGATCACTTCGGCATCGCTAACGAGATGAAGGCGAAGATCATGCTTGCGCCTGGGTCCGGGGAAGCCGACGCCTGGGTGGCGCAGGGCAAGTCGGATATCGTGCTTACGTTGGTGAGCGAGATTCTGCCTGCGGCGCCTGGTGTGACCCTGATCGGACCGTTACCCGCGGAGGTGCAGGGGTACGTGACGTTCCATGCGGGCGTGGCAACCAACGCCAGGAACGCGGACGGCGCCAAGGCGCTGGTTGTGTTTCTGAAATCGCCAGCGGCTGCGCCGATCTACAAGGCCAAAGGCATGGAAGCTCGTTAGCAGGCGATGCCGATGAAGCTCTCTTGCATGGCTCTGCTGGCTTGCGCGGCGGCCGCTGCAGCGCAGAATTCCGTGCCCCCGACCGCGTGAATAACCGGATCCAGGTGTTCAAGCCAGACGGCACGTTTGTTAAAGAAGGCTATATCGAGCGTAAGACCTCCTCCGCCGAAGGGACGGCCTTCGATATTGCTTTCTCACGATCGCCAGCAGCGGTTTCTATACGTGCCCGACGGGAGCAATAAGAAGGTACAAATCCTGAGCCGCGAAACCTTGGAGGTGCTGGGTTACTTCGGTGGGTCGGGCGGCCACGGCTCTGGCCAGTTCTTTCACATTCACAGCATCGCGACGGATTCGAAGGGCAATGTCTACCTCGGCGAGTCGTTCGGGATGCGCGCGCTGCGGTGGAACTACAAAGGGATATCTGCGGCTGCGAGCCACTAACTATTCCGCTGCCGAATGGAAGGTGATGAGCTCCGCGCCTTCATCGACCACGTCGCCGGCAGCATAGCGGACTTCCTCCACCTGGCCGTCGCTGGGAGCGGCAATGGTGTACTCCATCTTCATGGCTTCGAGGATCAGTAGGGCGTCCCCGCGTTTGACGGTCGCTCCCTTTTCCGTCAGCACCTGGACGATGCGGCCGGGCATGGGCGCGGTCAGCCGCCCACCCGTCGCTTCTTCAGCATCTTGCGAAGCGAGTAAGTCGATGAGCCTGAGGTGGTGTGTAAGGCCGCCCGAAAAGATGACGATCTCGTCATCTTGCCGTACCGCCGAGACGTGCGTTTTTACCGAGCCTGAGATCTCCATCTCTCCATCGGGCAACTCCAGTTGGAACAGGTCGTCGCCACGCGGACGAACGCGCGCCGCACTTCTCGATTCACCTTCCTGGAACAGCAGATCCTGGTATCCTTCCCCATTCAAACGCCACGAGGTCAATTGGTTCCACGGCGACCACCGATCGGCAGAGGCGGCCGCCCGTTCCCGGGCCTCGCGTTGCTGATCGGAAAGCACCTTCAGAACCGCCGCAGACAGGACCTCACGAGAAGCCGGCAGGAAAGGGGGCATCAGTTCGCCGGCATGGCGCGCGATGAAGCCGGTATCCAGCTTTCCGGCCGCGAACGCCGCGTGACCGGCGATAGACGACAATAGCGCCACGTTGTTGGTTACCCCGGCGATTTGATATTCCGCCAGAGCCATCCGCAGCCGTCTGACCGCGCTTTCACGATCCTGATCCCACACGATCAGCTTGGCGATCATCGGATCGTAGTCGATGATGACGGCATCGCCGGCCCGCACGCCCGTGTCCACACGTACGTGCTCGCTCTCGGCAGGCGCTTTCAAATGCCACAACCTTCCAATCGAAGGGCGGAAATCGTGCGCCGGATCTTCTGCATAAATCCGCGCCTCGATGGCATGCCCGTGAATCTCGAGTTCTTCCGCGCGCTTCGGCAGCGGCTCACCCGCCGCCACACGCAGTTGCCACTCCACCAGGTCCAACCCCGTGATGAATTCGGTCACCGGATGCTCCACCTGCAGCCGCGTATTCATCTCCATGAAGTAGAAGTCGTCGCCTTCCACGATGAACTCGACCGTCCCCGCACTGACGTAACCGATGGCGCGCGCTGCTGCGCAAGCCGCTTCACCCATGGACTTGCGGCGGGCTGGGTCCATCCCCGGCGCGGGCGCTTCTTCGATCACTTTCTGGTGGCGGCGCTGTATGGAGCAGTCGCGTTCAAACAGCGAAATCGCATGGCCGTGTGTATCCGCGAAGACCTGGATCTCAATGTGGCGCGGGCGCGTGAGGTATTTCTCGACCAGCAGCCGATCGTCGCCGAACGAAGAGGCCGCTTCCCGCTTGGCCGAGGCGATAGCGGCCGCTAGATCCTCGGGCCGCTCCACCACGCGCATTCCTTTGCCGCCGCCGCCCGCCGAAGCTTTGATGAGAGCCGGGTAGCCGGTGCGTTCCGCTGCGGCCGCGAGTGTCGCCAGGTCTTGAGCAGCGCCGTGATAACCCGGCACCACCGGAACGCCCGAACCTTGCATCAGCTCCTTGGCCGCGGATTTCAGGCCCATTGCGCGGATGGCGGAGGCAGGGGGCCCGATGAAGGTGATCCCCGCCGCGACGCACGCCGCGGCGAAATCGGCGTTCTCGCTCAAGAACCCGTAACCCGGGTGAATCGCCTGCGCGCCCGATCGAAGCGCCGCGTCGAGAATGCGGCTGGCATGCAGATAACTCTCGCGCGCGGGTGGCGGCCCGATGGGATAGGCTTCATCAGCCAGTTCCACATGCAAGGCACGCGCGTCAGCTTCCGAATAGACCGCTACGGTGCGAATGCCCATGCGGCGCGCTGTTCGAATGACGCGGCAGGCGATCTCGCCGCGGTTCGCGATGAGGATCTTTTCAAACATCGGTCACATCCGGAAGACGCCGAATCGCGTCTTCTCGATGGGCGCATTGAGCGCGGCCGATATTCCCAAACCCAGCACCATGCGGGTGTCGGCGGGGTCGATCACGCCGTCGTCCCACAGTCGCGCACTCGAATAGAAAGGATGGCCCTGCGTCTCGTATTGCTGGCGGATCGGCGCTTTGAACTTCTCCTCATCTTCCGCGCTCCAAGTCTTTCCAGAGGCCTCCAGGTTGTCGCGCCGCACGGTGGCCAGAACGCTGGCCGCCTGTTCGCCGCCCATCACCGAAATGCGCGCATTCGGCCACATCCACAGAAACCTTGGGCTGTACGCGCGGCCGCACATGCCGTAGTTCCCCGCGCCAAAACTGCCGCCCACAATCACTGTGAATTTCGGCACGGCGGTATTGGAGACGGCGGTCACCATCTTAGCTCCGTCCTTGGCGATGCCCCCGGCTTCGTACTTGCGTCCCACCATGAAGCCGGTGATGTTCTGCAGGAAGATCAGCGGGATGCCGCGCTGCGAACACAGCTCGATAAAATGCGTGCCCTTGAGTGCGCTCTCGGAAAACAGGATTCCGTTGTTGGCAATAATGCCCACCGGATAACCCCAGATGTGCGCGAAGCCGGTCACCAGCGTCTGCCCGTAGAGTTGCTTGAACTCGTCGAAATCGCTCCCATCCACCAGGCGTGCAATCAGCTCGCGCGCGTCATACGGTTTGCGGATATCGGCCGGTACCACGCCGTAAATCTCCGCCGGATCGTAGCGCGGGTCCTGGGGCGGCCGCACCGCTAGCGCGGGCTGCTTCGGGCTGTTGAGCCTGCTGGTGATCCGCCGCGCAATGGCCAGTGCATGGGTGTCGTTCTGGGCATAGTAATCGGTGACGCCGGAGACTCGCGAGTGCACGTCCGCGCCGCCGATCTCCTCGGCGGTGGCGACTTCGCCCGTCGCCGCTTTCACCAGTTGCGGGCCCCCTAGAAATATCGTGCCCTGGTTGCGCACGATTACCGACTGATCGCACATGGCCGGTATGTAGGCGCCGCCGGCGGTGCACATGCCCATCACCACGGCGATCTGCGGAATGCCGGCCGCGGACATCTGCGCCTGGTTATAAAAAATGCGGCCGAAATGTTGCGCGTCGGGAAAGAGCTCATCCTGGTGCGGCAAATTCGCGCCGCCGCTGTCCACCAGGTAGATGCAAGGCAGCCGGTTTTCGAGCGCGATCTCCTGCGCGCGCAGATGCTTCTTCACCGTGACCGGATAATAGGTGCCGCCCTTGACGGTGGCATCGTTGGCCACGATCACGCATTCGCGTCCGGCCACTCGTCCGACGCCGGTAATAATGCCGGCAGCCGGAATGTTTTCGCCGTACATGCTATGTGCGGCCAGTTGCGAGAGTTCCAGGAACGCCGACCCAGGGTCAATCAGGGTGCGCACACGGTCGCGTGGCAGGAGCTTGCCTCTGGCCAAGTGCTTTTCCTGGGCGCTCTCGCTGCCTCCCTGGCGCACGCGATTCACCTCGGCCCGCAACTCTTCGACCAATGTTTTCATGGCCGCGGCATTGGCGCGGAACAGGTCGGAACGCGTATCGATGCTACTACTTAGGACGGACATAGCCGGTCATTCTGCATGGTACCAGGATGTGCTCCGTACCCCCGCCATTGACCCCTTTACTTTCATCAGATTACAATGGTCTCCAGGGACTGTGTGTCCAGGGGGCTATGAAAACCGACCCGCCGCTCAAAAGCAGGCATTGTGAAATTCTGTACTCGATCGTTCGCTCCTATATTGAAACAGGCGAGCCATTGGGTTCACGAACGATTTCCAAGAACCGGAGCGCGGCGTTAAGCCCGGCCTCGATCCGCAATGTTATGGCCGACTTGGCGGATGAAGGCTACCTGTCCCAGCCTCACACATCCGCCGGCCGGATTCCAACCGAGAAAGCCTTTCGCTTCTACGTGGCGTCGTTGACGGCGAGCCGCCTGGCAGCCGTAGACTCGGAGCGGGTCCGCAGTGAATTGAGCGGCTTGGCGACGGTCGAAGAGCGCGTGGAACGTTCCAGCTACATACTGATGGAACTGACGCGGAATGTGGGCATTGCCGCTGCCATGCCGGCGCTGGCGCAGGAACTGGACCAGATCGAACTGGTGCCCTTGGGAGACAGCCGCGTGCTGGTGATCCTGGTGACCCGGGATCGCATGGTGCGCAACCGTGTGCTGGTGCTCGACGAGCCGGTACGGCCCGAGGAGTTGGGTTCGATTCGCAATTACATCAATCGCAATTTCAGCGGCTGGCAATTAGGCGCGGCGCGGCGCGAACTGCTCCGCCGCATGGCCGAGGAACGCGCCCAGTATGACGCCGTAGAGCGGCAACTACAGCTGCTCTACCAAAAGGGTTTGCTCGATGTGGATACCGACCCCGAAGTGCACATGGAGGGGGCTTCGAACCTGCTGGGCCTCGATTTGCACCTGACCCGCGAGAAGCTGCGGGATTTGCTGCGCGCCCTGGAGGAAAAGAAGCGGGTCATGGAGCTGCTCGATCGGTTCCTGGAACAGGCCCCCGGCGAGTTGCAGGTTCACGTGGGGTTGGAAGAGGCGCACCCGGCCATGAAGGATCTGGCGCTCATTGGAATGACCATCCGGATGGCCAGCGGGTCACCTGCGAAAGTCGCGGTACTCGGGCCCATGCGGATGCAGTATGAGCGTGTGATGGCGGCGGTGCTGCAAACAAGCCAGGCCCTGGCACGGGCACAATTCTAGTCGCGGCGCGTTTAGCTGATCCGCGGTGAATCACGTTGCTCTCCGAACTGCCCGACTTCCGTTTACAATAGTTTATAGAGCCGCTGGTGGGAGCCGGCGGTGACCTCTCTGTTACTCTAAAGCAGTGGATACCGATAAACCTGATCAGAATCCATCGAATGTGTCGGACGAGGCCGCGCCAGCATTGACTCTGGAGGGCCAGTTAGCCGCTGTCAGCGCGGAACGCGATCAGTTGGCGGCCGAGCGGGCCGACTTGCAGGACCGCCTCCTGCGCGGCCGGGCCGAGTTTGACAATGCGCGCCGCCGCTTTGAACGCGAGCGGTCGGATTTTCTTCAGTTCGCCGCCATGGACCTGATCAAAGAAATCCTGCCGGTGCTGGACGATTTCGAGCGCGCTCTCAGAGTCGAGACCGCCGACCGTAACTATTCCAAGGGCGTGGAACTCATTTACCAGCGGCTGTACGAAACGCTGAAGAAACTCGGGCTGGAACCGATCGAAGCGGAGGGCAGGCAGTTCGATCCCAACCTCCACCAGGCCGTCGAGCGCGTCACGACGGATGAAGCCGACGACCAAACGATCCTGGGCGAGTTTCAGCGCGGCTACAACTTCAAAGGCAAACTGCTTAGGCCGGCCATGGTCAGAGTGGCAGTCAAACCATAACGCATTCCGTGTCCAAAAGAGATTATTACGAGATTCTCGGCGTTGGCCGGGAAGCCGGCGAGCAGGAAATCAAGGGCGCCTACCGGAAGCTCGCCATGAAGCATCATCCGGACCGCAACCCGGACGATCCGGAGGCCGAAGAGCGATTCAAGGAGGCGTCGGAGGCGTATAGCGTTCTGAGCGATCCGCAGAAGCGCTCGGCCTACGACCGGTTCGGCCACGCGGGACTACAGGGCGCTTCCAGCCCGGCCGGTTTCAATCCCGATGCATTTTCAGAATTCAGCGATATTCTGGGGGATTTCTTCGGTTTTGGCGACCTGTTTGGTGGCGGCCAAGGTGGTGGGCGCCGGCGTACGCGCGCGCAGCGCGGCGAGGATATTCGCTACGACCTGGAACTGACGTTTGAAGAGGCAGTGAACGGGCTTGCAGCCGAGATCCAGGTGCCGCGCATGGAACGCTGCGGCCAGTGCCGTGGATCGGGCTCGGAGCCAGGCAGCGGCCCCACTACGTGCCGCACATGCCATGGCCGCGGCGAGGTTCTGTATCAGCAAAGCTTTCTTTCCATCCGCCGCACTTGCAGCACGTGTGGGGGCACCGGGCAAATCATCCGCAATCCCTGCCGCCACTGCCACGGCAATGGCTACGAGCAAGTGCAGCGCCGGCTCAAGGTGAACATTCCGGCTGGAGTGGATGACGGGACCCGCGTCCGCCTGACCGGCGAAGGCCAATCCGGCGCCAACGGAGGTCCCGCGGGGGACTTATACGTGTTCCTGAAAGTGAAGGAGCACCCCTTCTTCGAACGCCGCCAGCAGGATCTGCACTGTACCATCCCCATCAACATCGCCCAAGCAGTCCTCGGCTGTGAGATCGACGTTCCCACCCTCGAGCAGCCCCAAAAGCTCAAGATTCCCGAGGGCACGCAAAACGGCGAGCAGTTCAAGCTGCGTGGCAAAGGTGTGCTCGCTATCAACGGCGGCGCCCGCGGCGATCTGTATGTTCACGTCTTCGTAAAGGTTCCGGGCCGTCTCACGCGCGAACAGCGCAAATTGATGGAGCAATTGCGGGACACCCTTCCGGTGAACAACGCTCCGGCGGAGAAGGGTCTGTTTGAAAAAGTCAAAGACTATTTCAACTAGGCCCTTGACCGTATGATTTATTCCCGTTGCGGAAACCACTCGCCTCTCGTGGCTCTGATCGGAGCCGCGACCGTCAGGGAGCGCCGCCCACACGCTGTAACTGAACTAGTGCGAAAAGCACCGCTCCCTTCGGTCAAGACTCAGTAGCGCGCGAGTGTCCGTGATATAATCCCGCCATGAAAAAAACCATTGTCCTGCCAGTTTTACTGGCTCTGGGCTTAGCCGTGTGCGTCGTGGCGCAAACGGATGCGGACTATTCAGGATGGATGAAAGACATCGCCAAAACCAAGGGCGGCATCAAGAAGGGCATCGACAACAAATCGAATACCGATGTCGTGGATGGCGCAACCCACATGGCCAGCCTGTTCAAGCAAGTGGGTGGCTTTTGGGCCGCCAAGAAAGCCAGCGATGCGGTGACCATCGCCAAGAATGCGGAAACCGCTTCTAACGACCTGGCCGCGGCTGCCAAAGCAGGTGACGATGCCAAGATGGCGTCATCTTTCGCGACCGTCGGCGCGGCTTGCGGCGCTTGTCACATGGCACATCGCGACGGCGCGCCGGGCAGTTTCTCGATTAAGTAGGCAACCGGCCTCTCACGGCAGGTTCCAATCGAGCCAGCGGAGCATCTCGGTCTGGCGGTCGGAATTGCCCATGCGGACCTCCAGGTTCACGTAGCGCACGCCGCTCGTCGCGGCTAGGCGCGAGAGTGAGCCATCGTCTTCCTGCGGCTTCTTCTGCTGCAGGACTACGTTGTAGGAAGAGGTGGCGAGGGTTTGAAAATCGGTGGGATCGGTGCACAGGAAGAACGCGTGGGGGTTGGCCGGCTCGCGCAGCGAAACAGCGTCACTGATTGGTTGCTCGTCGGCCACCGAGTACTCTTCCGAGTTGTTGTGCAAAACCACCAACAGACCCCCGGCAGGAGGCAACAGCGCCTTCACCAGGTGTGGCCTGCCGCGATCCAGCAAGTTCAGGGCTGCAGCCAATTGCTCCGCACTCCATGAAGGATTGAGGCTCTTCAGGCTGGCCTCGGCGCCAGCGCGTGAAAACATGCGGTTGGGGTCGATTGCGCCCCCATCGATGGGCACATTGCGTGTGTGGCTCTCGACGACGTAGGCGATGCCCTCGTGGGTTTCCATGAAGCGCGTGAGTACGGCGCGCGCCGTCTCCTCGTCGCCGTGGATTAGCAGGTAGCGCCGCTTCGAGCGCCCATTGCGTAGAATGCGGAAGCGCGCACCGGCCAAGCTGATGTGCGAGGGGCGAAAGAACGGGAGCCATCCGAAGATCAGGAACTGGCGGCGCGAAGGGGGCAGCGCCGCGGGCCGCTGTCCCGCGGGAATCACGAAAGCTCCTCCTCAGGCCGCTTCTTGTGTTTTGGTTTTTTGCGGGAGGTTTTCGGTTGTATCGGCTTGGCCGCGGGAATCGTGCCGACACGTTCGCGCGCGATCGCTTTTACCTCGCTCGCCAGCTTAAAGACTTTCTTCTTTTTCCGCGCCAAGCATCCTCCGAATAGCGGCCGCCAGCATATGCGGCGTGAATGGCTTATGCAGGAAAGCCACACGCCCCGGAGCGGTGGCATTCAGAGCGCTCATATCCACAGGATAGCCGCTGGCACCCAGCACCCGCATCGCGGGATTCGCCTGGAGCATCTGGCGCGCAAGATCCTCGAGGCTCATTCCCTCCATGGTGGCGTCCAGCACGGCGATGTCGAAGCCGTCCGGCTGCGCCGCTATTTCCGCGCATGCCCGGTCCGTGGTGGCACAGGTAGTCACCGCAAATCCCAGACGCAGTAGATAAGTGCTCATCATCTTGAGCAAGGGAGGTTCATCATCCACCAGCAGGACACGGACCTGGGGCTCGCCGGTTTCCATCGTAAGATCGCGCTATGAGATTCTATACCGAATATCTAACATTCAAAACCCAAAAACACCGGGAATACGTAAATATCACGCCGCAAGTGGAAAACGCCCTTCGAAAGAGCGGCATTCAGGAGGGTATGATCCTGGTTTCCGCCATGCACATCACCGCCGGTGTCTGGGTCAATGACGCCGAGGACGGGCTGCTGGCCGATATCGACGAGTGGCTGGAAAAACTGGCGCCCTTTCGCCAGGACTACCGCCATCACCGCACCGGCGAAACCAACGGTGATTCCCACCTGAAAAGCCTGCTGGTGCATCACGAAGTCATCGTTCCCGTGACAAAGGGGGCGCTCGATTTCGGCCCCTGGCAACAGGTGTATTACGCCGAATTCGATGGCCGCCGCGCCAAGCGGGTCATCATCAAAGCCATGGGAGAATAGCTTGGTGAAAGGAATCCCCGCTGCGTGGCATTTCCCAGGCGGAGGGATGGCAGGAACTTCAAACTTTTCCTGCCGTCTAAATACTTATGAAACGCGCTGTAATTTCCCTGTTCTTGACTACTGTCCTGGCATTGCCCGCGTTGCCGGCGGAACTTCCTGTCAGGGAGGTGGTCTTATACAAGCACGGTGTGGGCTTCTTCGAACGAGCGGGAAGGCTTGGGGCTGGAGAATCCACGCGCCTGGATTTCGACGCCGCGGAAATGAATGACGTGTTGAAATCCTTGACCGTGGAGGAGCGCGGCGGTGGAAAAGTTTCCGGCCTCCGCTATGATTCCCAGGACCAGCTCGGCCACAAGCTGTCCGCATTTCCTTTCAAGATCGGGGACGGGCAAGCGTTGAGTAGCATGCTCGATCAACTCAAAGGCGCGCGGATCGAGCTGACATTCGGGAATGCGGCGGTTTCCGGTGTCATTCTCAATGGCCGCATGATTGGCGGCGGAGACAAGCAGCCGGAGCGCGAGCAACTGACCTTGCTGCTGGACAGCGGCGAATTTCGCAATGTAGACCTGAGCGCGGCGAGCGGCATTCGCTTCTCAGAAGCGCAGTTGCAGGAGCAGTTCAAAGATTATCTGGCCGCCCTGGCGGCGGCGCGTTCGAAAGATCGGCGCAGCGTGTACATCGACTCCACGGACTCCAAGGAGCGGGACGTGACGGCGAGTTATATGGTCCCCGCGCCCGTGTGGAAGTCGAGTTACCGCCTGATTTTTGGGGCTACCGGGCAGCCGGTGCTGGAGGGCTGGGCGATCGTGGACAACACCACCAGCGAGGACTGGAATAAGGTGCGGCTGTCTCTGGTTTCGGGCCGGCCGATTTCATTTATCAGCCAGCTCTATGCGCCGCGTTATGTGCAACGACCGACCGCGGAGCTGCCAGATGATCGGGCGGCGGCGCCGGTGCTCTACGAAAGCGGGTACTTGGCTGGGGTCGGCGGTGGCGTTGGCCCCGCGGCGCCTGCTCCTCCGGCTGCCCGATTCATGCAGCCTCAATTGAAGTCCTCGGCGGCGCTTCAGGAAAGAGAATCCCTCGACAACCTCGGCCTGCGGGCGGTGCCCAGCACCATCGCCGCCGACACCACGGCCCGCGAACTGGGCGACCTGTTCGAGTATCGGATTTCCACGCCGGTCACCATTCGCAAGAATGAATCGGCCATGTTGCCTTTTCTGCAGCAGTCGATCGACACGCGCAAGCTACTGATCTATTCGCAGCGCGGCTCACAGCACCCCACCAACGCCGCCGAGTTGACCAACAATACCGGAAAGACGCTGGACGGCGGACCCATCACCGTTTACGATGGCGGCGCGTACGGTGGCGAAGCGCTGATGGAAACGCTCAAAGCCGGTGACAAGCGCCTCATCAGCTACGCCGTGGATTTGGGAACCCGAGTGACCGAGGCCTTCGGTAGCAAGCAGGCGGTGGTGCGGGAGATCCACGCCAACCGTGGGACACTCACTACCAAGCTCGCCGCTGAGGAGACTCGCACGTATACCGTCCGCAATGTGGACCAGAAAGCCAAGACCTTGATCATCGAACATCCGCTGCGTCAGGGTTACGTTCTCCTCAATCAGAAGCCCACCGAGAAGACCCCCGGTGCCTACCGCTTCGAGATCCGGCTGGCATCCGGAGCCACCGAGGAATTTCCAGTGGCCGAAGAACGCGTCTATGAGCAGTCGTACACGGTAAGCAGCATGACCCCGGATGCGCTCGCGGTCTACGTACGCAACCGCGATCTCACCACCGCGGCCCGCAATGAATTGCAGCGGGTCGCCGATCAGAAATCGCAGATCGCGGAAACGCAGCGGGCGGTGCAGGACGTGGAGAACCAGATCAAAGATGTGACCTCCGACGAAGACCGCATTCGCCGCAACATTTCGAGCCTCAACAATGTAAGCGGCCAGCAGCAGCAAGTGCAGACCTACGCCCGACAGCTGGATGCGCATGAGCAGCAGCTCGCGGGGCTGCGGGACCGTCAGGCGGAATTACAGAAAAAGAAATCCGCGCTGGATGCCGAGCTGGGCAAATTGATCGAGGCGCTTTCGTTTTAAGCGTGGGCTGCAGCTAGCGAGCCGCCGCTCCCTGACGGTCGCGGTTCTGTGTTGGGTCCACTAATCGAACGTGTCTTCCAACGTCTCTGGGATAGGGCCGGTCATGTCCAGCAGCTTTTCCAGGAGCCCGTCACAGAGCGCGGCGTAGGCTCCCAGTGAAGGATCCGGCGAGCGTTTGAGCGCCGCGGCGAACGTCCGGCGCATGTGCCGCACCGCCACCAGCAAGAGCTTCAATTCGTCGTCGCTGAATCCGAAAGTCTTCGCCATACGCTCAGAGTAGCGCGACGATGTTACGTCTATCCGAATGCTATTTCTTCTTCAACTGAAGGTTGATGATAGCCTCTTTGCGGCTGTCGAAAGAGCTGAGCGTTTTGGTGGGGCTTGACTCGCCCTGCCGAGATTCGGCCTTGAGCTCGTAATCAATGTCAGCACTCAGGCCGTTGAAGTAAAACGTGCCGTCCTCTTTGGTGATGAAAGATCGGATCTGCAGCGTCTTGACGTTCTTCAGTTGCACCACCGCGCCACTGACAGCGATACCTTCCGGAGATGTCACGCTTCCTTGTACAGTGCGTGCGTTGGCCGAATCGTCACGCTTCTTTTGGGCAGGGAGTGTTGGGGCCAAAAGTAGCAGGGCGAGCACTGCGGAAACCCACAGTCGCGTCCGTTTCATGGTTGCCCCCTCATTATAACGGGACCGGCGCATGCGCCGTTCCCCTATTTCCAGTCCTCGTCAGACTCTTCCTCTTCGTCTTCTACGAAGTCCTCATCGTCCTCGTCTTCTTCTTCCAGCTCTTCAGCCGATTCTACTTCCAGAGGCTCGGTACCGACCACTTTGAGGTCCGCACCGCATTCGTCGCAGCTGATGGTGTCGCCTTCGTCAACGTCTTCCTCATCCACATCGATTGCGCCTTCGCACACCGGACAGGTGACCATCGATGAACCTCCCGAAATAATACGATACGACAGTTTGACCGCTTTTCAACCCCGATTGCGTGTTCCAGCCGGCAGCCGCCGCTTATCCGCGGAGATGCCTCGCCAGCTAACTAAAGGTGTTTCACCGAGACCCTACAGAATCATTGTACCCACATCGTTATAATGAGAATATCGATGCACCAGAAACTAAACGAGGGGGCTGTGGATCTGGATCCGCGGGAGACTGCGGAATGGATAGAGGCGCTCGAGCAGATCATCGATGAGTCCGGGCCGGACCGTGCTGCGTATCTTCTCGAACAACTGGCGGAGGCCGCCCACTGGAGCGGCGCCACGCCGCCGGGCTCGTTGAATACAGCCTACGTCAACACCATTCGTCCGGAAGATGAGGCGCCCTATCCGGGCGACCGCGCCATGGAACGGCGAATCAAGAGCCTGATCCGTTGGAACGCCATGGCCATGGTGGTGCGGCAGAATAAGTACGATCCGGGCATTGGCGGTCACATTTCCACATACGCGTCGCTGGCCACGCTGCTGGAAGTCGGGTTCAACCACTTCTTCCATTCTCACTACGACGATCAGCAGGGCGACCTGGTGTATTTTCAGGGTCATGCTTCGCCCGGCATTTATGCGCGCGCGTTTTTGGAGGGCCGGCTGAGCGAAGAGCATCTTAAGAATTTCCGCCACGAATTACGCGAACACCCTGGACTGCCCTCCTACCCGCACCCTTGGCTGATGCCGGATTTCTGGAAGTTTCCGACCGTCTCTATGGGGATTGGCCCGCTGAATTCGATTTATCAGGCGCGTTTCATGCGGTACATGGAAAACCGGGCCATGATTCCGGTCACGCCGCGGCATGTTTGGGCGTTCCTGGGCGACGGCGAAATGGATGAGCCGGAATCCATGGGATCGATCACGCTGGCCGCGCGCGAGCGGTTGGACAATTTGATTTTCGTCATCAACTGCAACCTCCAGCGGTTGGATGGCCCTGTCCGCGGCAACGGTAAGGTGATTCAGGAATTCGAGGCGGCCTTCCGCGGCGCTGGATGGAACGTGATCAAGCTGATCTGGGGCAGCGATTGGGACCCTCTTCTGGCGCGCGACACCACCGGCCTGCTCCGAAAACGGATGGCCGAGGTGGTGGATGGCGAATACCAGACGTATGTCACCAGGGACGGCGCCTTCATCCGCCAGCATTTCTTCGGAAAGTATCCGGAGCTTTTGGACCTGGTTGCGCACCTGAGTGACGAGGACCTATTCAAGCTGCACCGCGGAGGCCACGATCCGCGCAAAGTATACAACGCCTACAAGGCGGCCCTGGAGTGCAAGGGCGCGCCCACCGTGATCCTGGCCCACACTATTAAGGGCTATGGACTGGGCGAAGCAGGCGAAGGCCGCAACATTACGCACCAGCAGAAGAAGCTCAACGAATTGGAGATCGCACATTTCCGCTCTCGGTTCGAGATTCCGATCCCTGATGAAGCAGCGCTAAATGCGTCCTTCTTCAGGCCGCCCTCGGACAGCCCGGAAATGGCGTATCTGCTGGAGCGCCGCCGACTCTTGGGTGGAACTATGCCTCACCGCACGGTGCCGCCCAGCTCCATTGAAGCTCCGCCGCTGGAATACCTGAAGGAGTCGCTCGAAGGCTCCAGTGGCCGCGAAGTTTCCAGCACCATGGCGTTTGTTCGTATCCTGACGCTGCTCATGAAGCATCCGGAGATCGGGAAGCGTGTCGTTCCTATTGTTCCCGACGAGGCGCGCACTTTCGGCATGGATGCGCTGTTCCGGCAATTTGGCATATATGCCAGTCAGGGCCAACTTTACAAGCCGCACGATGCCGAGATGTTTCTGTATTACAAGGAATCGAAGGACGGCCAGATTCTGGAGGAAGGTATCACCGAAGCGGGCTCGATGGCTTCGTTCACCGCCGCCGGGACGGCTTACGTGAATTACCGCGTGCCGATGATCCCGTTCTTCATTTACTACTCGATGTTCGGCTTCCAGCGTGTTGGCGATCTGGTGTGGGCGTTCGCCGATTCGCGCGGCAAGGGTTTTTTGTGTGGCGGAACCGCGGGACGCACCACTCTTTCGGGCGAGGGACTGCAACACCAGGATGGCCACAGCCTGGTGCTGGCCAGCACCGTGCCCACGTGCGCGGCATACGATCCGGCTTTCGCTTACGAGATCGCGGTAATCGTGCAGGATGGCATTCGCCGGATGTATCAGGAGCAGGAGGATCTGTTTTATTACCTCACGCTCTATAACGAGAATTACCCTATGCCGCCGATGCCTAAGGAGGTTGATACCGAGGGCATTCTCCGCGGCATTTACCGCTATCGCACGGCCGAGAAGGGCAGCGCCCAGATGCAACTATTCGGCAGCGGGCCGATTCTGAACGAAGCTCTGCGCGCGCAACAGATCCTCGCCGAGAAGTACAACGTGGCCACGGATGTGTGGAGCGTGACCAGTTACAACGAGCTGCGGCGGGACGCGTTGCGGGTGGAACGGTGGAACCGTCTGCATCCCGACGAGCCTAAGCAGAAGCCTTACATTCTGCAGGCCCTGGAAGGCGCGCAGGGCCCGATCGTCGCCGCCACCGACTACATGAAGGTGGTGGCCGATCAGATTGCTCCCTGGTTACCGGGCCGCATGGAGACGTTGGGGACCGACGGGTTCGGGCGCAGCGACAACCGCGAGTATTTGCGGCGTCACTTTGAGGTCAATGCCGAGTCGATCGCGGCCACCGCGCTCTCCAGACTCGCGCGCGATGGCAAGCTCGACGGCAAGAAGGCCCGAGCAGCGATCACCGAGCTAGGGCTGGATCCCGAGAAACCCGATCCGGCGCGGGCCTAAGGCCTCGCGCCGAGTCCATGCAGACCGGACAACGCGTCGCTGTTATTGGCATGCTGGTCAGCGGTGCGCTGGCCGTGGTCAAGATATTCACCGGTATTGCCGGGCATTCCACCGCAGTCCTTGCGGACGGCCTCGAATCGGCCGGAGACGTCTTCGCTTCCGGGTTTGTGCTACTGGCCTTGACGCTGGCCGCCAAGCCCGCCGATGAGGACCATCCGTACGGCCACGGAAGAGTGGAAATCCTGACCGGACTTCTGATCGGTTTGGTGCTCACCGTCGGTGGCGCGTTGATTTCCTTTGGCTCGGTGCAGCGGCTGGGGACACCTCATCCGGGCCCCGCCCGCTATGTCATCTGGCCGCTGCTGGTTTCTCTGGCCGCCAAATCCGGTCTGGCCGGGTTCAAATTCCGCCACGGAAGACGAATGCACAGCGCCGCTTTGGTGGCCGATGCGTGGAACGACACGATGGATACGGTGTCGGCCACTGCGGCCTTGATCGGCGTCGGACTCGCGCTTTCCGATCCAACGCGGTTCCTCGATGCCGACCGGTACGGCGCATTCGTGGTCGGGTTGATCGTGGTGGTGGCCGGTTTGCGGGTGTCGCGCGACACGGCACTGCAGTTGATGGACACCATGCCCGACGAACGGTTGATGACTCAGATTCGCACGGCGGCAGCCACCGTGGCCGGAGTCAAGGGCGTTGAAAAATGTTTCGCGCGCAAAACCGGGTTGCGGTATCACGTCGACCTGCACCTGGAAGTCGATCCGGAGATGACGGTCCGGCAATCCCATGACATCGCGCACCAAGTGCGCCTCAGCATTTTAAAGCAACTCGACTGGGTGGCGGATGTCCTGGTGCACGTAGAGCCGGCACCATGAAATAGTGCTGTGTTCTGTGGGGCGGGCTTCAGCCGCGGCGGACTTTTAGTCCGCCATCCGAACCAACGGGACTGATGAAGTCCCGCGCCGGCTAAAGCCCGCCCCACAAGAACCTTTCGCTTTACTTTTCCCCCGCGCCCATCTCGCGGCGAATGGCATCGGCAATGCGTGCGGTGAAGGTTTCGACTTGCTCGAGATCCGGTCCTTCCACCATCACGCGCGCCAGGGGTTCGGTGCCCGAGAAACGCACCAGTACGCGGCCGGCGCCGGCGAATTCCTTTTCGGCGCGCTCAATCTCACGGGCCACCGACGGCACCTCCGTCAGCGCTTTCTTCTCGCGCACGCGTACGTTCACCAGCCTTTGCGGGTAGACGTCGAAACCGGCCGTCAAGTCGTCCAGGCTGACTCCCGCTTGCCGGGCTATGGCGAATAGTTGCAGCGCGGTGAGCAGGCCGTCCCCAGTAGTGGCGAACTGACGGAAGATTACGTGGCCCGATTGCTCTCCGCCCAATACTGCGCCGCGCCGCTCCATTTCTTCGAGGACATACTTGTCGCCCACAGGTGTGCGAATCATCTGAATGCCATCGCGCTCCAGAGCTTTTTCCAGTCCGAGGTTGGACATCACGGTCGCGATCACGATGCCACCGTTCAATTGGCCGCGGGCCTTGAGAGCGCGCGCGGCGGCTAGCAACACGCCATCGCCATCCACGATTTTGCCGCTGGCGGCGATGAAGATAGCGCGGTCGGCATCGCCATCGAAAGCCACACCGGCGTCGGCTCCCTGGGCGCAAACAGCCTGGCGCAGGTTGTCCACGTGCAGCGCGCCGCAATTCAGGTTGATATTGCGGCCATCCGGTTCCGTGCAAAGCACCGTCACTTCGGCGCCGAGACGGCGAAACAGTTCGGGGCCGAGCCGGTACGCGGAGCCGTTGCCGCAATCTATTACCAGGCGCATGCCGTCGAAGCGCGTGGGCACCGTGGAGATCAAGTACTCGAGATACTGGCGGTCAAGGCCCTCATCGATTTCGATTCCGGAAGGCGCCGGCACCAGGGCTTCCTTTTTCAGGCGAAAAATCTCTTGTTCGATGGTGTCTTCTTCGCTATCCGGCAGCTTGAAGCCGGAGTGGCTGAACACCTTGATGCCATTGTCCTGGTACGGATTGTGAGACGCCGAGATCATGACTCCCGCCAGAAAAGGGCCGGTGCGCGTGAGATAGGCCACACCCGGAGTTGTGATTACTCCGGCGTAGCGCACGCGAGCGCCCTTACCGCGGACGCCCCCAGCCACCAGTTCCGCGATCCAGCGGCCGGATTCCCGAGTGTCGGCGCCGATCAGGATCTCCGGGCTCGCGTTCGAGGCGGTGACGTCCTGCCCCAAGGCAATACCGAACGCATGCACGGTCTCCGGGTCGAGCGGGTATTCCCCAGCCACACCGCGAATTCCGTCTGTTCCGAATAGCTCTTTGGGCACGATTTCTCCGGCGGTTTCCCGCTATTTCTTTTTCATGACGACCGCCACCACCACCTGGGGCGGCGACTGGAACCGCACATACGGATCCGCCACGAAGGCATTCGTTCGAAGCTGGAATGTTCCCACGGCAGACGACACGTCCACGGAGTCCGTGAGGGCGGCCTCAACGCGTGCGACGCGGCTGGCCGGGCCCGTGACCGTGACGCGATTCGGTGTGACCGTATACCGCGCGACGATGTAGCCGTTGGCTCCCTCGCCCGTGAACCGGGGGCGGATGGGAATCGCGCGATCGGCGCTCCGCTCGAACTCGAACTGAACGGCGGACGGAATCGACCGAACCAGCTGCACTCCTCGCGCCAGGGTTACATTGCCGCCTCCAATCACGAAGGTCCGCTGGCCGGATTGGACACCGGACATGTCGAGCACCACCGAGGGACCTCGGTTATCGCCCGCACCGCGCACCTCCCCGGCGGGCCCGCGCAATTCCAATGTGACCGTCTCCATGGGAGCCGAACTGATCTCGATATTGTCCGGCAGGTTGCGGTAGGCCACGCGCACCGTGGTGAACGTGGAGAGTTCCGGTTCATTCGCCACCAACACCCAGATGGTGACCGCAATCGCCAGAGCCAGCAGCTTCCAGAAGAAATTGCGCGTCACCAGCCCGAGGGCCCACTTCATGGCGTTCACGGCTGGTTGACCTTCTCGCGGCCGATTTTTTCCTGGTTCGGTTTTTCCAAGGCCCGGGAGTCGCCGATGAGGGCGGCGGGTTCCGGCTCGTGCGGGATGCCGGGAGCCTCTGCGCGGACCGGCCGCTGCAGACCGAAATGTTGATTGATTTTATCGACGAGTTCGTCCAGGGAGAGGCCGGACACCAGTTCGCCAAAGGCTGCTACGGAAATCCGGCCGGTCTCTTCGGAAACCACGACCGAGAGACAATCGGTCTCTTCGGTGATGCCGATGGCCGCGCGATGGCGTGTTCCCAGGTTCCGCGAAAGACTTGGGTTGGTAGTGAGCGGGAGGAAGCAGGCGGCCGCCGCGATGCGGTCTTTCTGAATGATGGCGGCTCCATCGTGGAGCGGAAGGCCGGGTTGAAAGATGGAGAGAAGCAGATCGCGTGAGATTTGCGCTTCCATGTGCACGCCGCTCTCAACGAAAGTGCGCAATCCAATGTCGCGCTCCATCACAATGAGCGCGCCGGTTTTTTGGGCGGCGAGTTCCTCCACTGCCAGGACGATTTCGTGGATCGCCTCGGGCGCACGGAAACCGGCGCCCACCCAGCTCTTTCGCCCGATACGCGCCAAGGTGCGGCGAATTTCCGACTGGAATAGAACGATGATCGCGAGGCCGAGATAAGGAACGATGAAGGAGAGGAGGGAACGCAGCGCCTCCAGTCCGAACGCCACCGCGACCCCATAAAGGCCGACCATCATCATGATGCCGAGCAGGATGTGGCCGGCGCGTGTGCCGCGAACCACCATTAGCGCCTGATAGACCAGGAAAGCGACCAGCAAAATGTCGACTATCCCAGCGACAGTCAGCCCCGGTAGCGAGAATAGATGTGGGATCAGACGCGCCATACCGTCTCAAACCCATCTTAGCCTAGGGCACTCCTAACAGCACGTTAATATCCAATGGTTACAATGGATTATGCCTTTCGTCCCCGTGCCCGATGCGCTGGAGGAGATCCGTGCCGGGCGCATTGTGGTGGTGGTGGACGACGAAGACCGGGAAAACGAGGGCGATCTGACGATCGCGGCGGAGAAGGTCACACCCGAGATCATCAATTTCATGGCTACCCACGGCCGCGGTCTGATCTGCCTGGCGCTTACCGCGGAACGTTGCGACCAGTTACGGCTGCCGCTAATCAGCGCCCAAAACACCTCCAATTTCGGCACTGCCTTCTGTGAGTCGATCGATGCGCGGGACGGAGTAACCACAGGCATATCGGCGGCCGACCGAACCCGCACCATCCTGACGGCCATCGATCCGGCGTGCCGGCCGTCGGATCTGGCCCGGCCAGGACATATGTTCCCTCTGCGGGCACGCGAAGGCGGCGTGCTGGTGCGCGCCGGTCAGACCGAAGCGTCGGTGGATATGGCGCGGCTGGTGGGGTTGAATCCGGCCGGCGTCATTTGCGAAATCATGAACGAAGACGGCACCATGGCCCGTGTGCCCCACCTTGAAGACTTCTGCGCGCGCCACGGTCTGAAAATGGTTTCGGTGGCCGAGCTGATCCGCTACCGCATGAAGAACGAAAAGTTCGTTCGCCACGTGGCGGAAGGCTGCCTGGAGACCGAATGGGGCGTGTTTCGGACGGTAGCGTACGCCAGCGACCTCAATCCCGAATATCACGTGGCGCTGGTGCGGGGCGAGGTCGAAAACAAAGAAAGCGTCCTGGTGCGCATGCATTCGCGCTGCATGTACGGCGACGTGTTCGGGTCCACGGCGTGCGATTGCGGGCGGCTGGTGCGCGAATCCCTGCGCGCGATCGCTCTGGAAGGGACCGGAGTGCTGGTCTACCTGCATGAGAGCGGGCCCGGGTTCCGCGTGGAGCGCGACGCCGCCGGGGCCCAGAGACTGACGTCGCATGAACGCGAATTCCTGCATTACCAGGGCGCCGACGGGCAACGTCAGTTGCAGCATGAACACGGTTTGGGCGCGCAGATCTTGTCCGATCTGGGTCTGCATACTATCCGATTGTTAACGAATCATCCGCGTAAAATCGTTGCTCTGGAAGGGTTTGGTATTGAAATCGTGGACCAGATCCCGATTCCGCGATAGGTACAGGCCGCCCGTTGACGGTCGCCGTTCTTTAACGGCGGAACAAGACTGGTGGCGTGCGCGTTAATAAATACGGAAGGATGTCGTCCTAATGAATATGAAGGCTTCGATTTTTAGCGCGGCGCCGGTGGCGCTGGTTTTCGCCGGGATGTTACCCGCTGCCGATCCGCAGCTACTCAACCTGGTGATGCCCGACGCCAAGATGATGGCCGGCGTCAACGTGGATCAGGCCAAAACCTCCCCCTTCGGCCAGTATGTGCTGGTTCAGGTGCAGGCTCAGAACCAGAATCTGCAACAACTGGCGACGCTGACGGGGTTCGACCCCACGCGCGATCTCAATGAGCTGCTGATTGCATCGAACGGCGCCCAACCGCGTGCCGCGAACCTGGTTTTGGCGCGCGGGACTTTCGATGCCGCCAAAATCCAGGCTGCTGCGGTAGGCGGCGCCGCGACTACACAATCCTACGCCGGCGCGACGCTGGTGCTCGATCCCAAGGGCAATAATGCGGTCGCTTTCCTGAACGGCGTGATTGCCGTGGCGGGTGATGTCGCCAGCGTGAAAGCCGCGCTGGATCGGCAGACCGCGCCATCGTCGCCTGATGCCGCGCTTCTGGTCCAAGTGAGCCAATTGAGCGCAACTGAAGATGCATGGGCTGTTTCCGAAATACCGCCTCCCGCTCATGTAGGGGTTCCGGCCAACACTGGCGGCACGCCCACTATTCCGCTAACTGCGTTTCAGAAGATCACCCAGGGGAGCGGCGGCGTGAAGTTCGGTGCACAGATCGCGATCACGGCCAATGCGCAAACAGCCACGCCCGATGACGCGACGGCGCTGGCCGGCATCCTGCAGTTCCTCGCCAATCTTGGCCAGATGCAAGGGCAGCAAAACCCCCAGGCTGCGGCGATTCTCAAGTCGCTGGTTGTAACCTCCAACGGTAATGTGGTGAACATTTCTCTCAGCATCCCGGAGGCGCAAGCGGAAGCGGCCCTGCAACTCAAGCCGAACGCGACCGTGAGCCCGAATGGGCGGCGACCGGGGCGACGGCTATAGGCACGCTGGTGCGACCGGCCGGACACAGGTCCTGGAAAAACGGGCACGCATGGCAGTGTGCGCCTTCATTCATGGGGAATTCCAGCTTGTCCTGGGCGTATTGAAAATCGCGCACGATTTGTTCCGGTGAATCCAGCAGAGACGGCGTCAGGTCGATTTCGATGGCGGTGTCGGGCCGTAGGAAATGCAGCCAGGCACGGTCAGGCGCGCGGCCGGTAATCCGCTCCACGGCCAGGGCATAGAGACGCAATTGGATCGTGTAGTCCTGGGCGCGCTGGTGCGCTTCCACGGCATTAACCGCGTCTGTTTTGTAGTCGACGATCACCAAATCGCCGCCCTCCTCGAACCAAAGGTCCACTTGTCCGCGGAGTACCAGGCCTTCCACTGCCATCAGAAAATCGAACTCGCGTTCCAGCCTGGAGGCTTTGGCGGCGCGCCGGCCGAGCGGGCTTTGACGAAATATCTCAGCCATGGCTAGCGCCTTCGGGTCGGGATTCTCGACCGTGGTTCCCGCCAAAAGCGAGTGGACTTCGGTTCCGAATTCCCCGGCTGAGCGAGTCTCACCGTCTTCGAGGGTTCGCGCACGCCCTTCGAACCCCAGGTAATGGCCCAAATAATACCGCCGGGGACACTTGGCGAAAGCGGCCAAGGCCGTTACCGTAGCGTTGGCATCCTGCTGGTCGCTGACGGTTGGCGGTGTGACGAACTCGACCGCTTCCGCGGTCTGGGCAATCCGAGGACGGGCGAGGCGCTCCGGAACTCGCTCGGTCACGAACAGGCGCATCTTCCATTCCTGGCCATCCGGCGCGTGCTGCGTCAAGATCTCATCCCGCGGCTGGTCCAGGTCCAAGTGCAATTGTTGGCAAACCCACTTGGCCCAGTTCTCGAGCTTCCTGCCAGAGCCTGAGAAACTCAGCACCAGGTGCTGCTCGGCCCGCGACATGGCGACATAGAGCAACCGGTTGCTTTCTTCCTCCTCGCGCTTCTTGCGCTCACCGCGGATAGCGTGCTGGAACAGATCGTCTTTCTCTTTCTCCTTCCCACCGGCCGGATTACGCCAGCGCGCGCCCAGGCCGTACTCGCGCGAAAAGGCAATCACCGGCGGGCTGGTCTCTACTCCCTTGTGCAAGGCGGCCACGAAGACGATGGAAAACTCCAGGCCCTTGGCGGAGTGTACGGTCATCACGTTGACGGCGTCGGCGGAATCTTCCGGCGGCGCGTCCGGCTCCCGCGGGTTGGAAGCGCGAACCAGGTCCAGCTCTTCCACGAACTCGTCGAGCGACATCCGCGCAGCGGCCATGCGTGCCTGCGCCAGAAACTTCTCGATGTTGGCCCAACCGCGTGCCGCCGAGTCACATGGATAGCCACAATCGTCGAGAGCGGCCAACAGCAGCCGATCGAAGGTCACGTGCTCACGACGAATGCGCCAGGCGTGCAGGCGATCGCGGAAGTAGATCAGCTTTTGGTAGTCGCCGGGATCGAATTCCGCCTGCGGCTCGAGCCTGGAGAGCGCCGCGCCGATATTGTCGTCCCTGGTTCGCAGCCGGAGCAGAGCCTCGTCCGACACCTGAACCAGCGGAGAGCGGAGCACGGCGGTGAGACTGATCTCGTCACGGGGGTTGGCAATCACTCGCAAGAGATGGACCAGATCTTTCACCTCGCGCGCTTCGTAAAAACCCTTACCGCGATTCACCACGTGAGGAATACCGGCTTCTTCAAAGGCTTTCGTAAACTCGTTCAGCACCTCGGTATTCCGCACCAGCACCGCGACATCGCGGAAGGCAAATTGCGGTTCACTCGCTCCGACCAACTCTAAGATGCGTCGCGCCACCCAGCGAGCTTCGTTCCGCAGAGCCTGATCCCCGTCGGGAGCTGTCATGCTGAAGACCTCTACCGGCACTGGCCTCTCGTCGGGAAATACCCGGCCGGCGAGGAGTTGACGCTGTTCGACGCCTGCGGCTCCTTCGGCCACCGTCTCGACTGCCCGCAGAATTTCCGGCCTGCTGCGGAAGTTGGCCACCAATTCGATGAGCCGCTGTCCCTCCTGTTCCACGCTAGCTCGGTAATCCCGGAATACTTCCGGGTCGGCATGGCGGAAGCCAAAAATCGACTGATTGATGTCACCGACCGCGAAGAACCGGCCCGGGCGGCGTATGAGCGCGAGCAGCTTGGCCTGCTGCCCGTTGGTGTCCTGGAGCTCGTCCATCAGGACGTGGTCGAACTGCTGCTGCAGGCGCCCGCGCATGTCCGGGTTCTCTTCGAGTAAGCGCACGGCGTACTCTTCCAGATCGGCAAAGTCCAGGGCGCCGGCGGCCCGTTTGCGCTCACGGTAGGTCCGGTCGAAGCGTCGCACGATATCCAGAAGCAGCGCGCGCTCCTGTTCGTAGAGCTCGGTAATTACCGTGTAGGGCGCGTCCTCAATCTGTTCCTGAAGTCTCTTGATCAGGTCGTAACCCGGCGTACCCTTCTTACATCCGGGGAGGTTCTTGGAGAAACTCCAGATGGCGCGCAGCGTTTCCAGCGGGCCATCAGCCGTCACGATTCGCGCGGCGTCTTCCAGAATGACGCCTGCCTGGTACCGCTGCTTCGGATTCCAGCCCGGGAACGAATCGGCTCGCAGCGCCCGGAGCGTGTCGTCGATGTCCTGCCGCGAGGTTCCCGGCGGAGCCGGAATAGCGGCCGCGTCCTGCACGGTCATACCGGCGCCGCGCATCGCATCGTATGCGGAAAGCAAGGCCTCTTCGAACTCCCACGACGAGAGCCCCCGAATGAGGGCGCGCACGGCGGCGGGCCGTTCCTCGAACAGCGCAGCCATTGCGGCGGCTATAGATTCCTGCTGCAGCCGCCACGATTCGCGCTCGTCGGCCACATAAAACTCCGGATCGACGCCGGCGAAAACGGCATTCTCCCGGACCAGACGCGAACAGAAACCATGGACGGTGGACACCCAGGCACGCTCCAGGCTGGCGCGCAATTTCGGATCGTCATGGAAAGTTTCCGCCAGTTTCTGGCGCATGTTGCCGGCGGCTTTCTCGGTGAAGGTGATGGACAAGATCCGCAGCGGATCCACACCGGCCTCCACCAAACGGCGGAAGTATTCCACCAAAACGGTGGTCTTCCCGGAGCCGGGTCCCGCCGTTACGCAGGCATCGCGGTGACGCTCGGCGGCGTCTACGGCCCGGAGCTGATCGGCGGTGAAGGCGGTTCCGCTCACGCGCCTTCCTCTACCGCCCTCGGCTTGACGGTTTCGATGCGGCAGACATCGCGCACATCGCAGAAATAACAGTTGCCCGTATCGGCGGGTGCGGGCGCTAAGACACCGCCGCGGATTTGCTCGACAATGCGAAGCACGCGATCGCTGGTCGACTGCCATTCGGCCGGAAACTCACCCTCGTCCCAGCCCACGTATTCCACTCCGCCTTTTAAGCCTATGAAGAACATGCGCACCGGCCGCACGCCGAAGGTTTTCTCGGCCGCCAGCAGATATAGGGGCGCCTGCAGCCCCTTGCCGTTCTTTTTTTCCTTCACCCTCTGCACGGCGCTGTATTTATAGTCCACGATTCGAGCCGTGCCGTCGCGAGCCGTGTCGATGCGGTCGATCCGGCCGGAGATCTCAAGCGAGTCGCCGAGCGGCGACACGAATTCCAGTTCTTGCTGCGAAGTGAAGCCTAGCCGCGGCCAGCTTTGGTCGCAAGCGAATCGTTCCAAGTCTTGCAGCATGGCGTTGCGTAGGCGCTCGGTATGATAGCCGTTCGGGATATGCTGCTCCTCCGAAATGCGTTCGAAGATTCGGTGGAACAGGGGTCCGATTTCCTGCGGCTGGGCATACCATTCGGCGAGCACGTCATGCACGATGTTGCCTTGGAGTAGGAAGCTCAGGCGATCTTCCGGCCGCTTCGGTGGAAGCTTGAGACGCAGTTGGCGCGTGCCGAAGTATTGGAAGGGGCACTGCAAAAACGATTCGAGCGCTGATGGAGAAATTCGCGCGGTTCTTTCTTTCAGCACGGAAAGCATCACGGGCGTGCGGATCGCCGGAGCTGCGGGAATCCCCGCCGGATAACGCGGCTGCGGGCGAATGGTACGCGCGTCCTCAACCGGCACCGCGAAATCCTCCAGGAACCGCGATGGCAGAAGCCGGTCGCCCCGCGCGTCGAACTCCGGATATGACAGCGTGGCCAGCATTTTGGCGCGGGCGATTGCCGAATCGAACAGGGCGCGCTCTTCCCGTTCGAACTCCGCTACGGTCCGCACGCGGATACGGGCGGCGTTCAAAGAGCAGCGCGCTGCGTCGGGGAAAAACGGATCCTGTGGATGAAATTGCGGAAACTGCTTTTCGACCATGCCGCAGATGAAGACCACCGGAAGCACCCACTGGCGGGCTTCATGGGCGCTCAAGACGTGAACCACATTACGCCGTCCGTCTTCCAGTCGGAGAGGCTTTAGGCGTAGTACCGATTTTGTCGCCCGCCAATATTCCGCGAGGCCGATCAATCGCTGGGGATCGAGCGCCTGCGCGGCTTCATCGAAAGCTTCGTCCAGAAGATCCAGCGCAGCCGCTTGGCTCCGCCATTCCAGAGCCAGCGCGCGATCCTCATCCCCTTGGGGACGTGCGGGACGAAATAGATTGCGCAACGTGCGGAACCTGGCGGCCCAGTCAGCGGGCGTCATTTCGAACGAGCGCCACTCCTCCAGCGTGCGGAGAGAATCGATGAGCCGAACCAGCCGGCTTTCGGGGTTTGGCACCAGGGCTTTCAGACTGCCCAGGCCGGCGTTGGGGATTTGCTCGCGCACTGCGAAATCCAGGCGATCGAGTGTCGCGGAGCCGGAAAAGCGCGGCGTCAGGCGCAGCACCTGCAAAGTGGCGGCGTGATCCCATCCGCCTAGCATGGCGTCCACCGCGCCGGTTAAGAAGCGCGTAGCCGGGTGCCGTTCGGTATCGGTCTCGAAATAGAATCGCGCGGGAATTCCGAAGCGTTCTAGTGTGGCACGGAGCAATGGGACGTAGGTGTCCGCGCTGCGAACGATGATTCCCATTTCGCGGAAGGGCCGGCCCTTGGCTTGTTCGAGTACGCGGCGCGCGATCTCTTCCACTTCGCGCTCGATGCTGGATGCGCGCACCTTCGCGATTGCAGCGAAAGTCCGCGCTCTCGTGAAGGGCTCTTCCGGAAATCCCATGGCGACGAGGCGGGCGCACATGGCTTCCGTAGCATCCTCGGCGAGCGCGATGGTCACATCGGCATGACGGGCGATTGCGTCGATCACCGCGAGTTCCGGGTCCGGCAATGTATGGAATCCGTTTAGCCAAACGG
>DASZIV010000058.1:0-19033 GCA_035948775.1 Bryobacteraceae bacterium
CACGGCGGCAACTGGGTGCACGGCGGCTGATGCGTCGGGCACGGCGGCGTCAAGGTGCACGGCGGCTGATGGGTCGGGCACGGCGCCAACTGCGTACACGGCGGTAAATGGGTTGGGCATGTTGGTAGTAGCGTCACCTCGCAAGGTGGCCCGACAGTCAGAGGACATGGCTGAAGCTGACTGGCCGGAAGTCCCGCCTGGCCGGCGGCGCCCCCGCCCGCAAACTCCTGCTGGATCGATCCCTTCAGAAACTCCGATGCCTGCTGGGAGACGCTGGGGCCATACTTCAATCCGGCCCCCTTTTTCACCCACAGGTAGACACCGCCCAGGACAGATCGCCCCTGGGGTACGTCCTCGCTGTGCAGCACGGCGTCCTTCGGAATGTCGACGTAGCTGCTCAGCGCTGGGTCCAGGTAAAGCCGGGTGTTAGCATCATCCACGGCCGCCCCGGAATATCCCTGCAACAGCACGGTTTGCGGGGGCTCCTTGGGGTCTTTCACGATGTCGTCAACAAAGGACGGCGTTTTCGGTTTTCCTTTTTCGTCAGGCATCAGTCTCTCCTCCTCTTGCGCTCTTCTTGGTCCCGATTTCGGAGCGTCAGCCGCCAATGGCCGGCTGCGCGCGGCCGGTTTCCCGGCAGGTACCTGAGTACGCTTCTTTGGTGCGGGGCGTTTGCTCATTCCCCGCTAGCGGGTGTAGCTCCGGCGGTGTCGCCGAACTGGCCTACATCCACATAATTGGCCTTAATCAATGACCACCAATCGGTGGCCAAACCCTGTAACAAGTACTCGTAGGGCAGCCAGCCGTATCCGCCATCGCCCCATTGAGGTCCCCAGGAGTTCCTGATCCGCAACGCACCCACGGTCTCCACTCCTGGATAAAACTGATTTGTAATCTTCTTGGAGTCGTCGTAACCGACTGCCACCAGCGCATGTAACCCTACCGGCATCTCGCCCTGGCCCGGATAGGGAATTTCCCCGTTGGTAGCTTGAGTAAAGGAACTAAATATCGCGGTGCCGAACATGGATGGGAGCTGCGCGGCTAGATTTGTACGAACTCTCACTAACAACGCGGCGCGAGAGTGGCCTGGCGGGTCATATCGGTAGTAACTCGCCGCTTTGTAGTTACTCGCCAGGTCAAAACAAAACGCCGAGGGATCTACATCCAGTTTGCTCGCATCATAAGGCCAGTACTCTTCAGGTGGTGCGCCAAACAGGCGCAAGACCTCCATGGCTGTCCGCAGAAATGCCCCGCGGTCTCCAGTCTGATTGAGCAAAAAACGCTCGGCTTGGTAGATGAAGAGGCGGGAAGGCGCCAGATTCTTCCCAAATGCTTTGTTCTCGAAGTAGCCCAATAATGCGGCCGCGGTGTGAGCCGTACATGCATCGAGCACGGTCTGATCAGTTACCGGGGGGAACCACTGAGTCAGGTCAACGGAAGGCGGAAGCTTACGCCCGGTTTTCTCCGCTCGAAGCTTCTGAAGCAGTGGCGCGATGGCCGGATGTTGCGGTGTGTAGTCACGCTTATCTGGTAGATCCGGAATCCACCCCGTCTTGTATGTCGAATAGAGCATCTCGTCTTAGTAACTATAAGTAGTCAGTTACGTATGGGACCTAACTTAGTACATCTATAACTAAAATGGTTTTAATGCTTTGTCAATCCAAAAGGCGGTCTTCCCGAAATCGAAGAGTACCAGCTAGAGGTGTACCAATGGTGGGGTTAGATTAGTGTGAGAGATCGTACAAGAGAATAGGACTACTTCGGGCGAGGAAGGACAGGCCTTCCGGCCTGTCCAAGATTGATTAGAAGCCGGCGGCGTCTTTATTCGTGATGGTGCTCGTCCGAATGGGCTGCACTGGCGGTTCCCAGTTTCACCGAGTGAGCAATCTTGTCTTTGCTGCCCTCCGGAATATCGACGACGACCCGGATCCCCGGCTTCAAATCGGCAATCTGCGCCTTCTGATCGCTCTTGGTGAGCTCGGTCTTGTCGTCGAGCTTGACGTCCACGTTGCCTTTCGCGGTTTTGACAGTCAGCACGTTATTGCTTACTGTCACCACGGTTCCGATCACGTGATCGAAGCCGCCGTGCGCGAAGACCGGTACGGCAAACGAAAGCAGCAGCAGGCATAGGCACAGCGCCCCGCTAGTGGTGATGGTGGTGTTCAGTCGTTGGTTCATGGTTCTCTTCTCCCCTCAAGAATTTTTCTTCTTCCTCTTCTTCCTGGCGATCCTCCGGACCTTTCGGGTTCAGCTTCTCCATGGCTTTCTTCTCGTCGAAGGTCAGTTGCGGCAAATGACGGATGAAGTGAACAAGCTTCCAGGAATCCTGCTCGGCGTGGGCCGAACCGCCCCAGGCGGGCATCCCGGTCAAACGAATTCCGTTCTGAATGATGTAGAACAATTCGCCGTCGGTCTTTTGCTGCGTGCCGCTCTGGCGCATATCGGGAGCCGGAGGATACAGGTTCTTTCCCATCTGCGTATCGCCGCTGCCGTTGTTGGCGTGACAGGTGGCGCAGTGGTCCGCCCAATGGGCGCGTGCGTCGGCCAGGACCTCGGGCGTATTGGGCACCGGGTTCGTACGAGCCTTCGCATCACCAGGCAAAGCCGCGGCGCGCATCCAACCGGTGATCCATCGTTCGGCCGCACTCGGCTGTTCCCGCGCGCTGAACCCACGGGCGCCGCGAAGGGCCAGCATGCCAGCCAAAAGCGCCACCAGGAACATCGAAAATGCGCCGAAAAGGAACGATAGCCTGCTCATTGGTCGCTGTTTACGGCTTCTATCGAGTCGACCTTGATTGTATTGGATTTGGCGTCATAGGTTCCAGCGACCTTTACTTTTTGCGCGGCAAACTTAGCCGATGTCTTCTGATCGCTGAGTTTCCTAACCACGGTGCCATCCTGGAGCGCATACACGTACGGCCCTTTCACGCACATGCGTACGCATTCGGGGTCAGTGTGACCTTTCATCATGGTATGGGCCTTGGCGCCGCACATAGTGTCGGTGATGACTCCCGTGTACGTTTCGGCAGCGCGGGCAGCGGCGGCTACGGCGAGGGCCAGCGTCAGAGCGAAATATAGATAAGTCCGTCTCATCTTCTGTGTTCTTCCTTGATTTACGATGGCGATTTGAGTCGAAATCGAACGAAAATGTTGCCGCCCGCGGGATGGTTGCCGTAATACGGCTTGATCGGGCCGGGCAGCGAATAAGCGGTGAAGTTGGCACCGATGCCCGTTTCCACATAGCGGAATAGATGGACATCGCGGGTATAGCCGATGGTGTAGGCGCCAATCCGGAACGTGCTGCCGTAGAGGTGCTCGAGTGGTTGTTGAATCTCCGGCTGGGCGCTGAACAATTCATCCTTATCCATCAGTTCGAAGCGCCCGCTGATGAAGTCATTAGGACGAATGGGGAAGACGGATTCCGCCAGATACGAGGTCAAGTTGTGAGTGCTGGTGGTATTGTGCGTGCGTCCCCAGATAAGGCTTGAGGACCAGCTCGCGTCATGCACGGGCACGGAGTACTCTAGCGATGCAGTGGCGCGCACCTGGTCGCCCGGCTCGTTGCGCTCGGGACGTGCGAGCCTGCCGGCCGAGATTTGCGCCGCCCAATTCTTAGTCGGAAAGAACCAGAGCCGGCCCGACCACGAATCGATCGCGCCGGTTTCTACGATCCAGCGATTTTCGCCAGGCTCTGCGCCGTGGAAACCGCTGGCTTCCAGTTTGAACATTTTGTGCGAGAGCCCCACCGTGACTACTTCATCGGCGATGTGCGTGGAATCCTGCAAGTGATGAGAAATGGGCGCCTGGGGCAGCTCCGCGGCGGAAGCGCGATGCGGATAAGCGACTGGCCCGAGAGCCGGATCTCCGACGGGGGCGAAATACACATCCAGACTGGTATCCGGAGCCAGCGAGTCTATGTAATGGAATCCCAGCTCCATGATGAAGTTGTGCGGGTGCTGTGCGTCGGCGAGCGGAATACCGTAAGCCGTCTCGCCAGTTTGGAAAAGTAACGGGTAGCGGCGGTCAGTGATGGTTGCGGGTTCAAGACTGAGCATCAGTCTAGCTTCAAATGCTCCATTTTGGTCGGCGCGGTGTTCCGCCGACGCCATGAACGCGTTCGACGAATACAGCTTGTCGCCCCCGCGCGGGCCCGACTGCTGCGTGTCCACCAGAAACGCCGTGCCCATGAACATGGTGTTCCAGTTTCCGAAGTGCATCATGAGCATCGGCATGGGCCATGCGGCAGGGTTCTGCGAAGTCCCAGACGCCAGGTTCATGAGCGACATACTGGCCTCGTTCATGTCGGTCATACCCACTTCAGCCGCGAGACGGCCTGTGGCAATTCCGGCGGCCAAAACGAGCATCGCTAGCAGTTTTCGAAAACGCACAAATTCTCCCTCTTTGTGGGGCGGGGCCATGCCCTGCCCAGATAGACCGCCAGGAGAAGTTTTCAGATCCTGAGGACGATTGAGGAAAGAGCGAACCGCTCTGGTTGTGTCACAGCCCGCGCAGGAATGACCGAGTACGTTGGCGACGGAGCGTCGGGGGCAGCACTCACTAGCGGAGCTACGGTCGTCATGGCCCACGCCTGCGGCGCCGCCTGAGAAACCGCCATCGAAGCCGTACTCTCGTGCGAGCAGGGAGTGGGATGCGGGTTACTGGAATGGTTATGGTGGCGGTGACAAGGCGGATTCTGGCTGCTCGTGGAATCGCCGGGTACGCAAGCTGCCACCGCGCATGCCGCGACGCACTGCGCCTGGCATATGACCAGCACCAGGGCAACCAGAACGATCAGCTTCGCGCGCGCCATTCTAATCGAAGAATAGCACGGGGCTGCTGCTCATCCGCCGGATCAGGCGTAAACACTAACCTCAGATGACTGGCACACTCAGTAGTTGTGTAAACTGTTACGGAGGAGATTGCAAAATGGCGGACGATACCAAAGATCGAAGAAACGATGACGAGTTGTTGAGCGACCTTCACCGTCGCGGTTTCGTGGGTATGTCGGTGGCGGCGGGCCTGGCCGCTGCAGGTTCGCTTTCTGCCAAGGAGTTGGAGGTGGTGGAAACCGACGTTGACATCAAGACGCCGGACGGCACCTGCGACGCCGCGTTCATTCACCCCAAGAGCGGTTCCCATCCGGGCGTGCTGATCTGGACCGACGCATTCGGCTTGCGGCCTTCGATGCGGGAGATGGGCAAGCGAATCGCTGCCCAGGGATATTCCGTCCTGGTTCCCAATCCGTTTTATCGCGTAGCCAAGAATCCGTTCACAGATGCTTCCACCGTCGACTTCGCGAAAGAAAGAGCAAAGATCACACCATTAATGGCGTCAGTGACCGCGACTGGTAACGCGGAGAAGGATGCCATCGCTTATATCGCTTTCCTGGATGCTCAAAAGCAGGTCAACAAGTCGAAGAAGATCGGCACGCAAGGCTACTGTATGGGTGGGCCGCTGGTGGTACGAACCGCCGCGACCGTGCCCGACCGCATCGGTGCCGGCGGATCGTTCCACGGCGGCGGCCTCGTCACCGACAAACCCGACAGCCCGCATCTGATGGCGCCGAAGATCAAGGCGCGCATGTATTTCGGCATCGCTGCGAGCGACGACAAGAATCAACCCGACGCAAAAGACAAGCTCAAAGAAGCGTTTGCGGCCGCGAAGGTTACCGCGGAAATCGAAGTTTACCCCGGAACCTTGCATGGTTGGTGCGTACCAGACATGCCGAAGACGAACGGCATGCCGACGTACGACATGCCAGATGCCGAGCGTGCCTGGGGCAAACTGGTCGCGTTGTACAAGGCCGGCCTGGCGTAAGTAACGCCAGCGGTCTGGCCGCCGGCGTTACCTTAGTTGCTCGCGAATCGCTTTCAATTCCCGCAGGCGCTCGGGAGTGATCTTCGGGGACGTCAGCTTCAATCTGTCGATCGCCTCCAAGACGATCAGCGAAACAATGAGCCGGGCGTTTTCTTTGTCATCCGCGGGAACGATGTACCAATGCGCGTGATGCGTGCTGGTCGCGCTCAGGCACGCCTCAAAAGCTTTCACGTAGTCATTCCAGTACTTCCGTTCCTGGATATCCGCCAGGCTGAATTTCCAATTCTTTTCCGGCTCGTCAATGCGCTCGAGAAACCGCCTGCGCTGCTCTCCTCGCGAAAGGTGGAGAAAGATTTTGATCGTCCGCGTTCCGTTGCGATGGAGGTGCCGCTCGAAATCCGTGATAGAGCGATACCGCTCCTCCCAGATATGTTTCTCCTCCAGCAGCTCTTCCGGAAGCGGCTCCTTGCGGAGAATCTCCGGGTGCACGCGGACGATTAGCACTTCCTCATAGTAGGAGCGATTGAAGATGCCAATATGGCCACGCTCCGGCAGCCGGCACGTGGTGCGCCAGAGAAAGTCATGCGCCAGCTCTTCGGCGCTCGGCTGTTTGAAACTGTAAACCTGGCACCCAGCCGGATTAACTCCGGACATGACGTGCTGGATCGCACCGTCCTTGCCGGCCGCGTCCATTCCTTGAAATATCAAGAGCATCGCGTGGCGGCCCGATGCAAAGAGAAGGCGCTGCTGCGAATTCAACGCCGCCACGTGCTCTCCCAGAAGTGATTGATAGTGCTCTTTCGATTTGTAGTAAGGCTTCACGACTGTCGGCCACTTGTGTAGGTCGACCTTTTCTCCAGGCCGCACGCGATAGTCCTTGGAATCGATTTTCATCTTCATCTCCCCAGCGTCACGCGCTTCGTCTTAATGTATCCTGGAACAGCCATGGGCAAGCTTCGACCCTTAGCCGCTGGGCTATTGGCGACCGTTAGCGCTCTCGCGGCTGCTGAGGACATCGGCGACGCGCGGCGCGGAGAGCAACTCTTCCAAACCGAGCGGTGCGTCGAGTGTCACAGCATCAACGGCCGCGGCGGCAGCAGTGCGCCGGATCTGGGCTCGCATGTCGGCCGGGATTTCACGCCGACGATCATGGCCAGCCTGATGTGGAACCATGCGCCGGAAATGTGGCGGGCGATGAAGGCTCAGGGCGTCGCCCCTCCAGCGCTTTCCCCGGAGCGCGCGGCCGACCTGTTCGCGTATTTCGTTTCGGCGCGTTTCTTCGAAAAGCCGGGCGACGCGGGGCGTGGCAAACAGGTCATGACCGCTCAGCATTGTTTCGACTGTCACGGACTCAATCAATCCAATGCCGCTGGAGCGCCGCCCGTCTCGAAGTGGGAGTCGCTTGGCGACCCTGTGGTGCTCGCTCAAGAAATGTGGAACCACGGCGCGCGCATGCGGCAGGCCTATGCGGAGCGGAAGCTGCGCTGGTCACCGCTCACGGCGCAAGAACTAACAGACATGTTGGTGTATCTACAAAACCTGCCCGGGACGCGGGAGCGGGGAATGGCGTTCTCAATCCAGCCCCCGGAGTCCGGCGCGCGGCTGTTCCAATCGAAAGGGTGCGCTGATTGCCACACCGGCAGGCTGGCGCTGGAGGAACGGCTGCGAAATCTCAGCATCACCAGCATGGCGGTGGCCATGTGGAACCACCAGGCAAGCATGAAAGAAACGCCGCCGAATCTCTCGCAGGATGACATGCGCCAGATTCTGAGCTACATCTGGGAGCGGCAATACTTCCGCGGGACCGGCGACGCCGCGCGCGGTCAAAAGGTGTTCGCCGAAAAGGGCTGCGCCGGCTGCCACAACGACCCCGCCAGCGGAGCGCCGCGGCTGGGCAAGCGGCCGGAAGGGTATTCGGACATCACCATGATCGCGGTGCTGTGGCAGCACGGCCCCGCGATGCTCGACCGGATGAAGCAGCGGGGCGTAGCATGGCCGCGTTTCAACGCCGGGCAGATGGGAGACCTGGTCGCCTACCTGGAATCGTTGTGAAGGCGCGCTTTTTGCGGCCGCCAGGCCGGCCGCAGAGTGGCGGCAGAAGCTAGAGCTTAAATAAGTCCAACCTGAATTTACCTGAATTATCTTCCTCGGTTACAGTTTTCGCGCGCCGTTTCCGCCCTAGAGAGTGACGGCCTTTGCTACTTGAGGCGTCATGGAGCAATCTCATGAGGGTCACATCAAACTTGGCTATGTCAATACTTCTGGCTGCTTTGGCGGTCAATACCGCTCGGTCGCAGACGAGTGTCATCACGTATCACAACGACCGGCAGCGCACAGGTTGGAACTCGACGGAAACCACGCTTACTCCCGCCACCGTCGCCGCGAGATTCGGGTACATCACCACTGTTACGCTGGACGATCAGGTAGACACCCAGCCGCTGGTGGTTGCGAACCAGATGATTGAGGGCAAGGGAGTGCACACGGTGGTGTACGTCACCACTGAGGGGAATACCGTTTACGCCATCGATGCCACAAGCGGCGCCATCCTGAAGTACCGGAACCTCGGCTCCCCCGTATCGATGCCGCTGAATTGCTTTAACAACGGTCCCAACGTAGGCATCAACGGCACAGCGACTATCGATCCCATTGCCGGCGCACTCTACGTTCTGGTCTACACCCATGACGGAATCACCCCGCGTTACGAAGTGCATGCGCTCAATCTCACGAACCTGACCGATCGTACCGGCTCGCCGGTGGCGGTCGCCGCCACGCGGACTGTGGGCGCCAACACCTACACCTTCCACGCCGGCCTGCAGCGCCAGCGCCCAGCCCTGCTGGACGCGCAAGGCCGGATTTTTGCCGGATTCGGGAGTTTTTGCGATTTATCTGCTCCACTGAATACCAGCGTTACCCCGCCAGTGACCAGCCCTTCGAAGACCGGCCCCTTCTCGCGCGGCTGGCTGCTTAGCTGGGACAAGACGACGCTCGCTCTTGATTCACCCCACGAGGTAACGAATCAGCAGCCAAAGTCGACTACAAACATCTGCGTCTGGACCGGTAATGAGCCCTGCTTCCTATCTTCGATCTGGATGTCCGGCTTCGGCTTGGCCGTGGACAATTCTGGCGATATGTACTTCACTACGGGGAATACCGCTTCCGGCACCTACAATAGTGTCACCAACATCGCCGAGAGTGCCGTCAGGATGGCGGGCGGTCTGGCGGGCGTGGTCGATTTCTTCACGCCGTCAGACCATGACACCATGGACACCGAAGACAACGATTTCGGTTCGGGAGGTCTCATGGTCTTGCCGGACCAGCCTGCGCCGTACCCCTTCCTTCACCTGGCAGTCGGCGCCGGCAAAGATGGCCGCATGTGGGTGCTGAATCGGGATTCGATGGGCAAGCTTTCCACGCCCGACATTCCCCAGAATGTCAACATTGGCAACTGCTGGTGTGGGCCGTCGTATTTCGACAGCGCCACGGGGCCACTTGTGGTCAGCAGCGGGGGATCGCAAGTGATGACATGGGCGCCCACCGTCAGTCTCGGTGAGCCTTCGCTAAGTCTGGTGGGTTCCTCGCCTTCGCTTGAAGTCAACGTGCAGGATGGGGGCTTCTTCACTTCCGTATCATCCAACGGAACGACACCCAACACGGCCATCATTTGGGCGGTCGGCCGGGCAGCGTGCGACACGCCCCCCTGTCTCACTTACCACGTTACGCTGTACGCATTCAACGCCACCGCTTCCGCCGGTGTCTTATCGCAGATCTGGTCGGGCGTGGCCGGAAGTTGGCCCAACACCGGCGGCAATGCCAATATCGTCCCCACCCTCGCCAACGGGCGGGTCTACGTGGCCAGCGACAAACAGCTGCAGATCTTTGGCTTACGGTAGCGAGTTTCGGCCGGCAAGTGCGGCGATCTCATGCTTTCGGGGCGAGACACTGGAGTAGAATTGTTCGAGACAAATGAGGCATCCCAGGAGCGTGATCGCGTCAGGACTGGCTGCCGCCATAGTCACCTTCAGTGGCTTGGCGGCTCAGCCGGCTCCAGGCGCAGCGTTGGAAGTGCTTCAACTCCGGCCGAACTTCTACATGATTGCCGGCGCCGGCGGCAACATCGGTTTTCAAATCGGCGTGGATGGCGTCGTGGTGGTCGACTCAGGGTCCGCCTCGGACGCTGATGCCGTGGTCGCTGCCATCAAGAAGGTCACAACACAACCCATCCGTTACGTGATCAATACCAGCGCCGATCCGGATCATGTGGGCGGCAACGCGGCCATCGCCAAAGCCGGACAGACATTGTTCACGCAGGGCGGCGGAGCGGGAATCGGCGCCGATTTCCTGGGAGGCGGAGCGTCGATCCTTTCCGCCGAGCAGGTCTTGACGAGGATGAGCGGATCGAGTGGCCAGCCTTCTCCATTTCCGGTCACCGCGTGGCCTTCCGAAACGTTTAATCAGCCCCGCAAATACATGTACCTCAACGGCGAGGGCATTGAAGTGTTCCATCAGCCGGCAGCCCACACAGATGGCGATGCGATTGTCTTCTTTCGCCGTTCCGACGTTGTGGTGGCCGGCGATATTTTTGACACCACGCGATTCCCCGTCATCAATGTCGCCAAGGGCGGAGGCATCAATGGCGAAATTGCGGCGTTACAGAAGCTCGTCGATACGGCCATTCCGTCGGTGCCGATCGTATCGCGCGAGGAGGGTACGCTCGTGATTCCAGGCCACGGCCGTATCTGTGATCAACTCGACGTGGTGGAATACCGCGACATGGTGACCATCATCCGCGACCGCATCCGCGATTTGATGAAACAGGGGCTTACGTTGGAACAAATTAAAGCGGCCTCACCGGCACGGGGCTACACGCGCCGGTACGGATCGGACAATGGTTCCTGGACCACCAACGATTTCGTCGAAGCGGTGTATCGCAGCATGAATCAGAAGGTGCCATGAGAGTCTTCCTCATCGCGATACTAGTCACCCTGGCATCTATCGCCACACTGCCTCGCGCGGCCGGGCAGGGGCGCGGTACGCCAGCGGGCTCGGCGGTAACTCCAAAGGCCTCCGCACCCATCGACCTGACAGGGTATTGGGTCGCCTTGGTGAGCGAAGACTGGCGCTTCCGGATGGTCATGCCCCCCAAGGGCGACTACACGCGCGTGGCCCTAACCGAACAGGGGCGCAAGATCGCGGATGCGTGGGATCCGGCCGCCGACGAAGCCGCGGGTAATCAATGTAAAGCGTATGGCGCCGCTGCCATCATGCGATTGCCGGCGCGGTTTCGCATCACGTGGCAGGACGAGAACACGTTGCGGGTCGAGAGCGACTATGGCACGCAGACGCGGCTCTTCCATTTCAACTCCCCGCCACCGACTGGTGAGCGGGCGTGGCAAGGTCATTCCGCCGCCGAGTGGCAAAAACCGTCGTCGCTGAAGGTAGCCACCACCAACATGCGTTCCGGATATCTGCGAAAGAACGGCGTTCCGTACAGCGAGAACGCTGTGGTGACGGAGTACTTCGATTTGGCGCCGATCCCCGGCGGCGGCCAGGCGTTGCTGGTTACCACGATTGTCGACGATCCGCTGTACCTCCAAGGGTCATACGTCGTTACTTCACAATTCAAGAAGGAGGCCGACGGTTCGAAATGGGATCCAACACCGTGCAGCGTGAAATGAGCGCTCCCGCGGCCGCGAAACTAGCCGCCGTGCTCCTATGCCTGTTCGCCTGCCGGAACGCCGCCGCACAAATGGAAATTACCGGCTCATGGGTGCCGCGAAGCAATGAGTTCCTTACGGGTGACGGACTGCCGGTAGACTTCACGGGAATTCCTCTCAGCGAGGAGGGACGGATTCGCGCCCTGAGTTATTCCGAGTCGCAGCTCGCCATGGTCGAACGCCAGTGCCAGGGGTGGCCGGCCTTTTACGTGGTCCAGGGACCATTTGGTTTGAAGATCTGGAGCGAAACCGACCCGCTAAAAGGAAATGTCATTTCTTACACCATTGGCGCATGGGAGGATCGCGCGCCGCTTACGATTTGGATGGACGGCCGGCCTCACCCCTCCCAATATGCCGAGCACACGCGCGCCGGGTTCACCACCGGCACCTGGGAAGGTAATACACTCGTTGCCTACACGACCCACATGAAGGCTGGGTTCCTCCGAAAAACAGGTGCGCCTTCAAGCGATGAAACGACTATGACACTGCGTTTTTACCGTCACGGCGATATCCTGATTCTCATGGTGATCATTCAGGATCCCATCTATCTTGCCGAACCTTGGATTCTGTCGAGAAGCTTTCAACTGAGCGCAACGCCCATGTCTCCCATTGGCCCGCCGTGCGTTACGGCCTATGAAGGCAGTGTCGGAGAGACCGCTCCGCATTACTTACCCGAGAAGAATCCCTTCGTCGACGAGATGACCGCCAAGTACGGCGTCCCGCGCGATGCCGCCATCGGAAAGCCTGAGACGCTGTATCCGGAGTATCGCAAGAAGATGTCGGCCGGCATTCCTGCTAAATAGAGTGCTCCGCGGGCGGGTGCGGTCCAGTTCCCGGTTTTCCGCGAGTATTATTTCGCTAAGGGTGGCAGCAGTGCCGCGCGCTCTGGCGGAAGGTGCTGATCAATGGCGTTCAGCATGAAGCCTACCCTGAAGTAGTCGCCCATGATCATCATGAGCTGAACCGTACGCTGACGCCCGAATTGGCTCACCATTCTTTCCCAAAGTTCACTGCTGACCCGGTGTTCGCGAAATAACGCGCGCCCGAAGGTGATCAACGTTGCGTCCTTGTCCGATAGCGCCGCCACGTCCCGGTTGTACTTGACGACATCAATGACCCCTTGCTCCAAGCCCTGCCGCCGGCCCGCCGGCTCGTGCGCGGACCATTCATACTGTTGGTCGATCTCCCTTGCGGTGATCAGCACTGCGAGCTGAAAGTTTCGAGGACCTACCGGGCTCTTCTCACCGCTCGGAATACCCAGATCGCGCTCCCTCGGGCTGTAGATCGTGACGTGGTTCGGCCCAGGCCCTGGCTTGAAGTTGGTCCTCGCGGCCAGAAGACGCTGCCCCTCTTCGTCCAGATCTGCCGCGGTGACCGGAGGCAGCCGCGAGAGCGTCACCGGGTGGATGTCTCGTGGCAGCGTCCTCTGGTCCTGAGGGACCAGCGGAAGCGCAGCAAGCGATAGAACACACAATCGAATCGTCCTCACGAAGTCACCTCCTCAGCATGACAAGCCGTTCCCAGAGCTCGCAGTCCAAGATAACAAGAAAGAACATTAGCCGTCGGCATCGCGTATCCTTTGGAAAGGAAGAATTCCCGAAATGGCGGATTTTATTGCCACGGACTGTCGAAAAGACCCGGCGTCGAACGACATACCTGTGACGAAGTGTGAAAAGGAGGGGCGATCATGAATGAAATGAGCGAAGAGCGATTGGGTTTAGGCGGAGCTGTCGGAGTTTTCTGGCGCGACTTGAAGTACGCCTTCCGCTCGCTCGCAAGCGCTAAGGGGCTTACGATTACGGTAGTCCTCACGCTGGCGCTCGGAATTGGAGCCAATGCCGCCATCTTCACGCTGGTCCGTGGGGTTCTTCTGCGGCCGTTAGTGAATCGTGATGAAGGCAGGCTGATTTACATCCACCAGAGTGCTCGTGGGGAGGGCACTGAGAATGCCAACTTTTCCGTGCCGGAGATCCAGGATCTGCGGCAACGCGTCAAATCGCTGAGCGCGATCGGTGATTTCTCCACCATCGGGTTCACCCTGAATGGGTTGGGTGAGCCGCGCGAGGTGCAGGCAGGCGTGGTCGGCGGCAACTATTTCGAAGTGATGGGCCTGCACCCGGTGCTGGGACGGCTGCTCGATATGCGAGACGACGGTCCGGCCGCCGCCGGCGCCGTGGTTCTGACGTATCGCTTCTGGACCACCGCGTTGAAGAGCGACCCCTCTGTGATCGGCAAAGTCGTAAGGCTGGAATCGTTCGGACCCCGCACCGCCACCGTCGTCGGCGTGTTGGAACCATCCATCCCATATCCCGCCGAAACCGAGATCATCGCCAACGTCGTCACCAGTCCCCACCACCTGTCTGCGACCATGGTCACCGGCAGGATCCACCGCATGACGGAGCTGTTTGGCCGGCTGGCCCCCGGTGTGACACCGGAGCAGGCGCGCGCGGAACTCAGGACGGCCCATGGCGCCATCATGAAAGAGCATCCCGAGGCGTATCCCGCCAAGGCGGATTTCCGCATGGATGCCGTGCTTCTGCGCGACCAGATCTCGTCCAAAGCCAGAACTGTCCTCTGGGTGCTTCTGGCCGCGTCGGGATTGGTCTTCATCATCGCTTGTTCTAATGTGGCTAACCTGATTTTGGCGCGGACGATTCGCCGTGAAGGCGAGCTGGCGGTTCGCGCCGCTCTGGGTGCCAGCACCGCCGCGCTGCGGCGCGTCCTCTTAGCCGAGAGCATATTGCTTTGCGGCGCGGGAGCCGCGCTCGGTGTGCTGAGCGCCCGGCCCATGGTGGCAATCCTGGCGCGGTATGCGTCCCGGTTCTCGGTGCGCGCGCTGGATCTGACCGTCGACTCCAGCATATTGTGGGTCGGCGCCGGACTGGCTCTAGTCGCCGCCGCGCTCCTGGCGTTTGTGCCGCGCCTGCCGTCGGGTGCCGCGTCGAACGGGATCAACATGTCTACTGGCAGCGTACGGATGACCGGTGGCGCCAGCCGGCGTCTGCGGGCGTTTGCTATCACCCAGATCGCCGCTTCCTTTGTGCTGCTGGCCGGCGCGGCGATGCTGCTCAAAACCTTGCTCGCCATGCAAGCGGCCCAAACTGGCATCGACACGCGCCGCGTCCTCGCCATCAACGTGCCGATCCTTTCGTATGGGCGGACGGAAGACCAGGTGGTGGGTTTCTATAAAGAAGCCATGCGGCGCGTACAGCAGTTGCCGGGCGTTAGCGGTGTCGCTCTAGGAATCCTGACGCCGTGGCGCGAGGGTGCCTCTTTCGGCCCTGGCTTCCAATTCACGGTCGAAGGTTACGTTCGCCCGACAGCAGAAGACGACCCGCGCGGCCAATTCCGCACAGTGTCGCCGGGATTTTTCGCCGCTCTCGGTGTGCCGGTGATCGCCGGCCGCGATTTCAACGAACTCGACCGCAAAGATGGTGAGCCGGTGACGATCATCAGCGAAAGCGTAGCGCGGCGAATGTTTCCGAACCAGGAGGCGCTCAATCGCCGTCTCACTGTGACGGATCCGATTATCAAATTCATTGGCATGAAGCCGACGCCGATGCGCATCGTCGGAATTGCCGCGGATATCGACGATGCTCACCTGGTTCCGCAACCGACCCTGACTTTCTATATGCCGTTTGGGCAGGGACCGATGTTCGGCGGCCGTCTCTTCGTCCACGTCCGATCGGATCCGTATGCTCTGGTCAACCCGATCACCCGGACCATCCGCAACCTCTCGGTTGACCAGCCGGTGGAACGCGCCGCAACGCTGGAAGATGTCCGCGCCGAGGTGCTGACGCCCGATCGGTTGAACGCCATGGTTTTCGGCGGCTTCGCCCTGGTGGCACTAACGATTGCCGTGGTCGGGGTTGCCGGCGTACTGGCATTTTCGGTAAGCGCGCGGACGCGCGAGTTCGGCATCCGGCTGGCGATCGGGTCGCAACCGCGGCATCTGTTAACCCGCGTGATCGCGGAGGGCACGGTCATCACGGCGATCGGAATTGGCGCGGGATTGGCGTGCGGGCTCGTGCTACAGCGACTGGCCGGCAGCTATTTCGAAACCGTACGGATGCCGGGTGCTGAGGTCGTGGTGGGCGCAGCCTTCGTATTGCTGGCGGCGGCCGTGGTAGCATCTGCATGGCCCGCGGTGCGTGCCGCGCGCGTGGATGTGATTCAAGCTCTTCGCGCGGACTAAAGCGCCGCCTAAGCATGGTGGCGACTTGAACACACATCTGGGTGAAGGGAAGCCAGGGACGCAGGCAGAGGTGTCCGCGTCCCGGCTGGTTGGGACCCGAGTCCTGCTGCCGCCGTGCGCCTTTACCGTCGGTCTCGTCGGCGTTACCTTGCTTCCCGCGGTTCGTCACAACCTGAGAGTGTTTGGGTCCTTTTTGGGCGTAGCAATAGCGCTAGGTGTGTGGAACGCGCTCCTGCTCGCCCGCGCTCGGCGAACCAGGCGGCTGCTAAAACTTGAAGTAGTCCTCAGGAAGCAGCACTACGTGCAAGCGTCCGCGCAGGCGGCAGTGTTGTTGTATTGGGGCTGGTATTGGCGTCCGGTGTACGACTTTATCCCCTTCATACTGGCCCAACTGATCTTCGCTTACGCCTTCGACATGCTGCTGGGCTGGTCGCGGCGCGACACCTACACACTCGGCTTCGGCGTGTTTCCGGTCATCTTCAGCATCAATTTGTTCCTGTGGTTCAAGCCCGACTGGTTCTACCTGCAGTTCGCCATGGTAGCGCTCGGGTTGGCCGCGAAAGAGTTCATCCGTTGGAATAAGGACGGCCGGCGAGTCCACATATTCAATCCCTCATCGTTTCCCCTCGCAGTGTTTTCGCTGACCCTCCTGGCTACGGGCAGGAGCGACATCACCTGGGGCCAGAACATTGCGACCACTCAGTTCTATCCGCCGCAGATGTACCTGGTGCTGTTTCTGGTGGGCCTGCCCGGACAATTCTTCTTCGGTGTGACTTCGATGACGATGTCCGCCGTGGTGGCGGCCTACGGGTTCAGCCGTCTCTACTTCGCGGCCACGGGAGTTTACTTCTTCTACGATTCGTACATTCCCATCGCCGTCTTTCTGGGGATGCATCTGCTTTTCACCGATCCTTCCACATCGCCGCGCAGCGAATTGGGGCGCATCTTCTACGGCGCTCTGTATGGGTTGAGTACTGTGGTGTTGTACGGGCTCCTGGGCCGCGCGGGGTTGCCGACGTTCTACGACAAGCTTCTCCAGGTGCCGCTCTTGAACCTGTCGATCAAGGGAATCGACGGGATCGCGCGTTCGCGATTCCTTTACTGGTTCAATCCCTCAAATCTAGGCCGGTTGCTGGCGCCCCAAAAACGCAATCTGGCCTACATATCCATTTGGGCGGTTGTGTTTGGTGTCATGAGCGCGACGCAAGCCGTGGGCGACAGCCATCCCGGCCAATGGCTGCCGTTTTGGCGGCAGGCCTGCCAGGAGGGACGCGCGTACGCCTGCCCCTACCTTGCCGACCTGGAATTGGGCTTCTGCCACGGGGGATCGGGCTGGGCGTGCAACGAGGCCGGCCTCATGCATATCGCCCTCTCGCGATCGGGCGAGGATCTACGCCGGCTCAATCCGGCTGGTGCCGCGGAGCCTCTCCGTCGTGGGTGCCAGCTCGGCTTCGTGGTGGCTTGTCGGAACCTGAGCACGCTGACCAGCGGCTCAGGCAAGTTCGCGGCCACGCCGCCGCGTCTCGATGACTATCCGATCATTTTACAGGGAAGCAAAGGCGAGATCCGCGAACGGGACCCCTCGGCGCTGTCCGCGCTCGCTCATCGCGAGGGCTGGCGCTAAGGAAACCGACCGCAAGGGAGCGGCTGCTGCTGCCCTGTTGCCAGTCGGTCGGACCTGCGAGCGGCCCTTTTGATAAGATGGAGGGGCCGTGGCGCTATCGTCTAACGGTTAGGACGGAGCCCTCTCAAGGCTTAAATACGGGTTCGATTCCCGTTAGCGCTACCATGCATTTCTGAATCCAATCAATCACTTCTGAGCAATTTGCCGGTGCCCGTGCAAACATATGCAAACATCCGCTTCGGCTCAGGAAATTTTCGCCTTCTTCGCGATGCCATCCCAGACTGCCGCGGCCGCGATTTCGTCCTTCGATAGCGAGTGAGCGTAGATACCCGCCGTGGTGTATACGCTGGAGTGTCCAAGCAGTTTCGAAACTGCGGGTAGCGGAACACCCTCGGATAGAAGATGGCTCCCATACGTGTGCCGCAGACTATGGAGGCTGATGCCTTTCATTCCAGCTTTCGAAGCGAGCAGGCAGACCTTGGCTGTCAATGTATCAGGCTTTAGATAATCTCCTTCCGGCGTCGCGAATACCAGGTTCAAATCATCTCGGTAATCCGGACCGAATAAACGCCGGTTCTCTGTTTGAGCTCCGCGGTGATTCCGCAGTATCTCGATCGCGATCGCGGGAAGCGGAAGCTCGCGCGGCTTCTCTGTCTTTGTTGCCTTGACCCGGAGCCCTGCGCGGGTCTGCTCGACGCTCTTCGATATTTTGACCAGCCGGGCATTGAAGTCGACATCCGCCCAGGTGAGGGCCAATAGTTCGCCGCGCCGGCAGCCTGTCGCCGAAGCGAGTATCACGAATTCATAGATGCCGGCCGCACGGGCCGCCGCGACAAATGCGCCAAGCTGTTGAAGATCGAGGGACCGAGCTTCTCGCTTTACCACCTTCGGCAATTGGACGCCGTCGACGGGATTCGTTTTGAGCAGCTTCCATCGAATCGCCGTATCGAGGGCGACGTGCAACAGACCGGCGATATGTCGAACGGTCTTCGCGGAAAGCGGACGCGGGGCTTTGGTTCTTCGATTTCGCCCGCCCGCATCCTTCACGCGGTTCAGCACGCGTTCTAGGGTAAGCGCGGAAAGGTCCTGCAGCTTGGTGGATGCGATGTGAGGCAACACATAGTCGGCAAGCTGGTGGTAACGCTCGATCGTCTTCCGCGTGCAATTGCGCTGCGCGTGTTCAATAAACCATTCCTTCATAAATTCGGAAAAGGTCGACGGATCCGGTTTCGTGAGTTCGCCTCCGTCTTTTTCATTGAGCAGCCGACGGAGAGCTGTATCGGCATCGCCTTTGCGATCGAATCCAGACTTGAATATCTGTTTCCGCTTGCCGTGTTCATCTTTGCCGGCATCGATGCTGTAGCCCCATACGATGCGGCCGGAGGGCAAGAGTCGCTTGAATACGCATCCGTTCATGACCGCTTTCCTCCATTCTTCCCTTTTGGCGCGGCCTTCTTCCGAGGATCGACCCACCCAATCACAGACCCTTTCCCGCTAACATAACCGCCCGCGGTGCCAAATAACATCATCCTCAACCTTCCCAGTTGGTCTTCCAAGTCCTGCATCGATTCCTGCTGTGTGCGCTTCAATTCGACGAGCGATTTAAACTCGCGCTCGATGAGGTCGGCGAGCTTCTCCCATCCTTTGACGTTCTCGTGGTTGTACCACAATGTGTCCATCGCG
>DASZIV010000059.1:0-2563 GCA_035948775.1 Bryobacteraceae bacterium
ACTCACGCGGCGTTGCGATCTTGCGCATGTTCATGCCCGGCGCGGCATCCTCAGTGATCAGTTCGCGGCAATGGTCGATGAACGCACGGACGGTCAGAACGTTCTCCGCGCCCTCCGCCATTGCGAGCCCCATGATCATCGGACGGACCCCGCCGACCAGTGGAATGAACCGCAGTTTCTTACCGTCTGGCGATGCGTCGGTCAGCGGGCGGATATTGGCAATCGCATAACCGAAGCCGTTGCCGACCAGGCTGCGCATGACGGCCATGTCGCGCGTCCGTTCGGCGATCATCGGTTTCATACCTGCCGTCGCGAAGAAGGACAGGAAATAGGTGCTGCTGAAGGGCAGATCGAGAAGGACCATCGGATAGTCCTTGAGTTCGCCCACCGACACGCATGGCAGATGGGCGAGCGCATGGGTTTCGGCCACCATCGCGTAGGGCGGCAATTCCACCAGCGGGACGAATTTCAGATCCTGGGCTATTTCGAGATCATAAGTCAGAGCAATGTCGATCCCGCCGCTGCGGATATTGTCGAATATTTCCTGCTGATTCAGCTCGAATTGGCTGACACGGACCTTGGGATAGCGGGTTTCGAACTTGCGCCGCAGCTGCGGCACCATCAACTGGGCGAACGTCAATAGGCACCCCACCGCCAGCGGACCCTGGACATTGCCTGAAATAGCGCCAGCGAGGTGGTTCAGCTTACTTGCCTCATTTAGCACATGCTTGGCCTGAACCATAAACTGTCGGCCAGCCTGGGTCAGCGCGAGGCCCTGGGCCTGCTTGCGGACGAAAAGGTGAAGACCGAACTCGCCCTCAAGCTGTCCGATGGCCGCCGAGATTGACGGAGAGGACACGTTAACTTTGTCGGAAGCCATGGTAATGCTTCCCGCCTCGCCCACGGCGACGAAATACTCAAGCTGACGCAGCGTGAAACGCAAGGACATGCCGGAGTATTCTATGCGCCCCGTAGTTGTTCAGGCCCGGTATTTTATCCAGATGGTCTTGAGTGCGGTGTACTTGTCCAGCGAATGCAAAGACAGGTCACCGCCAAATCCAGGGTGCTTCATGCCGCCGAATGGTGTCTGAGCGCTAAGCGCATCGACGGTGTTGACCGAGACCCCACAACAGAAGTTCAAAAGCACTCCTCTCAGCCATCGCCCTTTCATCTGCCGTTATCTCTTGGTCATGAGCCTTCAATCTTGCGTTTCGCGGAAGGTTGATACGCCAGATACTTGCGTTGCTTGGAAATCCGGTCCGCCAGATACTTCGCGTCATGCCAGACGCCCCAGATGAACGAGGACCCCCGTCGCGACTGCCATGGCAACCCCAGGAAATAGATCCCGGGCTCAGCCGCAACGCCGCGCTGATTCGCCGGCTTGCCGTTTTTGTCGAACGCGTCAACCTTCAACCAGCTGTAATCAAGAGTAAAGCCTGTTGCCCAGACGATCGAGGTTATTCCAGCCTGCGCCAGATTCAACTCAAGAATTGGTTCGGTCACGCATCGCGGGTCAGGTTCGACATTGCGTGCATCAGGCTCCTCCGGAAGGTCGAGACCATCGCGGGCAACATAGGCGTCTGCTTCGTCCAACACCGACAGGTAGTTAGCATCCCCATGCGCAAGATTGTCAGCAAGATCCGGCGCGAAGTTCATCACACCGCCTTTAAACGATTCCGCCCGACCAACAAGCGTAATTCCCTGCGCCGCAAGACGCCGGAAGTCGACCGTATGGCCACCGCGGGCACCGCTCACCGAGATCGTGACATGTTCCATGCCGGGCCCGGCGGCCTCGGCATCCCACTTGCCCAGCACCCCAAGCCACCAGACGAAGTCACGCGCGCGATAGCTTCGCGGAGGGCGGTCGTGCCGGCCAACCGATAGGAACACACGCTTCCCCGCACGCAAGAGTTCGTCCGCGATCTGCACCCCCGAAGACCCCGCTCCGACCACCAGCGCCGCACCCTCAGGTAGCTGGGTGGGATTGCGGTAGGCGCTGGAATGGATCTGCATGATTTTTACGTCTTCAGGAACGACGGCTGGGATGACAGGGCGTTGGAAAGGTCCGGTAGCGGCAATCACGTAGGTGGCTTCGATCACGCCCTCCGACGTTTCCACACGGAAGCCGGGCCGGCCAACATTCCTTTGCACATCCTTGACCTCCGCGCCGCAGCGGATGGGGGCAGCGATCTGTTTTGCGTAAGCGACAAAATAGTCCGCAACCCTCTCCTTGGGAGCAAAGGCATCGGGATCAATATCGGAAAACTCCACGCCCGGAAATCGATCATGCCAGGCGGGACCGTTGGCAACCAAAGAATCCCACCTTTCCGAGCGCCAACGTTCGGCAATCCGGTGCCGTTCCAGAACGAGGTGAGGCACACCGCAGTTGCTCAGGTGCTCGCTCATGGCCAAGCCGGCTTGGCCGCCGCCAACAACGAGCACCTCTATTTTTTCAATTGCCATGTCTGGGTCCTTTCCAAGCATTCGAAGTCTCGCGGCCGTCGCGAATGGAATCGCGATACTCGTCGCCAGTGCGGATCATTCCAAGTCCTCCGGTTGTCGG
>DASZIV010000060.1:0-26025 GCA_035948775.1 Bryobacteraceae bacterium
CCATAGCTGCCGCGTCCGCCGTAAACGCCAGCGGCTTCGCTCAAACGCCCCAATCGAAAGTGCCCCGGCTCGAACCTTTCCTCATTTGCACGACCCGAATGCGCCGGGGCACTTCCGATTGAGTCATAGCGTTTCACGGGACGAATCGGCTCAAAGCGGCCAACTTTTCAAATCCGGGTTTCTACAATGCTTCGGGAACCTTCGATCCGAAGGACTCTGATCAAGCCCGAGGACTCGGAAGAATCGACCTCGATCCCAGCAGCTATCACTATCAAGCAGAGCTAGTAGAAAGATCGTGTCTTCGCACGTCGGGTCACTTCTTCGGCTTCTTCAGATCGGCCCGATCTCAAAAGGAGTTCGCCAAAATCCTTATAAATCCTGGAGATGGTAGGATCGCTAGGTCGGGCCGTACTCTCCAGCCGGGTCAGCACCCCCCGATACATATGTTCTGCTTCCTCCATGCGCCCGGACTGTTGAAGCAGTTCCGCCAGAAGTTTGTAGGTTCTTGCAATCGGCAGTCCGAAAGGCCGACCCGTACTTTCGATACGTCCAAGCGCTTGCCGATACACTTGCTCCGCTTCCCCCATTCGACCCGACTTCAGCAGCAACTCCGCAAGGCTGTTGTAGATCCTCGTAATGGTCGAGTCTCCAGGCCGCGCGGCGCTCCCAAGTCGGTCAATTGCCCGCCGATACACCTGCTCAGCTTCCTGCGGACGGTGGGATTGCCGAAGTAACTCCGCGAGGCCGGTATAGGTCCTACCAATGTTCGGGTCCCCAGGGCGGGCCGTGCTCTCTAGCCGGTCAAGCGCCCGCCGGTAGAGATGCTCAGCCTCGTCCAATCGATTGGTGCCCCGAAGCAACTCCGCGAGACTGTGGTAGGTCCTGCCAATTATCGGGTCCCCCGGGCGCGCCGTCCCCTCTAGCACGTCCAGTGCCCCCCGATAAAGACGCTCAGCCTCCTCCACTCGGCCCAGCCGCAGAAGCACGGACGCGAGGCTGTTGTATGCCAAAGCCAAGGCAGGATCGTTATGGCCCGGCCTGCGTTCCAGGTTCATTATCGCCCGCCGATACAGATGTTCGGCTTCATCTAGTTGGCCGGACTGTCGAAGCACGGAAGCAAGGTTAGTGTAGGCAGCGGTCAGGCTGGGATGATCTTCTCCGAGCGACTCCTGGAGTATCTCAACAACCCGCCGGTAAGCAGCCTCCGATTCAGACTGCCGTTCTGTTAGGTTCAGTAGCTCGGCCAGATAGTTGAGGCTAGAGATCTCGACCGGATGGTTGGATTCGAACTCGCTAAGCGAGAGCGCGCGCCGGAGATAACCCTCTGCGGAGTCGAACCGGCCTTGACGCAAGAGTGCAACACCCGCCTCATTTAATAGCTCCGCAAGCTGTGAACCTGTACCTAGTTCTTTTTCCGCCTCGTCTACCGCTTGCTTCACGGCGGCTTCATCTATCGATACTTTGGCCAGCTGTGCTCGGAAGTCAGCGACTCCGAGCCGCCTTTCGGCCACTTCGGGAGAGATGATCTGGGCAGCGTCGCGAAAGTCCGTCATGAGTAGCCGAGCTGCGTTTTCCAGATAAAATCCAGGAAACTCCGGATCTGTAACCCCGTGCGTTAATACGGCCAGCGGCTCGCCAAAACTAAACTTGGTTACGTAGGGGACCTTCGTAAGCTCCAAAATTTGTCGTGGCTCGAACTGCTTTGGCAACCAGTCGTCATAGAACGGCTTTAATTCTCGGCCAAACCGGTCTAACCACCTTTTCGCTTCGTCAACCTCGTCCCGACCATCGAAGCGACACGGTAACGGAAGAACAGCAACGGGTGGGCGATGGACGTCCAACCGCTGCCTTGCATCCTGTACTCCGAGTGCAACGCGCATACCGCCTTCGAAGCTCTGTTCGTTGGCTGAGAAGACGAGGACCAAGATGTCTGGAAGCAATGTGGTACAGACACCCCCCGAGTCTGTTATGCCAGTACGACTATCGACGAGGACAAAATCGAAGTCCTTCTTCCACTCGGCCCTCCAGCGTTCTAATACCACTCCACCGTGCACTTTTTCGAAAAAGTCTACCCAGGAAAAGGGCCGCACCCTATCCGCGTAATCAGATGCCTGATCTCCGCTGGCAATAAGCGCTATTTCCACCCCTTCGCCCAACTGCAGTTTCTCGACAAAAGGCTCCCACCTAGCATCCTGATTCTCTGTTGCTTGTGTTAGGAGATAAATGAGGCCCAGCATCGGGCGGGATTGGGCTTTCAGCTCCGCGTTGAAATATCGATGGAGGCCGGGTGCTTCAAGGTCCCAATCAATGATAAGGACTTTGCGGCCACGTTTCGCGAGAAGAACAGCAATATTCGCAAGAGCAAACGTACGACCGACGCCGCCTTTGTAGGAGTAGAAGGTGACGATTCGGCTCATAACAGGCTTGGAAGGACCAAGGGTGGAATCGAATTTTGAACCGGCGTCTGGATGCGAAACATGTGTTCGAATTGCTTGTGCGCAATTTGTTCCCACGCCGGATCGAAATTTGGCACTGTCTCGAGAGTGCGCTCAATCATTGGGCAGACCCGCTCACGGAGAAATTCAGCTAGCGCTTCCTGCTTGGGGCTGTCCGGACGAATGAACGGGTTAGCGAAATTGTGGAACCGTTCCGACTGCATTTTTCGGACTTCCACTGGGAAGCAGTGACCGTCGTCGATTATTACCGGTATGATGAGGCCGCCAGGATTCGTCGGCGTTCGAAAGTTGGCCAACTCTTCACGCTTGTGCATCAGAGCAAGTTCAAGTCTGCACCAGTTGCTTGTGAAATAGTCCCTACTTAGAATGGCGACCATTATCCTGGACCGCGAAAGATGCCGGGCGAGATGATGTGGCCAGTCCGCACCGGTCTCGATTGATTCGTCTGTGTATATCTGCACGTTGCCTAGGCCTGGGCTTAGAAGTACCCGCAGCGCGCGAACGAAATTATCCCTTGTCCAGCGCACCCAATCCTCATCAGAGCGGCGATAGCTTACGAAGATGTGATGTTCGTAGCCTGGGATGGTAGGTGTCGGCTGCATCTTAGATCGTCGTCATGTGGAGCAGGCTTTGTTGCCGCCCGAATGTACCGCTCCATTCTAGTCAATGGGATCTTGCAAGCGTGAGGCCGAATCGGAAATTGGCCCAAAAGGCATTCTAGAATACTACTCCCGATAAGTCCGGCTCACGTCAACTTGCCCTCCAGCGCCCGAACCGTTGAGGTGGAAGAAAAGAACGTAAAGTCCGTTAACGCTTATGGGGGTCCGCCGTCCGAGCCGAGTACGGCATACAATCGTTTTTATGAGGCGTGAATGTGCCGCTGCCGGCGCTCTGTCGTTTGTCTTTTTCTCGCTTCAGGCTTTCGGCTTGGACGTACCTGCGAATACCGAGCTGGACATTCGTCTGAAGACGAAAATCTCCACGCAAACCGCGAAATCCGGCGATCCGGTTGAGGCCCTGGTGATCGCACCGGTGATGGTGGATAACCAGTTCGCGATCCCCGCCGGCGCACTGGTCCACGGCGTCATCGACAAGGCCACGCAACCGGCGACAGCCGACGAACGCGCGGTCCTCGTCATCACGTTCAACTCGGTCGAGATTGATGGCGTCAAGCTGCCCCTCGCCGCCAAAATCACCGGCATCGATAACGCCCGCGAGAAATTGGACCAGCAGGGCCAAATCACCGGCATTCTCGCCTCGGAAACGGGGACCGGCCAGATCGACAATGGACTGAACAAGCTCGGCGGGAAATACTCAGGTATCGCGGACCTGCTAACTACCGTGAAGAGCGCCGTGCTCAAGCCCGCCGACACCAGCATCACCTATGAAGCGGGCGCTGAGATGGAGCTGCAGTTGACCGCGCCGCTGTCGCTCGCCAAACCGGGCGGACCCGGACCGGCCGCGAATGTCGGGCCGATTCCGCAGGAAGCCGCCTTGGCCGACCTGCTCAACCGTGAACCGTTTCGTACCATGGCGCAGCAGCCGTCCAACCCATCCGACGTGACCAATCTGCTTCTGATCGGCTCCGAGGACGCCGTCAACGCGGCGTTCCTGGCGGCAGGGTGGTCCAATGCAGCCAAGCTCAGCACGCAGGCGAAACTGGAGACCTTTCGGGCGCTGGCGGAAGACCGCGGGTACAATGAGGCGCCGGTGTCGGTGCTGCTGCTGGATGGCAAGCCGCCAGACAAGGTGTTTGAGAAGCTGAACAACACCTTCGAGCAGCGCCACCACCTGCGCGTGTGGCGGCGTCCCGTCGCCTTCCTCGGCCAGTCGGTTTGGGCGGTGGCCGCCACGCACGACACAGGAATCAGCTTTTCGGAAAAGGATCGCACATTCATCCACAAGATCGATTCCCAGATCGATCGCGAGCGGGCCAAAGTGGTGAACGACCTGATCCTAACCGGCCGGGTGCAAGGCGTTGAACTGGTGGACCGGCCAAACGTCCCGCAGCACGGCCAGAACGCCACCGGTGACAACCTGGATACGGACGGCCGGATAGCTGTATTGCTGCTGCACTGAGGTGTATCATTAATAGCGTTTACTGAGCCGTCACCACAGGGAGCGGTTCAGGCTGCAGGAGGGGAAGCATGCTCAGAGGACTGGCTGCGTTAGTGGCCTGCGCGGTTGCCGCCATGGCCCAGACCGCCGGACCCGCCAAGTGGCAGAACGATCTGTCGCCGATCGGCGCCTCCGATTGGAACTACGATTTCGCAGCCCACCTGCTGGAGCGGGCCGGATTCGGCGGTACCCCCGAGGAGATCGCCGCGCTGGCCAAAATGACGCCCGCCCAGGCCATCGCCCGCCTGGTCCGCTTTGAAGGAACCGATACCAGCCAACTGCCCGCTTTTGACGAATCCGGAATCCACGAACCTGGCCTCGAACCATTTCCTCCCAGCCGGCCCGCGGTCACCGATGAGGCCAAGAAGAACGGTGAAGCACTCGGCATTAAAGTCAAACCTGCCGGCAACCGGCGTCTGCAGCCGGTAGTGAATGAGTTCTTCTACTGGCTCCGCGCCAGCGTTCTGGAGACCAATCGGGTGGGCTACTGGTGGGCCAACCGCATGTTGACCAGCCCGCGGCCGCTCGAGGAAAAGATGGCGTTGTTCTGGCACGGCCATTTCGCCAGCAACGAGGCCAAGGTCCGCGACTACCGCAAACTACTGGGCGAGCTGCAGCTGTTCCAGAAGCAGGGTACCGGCAATTTCCGCGATCTCACGGTAGCGGTGGCCCAGAGTCCCGGGATGCTTGCGTTCCTGGACGCGGGAGTCAACGTCAAGGGCGCTGCCAACGAAAATTTCGCCCGCGAAATCATGGAGCTCTTCACCATGGGCGTGGGCAACTACACCGAGAAGGATATCCGCGAAGCCGCGCGCGCCTTCACCGGCTGGAACTTTGTGGACCTGAAGTTCGTGGTCAACAAAGACCAGCACGACGACGGAGAAAAGACGTTTCTGGGAAAGACCGGCCGCTTCGATGGCGTCGACGTGATCGACATCATCATGAAGCAGCCCGTGACCGCCGACTACATCGCCGGCAAGATTTATCGCTATTTCGTGCGCGAGGATCTTTCGCCTGAATTGCAGAAGCAACTGGGCGCCGTGTTGCGCCAGAACAACTACGAGATCAAGCCGCTGCTCGAAAAGATCTTCCTGTCGCGCGATTTCTACAGCGCCGCTTCCGTGGGCACGCAGATCAAGAGCCCAGTCCAGTTGGCAGTCACCACTTACCACAAGATGGGTCTGAAGACGATTCCCGGCGTCCCCGACTTCAACGTGGCGACCGGCGCCCTGGGCCAACAACTCTTCTCGCCGCCGACCGTGGCCGGCTGGGCAGGCGGCCAGAGCTGGATTACGCCCGGTCTCCTTCTGGAGCGGGCCAACTTTGTCCGCGACATTCTATTTCCGGATATCAACTTTCTGCCGCCGGATCGCTTCACGGCGAATGGCGAAGTGCGCCGCGTCGCCGACCGTGTCCGGGGGGGCATGGATATTTCGGACGCGACGAAGGACGACACGAAAACCGGCGTGGTCGCCGAGTCAAATATGGCCGCCGACCGGGATGAGGACTTCAACACGCGCTACGGCAGCTTCCGCGGCTGGCAAATGGCCATCGAACGCGTCAAGGCGATACCGCGCGACACCGCCCAGGTCAGCCTTGCCCGAATGGTGCGTAACCAGGACCTCAAGAACACCACGCAAATAGTCGACTACATGATTCGCCGGTTCATGCGCGTGCCGCCCAGCGAAGGTACCCGCCAGAAACTGATTGCGTTTCTTAACCAGGAACTCGGCACCACGGACATCACCGTGGCGCAATCTTATTTGGAAGACCCGCTGCGCCTGCTGTTGCACCTGATCATGAGCCAGCCGGAGTATCAACTCGGTTAAGGAAGGAACCTGCCATGAAGAACAATCGATTCTCGTTTTCCAAGGCCAGCCGGCGTGACTTATTGCGCGCCGGTATGTACGGCGTAAGTGTAACCGCCGGCTCCGCGCTGCGCATGGCTCTGTTTGGGCAGGCTGCGGCTGCTGTGGCGGCGGAATCGGGGCCGGACGGAAAGATCCTGGTGGTGCTGGAGCTTTCGGGCGGCAACGACGGGCTCAACACGCTGGTTCCCTATGGCGACGACGCCTACTACCGGCTGCGCCCGAATATCGGCATCCCCAAGAATGAGGTCCGCAAGATCGACGACCACTTCGGCTTCAGCCGCGGCATGGCCGGGTTCGAGCGCCTCTACAAGAACGGCAAACTGGCGATTGTCCACGGCTGCGGATACGAAAACCCATCGTTTTCCCACTTCACTTCGATGGCCTATTGGCATACCGCCGCGCCCAACAGCGGCGAGCCCTACGGGTGGGTCGGCCGCCTGGCCGATGCCATGGCGCCCTCTGCGCCGCCAAATTTCATCGTCGATATCGACACGCGGCAATCGCTGGCAGTGCGCAGCCGCCGGCATGTGCCCGTGGTGTTCGACGATCCCAAGAAGTTTACGCAAGAGGTTTTCTACGATGAGCGCGAGGCGCTGCAGCCGGTCGCCGAGAACCGGCCGGTGGACAACCCTTCGCGTCGCTTCCTGCTGGATACTGCACGCAGCGCCAAGGACGCGTCGGCGCTGGTACAACAAGCCTGGGCCAAATACCGCTCACCGATTGACTACGGAATCGTGGGACTGGACCTGCCGAAAGTCACCGCCCTGATCGATGCCGGGATGCCCACGCGCCTCTACTACACCGCCTACCGCAACAACGCGTTCGACACGCATGTCTTCCAGAACGACACCCACAAGCGCCTGCTGACATACGCTTCCGATGCTGTCTCGGCGTTCCTGCAAGATTTGGAGCGGATCAAGCGCGCCGATGACGTGGTGGTGATGATCTTCTCGGAATTCGGGAGGCGGGCTCCCGAGAACGTCAACCTAGGAACGGACCACGGCGCAGCCAACCTGATGTTCGTCACCGGGAATCGAGTCAAGGGCAGCCAGTACGGTGAGGTGCCCAGTTTGACGAAGCTGGATGCCGGCGACAACCTGATGTACACGACGGATTTCCGGAGAGTCTACGCCACCATGATCGATGGCTGGCTGGGATATCGCGATACGCAGACACTTCTCAACGGGCAGTTCCAGCCGTTCGACATGTTCCGCCAAAAAGCGTGACCGGGAGACCGCTCGTCAGGGAGCGGACGTCCAGACTCACGCAATCGCGGATCTATTGCCCGCCCGTACGCGGCACGTGCAGCGACATCAGAACCAGGGTTCCATTGATCGCGCTGAACCAGTGCGGCGTGTTCTCGGGAACGATGACGAAGTCGCCCTTAGCGACCGCCTGCGATTTGCCGTTCTCGATGGCCGTGCCGTTGAGATTTTCCGGGTTGGCCCTTTTCTCGTTCACCAGCTTGCCGCCCGTGACCAGCGTGGCGCTGCCATCGATCACATAGAACATCTCGGCTTCCTTCTCATGGACGGCCGCGGGACCGACCGCTGCACGGTATTCGAGATTAGCGTTGTAGGGCGCCAGCGACAAGATTCGTTCGGCGACCAGCGGAGCGTCGCCTTTGCGCTCACTCTTGGCTTTGGCTATGAGTGACGCGATCTCGGCGGAAGAGGTAAAGGTCTTCATGGCCGGTGCCGCCGGTTGCTGGGCTGCCGCGGCCGTGGCGAACATTGTGAGAACGATGCAGATTCCAGTTGCGCGCATGCAAAGAATGCTATCACAACCTGACGGCAACAAGACCGCTTTCCGAGCCGTGACAAAAAGGAGGTGTGCTTTTTCTCAATTCGAGCTTTTGCCGACCCGATTCTGTCTCGCGATCATACGGAAGCGGCGCGCCAGTTCCAGGATCCGTTTCTCCTGCCGCAGTTCGATGGCGTCGCGAGGGAGCAATCCGCCGCCGAGGCTGATTGCGCTGGCCCCCGCCCGGAAGTAGTCAGCCGCGGTCTGCTGATTGATGCCGCCCGCGGCGATCAACGGCAAGTGTGGGAAGGACTCCTTCAAAGCCCGGATGTGACTGGAACCTCCCACCTGCGAACATGGACACACCCGTATGAAATCGGGGCGCGCCTTCCACGCAGCCATGACTTCCGTCGGCGTCATGGCGCCGGGGATGACGACCATTTCCTGCTCAGCCGCAAAGTCGACGATCTCACGATCGAATCCTGCGCTCGTCAAAAACATTGCACCCGCGTCCACACAATGGCGCGCCATCTCCACGTCCAGAACGGATCCCGCTCCCACGATCAGATCGGTGTCGCTATTTGCCAGTGCCAGCAGCACCTTGAGGGCGCCGGGCATTGTCATAGTCACTTCCACAATGGGAATGCCGCCGCCTTGCACCGACTCTGCAGCGAACAGGGCATCCACGGGCGAGGACTCGCGAATCGTCGGGATGATCCCGATTTCTTCGATGCAGCCTCGAATCTCGTCCCGTTTAAGAGCAAGCTTCTCGTTAGCGCCCATCGGTGCTGGCGACATACTGTCCTCCACGAACACTCCGGTTCTGCCCTGGATATCCTGCGGGGCTTCCCAGCAGCGCTTTCTTCGCCTGATTTTCCGAAGCCGCTGGCCAGTCGGAATCTTGGGGAGTCGTCTCGTCCTCCCAGTGCAGTCTCAGTACCTTTACCTGCTGACCGCAATCGAGCTGCTGCAGCAGGATCTCTCTGCCGTTAGCGAAGCGCACACCGTCGCGATGCGTAAACGCGTCGGCCGTCCGTTGAATGAAAGTGACCTCTTCGGCTGCCGACACCTTAAGCTGCGTCTGAAGATGCGCCGGAATCCCCTGCAACAAAAGCCGCGCCCCGGGTGGGATACACACCGCCACCGCGAACGACGGGAATAACGCCTCGTACCAGCGACGTCGCGGCGCCGCCATTCCCAAGCACCCGGTTGGGAAACGCCGCACCACCAGCGGCTCGCCCGTTACCGCCAAACGATTCGACAACCCGGCCAAAGAGTAGTCACACATAAGCTCACCTGAGTTTGGAATTTCAGGCCTCACGCGGGCCGAAGAACCGCAACAGGTCGGGGTTCGATTCCATTCCAGAATGACCGGAGTATGACGACAAACAAAAGTGAATAATTTTTATGGTGAAGATAAGGGTTTTGTATCAGATGGAAGCCAACCGTTACCTCCCGGCGCCAACCCCTTAGGAAAGATGCACGATTCCCCGCTGGATGGCGGCCGTGGCCGCCTGGGTCCGATCTTGCACGCCCAACTTACTGAGAATGTTTTTTACGTGATTCTTCACCGTATGCTCGGCGATGTTAAGGGAGTAGGCAATCTGCTTGTTGGCCAGACCGCGCACGATCAACTCCAGCACTTGCACTTCACGGGCGCTGAGATCCGGCCGCGGCATCTGCGCCGCCACCGCCGCCGCGGTCGTCGAGAGGTACGTCTGCCCGGCATACACCGCCCGGATTGCCTTGAGCAACTCGTCGTGTAGAACGTCCTTGGTAAGGTAGGCCTGCACACCGGCGGCCAGCGCCCGGCGGATATCTTCATCGCCGCCATAGGTGGTCAGGGCAATCAACTTGGCCTGGGGAAACTCGGCACGAATGGCGGTCGCCGCCTCCACGCCGGACATCACCGGCATGCGCATATCCAGCAGCGCGATGTCTGGCAGGTGTTTGCGGTATTGTTCCACCGCCTGCTGCCCGTTGCCGGCCTCGGCCACCACGGTCATATCCGGCTGCATGTTGACGATGGTGCTCACGCCGACGCGGGCCACCAGGTGATCTTCCGCTACCAGAATACGAATGGGCGCGCTCATCGTAAGGGAACCGTGATCTCCAACTCCGTGCCCTCACCCGGATGGCTGGCCAAGCGCAGTTCACCACCCATCTGTTCGGCTCTCTCGCGCATGCCGATCAGGCCGAAATGGCCGCCCACCGCGGAGAAGGCCTCTTGCTGTTCGAAGCCCTTGCCGTTGTCGGCGATCCGCAGATAGAGCTTGCGGGCCTCGGTGTGCAGCTTCACCCAAACCTTCGTCGCGCCCGAGTGTTTGAGCACGTTGGTGACGCCTTCCTGGGCGATCCGAAGCAGGTGCTGCTCCATCTCCTCGGGAAGCGAACGGCGCTCGCCGGAGATGTCCACTTCCACCTCGACGCCCGACCCGGCAGCCCACATCTGCGCGCCTGAGTTCAGGGCAGCCGCCAGGTCGCGCCCTTCCAGTACCGACGCCCGCAAGTCCATTACCGAGCGGCGCGCTTCCGTCAGGCTGTGACGCGCCATCTTGCGCGCCAATTCCAAAAACTGCCGGGCTTTTCCGCCGCTCTCTGGCATCGCCATGGCCACGGCATCCAACTGCGAGGAAATACCCACAAAGCCCTGCGCCAGCGTGTCGTGAATCTCACGGGCCAGCCGCGCCCGCTCCTCCAACACCAGCGAAAAACGGTAGCGGATCTGCCGTAATCGAAACTGATAAATTGCCCATCCCGCCATCAGCACCAACGCCACAGCCACCAAACGGAACCAGGTGGTCTCGTAGAAACTCGGAAGCACTTCGAAGTCGTAAGCCTTCTCTGTGGCAGGCCCCCCCGGTAATTGGGCGCGCACCACGAAGCGGTACTTGCCGTGAGGCAGGCTGTTATAGTCGCTAACCCGCCGGTTTCCGGCGCGCACCCAGCCAGTGTCGAGGCCCTCCAGTTTGCGGGAATACTGCACGCGCTCCGGCGCGCTTAAGTAAATTGCCGTGTATCGGATCTGAACCCGCTCGCTTCCTGGCTCCAGTTGCGCCGGATGGGAAACGTCCAGCGGCCGTCCGTCCGCCGTTACGTCGACCAACTGTAGCGCTGGGGGCTGCGGGGCATGCCGGCGGGCATTGGGATCGATCACCGCCAGCCCGCGGCTGGTAGGAAACCAAAGCCGCCCGTCGGAACTCCGGCTGCCCCCGCCCGGAAGCGGAAACCCAGGAGCGCACTGTGCGCTACGCAACCCATCACCAACGCCGTAATTGATCGGTTCTAGCACGCGCAGTTGGTGATTCGCAAAATCGCGCAGCTGCCGCTTGGAGATCCGGGAAATGCCGCGCGTGGTGCTCAACCAGAGCGACTCGCCATCGTCCGCCAAATCGGCAATGTTATCGCTCAACAGGCCATCCTTGGCGGTGAAGGCGGTAAACTTTCCGTCGCGATACGCGTTCAAGCCTCCGCCGAATGTCGCGATCCAAAGCGTGCCGTCGCGCTCTTGATAAATCGCGCGGATCTGGTCGTTGGAAAGCCCATCGGCGGTGGTGAATTGCCGTTTCTCATTGCCGTGCAGGCGCCAAAGACCCTTTCCGTAAGTTCCTGCCCAGATTGAAAAATCACGCCCTTCGCAGAGCGCCACAAACGCCGTGTTTAACAATGTCCCGCTGGGGATCACGGTTTGGAGCCGGTTGCCTTCCAGGATGCTCAGGCCTTGCGGCAGCGCCAGCCACAACTTTCCCGTGGAATCCTCCAGCGAATCGTACACCGACTCCCGGCGCAGCGGATCCATTGGACGGAACGTGCTGAAGTGCCCGCCGTGCAGGCGCGCCAGTCCGTCGCGCGTGCCTACCAGAAGATCTCCGCCGCGTGTATCGCGTATGGAAAAAATCTCGTTGCTGGGCAGCCCATCCCGCACCGTAAACAGGTGGGAGCCGCCGGTTGAAAATTGGAGCAGCCCGCTATCGTGATATCCGATCCAGAGACGGCCCTGGCGATCCTCAAACACTGTATCAGGGTCGTTGGGCAGCCCTTCAGTGGTGCCGTAGACCGTAAAAACGTCGTCTCGCAGACGCGTCAGGCCGTCGCTCGCCCCCACCCACAAATTGCCCTCGCGGTCTTCGAACAGACAGCGCACCTGGTCCTGGAAACGACCTAAGGGGCCGCTAATGGTGGTAAGGTGCCCCTTTTCTAAGCGCGCCAATCCTGCATTGGTGCCAGCCCAGATGTTGCCATCCCGGTCCAGCCACATCGCGCGGAGAAACGGATCGGCCAGCTCGCCGCGTGTTCCATATCGGCGAATTTGGCCGTCGGGCGATCGCTCGATCAACCCTTCGCTGCCGGCGATCCAGAGATTGTCGTGATCGTCAACGGCCAGGCGCGTGATGATGTCGCCGCCCAGTATCGCCGCGTCCACTACGGTCACGAATTTGTCGCCTTGCCGTTTGACTACGCCGCCGAATCCGGCCACCCAGAGGTTGTGGTGCCGGTCCTCGTAGACGCTTCGGACTCCACTGAATGGCAGGTCCTTGCCGGCCGCAAGCACGTGAAACTTTCCATCCCGAAACTCCGCCAGGTCCAAGCCGGAGACAATCCAGAGTGTCCCGGCGTGATCCATGAAAAGTCCTGCAATGGCATCGTCGGGTAAGCCGTCCTTGGTGGTGTAGGTATGGAATTGTTTGTCCCGAAAGTGCGTCAGGCCGCTGGGGCTTCCAATCCACAACGAGCCATCGGGCCCGGCCTCCAGGACGCCGATCGAATTGGATGGCAAATAGCCCTGGCCCTTATCGAAGACCGTGAAATCGTATCCGTCGAAGCGGGCCAGTCCTTCGTCCGTGCCCAACCACAAATATCCGTCGGTAGTCTGCGCGATGGCGCGAATGGTGTCTTGGGGCAACCCCTGGCCCTGCGTCCAGACGGTACGCGAATACTGGGTCAACCCCTTCAGCGGGTCGAGGGCCAGAACCGGGCCCGCCAGAGCACAGCAGATCCAAACCCCGAGGAGTCGGCGTAACCACGAAGCCGTCATAAATCGCCCACTAACAGTATAGATAACGGAACCGCGACCGTCAGGAAGCGGAGGGAATCCAGGCGAAGAAAAAGGGCGGCCCGAGAAGACCGCCCGAAGTGGGTCAGAGGGTGAAGTTGGAGGCTAGCTATTACCTGCGCCGCAGGTTCTAGATACCTACTTGCGTACCAGAGCAATGCTGGCCGGTTGCCCCAATCCCAATTGCCTGGCGAGCTCGGCCTCGCGCGGGGACTTCCGGATACTCAGTCCTGTCCGGGATTCCGGAGCCCAGAGTTTGGCGAGAAAATAAGTGTCGCCGTAACGAGTGAACTCGAGTTGCCCGGTCCCCAGCGCAACAGGACGCGACTCGCCCACCATAAAAGGACTAAAGATAGTGTGGCGACCACTCACATCCCTCAGAATGAGCACGCCGGGCGCCTGCTCGTGAATCAGGTATTCTCCGGCGGGCATCTCGGTTTGGCCTACACGGAACTCAAAAGGAATATTTGCCCGCAAGTCGACTAGCTGTGCATGAGTCAACGTAGACAGAAAGGCGACAAACAATGCCGCCGCAAATGCGAATCGCTTCATATAGTGTTTCCTCCTTGGCGTTGACTGACAACGGCTTTGAAACCGTGCCCGTTCGCCTCGGAAGAGAAAGCGTCGGATACCGGAAAACCCCGCCTCATCGCAAATCGGTTACAGATACCTAACCTGCGAACTAAGAGTACCGGAACTCAGAAAAGACCCGAATAGTCCGTGGCTGATCAAGTCACAGATTGCGGTATAATTCACACCACGCTATCCGGGTTCGTTTTGGGCTCGTTCTATGAGTGAACAAACCGGAGACATCACGCAGCTCTTACAGAAGTGGCGCGAAGGCGATCGTGACGCCGAAAACGAGCTCTTCCAGTTGGTGTTCCCCAAATTGCAACGCCTGGCGCACTATATTATGCGCGGCGAGCGCAAGGGTCACACCCTACAACCTACCGAGCTGGTCGACCAGATTTACTTTCGTCTGGTGGCGGCTAAAGATCGAGATTGGCGGAGTCGTCAGCATTTTTACGCTATAGCTGCTAGAGCGATGCGTAGATATCTGATCGACCATGCCCGCGGACGGCCCGATGCCGAATTCCTCGCAATCGATGGAATTAGAGACTTCCTGCCGGCCGATAGCGTTAAGTTGGACGTGGCAATCACGGTGGACCAGCTGTTGGATCAGCTTTCCCAGACGAAACCGGAGTGGTGCGATCTGGTGGAAATGAAATATTTCCTGGGCCTCACCGACGAAGAAGCCGCCGACGCGCTCGGCTTGCCATTGCGCTCGATGCAGCGTATGTGGCGTGACGCCCGCCGCTGGTTATTCGAACAGAGAGATTCCTCGAGTGCCGAACAAAGCGCAAGATGACGACCTGGTGATGAGCCTGGTGGAGTTGGCTCTCGCGCGTGCGCCGGAAGAGCGCGAGCGTTATCTGCACAGCGCGTGCGCCCACAATTCCCAGCTCTTCGAAGAGGTCCGGAAGTACGTGGAGTGGGAAGAGCGCATGAACGGGTTCCTGCTCGAACCGCTCTATCCCGCGGCCTCGTTTGAGCCTACTTTCGAGCCCGAAGAACTGATCGACGCCCGCTTCCGCATCGTGCAGGAAGTGGCACGCGGCGGAATGGGCATCGTTTATGAAGCCGTCGACGAAAGACTGGAGCGGCGCATCGCCATCAAATGCGCCAAACCCGGTTTTCGCAAGCGGCTCCCCCCGGAAGTACGCCACGCCACCGAGGTCAGCCACCCCAACGTCTGCAAGATTTACGAGATCCACACCGCCTCCACCGACCGCGGGGAGATCGACTTTATCACCATGGAGTTTCTGGAAGGCGAAACGCTCGCCGAGCGCCTCCGCCGCGGACGCCTGCCGGAAGCGCACGCGCGCGCCATCGCCCAGCAGCTCTGCGCGGGCCTGGCGGCGGCGCATCGCAACCAGGTGATCCATGGAGACCTCAAGAGCAACAACGTCATCCTGACTACGGCCGCTGATGGAGCGATCCGCGCCGTCATTACAGACTTCGGCCTGGCCCGGCGGCCGGAAGCCACCGGGCAGACAGTCCGCTCGGGTGCGGAAGGCGGAACCCCCGATTACATGGCGCCCGAACTGTGGAAAGGCGAAAAGGTCACCGTCGCTTCCGATATCTATGCCTTGGGCGTGATCTTGTATGAGCTGGCCTCAGGGCAAACACCGTTCCGATCTAAAGTGACGGTGTCCTGGGACGAGCGTCTGAGCCCCCGCCCGCCCGCGGTAAACCCCAAGTGGGACCGAGTACTGGCGCGCTGTCTCGCAGCGGATCCCGCGCGGCGATTTCAGAGCGCGCAGGAAGTCGGGCAAGCCCTCGCGCCGCATTCTCGCCGCTGGCTGCTGGCTGCGGCAGCTGCCATCGTGCTGGCGGCGGTCTCGGGGGTGGTCACCTATCAACGCGCGACCGCGCCTAAGGAGTCCGCGCGCTTGGCGATGTTGCCGTTTGAGTCCGACCCGAACACGGCAACGTTGACAGATGGACTGTCGCGCGATACGGCCAACCAACTCGACCGCCTGAGGGGCAACGCTCGGACCAGCCTCACCGTGATCCCTTTGGCGGACATCTTGCGCAAGCACGCCGACACCACTGGTACGGCCCGGGCGTTATTGGATGCCACGCACATTCTGCGTACGACCGTGAACCGGCAAGGCGGAAAGATCGCGGTGCACGCTTACCTAATCGACGCACATTCCGGAGTCAACACGAAGGACTGGAGTGCGGAATATGCTCTTGGCCAATTGCACTATGTTCCGGTCGCTCTGGCGGGGGTAGTCACCGAAACGTTGCGGTTGCCGCCTTTGGCGGTCACGGCAACCGTGAATGCAGCAGCCCAGCAGGATTACTGGAACGGTCTCTATTATCTGCGCCGGAACTCCACCGTCGATAAGGCGCTTGTCTTGATCCAGCGTGCGATCACCGGGGCTCCCGACTGGGCGCTGCCCTATACGGCATTGGGGGAAGCGCAGTGGTATAAATACGACCTCACAAAAGATCGATCCTGGTTGCAGCGCGCCGCGGACTCGGTAAGGGAGGCGGAGAACCGTAATCCGGATCTGCCGCAGGCTCATCGCGTTGCGGGACTGCTTCAATATGAGACCGGGCGGTACGAGCAGGCTGCTGGAGAGTTTTTCAGAGCCATCGAACTTGATCCCGGCAACAGCGACGCTTACCGATGGCTGGGTCTGGAATACCAGAGAAACAACCAGTTCCCAGAGGCGCTAGCGGCCTATCAGCGAGCCATCGAACTAGATCCGCAGGATTTCCGGAATTATCAATTTTTGGCCGCCTTTTACAACAAACGATCGAATTACAGCGAGGCTGCCACCTATTATCGAAAGGCCGTGCTGGCGGCTCTAAACGAACCAGATGCGCACTTTGGACTTGCGAGTGCGTACATGAATTCAGGAGATTTTCCGAAAGCCGAAAGCGAGATGCGGCTCGCGATCGGGCTCCAACCTACAATCACAGCATTGCACACCTTGGGTGTCGTCCTAATGTATCAGGGGAGGGATCCCGAGGCTGTCCAATACATCTTGCAAGCTTTGATGATAGGCCCAGAAAGGTACCTCTGGTGGATGAACCTGGGTACTGCTTACCGGCGGATGAATCTTATCTCGGAGTCCGACCGGGCCTATCGTCGTGGACTCGAACTGGCCAAGGCCGAGCTAATCAACAATCCGCGCAGCGGATACCTGAAGTCTCATCTGGCATTTTTGTATGCCCGGACCGCAGATAAGCCGAGCGCCGACTCCGAGATCGGGCAAGCTCTCCATCTCTCGCCGAACGACGCGGATGTGCTCTGGATGGCAGCTGCAACCTACGAGGCCCTCGGCCGGCGGGACGACACCCTAAACGTCTTGAGGGCTTCTCCAAACGGAGTGGTTGCGGATGTGAGCCGCTGGCCGGACATGGCGGGATTACACAACGATTCTCGCTTCTTACAATTGTTAGCTTCCGGACAGATCAAATAAAAGGAGACCTGCATGTTGATCGAGTACAAGATCAGATTTGAGAAGAATGGACTGACCATCGCGCAGCACATCGAACCTGACTCCATGCGCGCGGCGAAGCAAGCCCAACAAAACGGCAACGTCTCAGTGAATGGATTACCTGCCACGCGTACTGAGGTGACGTCCCCGGCCGCCACAAATCCTTTGTCTACCCTATCGGCGAAAGACGTGGCAGCCGGCCCGGGCGATGAGACGACCGGCCCGGGTGATGAAACGACCGGGCCGGGCGATGAGACAACGGGCGGAGTTGGGAGAGGATCGGCACCGATATTCATCATCGGCCCCATCGTCTTCGCAGATTCGTTCCACAACGAACACGAGAGATCTACCGAGCCAACGGTACCGGACTACCAGCCCAAGGCCCAGCGCGCTGCGGCAGATTGAGAGTCAACGATGTCCGAATTTGTGATGGAAGAACAGATATTCCACAACTGGTGTTGGGCGGCGGTCGGTCAGAGCGTGAACAACTACTTTAAGCCTGACAAACCCATGGACCAATACGGCGTGGCGGCTCTTGTTCTGGGTTTGGCGCCAGGCAGTTGCAGCGGAGCCGGGGCTCCAGGTTGCAACAAGGGGCAATCACTAACAACGGTACTGTCAAAGCTACAGCGGCTCGGAGGTACTCCGATTCTCGGGGCGTTGACCTTCCCAGCAATTAAACAAACCATCGATGGGGGCTGGCCGATACCCGTCAGAATCGTATGGGACGACGACCCCGGCAACGCCCACGCCGTTGTCATCTCTGGTTATTCGCTGTCGGCGAGCGGCGCGCCGCTCTTACAGGTGGAAGATCCATTCTTTGGCAGATCCATCGTAGACTATGACGTATTTGTCTCCGGGTACCACGTCAGTGGCCACTGGGAGCGCACGTACAAACTAGTGTAGGAAGGAGCGCAGCAATGGCACTCAAACTTAAGCAACCCGGACCAAACATCATCGGAGCGTTTTCCCAGGGACTCACCGAATCGCCAGATCTGGGCGAGTCGTTCGTACCGAATAGCGCTTACCACCTGCCCTCCTACACTCTCAGCCTCAAGGATCTTAACAACCTGCCGAACAGTCAGGGAATCGATAGCATCGCCCGACTGGTCGCGTGGCAGTGCGTGGCGATTTCCGAAGACCAACAACACCTGGCAGTCGGGGAAGTGACTACGCTCCACAAAGCGCCTCGTCCGTCCGACCATGTCTTTGATGGACCAGTCAGGATGACCTGCCTTTCTCACGGGGAGATCCTCAACAACGCCTACACAAAGGCGAAGGATTTGCACGATCGGCAACCACAACTGACCGAGCAATACAAATGCGATGGCGATTTCGAGCCCCGCGTGCTGCGGATCCCGGGACTTCTAATAACGGCATTCTGGCTCAAGTCGGACGCGCAGGGCAAGCAGGATTGGGTGGTTCCGCTGCATACGAAAATAGACGATTTGACCGCGAAGGAAGTCTACGGCATGGATGAATTCGTGACCATCATAAAGAGGGCCGCGGCGGATTGCTTAGCATCACCGATTTTCGACTGACGCTCGCCCCCAAATGCCGCCGGGATAAAATTAAAGTAATGCACTCCTTTAAGATTGTTCCATTGGCACTCAGCGTTGCGCTCACTCTTGGCGCTCAGCGAGGCCCGCGCCCCGCTCCTCCCGCCGGCGAGTCGGAAGCCGCGGCGCCCGCTGCCGCACCCGCTCCCAAAGCGGAAGAAAAAACCTCTAAAACGCAGCACTCGATCCAAATCGGTGGCCAGACCATCAAGTACACCGCCGTCGCCGGAACCATGCTGCTGAAGAAGGAAGACGGCACCCCTACCGCCAGCATCTTCTACATCGCCTACACCAAAGACGATGCCGACGTTGCCAAGCGCCCCCTCACCTTCGCCTTCAACGGCGGCCCCGGATCTTCTTCGGTGTGGCTGCACATGGGGACCCTGGGGCCTAAGCGCGTGGTCATGGACCCCGAGGGAAATCCCACTCCCCCGCCCTACCGGTTCACCGACAACGAAAACTCCTTGCTCGATCAGACCGACCTCGTCTTCATCGACCCGGTCAGCACCGGCTACAGCCGCGCCATCCCCGAAACGACGGCCAAGAATTTTCACGGCATCAAAGGCGACCTGCAGTCCGTCGGCGAGTTCATTCGCATGTATGTCTCGCGGCACGAGCGCTGGAGTTCGCCCAAGTTCCTGGCCGGCGAAAGCTACGGCACCACCCGCGCCTCCGCACTTTCCGAGCACCTGCAGAACGATCTCGGCATCAACCTGAACGGCATCATCCTGCTCTCCTCGGTATTGAATTTCCAAGTAATCAGTTTTGATCCCGGCAACGACCTGCCCTACCCGCTTTTCCTGCCAACCTACACCGCCGCCGCCTGGTTTCATAACAAGCTCCCCAAAGACCTTCAGTCCGCTGGCCTTCAGAAAGCCATCGAAGAGTCCAAGCGGTTTGCCTCCGGACCTTATACTGTGGCGCTGTTCAAAGGCGACGCGATCTCCGGCGAAGAGCGCGCCTCCGTAGTGAAGAACCTCGCCCGCCTGACCGGTCTCTCACCGCAGTACATCGAAGAGAACAACCTGCGGGTTCGCGCCGCCCGCTTTGAGAAGGAACTGCTGCGCGACCAGCACCGCGTCGTGGGCCGCTACGATAGTCGCCTGGAGGGAGTGGACGAGGACAACGCCGCTGCCGGGCCCGAGTACGATCCCAGCTATTCTTCGGTGCAGGGCGCGTTCACCGGTGCCTGGAACCAGTACGTGCGCGGCGAGTTGAAATTCGAGAGCGACCTTCCCTACGAAATCCTCACCGGACGCGTGAACCCCTGGAACTTCGAAGACTACGAAAACCGCTATGTGAACGTGGCACCCGCGCTGCGCGAGGCCATGACCCAGAACGCGTCCCTTAAGGTCTTCATCGCGGCCGGATATTACGACCTGGCGACGCCGTTCTACTCGGTCGAATATACGGTGAACCACATGGGTTTCGACCCCAAGCTACGCGATCACATTTCGCTCGCTTACTACGAGGCCGGCCACATGATGTACACACAGTTGAAATCGCTTCAAAAAGCCAAGCAAGACATCGCGAAATTCATGGCCTCCTGCCTCCCCGCGTCATAAAACCGTGAACAACGCGCTAGCGTGCTGACCGGCTCCGGGAAATCATTGCCGAACATGGCTGGCCCGACGGCGACCTGGTAGGTGCTGACGGTACCTTGGCAGCGTGGTTCATTGCGCAGCACGCCATCGGAGAACCCGATTTCCAACGCGAGGCCCTGACCCTGGTTCAGGACAAGGTGAAGCAAGGTAAGGTACCGGCGGCCCAGGAAGCACACCTGTTCGACCGAATCGCCATGTATGAGGGCCGTCCTCAGCGATACGGCACCCAATCCTTGCCATGCGCGGATGGCCAATATCGTCGCTGGAAGACGGAAGATCAGGAACACGTCAGTCGGGTAAACGGCTCGGAGCTGACGTTATAGACTCCGTTGAAGGGATTGTCGAGGTCGGTCATGACGAGATTGGCGAGGAGCAGCACAGAAGCGGTCAGCGCGAAGCACGCCGTGCCAGCCAATGGATGATGGAACGGGTATACGAAGACAAGCCCGAGCAATGCCGCCGACATGGAATTCACAAACCCCATTAGCGTGGGAGGAATCCTGGTCAGGCTCTTGGTGATGCGTTCGTCCCGGTGCTCCCCGGCCTCCCGGGCTATGTCGATCAAACGCTGCTGAATCGCCCCCTCTCCCGCATTGGCCGGAGCAGTCCGGATCGCCACAGTCATGAGCGAGGTGAAGTTGTCTTCGGTCGCTGAATCTCTTTCGGCTTTACCCAACGCCTGCCACTCGGACTCGAGAACCGACTTCGCATATTCGATCACGGAGCGGCGAATCGCGCGGCTGGAGTCCGCATTCACATAGTGGCTGAAACGCAGTAGATCGTCGAGAGAATAACATTCGCGCATCACGAACTTCTCGACGTCGGTGAATTGACCCCAGATCACGTAGATCACGAAGGCATACATCACCGCATAAATGCTGCCCATGAGCAGGATTAACGTATTCAGGCCTTCGGCGTCGCGTGCGGTCACCTCGGAGAAAGCGGTGCCGCGCAACAGCCAATAGCAGAAGACGACCGCCGCCAGCACCACTCCGCGCGCGAGCAGTTGACTCGAAATGGCGGTCCAGCGCATACCGGGAATTCCTAGCATACGCTGAACGCGAGAAGGCCTGCTCCGGCTAGCTTCGCCGAGTCAACGCTACTCCACGGTGACTACCGCGCGCATCCAAGGGTGGATGCAGCATTGGTAGATGTGGACGCCCGGGGACAGTCCCGTGATTGTCACAGTGGTACCCGGCCCCACTACGGTCGTTCCCGGCGGTGGGGCGCATGCCGACGCAGGCGTCAATGGCGTCTTTCCCGCGGCGCCGACACCGTTCAAGGGCGGAACGAATCCTCCCCCGAAGGCCGTCACCTCCGTAAACGTGTGACCTTCCCCGCCGGTGTTCGTCACACGTAGGGTTTGTCCCGACCGGATGTCGACCGACGCCGGCGCGAACGTCCAGGCCGGGTGGCCTACGACAGTGGCAATCAGTGGAGAGAACAGCAGTGCATTGAACTCCGCAAAGGTAACATGGTCCGGGCGATTCGTGGCGACACAGAGACCACTGGGGAACGTCGCAGGATCACACTGATCGGCTAACGCGATTCTGGGATCATCGTCACCCTCTTCGGCCTTCGCCCTGGTATTTTCAATGGCCCAGAAGCCAACCGCTACGGCCAACCCAAGAGCCAGCAAACCGGCTTTACGCATCGTTCTATCCTCCCGATTCTTTTTGAAAGCTACGGTAGACAGGCGTGACAGAGATGCTAAGTTCGCGCCGGGTCCGCCGCGCACTCATCCCAATCCACAGAGAGCATACCTGCGATTCAACGTTTGCAGGTGTGAATACTTCATGGCGAACCGCGCCCTCGAACCACCGCGGGTACTGTAGCGAACGGATTGAGCGCAGATGCATCTAGTCTGCCGATTCTGAAGTGTCTTGACCGATATAGCACCGACTCGCTAACGCTCGCGATCCTTCGGCGGGCACAGAGCCGCGACCGTGAGGTAGCGGTCCGTCAAGGACGGGCGTCAACCCGTGAAGTAAACTGGATGCCGAGAGGCCACCGGATACCCTCAGAAATGGATTGGCTTCGTTCCTAAACCTAGCAGTGGTTCAAAACGGAAAACTTCCTAACCAGCATCCTGAGAATCCGAAATTGGCTTCGTTTCGCCAGTTTTTCGTCCACAATCCTTGCTCCAGCTACAAACCCTGACAAGCAAACTGGGGCTCAACGCTCCCGTAAGATTTTGATAGTAATATATTTATTGTATAATGTGGAAGCGCTTAAAATAACTTGACAAATACACGCTAAGATTTTATGATTGTCATTGGATGAGGTCGGCGAGCCGATCTCTAAAATTTGCAATGAGGAGTTTCCAAACCATGTCTCTCAGCCATTTCGATCCGTTAGCCAATCTGCGCCTGTTCGAGGACGCCTTCAACCGGTTCCTGACCGAGCCGGCGTCGAATCGTCCCTGGGCTCCAGCCGTCGATATCTATGAGACCGCCGACGAACTGGTTCTGAAGGCCGACCTCCCGGAAGTCAGCCTGAAGGACATCGACGTTCGCGTGGAGAACCAGACGCTCACCATCGCTGGCGAGCGCAAGTTCGAAAAGAAGGACGACAACAAGGGTTTCCACCGCATCGAGCGGAGCTACGGCCAATTCGTCCGCAGCTTTGCGGTGCCCAATGCGTTCGATACCGACAAGATCGCCGCCGAGTTTCAAAACGGCGTGCTCACCGTCACCCTTCCCAAGAAAGAGACGGCCAAGCCGCGGCAGGTGAAAGTCGAAGTGAAGCAGTAACGCATCTAACAAATGAGGGCCGGCGAAAACCGGCCAGCCGAACCGGAGCTTTTCCGGTTATCGTAAGGGCAGGTGGGCCGCGCCAGGCTAGCCTGCCCCGTTTGCATCTAGGGGGAGAGAAAATGTTCCGGTTAGATAAACTGACCGAAAAGGCCCAGGAGGCCTTGCAGGAGTCGCAGGCACTCGCGGAGAAGAACCAAAGCCAAGTCGTTTTCCCACTGCACCTGCTTACTACGCTGGCTGAGGAGAAGGAGGGCGTCGTTCGGCCGGTGCTCGCGAAATGCGGGGTCCAGCCCGACGCCATCGTGGCCGAGGCACAGCGCATGCTCGCCAACTTGCCCCGCACCTCGGGCATGCAGCCGGGTATGTACATTTCGCAGCCGCTCAACGAGGTGCTGGAACGCGCTTTCGATGAAGCCGCCCGCTTTAAAGACGAATTTGTGTCCACCGAGCACCTGCTGCTCTCTCTGGCCGAGCAGCCGAGCGACCCTGCCGGGCAACTGCTCAACCGGGCCGGAGCCACCCACGACGCCATCCTGAAAGCTCTGGTCTCCGTTCGCGGAACGCAGCGCGTCACCGACCAGAATCCCGAATCCAAATACCAGGCGCTGGAGCGCTACGCCCACGACCTGACCGAATCCGCGCGGCAGGGCAAGCTCGACCCGGTGATCGGCCGTGAGGACGAGATCCGCCGCGTGATGCAGGTCCTCAGTCGCCGCACCAAGAACAATCCGGTGCTGATCGGCGAGCCGGGTGTCGGCAAAACCGCGATCGTGGAAGGCCTCGCGCAGCGCATCGTCCGCGGCGACGTGCCTGATCAGCTCAAGGGCAAGCGCCTGGTGGGCATCGACCTCGGTTCCATGATCGCCGGCACCAAGTTCCGAGGCGAGTTCGAGGACCGCCTAAAAGCCGTGGTGCGCGAGATCATCGACTCCAACGGCGAAATCATCTGCTTCATCGACGAGCTGCACACCCTCGTAGGCGCCGGTTCTGCCGAAGGCGCTATTGACGCCGCCAACCTTCTCAAGCCGGCCCTGGCGCGCGGTGAGTTGCGCTGCATCGGCGCCACCACGCTTAGCGAATACAAGAAGCACGTCGAGAAGGATGCTGCCCTGGCCCGCCGCTTCCAAACCGTCATGGTGGGGGAGCCGTCGGTCGACGACACCATCGCCATCCTCCGCGGGCTCAAGGAGAAGTTCGAGATTCACCACGGCGTGCGCATCAAGGACTCCGCCATCATCGCGGCCGCGGTGCTCTCACACCGATATATCGCCGACCGCTTCTTGCCCGACAAGGCCATAGATCTGATCGACGAGGCCGGCTCCGCACTGCGGCTGCAGATCGGTTCCATGCCCATCGAGATCGACCAGCTCGATCGCCGCATGGCCCACCTCGAAGTGGAGCGCCAGGCCCTGAGCAAAGAGAAAGACCACTCCTCCATGGAACGTCTGCGCCACGTAGAAAGCGAGCTCGAAGCCATACATGGTGAAGCCGCCGTGCTCAAGGAGCGCTGGAACCGCGAGAAGGGCGCGATCAACCGCGTAAAGGAACTTAAGGCGGAACAGGAAAACCTGCGTAAGGACGAAGAAAAAGCCCGCGCCGCCGGCGATTGGGAGAAAGCCGCGCAGATTACCTATGGCCGCATGGCACAGATTGAGAAGGATATACAGGCCGCCGAACAGGCTCTGGAATCCGTAAAGGAAACCGCGCTCCTCAAAGAGGAAATTGACGAAGACGATATCGCGCGCATTGTGGCCAAATGGACCGGCATCCCGGTCACCCGGATGCTGGAAGGCGAAATCCAGAAACTGGTCCACATGCCCGAACGCTTGAAAGACCGCGTCGTCGGCCAGGACGAAGCGGTTCGCCTGGTCTCGAACGCGATCTTGCGCAACCGCGCCGGGCTGAGCGATCCCAACCGGCCCATCGGCAGCTTCATTTTCCTGGGACCCACCGGCGTCGGAAAGACTGAGCTGGTGCGCGCCCTGGCGCAATACCTCTTCGATGACGATAAGGCCATGATCCGCATCGACATGTCGGAGTACATGGAGAAACATGCCGTTGCCCGCATGGTGGGCGCGCCTCCCGGATATGTCGGCTACGAGGAGGGCGGGCAGCTCTCCGAGCAGGTTCGGCGCCGGCCGTACTCCGTGGTGCTGTTCGATGAAATCGAAAAGGCGCATCCGGACGTCTTTAATATGTTGCTCCAGATTTTGGACGACGGACGCCTAACCGACGGCCAGGGCCGTACCGTGAGCTTCAAAAACACCGTGATCGTGATGACTTCCAATGTCGGTACCGGCATGGTGGAGAAGAATACCATCGGATTCTCCGTGCACGGTAAGGACAAAGGCACGGACGACACGCGCAAGCGTTTGCTCGACAAGCTGCGCGAGCACTTTCGGCCGGAGTTCCTGAATCGTGTGGACGATATTATTGTGTTCAATTCGCTGTCCCGCGAACACCTGGGGCTCATCGTGGACATCCAATTGCAAAATGTTCGAAAGATGCTGAAGGATCGCAGAATCGATCTGGAAGTGACGCCGGCCGCCAAAGAGCGGTTGATCGCCGAAGGGTACGACCCGCAGTACGGCGCGCGCCCCATGAAGCGAGCCATCCAGCGCCTGATTCAAGACCCGCTGGCGCTCAAGTTGATTAACGGCGAGTTCCTGGAAGGCGATACGGTAGTAGTGGATGCGGGAACCACCGAAGGAGAACTGACCTTTACTAAATTGGTTCCCGTAGCGGTGTAATATGACCACAAACACTCTCAAAACAGCGCTATTGCTCGGCCTCCTCAGCGGTCTCTTTCTCCTGATCGGAGAGTGGCTGGGGGGCCGGCAAGGCCTCTA
>DASZIV010000061.1:0-9126 GCA_035948775.1 Bryobacteraceae bacterium
ATTGCAGCGGGACCTTCAAGGCGGGAAGGGTCTATGAAGCGCGAGTTTGAAATGATGACGAACGCCTGCCCGAAAGGTCTTTAACAACGGAGACAGCAACACTCTATTCCCTCTCGACTTGCACGTCAACTGGCGGCGCCTTACGAAAGCATTCTTGATGTCGGGCTCGATTTGCACGTCCGCCAGATGTCCCTGAGGGATCCCAAAATGAACTCCGCCGTGTCCAGAAACTGGCACTTGGGCCCGTGGTCCCCGAACTCGTGGAACTGCCCGGTCGCCGTCACGCCCCGCGTCTTCTGCGGCGGGGAACACGGGGCCCGCAAACCTCCGCCGCGGCGCTCCCGCTCCGCGCTCGTCTGCCGCTCCGGCGCACCGCCCGCCAAGACGCCGGAATGCGGATGGCGCGAGCCGGGCCCCGCCCGCGGCGACCAACTCCGCATCTGCCGCGCCGGCGCACCGCTCACAGCGGAACGCGGGCGCGCGCGTCGCGAAGCCGCCAGCGTCACCCGATTCGACATGCGAATCGGCGGCGCGGCTCGCAAACCGTGGATCAGCCGCCGACGGGCAAGAGTTCCGCGAAGCTAAGCTCGTGTCCGTCTGGATCGGTGACGTGAAAGAACCGTTCGCCCCCATGAAGCGTCTAACATTAATCCTTGCGCTTGCAGTGACAGGTAGTGTGCGTCCACGTGATCGACTCGGAAAATAACCCGATCCCACCACCTGTGCTCGTATCCCGGATTCGCTGACAGGTTGACGAAGGCCTCGCCCGCCTTCAAACTGCTGAACGCCGCGCTCTCGTCGCCGTACAGCAACTCAAATCCAACCTTCTTGTAGAATTCGATGGAACGAGCCATGTCGCGGACAACGAATGTGACTGCGCTGATAAGCTGGATCATCCCTCGTTGGCCTCTCTTCATTTTGCAGCAGTTTACTCGACTCGACCAGACCCGCGAGAGTGCTGGACTATCTAAGAGGTAACGCATCGCGCCGCGATCTCCAACCACTGGGGCTGCCGGCGCTCGGTGCGGCGGTACTCGGCGCCATAAACGCCGCTCAGTTTCTGGCAAAGCGCTGTGCAACGGGGCGCGCGCGTTACTGGCCGGGCGCGGAGGGATCAACGCCGAAACAGTAGCCGTCGTTCGAGGTGGAGGGGCTGAAGGAGTATTCGCCGGTGGGCAGGTCCCTGACGGTAAAGGTATAGGTGATGTAGCCGGACTCGTCGTTCTTCTCGATATCGAACGGCCAGGTTACGAGGCCGCCTCGACGGCCGGGTTGGGGCCGGGTCCGGCGGGTGCCATTGACAGTCAACAGAGGGAATAGGCTGTAGCTGTCGGCGCCGACTCCTTTGGGCAAGCGGACAACGAACACAAGAGCGGAGGCCTCCTTTAGTCGAACCCGCGATTGGGGAGCCGGCATCTCCCAGTATTGAGTGCCGCGTCCACGCGCGACGGCTTGATTGCGTTCGAGCGGGGTGAGATCTCTGCCGTTCGAAAAGTAGACCGCCCCGATCTCCTCACGTTGCGAGAGGCCGCGAGAGGGCACCGACGGCGCGCCGGCAGGTCTCGCCAACGTGGGAGGCTGCGAGGGCGGGCTGTCGGATGATCGCGCCAACGTCGGAGGTCGTACCGACTGGGCTGCGCCTGGAGGCGATTGTACCGGTGTTGCCGACTGCGGCGTCGAAGGCGCAGGCAGCCGAGGCAGGGTTGCGTTGCCGAAGGTCACGCCCGACACGTCGGGCCGGGGATAATGTTGGAGCTGATTATTCACCAGGAAGTGCGTGTCGGTTGCGTCGATGGACCACCACCTGCCAGTGACGTGTGTGCCGTCCTTGAAAATTAGGCTGTTGGGTGCGGCCGGCGCAGGTTCGGGCGTTGCGGGCTCGGGGGCTGCCGCTTTGGGTGACGGCAGTGCGGTTGCCGCCGCATGCAAGGAAACACCGAATTGGATGGCCTGAACTTCAAGGATGTCAATGGTCTGCGAATGATCCCCAACCTTGATGTGAAGCTCCTGGATGTTGCCGGATTCGACGAACCCAGAGATCTGGCGGCCATCCTTCAAGGTGACGACATCGGCGACGAGCCGGCTGCCCGCCAGCAGGGCGAAATGCCAGAGGATGAGCAGCAGAATTCTTCTCATAACCACATCCCTGATTGTGGATTCACGCTCAATGCACAACGCGCGTTCGGCGCCGGGGCGGTCATGTTGGGCTTGCCGTCGCGCGTACGGGGTGTTCCTGGCGTGGGAAAGTTCAACCATTGTGCGTGCGCGCCGGTCAAAAGAAGTGCGAACAGAACGGACGGCCATTGATGTTGCATCTTCAAACTCCCAGCCCCCAATGCTACTTTGGCCAGCGGACGCGAAGCAAGGAGTTTGCGAACAGTTGTGCCACGGAATGGGCCCGGGGACTTCCGCCTCGACGCTTAACTTTCGCTCATTCGTCTGCCGCGGCTGAGTACAGGGCCGGAAACTTCCGCCGCGGCGCTTACGCTCCGCGCCCTTCGTCCGCCGCGCCGGCGCACCGCTCGCTAAAAGCCGGAAGGCGGGCGGGCGCGCGGCGGACAGAGCGGCCGGTGTCCCGCGCTTCGGCGCGCGAATCGGCGGCGCGTCTTGCGCATCCGCGGCGAACACCGAGCGCGACGCGATGCCGCTGCGCGTCTACCGCGCGGGCAAGGGGGCCGCAAACTTCCGCCGCGCCGGCGCTCCCGCTCCGCGCTCCTCTGCCGCGCCGGCGCCTGCTCAAAAACCGTCACCAGATCCGCCATGTGAATTGCTTCCGGATGGCCGACCCATCTGGGAGCTATCCCCGCCAGCCTGCGCGAGGCGGCGTGATTCTAAAAAACTTGCTAGATTAGGACCGCTGGACACAGTTCCGGAAAGGAATGCTCCATGGTTCGAGTCTGGATTGCTGGCGTTATCTTCCTGGGAGCCACGGCTGCCGCGGATACTTCTGTAACCTTCCACAAAGACGTTCTGCCCATTCTGCAGGCGAAATGTCAGACATGCCACCGTCCGGGTGAGATTGCGCCCATGTCGTTCCTGACTTTCCAAAGTACACGGCCTTGGGCTAAGGCGATGAAGGCAGCCGTTTTGGCGAAGAAGATGCCGCCCTGGGGCGCCGATCCGCGCTACGGGCACTTTGCGAACGACCCCTCTCTTACGCAGCGCGAGATCGACACCCTGGTGAACTGGGCCGACAGCGGCGCGGCCGAGGGAGACCCCAATGACGCCCCTCCGCCAGTTCAGTGGCCTGAAGGATGGAGATCGAAACCTGATGTGGTGGTCTCGCTGCCTGCCGTGCCCGTGCCGGCGAAAGGGTACGTGGAGTGGACCGACATGATCATCCCGAATCCCTTCCAGACTGACACTTGGGTTACATCCGTCGAAATTCGGCCGGGCGTGCCAGCCGTGGTTCATCATACCGGCATACGCTTTGCGCCGCACAAGAATGACGTGCAATATTACGTGCCGACGTGGAGCGACTTCCGGAGGGACGAAGCCGGGTACGCGATCCCCAGCCAGGGCAATCTAGAGAAGGTCACGTATTGCAAAGAGAGCCAAACCAAGTTATGCCCTGCCCCCGCGAATGCGATCTCAAGCGGAGGAAGCTTTGAAGGATTTTATCGGCCCGGTGCGGGCCCGATAGACTACCGTATTCACAACGCCGCCTATCTGATTCCCGGCGGTACCGACCTCGTCGTACAGATGCACTACTCGCCGAACGGCACAGCGGTCACCGACGTAACCAAGATCGGCTTCACGGTGGCAAAAACCAAGCCCGAGCATCAATTAAAGATGTACGCGCTGGTGCCCACCGGGGGCACGAATGACCGGGAGACGTTTCGCATTCCGGCTGGAGCGCCCAACTGGAAAGCTCCACCGGCGGATCTGGTGTTTAATGTCGACACGGAACTTGCCCTGGTCAGCGTACACATGCACGAGCGCGGGAAAGCCATGACCTACACGTTGACGTATCCAAACGGCAACTCGGAAATCGTGTTCAGTGAGCCCCGGTACAACTTCAATTGGCAGCTCTACTATGACTTCGCCACACCCTTGAAGATTCCGAAGGGTACGAAACTTCACGTCGACGCGTGGTTTGACAATTCCATCAACAATCCATTCAATCGCGATCCAAACCGAGACATCTATGGCGGAGAGCAAAGCTGGGAAGAAATGATGGCGCCATGGATTGGCTTGATTCTACCCCCGAACGCCGACATCCAAAAAGCCGTTACAGTGAATCCAGGAGTCAAAAGCGTGGGCCGTGACCCGTCCGGCAATGTGGGAGGAGGATCGATTCCGTGACGCGAACCCGCCGGCAGGACTGCGCCCCTCATCGCGTCGACGTGATAATCGGGATCCCCCGCGCCGGCGTACCGGTCGCCGAGACGCCGGAAGGCCTGGCGCGCGTATTCACTTCGGTATTCACCTAGTGTTCCGTTGTCCGCTTGGTGCCGAATCCGACGCTCTCTTCGAACCATGGAACTCCACGTCCATGCTGCTGCACCAATTTGGTCTCCTGTTTCGGTACGGCTGGGCGCCTGCCAGCATTCTCGCGCCAATGCGGTGGTAGTCTCATGCCCCACTGCCGAGGCAGATCGTCAGGAAATCGTCTCAGCTTCTCAAGGTCCAAGTGCCGTGCTACAGCGCGACGCGGATAGTCCCGTTCCAGCTTCGCAAATTCTTCAGCCACGACTGCTTCCGGCGGAAGCAATACGACGACCTGGGATTGAGGGGATCGACGCAGCGCCGCATGTATACCTGCCAACAGATCGACATCGGCGGAGATGATGTATGCGCGATCAAAGAGTCTATCGACAGCATCCTCAACCAGCCGGACCGCTATGTTTACATCCGTCATCTTTTCAGTGAAACGTTTGTCGCACCCGCATCGACATCGCAATCCTGATTTGCATACCGGGCACTTGATTGGGCGTTCACGGCATGATCCGTAAATAACCTCAGCTTTCGCAACGTCCTTCATCGCGAGCAAATGCAACTTTTGGCGTCGCGCTCGTGCTTGATCGCTCCCGGTGTAGAGAGTCGTGAAGTAGCGAACTGACACCTCGGCACCGGGACAATACGCAGCTAGAGTCTCCTTCCAATTGCACCATCCAGCGGGATACCATCGCTTATCTTTGCTGGCCTCGTAAAAGTTCATTCCATCGATGTAGCCAGCGACGAGCATCTCAATATCTCCTGCAGCGAAAGCTTATCAGAGATTGGGCAGACGGGTCCTGCGGACGTGTCACGGCGTGGAGGTAGCCGATTGCGGCCGTGTTCCGATCTCGACAGGTATCCGTACCACTCGATGTCGGAAACCTGGCGGGTCATGCCCGCGCCGGCGCACCGCTCGATACGACGCCGGAAGGCGGGCGCCCACGTACGGTGAAGACGCCGCCGTGGGGCAAAGGGGCCGCAAACTTCCCCCGCAGCGCTCCGCGCTCCGCGTCCGCCGCGCCGGCGCAGCGCTCGAGCCCGGGCGCGCGCATACAGCAGAACCGCGCAGGCGTCCCCCGCCTTCGGCGAGCGATTCGGCGGCGCATCGATTCACGGGCTGCGTTTTGGAGAAGCCGAAATAATGCTCAATACCTAATATGATTCGCATGAGCGACCACCACATCCCCCAGCAAAGACATCAAAGGATGTCGTGTTCTACATCGGCTACTCCGATGTAGAGCTTGCTTATCAGGAACTCACGAAACGAGGTCTGCAGGTTGAGCGTCCGAAAGTGGCACCGTACGGGCTTAAGCTCTTCAGCGTAGAAGACCCTGACGGCTACACGCCAGTGTTCCAAGAGGTGCGTTAGCGGACCATTAAGTCTCTACAAGTCGGCATCGCGACTCTGACGAGCGACCATACGCCGGCATCCGGAATCGGATGTGCCATGCGCGTTTTCCGGTCCTGATCTCCGGATGCACCGCAGAAGTTCACATATTCAGGATCGGCGAAGGATGTGGCATTTCAGCAGTGTGGAGTCGACGCTTCCGACATGATGTGCAGGATGGAACTCGTATGACAAAACGCGGCCGTGATTTCCGTATTGGAATCTCAATATCGCTTGAAATCGCACATAGCCATTAGGCACATGATTCAAGTCGGATTCTACCGACCCTGTGGCCCCAGGTGCGTGGCAATGCACCAAGTGTTGCCCCAGCCATCTTCCACAACGCCCATGCGATCTCCATACGGCTGGTTTACCGGTGCATAGAGGGATTTTGCCCCGGCAGCAATCGCTCGCTCATACAGGCCATCGGCATCCGGCACGTAGAGGTAAAAACTGGCCGGCATCGGCGTCGTCTCGCCCATCTCCAGAATCGCACTGCCGATCCGCAACACAGCGTGCATCACACGGCCCTCCGGCGACTTATAGATTCCCAATTCCTGCGCGCTGAAGGCCTGCTTCAGGAAATCGATCAGGCCCAGCGGATTGGTGAGGTGTAGGTAGGGCGTGACCGTCCGCATCCCTGGCACTGCCGCCGCGCCTGGCAAGCGGGTGGCCAGATACCAGGTATTGCCTGTGAGGTCCTTCACGCCCGCCATCCGCTCGCCATAAGGCTTATCCTCCGGCGCAGCAAGCGACTCGGCACCCGCCGCTAGCGCCCGCTGGTAGACGGCATCGGTGTCCGACACGTACACGTGGAGGGCCAGGGGTCTTTCGTGGCCGCGTACCACTTCTCCTCCGCCGCACATCAGCATCGAGTCTCCGATCTGCACCTCGTAATGGAGGTGACCGGAATCGCCGATTGCTTTTCCCTTTTCGACTGCGCCAAACACGTCTTTGGCGAACTGAACAAGCCGCTCGGCCTGGACGACCGTCAGATAAGGCGTAACGGTTGTGAATCCTTCGCGCACTCCTGCCGCGGTCGTTGTTGCTGTCATACGTATTCTCCTTTTCAGTTCCTCGCGTAAGCGATCTTGAAATTCGCGCTTGGGGCATTTGGCCAACGCGCCTTCGATCCATTCGATTGGTTGATCAGGCATGCCCGGCCTCCCACTCTTCCCGCAGATGCTCCAGCGCCCGCCGTTGAAGCTGCTTGACTGCGCCTTCGGTCCTGCCCAGCGTCCGCGCGATTTCGAGCAGGCTCCGCTCTTCCAGGTACTTCAGCTCAATCACACGCCGTTGGGCTTCCGGCAGCCGATCGACTAACTGGAACAGAATGACGCGCTGCTCCAAATCAATATCCCGGCCTGTTGTCTCCGGCGGAGGGTCCACCGATTCTCTACCGGTCGTCTGCCAGCGATCGGACAGAATGTTAGCCGCGATGCGCTGCAACCAGGCGAAGAACGGAGCGCCTCGCCATTCATAGCCGACCAGATTCTCCAGGGCTCGCCGAAACACCTCGGACGTGACGTCTTCGGCATCCGCGCGATTCCGCGCTCGCCCGATGACATACGCCCAAACCCGATGGAAATAACGGTCGTAAAGCTCCAGAAAATGTTCCGGATCGGCCTGCGCGGCCGCCACTAGGTCCCGCTCGAGCTGCGATTCCGGAGTACTCAATGTCTGTCCGTTCAGAGTAACTGAGAACTCGGCGGAAAAGTTACGCACCAGCCGGCGTCCGTCGTTAGAAGGTTTATGGTCACTTGCGGATTAACCACCGTGGCAACTTCCGCGACTGTTCGCGGCAGATGAGTACCCTGAAGTCGGCATCGCGACTGGAAAGCGCCCTGAGCCGATCGGCTCGGCGATGCGCATTTCCCGGTGCCGATCCGTCGGCTCTGTCCGGATCGCGTGTTACACGACCGATTGATCCTGAAGCGTGGGGTTAAACTGACGTCGAGACCTCGCCCTGACCCAAAGCGTCTATGTCACGAAAAAGCATTTCTGGCGATGTGGTTCACAGAACTCCTGCAAGGTCTGAAAAGGGGCACTTGCATCCTCCCCCCAGGCATTAACAGCATGGGAGGACATTGCGCCTCTCGGCCGCCTGGGTTGGAAACTCACAGGCTGGCCGCTCTGACCCCGAAACTCTCCGGCGACTGGGCAATTATCGCCTGCGTATGACTCAGATTCGCGAGACGGATACGCCGCCGTTGGCGGTTGTGACTTTCAGGGTTGCGCCGCCCGCGCCCAAGGCGGTGGAAATGCGATGGGCGGGCTGGTCCGGCGCTAGAAGTTCAGCCACACCCGTTGCATGAATTCCGCCGCTGCTGGTCTGAGCCTCGAGTTGGGCAGAGTAATTTGCCGGCACGCGGAGGCGAACGCCTCCGTTGGTGGTTGTCACGTCCAGGCCTTGCCCTTCCCAGCGGTCGCCAGAAAGATCGATCGTGACTCCGCCGTTAGTGGTATTGCCATGCACATATCCGCCGACACGCCGCAGGGCCAGACCGCCATTTACGGTTTTAAACTCCAAATTGCCGACCACGTCGCTGATCGAAACGCCGCCGTTCTCGGTAGACAGGTTCATCGAAGAGCGAGAGGGGACAAAGATTTCATAGCTCACCGCCCACTGGTGATCGCTGTCGCGAGCAGGGCCGTTGGCACGAATGTCGGGACCGGCGGCCTGGATGGATACCTGAAGCGCCAAGTTCCTAGCCTCGCCATCCGTGGGAGCATAGGTGTTCACCTGGGAGCGCACCAGGATATCGGAGCGGTCCCAACCTTTGATCGAGATGCCGCCATTCGGGCCGGCGTCGACGGAGAGCACGCTGCCGGCGGCGGCGCTCTGCTCCCGCATTTCGCAGAAAGATGTGAGGTTTTGGTACCCGCGGTGGTTGCAATCGAGGGTCGGCTTGGGCTGGGCGAAGACCGACACGCTGAAGAGGAGCGCGAGGAGTAGATTTAGGTTCTTTAGCATGCCCAATTAGACTGACCAGCTCGTCAAAGGTTAGCTGCCAGCCGGATGGGGAGGACAGTCAAGGCGAGGATCGCGCCGGAAACAAAAAATGCGGCGGCACTGTAATGATGCCGGTTGCGACCTGAAGCCGGGGGTTGCCTGAAACAAGCTGCCCCTGTCTTCAGCCCAAATCATTACTTCCAAGACCGGGAGCGATGCTCACTCCCAAAAACATCTAAATGCTCAAAATTCGATCGTGAGGGCCAGCCGCATTCACGGGCGGGCCCTTAGGGCCCACGCCGAAGGGAGATTTGAGGAGGCCCGGGCGCTATGCGCGCGTTCTCTG
>DASZIV010000062.1:0-1616 GCA_035948775.1 Bryobacteraceae bacterium
TTGGGGACCGCGGATTCGCCCGTATCGGACAAAACGACCCGACACTCTGGCCCTGAGTGAGCCCATCAAGCCGTATCCTCCGGTGGAGGTCAGCAAACGATTCGCAATTCTTCCCCGGTTGGAGGCCATTGCCGTTTATGAAGGTGAGGTGACCTGCAGCAACGCAGACCTCATCCGCAACCACGCCTACTGCTGGTCCCGCATGAGCGCGGTAGAAATCAGCAACAAGACAGGGATCGAGGAGCGGCGTTACACGCAGTTGCCCCTGGAGGATATGGCCCTGCTTGCGGCCAAGAAGGCCTTGGCGAAGTCCGGCAGGCGGCCTGCGGAAATCGGGGCCGTCCTGCTTTGCACTTGCACGAGCACCACCCTCATTCCGTCGATTGCCACCTGGCTTTCGGGGGAGCTCGGCCTCTTACAGACGCATGCTTCGTGCGACATCGTTGCCGCCTGCGCTGGGATGCCCTATGGTTTGGCGGAGGCAGTGCGCCTGCTCCAAGAGATCGATCGGCCGGTCCTTCTCATCTGTGCGGAAAAATTCTCCGACAAGATCGGAACGGTGCGGACGTCACGCATGATCTTCGGTGATGGCGCAGCGGCCGTGGTAGTGGCGCCGGCGCCGGAAGGAACTCCTTCCGATATCGAGTTTTTCCAAACGTATGCCAGCGGGCCATGGTCGGAAGTGAACTCCATCATTTGGCCGAACCCGGAGTTCGACAACAACATTACCGTGTATGGGCCGGAGGTGAAGGCCCTGGTGACTCGCTATCTGAAAGAAATGATGGATGAGTTGGCGCAGCTTCCGAACCCCAACGGTGGCAGCGGGTCGCTCATCGACGCGATCGATCTGGTTGTACCGCACCAGGCCAATAAGAACATGGTGCTAACGCTGGCAGAGGCGGCGGGGATCCCTGGGGACCGGATTTTTTTCAACATCGAACGGGTTGGCAACACCTCTTCCGCCAGTATTCTCATGGCTGTCCATGACGCGGTTCGAGAAGGCAGGATTGACCGTCCCATGCGGGTTTTCGCGCCCGGCTTCGGTGCCGGCGCGGTTGGGGGCTATGTCGTTATGCGAATCGATCCCGCGATTGTGAGCTGCAATTCTGAAGACAGGAGACTCGAAATGGCAAACGTTTCAGATGTACGTGGAGATTTCCAGCCGACTTCGCTCGCGGGTAAGGTCGCGCTGGTGACCGGGGCCTCGCGCGGCATTGGGCGTGCGATCGCGCTTGAACTCGTACGCCGTGGGGCGAACGTTGCACTGAACTTCCGGGCGGACGTCAAGCACGCCGAAAGCGCGGCCGATGAAATCCGCGAACTGGGTGGCGAATGCCTGCTCATCCAGGGCGACGTGGCCAAGAAGGGCGACGCCGCGCGCATCGTCAGAGAAGTGCTCGACAAATGGCAGCGCCTTGACATCCTGGTGAACAACGCAGGTATTACGCGCGACCGAAGCATGCGCAAGATGACCGACGAAGATTGGGCAGAAGTAATCGACGTCAACCTGAACGGTACGTTTTATTGCTCCAGCGCGGCCTTGCCGGCCATGATCAATCAGAGGTTTGGGCGGATCATCAATATCAGCTCGGTGGTCGGGCAAATGGGCGCGTTTG
>DASZIV010000063.1:0-3564 GCA_035948775.1 Bryobacteraceae bacterium
GCGGAATATGCGAGATATCGAATCGTTTTCTTGCCGCGGTTACCCATCCAGCGTTGTTGGCCCCCCAGAAAAATCTAACCTTGAGAGGCTTCATCCGATGGCTTATTTGGAACTGACTAAGATCGAGAAATATTACGAAACTTTTCACGCTCTTAAGAACATCGATCTTCAGGTTGAAAAAGAAGAATTCGTGGTCTTTGTCGGACCCTCAGGATGCGGAAAGAGTACGCTCCTTCGTTCCATCTGCGGTCTGGAAACCATTACTAGCGGCAGAATCGTGCTCGATGGCAAGGACATCACCGATATCCATCCATCCAAGCGAAACCTGGCCATGGTGTTCCAAAACTACGCGCTGTTTCCGCACTTAAACGTCTTTGATAACATTGCCTTTGGGCTGCAGCTGCACGGCGTTTCGAAGAAGGATATTCGAAAGCGCGTTGAGCGCGTGGCTGCGCTTTTGCATCTGGAGAAAATGCTGGACCGCAAACCCAAGCAGCTTTCAGGTGGCCAACGTCAACGGGTCGCCATCGGACGCTGTATTGTAAAGGCTCCTAAACTATTCCTTTTCGATGAGCCACTCTCCAATCTGGATGCAATGCTCCGAGTTCGGATGCGAGTAGAGCTGCTGAACTTGCACTATGAAACGCGTAACACGGTGGTCTACGTTACCCACGACCAAGTCGAAGCGATGACCATGGCGGATAAAATTGTGGTCTTGCAAGACGGTCGCATCGAACAGTTCGGAAGACCGATGCTCCTGTACGAGCATCCGGTGAACAAGTTTGTGGCCGGCTTCATTGGATCGCCGCAGATGAACTTCCTCGCCGGCAAGGCGGGTACTTCGAATTCGAATGGGATTTTATGCGCGGTCGACGGGCTCGGTACGCTTACACTGCCACTGCGGGCGGATGGTTGGAAACCGAACGAATCGATCACGTTCGGCGTTCGGCCCGAACATATCGAGCTGAAAGGCGGAGTATCGTCCACTCCGGTTAAGGGAGTCGTGAACATTCTAGAGAATCTCGGCGGCGAGACTTACCTGCATGTCGAAATCGCTCAGGGAGCACCACTGATCATGGTCAAGGTGCACGGCTCGCACGGTCCGAAACGCGGAGAGCGCGTTACACTCTACCTGCCCGCGGACAGGATTTACCTTTTTGGCGCTGAAGGGAACTCTATCCCGGTGGAGCCGTTAAAATAGTTTCAGCCTGCATCGCTCATCCGCCGCGGCGGATGAACGATGCAGGCAAAATGCTTATGGCCACAATCTGCGTTGATGTCGGTACCTCGGTGATCAAGACGGTCGCTTTCGACGATCGCGGAACCGAGATCGCCCTGGCCCGCCGGGAAACGGAAGTGATGCGTCCCGCGCCCGGCTTTTCCGAGCAGGACATGGATTCGGTTTGGAATGCGGCGGCCTCCACGGTCCGCACTGTTGTACACCAGCTGGCCGACCCGGTGCGCCTTATCTCGCTGACGGCCCAGGGGGACGGTTGCTGGCTGGTGGATGCCGACGGTCACCCGACCGGCCCGGCCATCCTGTGGAACGACGCCCGCGGCGCCGCGATTGTGGACCGCTGGCGAGCTGCAGGCGTATTGAAGGAAGCCTTTCGCCGTAACGGCTCGCAGACCTTCGCCGGCCTTCCCAATGCCCTCTTTACCTGGCTCAAGCAGCATGATCCGGATCGGCTGGAGCGTTCCCACAAGTCGCTCTGTTGCAACGGCTGGATTTTCTACAATTTGACTGGCCGGATGGCTATCGATGAGTCAGACGCATCGGTGCCATTCTTCGACGTGCGCGAGCGGCGCTATTCCCCCGAACTCCTTAAGCTCTATGCCCTGGAGTGGGCCGAACGGCTGTTGCCGGAGGTGCTTCCAAACGACCAGCGCGTCGGCGAATTGCGTTCGAAAGCGGCGGCCGAATTGGGTCTGCCTGCCGGCCTGCCTGTCGTTATGTCGCCCTATGATGTTGCCTCAACGGCGATCGGTGTCGGCGCGGTGAGCGATGGGCAGGCTTGCAGCATCCTCGGCACAACGCTTTGTACGGAGGTTGTCATGAAGCATGTCAACCTGGCAGGGGAACCGTCCGGGTTGACCATTCCCTTCGGTCCACCGGGGCTGTACCTGCGCGCCTTCCCAACGTTGGCCGGTGCTGAGGTGATCCATTGGGCAGTCAGGCAGCTTGGTCTGAGCGACCCGTCGGACCTTAGTGAGCTGGCTGCCAAAGCCGCGCCGGGCGCGAACGGCCTCTGCTTTCTGCCCTACTTTTCGCCTGCGGGCGAGCGCGTGCCGTTTCTGAACACTGGCGCGCGGGGCTCGCTTTTCGGGTTGTCGTTCGAGCACGGCCGGGAGCAAATCGCCCGTGCGGTGCTCGAAGGATTGTCGCTGGTGATCCGCGATTGCTTGCAGGCCTCGCAAGACACGCCGGTTCCCCTGTGCGTTTGTGGCCTGTGTGGCGGCGGTGCGAACAGTGACGTGTGGTGTCAACTGATCGCCGACGTTATAGGCACGCCTACTTTCCGCCCTGTTGATCAGGAAGTCGGTGCCAAAGGTGCATTCATCGCGGGACTGGTCGCCGTGGGACAAGAGGCGGATTTCCCCAGCGCGGCCAGTGATTATGTGCGAATCCGGGATGTCTTCGAGCCGCACAAGGAACGGCACGCCCGTTATGATGAGTTGTTCGAGCAATTCCTCGAGATCCGCGAGAGCACACTGCCCATCTGGAAACGCATGGCGGACGACCGCGCCCGGCCGGGTCCGGCGGCGGCCTAACCCGCAATGAGCTCGTCGATTCTTAAAGCGTGTGATTCTTGCGGGTTAGAGCGATCTTCGGACGCCGCTTGGCTCGGGCTGGACCTCGGCACTCAAAGCGTGCGCGCCATGGTTGTTTCCGGTGCCGGCGAGACCTTGGCTGTCGGTTCGCACAAGCTTACCAGCCGCCGGGATGGTCCCCGGCACGAACAGGACCCCGAGGAATGGTGGCGCGCAATCTCGGCCGCTTGCCGAGCGGCTCTCGCCGCGCCGCTGGCCGGCTCGACCATCCGCGGTGTTGCGGTGGATGGCACATCCGGCACGATTCTGCTTGTGGATGGCGGCGTTCGGCCGTTGACACCGGGGTTGATGTACGATGACACCCGGGCGCTGGAAGAGACCAAACGTGCCAACGAGGCCGGCGCGGCGGTTTGGGCCACGCTGGGCTACAACCGGATGCAGGCGTCTTGGGGATTACCGAAATTGCTCTGGCTGCTGGCTCAGCATCGTGGCTTGGCCGCCGGAACACGCCTGGCGCACCAGACCGATTTTATCAACCGCCGGCTGATTGGCGGCGAGGTCGCCACGGACACGAGCAACGCTCTGAAAACCGGCGTGGACCTGATCAGCGAAGGCTGGCCGCGCGAAGTCTTTGCCGCGCTCGGAGTGCCAGACGAAATTCTGCCGGCCGTGGTCCGTGCCGGAACCTTTCTGGGTGTGGTGAGCGCGGAGGCGGCTACGGAGACGTGCATCCCGCAAGGCACGCCGGTCTTCGCAGGCATGACGGACGGCTGCGCGGCACAGATGGCTGCG
>DASZIV010000064.1:0-25494 GCA_035948775.1 Bryobacteraceae bacterium
CGTCCGATTCGTGACTTGGATTTTACGGAAGATCTTGTGCAGATATTCTTTGATCGTGCCCTCCGACAGGCGAAGGTCGCGGGCGATCTCTTTGTTGAGTTTGCCCTTGGCCACCAGCTCGATGACCTGTCGCTCCCGCCCTGTGACGGGCCGGTGCAGATCCTCTTCGGACTCGGGTTTTGCACGGCTTAAATCCATTGCTGTAGATGATCTGTTAACGATCGTGTGAAATCAATATGAATTTAGCTATGAACCTTTCGATCCATTACGATTTGGAGCCCTGGTGATCAGAAAGGTTACCCGCAAACGTGTGCAATTTGAGCGTAGAGACCATCTCGCGTTTCGGTCTAATCCGACCGCGTCCGCTGTTTCCCGGCCCTTTAATTACCGACTCCGAGAAGCAACAAATTGTGGCCAGCGGGCGGAGTTGCTCCGGTAGAGAATGAGACCGTTGAGCACGCAAAGGCCGAAGTTCCAGTTCGCGCCCATGTGGCCTGGTAGGTACCGGTCGCGTTCACATCCAAGAAGGCCACGCCCCCCGAGGTGCCTGGGCTGGAAGTGCCCATCCTGCGTAAAGTCCCATGGGCTGCTTACAGTGGTATTCCAGGTAGCCTGAGCGGGAATCGAGCAGACGAGGAGAGCGAGTAAGACAAGTGAACGTTTCAGATTCATAAAGCCCCCTTTTTCGAGTGTCTAGGCCCTGGGGTCACTTCCATATAGGATGTGATCTCTGCATCTTTATTCACGTTCGGCCAGCTACCAGCGGGATCATAGATCACACCATTGCGGTACAGCATCCAATGCCAGTTATTACGACGTAGCCACCATGACACGCGAAAAATAGCAACTGGAGGAAATGTCGTGTAAGGTAGAACTAACTTAGTCGGTCCGAGTCTAAGCTGTATCTTAGCTAGCGCCTTGCGCAAGTCTTGTGCGGTAGTACCGTGCTTATGACCCACAAGCATGCACGCGCTTGGGATAGACCACTCGAGTAACTCTGCAATGACAGTTTGCCCGCAGATACGAGTACCTTTAGGCTGTAGCGTGCCAACTCCCGTTGGTATGTGGCGTGGTGACATGCTTAGAGCTCTTTTACGTCCGGGATCCGCTGCCGATCGCGCCAGCGATGCACAAGCTTGCGAGCGTTCGCCGGCGCCGCAAACGCCTTGATAGTCTCCATCTCCGCGGCGCCCGGCCAGTCTCGAGTCTTCACCTGTACGAGCACGATGTCCGTGGAACCTATGCCGATGATGTCGAATGCGCCCAGCGAAGCCGCACTCCGGCTGCACGCATAGCCGGCGGCCTCTAAGATAGCCATACTGCGGTGTTCGTTTCGCGTGCCCTTCTGTTTTGTATTCACGGCGGATGTTACCTTTTGAGTTTCACTTGACTCTCTTAAAAAGAGTGCGGCCGGAATCCACTAAAAACCGGCCGCACTGTGTGCTCGGCTTTGCGGGTGCCGAAAGGAGAAAGAAAGCACCCATTCATGCGCGAGCCGCGCCACAAAGACCGGGACCAAAATGAGAAAACCCGATCTAGGCGCGAAAGTCATTATCTCTTTTTGAATCCGTTCAACTCGCCATCCACCAAGCGCAGCGACTCAGTCAGATCGCGTAGTGTTATAGAGGCCTCATGAGACTCATGTTGCGCGGCCCTGAGTTGAGTATTCAACTTGCGGTACTCTTCCGCGACGATTTCCTGTTCAGTCCTCACTGCGGCTTGCTTCTGATGCAACTCTTTGGTTTCTTCCGGAGTTGGAAATTGTGTGTCGAATGAGTCGAATGACATCGCCGCCGCATCGCGTGCTTTCGCGCGCACAGTGTTTAGCTCTACCGCGGCATAGTTCACTTGGCTTTGTAACTGGACCACATTATTTGCTTTCGCTTTCCAATCGTCCTCGGCTGCGCGGCATTTGGCCCACAGCTCAGCGCGCTGTTGCTCAAGTTGTGCCCCATGGCTCGATTTGGTGGTGGCGAGAAACGCATCGATCCGGTCGCACACTTGGATGTATTCGATCAGTAACTTGTCGCGCTCCATGGTTTGTGCGCATTGCATCAACGTATTGAAGTGCGGACGCCCGTCTGTTGGCCGGGTTACCTGGCGCGGGAACACTTCTTCGACAGTGGCTACATGGGTTTCGCTGAAATCGAAATCGGGCATCGGGCTAAACATCTAACTGCCCTCCGAATTGACGCCGCGCGCCGCATCACAAGCGCGTTGAAGGTAGAAATAGTCCCGCACTTGCGCATCACTGGCGCAGTCCATGCCATGCGTCCGCCGGAATCGCTTGAGCTCGTCGGCAGAGGGGGTGCGCATCTCACGCTCCCCACGCAGGCGCGTTTCTTCGGCGTGCTCCTGCGGATCCGGCATTCTCAAACCCATCACTCGATCGACATCGCGCCAGTTCGCCCCGCACTGGCCGTGATTGCGCCGGGCAGCTTCGTTGAGCGCGTCAAGGTGCTGTTGCTGGCGAAGTCGTAGGGCTTCATCCGATGGATCATCCTCCGGTAGCTCATCCGCGGCGAGGTTGCACTGCAAGATCTTGGCGTCGGCAGAATCGTTCGCACGCGATCCCCTGTAATTGCGCCAGAAATCTGGTTCAGTGAAAGCCATACCGTTGTCCCGGTAACATCGCCTGATGCTTTCCTGTAGCGCGAGCGACGGGATCAACTTGCCATCAGCCGTTTGCCCGACGTAAAGACTCGAAATATTGTTGGTTGTGTACATTTAGATCACCGGATTGTTCGAGATGAAAAGTAAGGTGCCTTCAGCGAGCGCGGCCGCATAGGTCGGCGAGTACTGAACCCAATTTGGGACCACCTGGTAACTGCCCCTATCCACCGATAGTGGCCCGTTGAGGATTGCAGCACGATCGGCCTCTCCCCATAACACGTGGCCCCCTGGTGCGATGTACTGGCCCGCGTTGCCGCCCCCATATTGCGTGAACACTAAAGGTCGGTACGTACAAATTGTCATTGAATGCTCTCCTCTCTTTTTTCGGTTTCTCTTCCCACTGGACCGCGCCGGTACAAGTCCCAGAGGTTTGTCAAGAACGGTAGGCCTTTGCCGGCCGCCCGCAGGACATCAAGCTTGAATGCGGCCGCGGCATCGCCACGGATCGCGGCCCCAAACAAGCGCAACTGATGCACGGCCTCGGCATCGCCAAACTGCTGTTCCAACGCATCGATGCGGCCCCGCAGACTCATTTCCGCTCTCCCGCCAGCGCTTCCAGCGACCGCACCCGCTCCTCAAGCTCAGCAACCTCGGTCAACCGCAACAAGCCGTCCAGAACCGCCCGGGAAGCCGCTGTGCGAGCCGTAGGCGCCGCTTTGGGATCTTTGGTGATCTCGGTCAAGGCCTCGGCCGCACCGATGCTGCCGGCCCGCAGAAGCGCAGCAACGCTGCTCATCGTGGCCCGCCGGCTCTCCACGTAGACCGCCGCGAACTCCGGGCTCTTGATCCAGCGCGAAGCCTGGCGCGAAGAAACACCGGAGGCCTTCGCGGCGAGGGCGATCGTCGGGAAAGCTAACAGGGCGTCGTTGAAAGCGACCATCTGCCGGCGCTTGCGCTCTGCACGGGTCTCCCGAATGGGGTTATCGGACATACAGGTCCTCGTATTTCGCCACGACGCAATGGGGTTCAGAAGGCCGACTATGGGGGCCTTCGCGTGTACAGACCCGTGTACACAGTGCCGACTCAGGCTGATAAGTAACTGATTCCGCTATGCTTTTCGTTTCGCGACCTCCTGCTATGCTCGAATGCGGTCTCAGGTTATTGGTATGTCTTCCGCGAAAATTCTTATGCGTCAGGCGTGAATGCGTCGCGCCGCCGGTTCCCTGCCGGATTACAGTCCGCTCTTCTATCTGTAGGTTTCCTATAGATGGGCTCAACCTTTTTCGCCAATCTTTTACGCGAAGCACACACACACCCTCGATTCGGGTGTTGTGCTCGAAGGGGGGATTCTTAAGGGGGGTTACTGAACACTGAACTGAACGGGTTATAGAGAGAGTAAGTGAACGTTCACTATGTTCAGTCGCGTTCACTCGTGTTCGGTTGTGTTCAGTCGCGTTCACTCGTGTTCACCTCACTATGTCCCATCTTTTGTCGGCTGTCCGGAATACGCAGTTGCGTTGCTGAAGGCGCTGTAGAGCCATCCAGACCGTACTAAACGATTTATGGAGCGATGAGGCGATAGTCGCCGGCTTAGATGGCCCTTGGGCCTGGAGGTAGGCCACCACATCATTAGCGGTCTCGCCCAACGCCGCGCCATCACCGTCACCCTCGATAGTCCAGCCCCAGTCGTCCGGGCCGTCGTGCCAGGTCAGTTCGTAATTCTCGTGGGGAACAAGTCGCCCGACCACGGTTAGTTTTCCATTTCGACCGGTACGTTTGAGCTCTGCCACCGCGTCTGCCGCTGCTGACGTTCCGGACGTGCCCAAGATGTTCTCGATCGGGTTCCCTCCCGTGGAGCCCTTCTTCGTGTGCATGACCACCACGGCCACGCAATTGGCTTCCAGTGCGATCTTGCGGATACGGTCAATTACGTCGTAGTCGCGCTGCGAGATGTCGGACGCAGCCTGCTGCGCGCCGGTGAGCTTGAACAAGGAATCGAGAATGATTATCTCGGCCGGACGTTCCCTTAGGGCTGCTCGGATGATCTGATCCCCACCGCGGCTGATTGGTTGTGCCAACTCCGGAAACACTTGCAAGTCCCGAAGGCCATCAGGTCTGGCGCCGCGGAGTAGCTTGGAGACCTTGTCCTTGGTTATGGCGTACCCGTCCTCGAGCGGCCAAAGCTGGACGCGGCCTGGCTGTTTAACCTGAAGCCACCCGGCAAGTGGCGCACCGGTCACAACGCTTAAGGCGAGCTGGCACCCGAACCAAGATTTTCCATCCTTCGGTCGACCACCGAGCAACACGAGGCCCTGTTTCGGCAGGAGGCCGTCGATGAGCAGTTCCGGTGTCTTAATCGTGTCGTCGGTTATGAGGTCTTCCATCGTTAGGCACTTCGGCGCCAGGGGAGCTACAAGCTTGGGCATTGCCTTCTGACGTTCAATTGCATAGCTCTCGACCAGCAATTCCTCGATCTCCGGCTGGCTCATCCACAGGCTCCGGCCAGATAGGCCCGCAGCGCCCGGCGCTCGGCGGCTTCCATCTCGTGCCCAGCCCTCAGCAGCGCAAACGTCCAGCCAGGGTGGTCGCCTAGCCACCAGCGATACTCGGCGACCAGATCTTTGCCCTGAAGTCGTCGCAGCCAAGCGAGGGCCCGTTCCGCCTGATAGATGCCCGCTCCGACTAACTCCACGGGCTCAGATAGATCTTCCGGGATCGGCGGCACAGGATCGAACAGCCTGGCCTTGAGCAACACGAGTGATTCCTCCTGGAGTCGCACGGCCGCGCGCCGCCAGAGTTGCGCGCTGGGCAGCGCGCGCTCGAGGTCCCGCTGCTGACGTCCCCAGTCCGTTCGCTCTGCTGGCGTCCACGTTAGCTTCTCCCGCTCAGGCCATAAGCCGCGGGCACGTAGTGCCGCGATCACATCCGCCTGGGAGCAGCCGGCATGGCAGTGGACCAGCACCATACCATCGCGCTCCACGATCGACATGGACGGCGAGTGGTCATCATGTGCAACACAACGGGTCATCCAGCCGGTGCCGGAACGGCGGCCGTGGAGCGCTGTCGCTATGTGCTCGGCAGTCAAACTACCGGGCCTCCCGCTGCATTCCATGCGCTGCGATACGCAAGATCTCTTCGCGGGGGATTAGCACGCGGCGCCCGTAACAGCGCGCGGTTATGCGCTTGAGCTTCACGTCGCGTGTAATGGTGTGGATTGAGAGACCGAGAAGAAACGCGGTCTCCTGCTTGCTGTAATTCAACTTCTCCAAATGCATGATTAGAGCATAATGACCAGTATGCATCTGTGTCAAGCACCAAAAACACAAAACTTTGGGACTTGACATGGATGCATACTGGATTATACTGAGATCGTGATTATTCGAAGAGCGGTTTCTCTCCTACGGAAGAAAGCTGGGCTTGACCAAGCCGAGTTCGCGAAGTTGACCGGAACAACCGTTGAGACCGTGAGCAGGTGGGAGAACGGACACCGGGCTCCGAATATAGATACCCTCAAGAAACTAGGCGCAGTCGCAGAAGCCAAGGGACACCCTGAGCTTCGCGATGTTTTCGAATCGAAATGGAAGAAGCGCATCGCCGACCGAATCGGGAATTTGCCCTCAAAGGGCACACAGCGGCGCCTTAGCCTCGAAGACCTGAAGTACAATGCCGCCATTTCGCGATATCTGGACGATGATCTGAGCAAGATTCTGAGCCGCTTCCGGAAGCAGATCCCAACGGCGGATGAGGATTATCCCTGGCTCACATGGGGCCTGCAGAACGCACTGTTTTTGCTCGGGCGCCAACTCGAAGAAATCGAACTACATATAGACCAGCCATATGGCCATGAGCGCACGGAGGAGGACGAAAAGCTCTTGCGGCGCCAGCCTAAATCGACTTACGGAATACAGGGTCTTAATAAGAAGAAAGGAAGCACCCATGAAACGAAGTGACGAACCCCCAAAACAACGTGACACTGACGGCCTCCACCGGCGCCGCGGCGTCTGGTATTTCTGTCTGAACATCGCCGGCGCGCGCCGGTTCTTTTCGACGCGCACCACTAACTATCAGGAGGCCCGGAAGGCCCGCTCCGCGGCCGAAGATGCCCAAGAGAAAGGCCAATTGCCGAATGACTTCGCAAAATGGCCATTCTCGAAGTTGGTGGCCTACATGCGGGAGAAGAGACAGCCCCCGGTGGTTTCTGAAGGAACAGCCCGAATTGACAAAGAGCGTTCTGTTCCACTGCTGAAGCATTTCGGTGATGAGCGCGTTTCTCGCATTGACGCGCCGGCTATTAGCAATTACCAGTTGGTGCGCGCCAAGCTGGTGAGCCCCAGGACTGTCAATCTCGAGTTGGAGTTTCTTCGGTGCGTCCTCAAAGAGGCGAAGGTTTGGGAGCGAGTCGTGCACGACGTCAAGCCCCTGCCTGAGAACAATACCGACAATGAGAACGGCAGCAGACTCGGCCGCGCGCTTGATGACGCACAAGAACAGCTTTTGTTCCGCACCGCACGGTCAAAGCCGGAATGGGATGCGGCTTTTCTCGCTGCCCTGGCCGCGGCCAACACCACAATGCGAGGCTGTGAACTCAAAGGCCTCCGGCTTCGCCACGTCAACTTGATGGAGCGCGAAGTAAATATCAGGCGATCTAAAACGAAGAAAGGCAACCGCGATATTCCGTTCAATGATGGCGCAATGTGGGCCTTCGCCCGTCTTGTGGAGCGCGCGAACGCGCTCGGATCCGTGCAGCCGGATCACTTCCTATTCCCCCGATGCCTCTCGCGCAATACAAAAGTGCCAAACCGCCAAGCAGGTTACGATCCAACAAAACCGCAGAAGACTTGGCGTAGCGCATGGCGATCGCTTGTGAAGGAAACGGCCCGGCGCGCGGCCGAAAGCATCACCGATGAACGTGAACGCCAGAAGGCCATGGCGCCATTCGTCGGCCTACGCTTCCACGATCTGCGCCATCTGGCAATCACGAAACTGGCCGAGTCCTTGGCGTCCGACCAGACCATCATGTCAATTGCAGGCCATATGGATCGCAAGATGATGGAGCTCTATTCCCATATCCGCGATGACGTAAAGCAGAAGGCCGTCGACGCGATCCGATCGTATGTCCCTGAAGAAATACCCGTCCCGGCGACCCAGAGGGTCCAATGACCCGCCAACGTGTACCTGGACGTGTACATGGCCCACATTTTAACCCTCCAGAAAACTGTAAATTATTGAAAGAATTGGTCGGGGCGAGTGGATTCGAACCACCGACCTCCTGGTCCCGAACCAGGCGCTCTAGCCAGGCTGAGCCACGCCCCGAAAAATCAACAGTTTAGAGTTACGGACCGGACTTGCCTCTGGTCACGTACCAACCACAGCTAACGTAGGGAGTATACCATCCTTCACTCGATCACAGCACTGCCGGCCAAATTGCGTGCTTACCTTTTCAAGTATAGAGACGTTAGACATCGGCGCATAAACTCGGGGCAAGGAGTACGTTCCGATGAAACATGCTGTCGCTTGCATTTGTCTTTTGCTGGCAGGGTCCCTGCGCGCTCAAGAATCGCTGACCACCGAAACCATTATCAAGCTCGCTAGGGCCGGGATTGGCGAAGACATAATCGTGGGAATGGTCAATCAGCAACCGGGGAAGTACGCGCTATCCGCGGATGACATGATCGCTTTGAAGAAAGCCGGCGCGACCGATAAGCTCATCGCCGCGATGCTGGTTAGAAATGGAGCAAGCAGCGGACAGCCTGTTCCGTCCGGGGCTAGTGGGTTCGCGACCAACGCTGTGGTAACTCCAGCTGCCAATCCTGGCACTCTGATCCTCCATGACGCCACGCCCATCCGGCTTCGCTTAAAACGGAACCTTTCTTCCGAGAACGCAAGGGCAGGTGATGCCGTGGAGTTTGAGGTGCTGGATGATCTCAGGGTCGATGATGTTCTGGTAGTTGCTCGCGGCGGCACAGCCCTTGCAACCATCACCGAGGCCGAGCCGAAGAAGTGGATGACACGAAGCGGGAAGCTGGGCGTAAATATCGATTACGTGCGGCTCGTGAACGGCGACAAGGTGGCAGTACGCGCCGTAAAAGAAGCAAAGGCAGGCGGCCACACGGACGCGACTATCCCGAGGGGTACCGAGATGACAGCTTTGGTGGACGGCGAGATCAAACTCGACCGGACGAGATTGGCCGCTGGCGTTTCACCGGAATCTCCGACCACCGCCGCGTCACCTGCGACAGCTTCGCGTATCGCGTTGCCATCCTTGACTCCGGCTAGCATGTTTGACGTCACTTTCACTTCAACTCCGTCGAATGCATTGGTAACCATGAGCGGCCAGCCAATCGGCAGAACTCCCTTCACCACCAGGCTTGGCCCCGGCAGTTACAAGGCGGCATTCTCAGTCGATGGCTACGCGACGTCGACCAAGGATGTGCCGGTCGGGAATGGCTTCCCCACCACCGTAAGCACGGCGCTACGGGCGTTGCCCTGAGGCTTGCGGCCGCGGCAGTTGGCTATCAGATGTGCCGCAGATGCTGGTGAACCGCCCAAAAGCCCCCGAGGCCATACGACGCCAGCGCCACAAAAGCCATCAACAAGGAATACTCGATCAGATCTTGACCGTTTTCATCAGCGAGGAAATTCCGTAGAACTCGTTTCATATGGCGATCCTATCGCGCGCGGTTCCAACAGGAAATGACTAGCCGGGGGGTGATAGTAAGGTAAGGGGGCGCTCAGGACTGCCAAATGCTAGCAGGGGGTGTTTTCCTTACGACACCTCACGCCAGAATGTCGAGAGTGTGCCTGGCGATCTCGTTTCCGGTCTGGAGCGATTTAAGGTTGGCCGCGTACAGCTCTTTCGCAGTCAACAGGTTAAGCAGCTCCGTGGAGAGATCCACCGAGTCCGAAGCCGCTCCGGTGCCGACCGTGGCGCGGCTGATCCGGCTGGCGGTCTGATCGAGCTTCGTCTCGGCCGCATTCAAACCCTGCAAAGCGCTCGCGAAGATCTGCATATTTAAGCTTATCGGCAGGATTCGGGCGTTTTTTGCTTTTTTTCGAGATAAGCAAGTACCATCGAGAACGTGGCCGAAAGCGAGTTGCTGCGGGAACTTCCCGCGGTTCACGAGATTATCGAACGCCTCTCCCCTGCCCTTTCGCGGTTTCCGCGCGCGCTCCTGCTCGACGAGATCCGCCGCGCCCTGGAAGAAATCCGCCGCGAGATTCGGGCTGGCGTTACCATTGGACCCGGTATCGAAGCGCGCGTCGCGGAGGCCATGGTCGCTTTTGAACAACCTTCGCTTCGCCGCGTCATCAACGCCACCGGAGTGGTACTCCACACCAACCTTGGCCGGGCTCCTTTGGGGCCCGTCGCGATCCTGCCGGGCTATACCAACCTGGAATATGACCTCGCCACGGGACGCCGCGGCAAACGCGATGTGCATGCGGGCAAGCTGCTGGAACGGCTGCTCGGCGCCACAGCCATTGCGGTGAACAACAATGCCGCCGCCATCTACCTGGCTCTTCACGAACTCGCCGGTGGCGGAGAGGTGATCGTTTCGCGCGGTGAGCTCATCGAAATCGGCGACGGATTCCGCATTCCGGACATCATGCAAAGCTCCGGCGCCGCGCTACGCGAGGTCGGCACCACCAACCGAACGCACATTGACGACTACCGCGCCGCGATCAACGAGCGCACACGCCTGCTGCTGCGCGTGCACCCCAGTAATTTTCGCATCCAAGGTTTTACGGCTCGACCGGAGCTGCGGGAGTTGGTGGCGCTGGGACGCGAGCGCGGCATCCCCGTCTATGAAGACCTGGGCAGTGGCTGCGTAGTGGACCTGAGGCCTTACGGCGTCGCCGAAGAACCGCTGGTAGCCGATAGCCTGCGCGAAGGGGTCGACCTGGTGTCGTTCAGCGGCGATAAGCTTCTGGGCGGTCCGCAGGCCGGGATCCTGGCGGGTAAGGCAGAAATCGTTTCGCGCCTGCGCCGCAATCCCATGTTCCGCGCCCTGCGTCTGGACAAGATGATCTATCAGGTGCTCGAATCGAACCTGCGCAACCTGCTATTGGAACGTTGGGACGCCGTGCCGGCTCTGGCGATGATCCGGCACACCGCTGCCCAGGTGCGCGCGCGGGCCGAGGCGTTGGTCCGCCGGACGAATTTGCGGGCGGAACTCAAACCGGGCGAATCGATGATCGGAGGCGGAGCGACTCCAGAGCAACCCCTCCCCACCTGTCTCATTGCCATCGCGTCCTCAGACGTTGTCGGCCAGGAACGGCAGCTTCGCCAGAATCATCCCCCCGTGATCGCCCGCATTGAAAATGACTGCCTGATCCTCGATCTGCGGACCGTGTTCCCGGAAGAAGAAGACGAACTTGCGGCAGCTTTGGCGAAGCTTGGTTAGTTACTCCACCACCGCCTGCATCACCATATCTTCGAAATCCCGGTTGACCTCCTGATTCGCAGTCTGCACCATCAGCACCGCGACCACTTGTTCCACCGGATCCACAAAGAAATGCGTGCCATAAGCGCCGCTCCAACCGAAGCTGCCGGTGGAGAGAAGCGTGCCACGTTTGGCATGGTCGCTCACCACGCGGACGCTGAGGCCATAGCCTTCGCCGGGCGCGCGGCCCGGCAGCGTGTCGGGCACATGCACCGCGCGCATCATCTCTACAGTCTTGGGGCTGAGCAGGCGCTTGCCGTTTAATTGGCCGCCGTTAGCGAGCATCACGCCCATGGGCAGATAGTCGGCGGCGGTGCTGATCAAGCCGCCCGACCCCATGAAGTAGACCTGGCTCGACATGGTATTGGGGTTCTGTGACTTCACCAGACCCTTGGCGGTGCGCTGATAGACGCTCGCTACGCGCGGCCACTGCTCCTCGGCGGGCCAAAAAGCGATGTCTTTCATACCGAGTGGATCGAAAATGCGCTGGCGGAAGAATTGGTCCAACGGCATACCGGAAACAATCTCGACAATGCGTCCCAGCGTATCGAAGCCGGCCTGTGCGCTGTACGCCCAACGCGAACCCGGTTGGAACTCGAGCGGCGTGGTACCGAGACGCGGGATATAGCTGGCCAGATTCTCCTCCGGACGCCGGTTCAACTTGCGCGTTTCGCTGTTGCTCATGGGGCCGCTGGCCAACCCGGAAACATGAGTCAGCAGATCGCGGACGGTGATCTCGCGCTCGGCCGGCACGATGTAGAACTGAGGCACGGGCGGGACAGCGGTGGTTCCGCCGCCGGTCTCCAGTACCACGCCGCGGCCCTGTGACGGCGGTAATGCGACCGCTACTTTCATTCCCTTGAACTCCGGAATGAATCGCGACACCGGGTCCGTAAGCCGAACCTTGCCCTCTTCGATCATCATCATGATGGCCAGGCCCGTGACGGGTTTCGTCATGGAGGCAACCCGGAACATGGTTTCCCTGGTCATCGGCTTCTTGGAGTCCAGGTCCATAAGGCCCTGCGCTTCCAGGTGCACCACCTTGCCCTTGCGCGCCACGATGGTCACCGCTCCCGTCAGATCGCCGGCTTCCATGCGGTGCTGGATCATCTGGTTGATCCGCCTCAGCCGATCCGTCGACATCCCGACGTCTTCCGGTTTCGCAGAGGGCAGCGGGCCTGCCACCAGGGGCAGCGCGAGGAGTGCGAGAGCGGGCCACAACCTTGCCGATTTCGTCATGCGGACGCGCCTCCTGGGCGCTTGTCCGCACATCATATCATTTGCCATCGAGCGCATCAGCGATGGTGCGCGGCCTTCTTAGACGATCCGCCCAATAATCAAGTCGGCATCAGCATATGGCTGTTGCCCTTGGTGCCTAGTACTGCGACCGGTGAAATAGTGCGGTGTTGTGTGGGGCGGGCTTCAGCCTGCGGCGGACTTTAGTCCGCCATCCGAACCAGCGGGACTCAAGTCCACCGCAGGCTAAAGCTCGCCCCACAAGAATTTTTTCACCTGGTCTGCCAACTAGTTCGGGCATGCGCCCCGAGCGGGGCGCGACCGCGCCAGCATCTGGTATGGATTGCGTTGATATTTTCCAGCGTCGCCCCAAATTCCGGCAATGCGCCCCCGGCCCGGCGCAAACTGATCAGCCAACTCGGCTGTTGTCCTCCAGATGGCGGAGGAGCTTATGCCATTCGCTCACCGGCGCGTCTGGCAGGCTGCGCGCGTAGTGTTCGGTCGGGCGTTCGCCGGAAGACAACAATTATTCTTACCTTTGAAATCAATATTTTCTCACAACTCTCAACCTGGTTGTTCCCCTTCCTCTGCTACCGTGGAAATCGAACAGAGGCTTGCGCCCCACCGCTCAAGCCCAACAGTCTTTTCGCTGGCCAGCGAACGTTGCATTATGGTGGTGCTGAACTTCCGGAGGCCGTTAACGCCTTGCGACGTTCCCTACGGGCAGAACGCCGACGGAAGATCTTGAGATCGGTCTCACAACACCCTGCGGTGAGCGGATAGCTCCGATCGCCGCCCCGCGGGATATCAGAGGGTCAAGGTTCGAAACGAACAGGAAGAAAGTAACGCCATTCAGCGATTCCAACCCTTCGTAGAACCGGCTCAAACCATCGGGCGGCCGACACGCACGGCGATAAGTCCGCGGAGCAATCCGAAGCCCGGCCGCCCCACAACGCGCAGCCGTAGTGCGTCTGCACTCCTCTACCCAATCCCCCAAATGCATCAGTGATGATGCGCCGCCTTCTTAGATTCCACGTGTTGGTCGATCCACCCAATAATCAGGTCCGCAAGCTGGATGTTGTTCTTGTCCTGCATCAGCATATGGCTGTTGCCCTTGATGCCTAGTTTGGGCAGAGACATCATTTGCGCATCGCCGCCCGCTGCCGTTACTTGTTCGACGAACTTTTGACAGCTATCGAAATTCGCCGGCCATACCGCGCCCATGCGGCCCTGGACGTCCCCCAGGTGATCGCCGAACATGACCAGGATCGGAATCTTGGCGAGCGTGGAAAGTTGCTCGGGCTTCAGCGTGGTGGTGCATCCCATCTCGATGGAGATGATGCCGCGAACGCCTGTGGGGTCGATCATGGCCGCCTCCTCCGGAAAGAAGCCGGACTCGGAATGGCCCATCAGGACCGCTCCGTTTAGCTTCACCGCCAGAGCCGCCATATTCTTCCAGGTGGGGTTGGGCGAAGGCAGCACGGAGTTGAAATCGGGAATCATCTGCTTGTAAAGCTCATCCGCCGCCTGCACGGGAAACTGCCCGTCGGGAAACGCCGTCCCGAACGTGGGCCCGAAGCGGAAGACGGCCCAGGAAGTCTGATGCCCGGCCATGAGCACGTTGGGAAGCTGGCTCGGCGGCGCGGCTCCCTGCTTCACGGCGTTGATGATGGTGGCGTCGAAACCGGAGCGGGCGCGCGATGCCTGGTCCGCCAGATATACCGGGCGATTCTTGCGCACGAAGTATTCGCTCCAGCCCATGCGGCCGTCCGGAGTCGTCTCCCACGTCATGCTGCTGAGGCAGCATCCATGCACCATGACCACCGGGACGTGCTGGTTGCCGTTCACAGGCACCTGATATTGCACGTACATCTGGTTGACGGTGATGTCTTCGGGCTGCTGCGCGGGAGCGCCGTTGGCGGCTGGCGCCGGCGGTGTGCTGGAACGCTTGGCCTCGCCGCCGACGAAGAAGGCGCCCTGGGAGGCGATCACCAGAGGTTTCTTGGCTTCGTCGTGATTGTTGCTCTGTGCGGACGCGGCAATCGCCGCGACAATGAGCACAGCTACTGTTGCGCCGCGGTTCGCAAGACTCTTCACGCTTTCCTCCTTGGGTTGCTTAGAATTCGTAGTCAGTTGGTTTGATACCCTTGGCCCGCAGATACATCTCGGCCGAGGCGCGATGGTGCGTGGTGTGATCGAGCGCGAACATCAGCACCTCCAGCCCGGTCATCGACCCGTCTCCGGTGTTGTAGGATTTCGAAATCTGTTCGGGTGTCAGTTTGGATACGCGTTCGATCGCATGATCGAAAGACTGCTGCACAAACGCGATCACGTCCTTCTTGTTCATCGCCGGCTTCGCCGGATTCGGTTTCCCGCCGGAGAGTACCGCCGAAAACGCGTCGACTTCCTGCGACAAGTGGACGATTTGCTCGGCAAAGCTCATCTGCGGCGGCGTGAGCTTGAAATCGTAAGACGCCTCCGGCATCTGATCGGCGACCTTCAGGGTGAAGTCTTTTGAGGTCTTCAGATGTTTGACGTAAGTGGCCTTGATATCGAGTTGCGCAAACGCCGGCACTGCTGCGGCGGCGAATAGAACGATAATCATCCAGGAGTTGGGTTTCGAAAGCATAGGTCAATTGTATGCCAGTTAGGGTGTGGCGCACCTATTCGTAACGTAATGCAACAAGCGGGTCGACCGTCGCAGCGCGGCGCGCGGGAACGTACATCGCGGCCAGAGCCGCCACGATCATTCCCAGCGACACCAACGCCAGCAGCAGCGGATCAGCAGCGCTGATTCCGTAAAGCAGTGCCCCCAAATAACGGCCCAACACCAATGCCACGGCGAGCCCCAGTACAACCCCGAGACCGATCAAGCGCACACCGTCGCCAACGATCATTCCGAGAACCTCGCTTCTTTGTGCGCCCAATGCCATGCGGACGCCGATCTCGTGGGTGCGGTGCGCCACTAGATGGGACAGCACACCGTACAATCCGACCATCGCCAGCAGCAGCGCCAGGCCCGCGAAGGCCGCTAGGACAATTGCACGGAACCGCGGATAGGCCAAGACCTTGGCAACCGTCTGTGGAACGGATTCGACGCCGCCCACGGAAACATCGGAATCAATGGCCGCCAACGCTCGTTGAATCGTCCCGCCCAGTACCGTTCCTCCGGCGTCCGCGCGGACAATTAGCGTGGCCGCGGGTGGAGGATCTTGATCCCAAGCGTGGTAGACCACGGGTAAGTCTGCCCAGCTCATCTCGTTCGTCACCGCGGTGCGTTTTTCGCCGGCAACGACTCCGACGATCGTGACCCACGGTTTCTTGCTGCCCGGGCCGTCGAATTCCCGAATTTGCTTCCCGATGGGATCTTCGTTCGCGAAATATCTGGCAACCAGCGCCTCATTAACGATCGCCAACGGACGGGTTTGCTCGCGATCCCGCTCATCGAAGTAGCGGCCCTCTTTGAGCGGAATCCGCATCACCCGAAAATAATCGGGACTAATAGTCTGTTGACCGACATCCAGGATATGGTCGGACGGTGGATCGAGCCGGCCCTCTACAGCCAGAACGCTGACCGCGCCGGTTCCCAGAGTCGGGAGCGTGGTCGAGAAAGCGGCGCCTTCGAACCGCGACTCTCGGCGTAGCTGCGAGAGAACGCTGTCGTAAAATTGAACTCGCTGCTCCGTCTTGTCGTAAGCAGTCCGGGGCAGTTGCAGCCTGGCGGTCACTAATCCATCCGGCACAAATCCCAGCGGCGCCGACGTGAAATTCTCTACGCTACGGATCAGCAGCCCGGCCCCGGTCAACAGCACAATCGTAAGCGCGACATCCGCCACGATCAGCGCCTTACCGATTCGATGGCGGCCGGCATCTTGCGACGACCCACGGCCGCCGGCTTTCAATGAGCTGATCAGATCGATACTGGAAGCTTTCCATGCAGGTACCAGACCGAACAGCAGTGCAGTCGCGATACTCAGCACCACGGCAAACACCAGGACCTCGGTATTCACTTCGACGGCAGTGGCCGGCGGGAGTTCGATCGGATTCGCAACGCGGAAATAACGCACCGCACCCACCGCCATGCCTGCCCCACAAACGGATGCAATGAGAGACAGCAGCAAGCTCTCCGTCATCAATTGACGGAGCATGCGGCCGCGTCCGGAACCCAGAGCAGCGCGGATAGCCATTTCCCGCTGCCGCACTAACGACCGGCTTAACAGCAAATTGGCAACATTCACGCAGCAGATCGAAAGCACCAAGGTCACCGCGGCAAACAACACAATCAAGCTGACCCTCAGGTTGCGGCCGGCCAGCCAGGTAAACTCGGTTTGAAGCTCATAAACGGCTGGCTCCATGATCGCGCCCCACCGGTCGTGCTGATGAAGCTGGCGATGGAGAGCTAGCAGTTCCGCCTGCGCGCTAGCCATGGATACGTCTGGCTTGAGGCGGCCGATGACGAATACCCCGAACTGATCGGGCCGTTTCGGCGGTGTCATCAAGACCCAAAGTAAGAAAGGGGGATTCGGATAAGAAGCAAAATCCGAGGGCATCACTCCCAAAACCGTACACGCCTGATCGTCAAGCCGCAGGGACTGGCCGATCGCGCTCCGCTGGCTCCCGAAGGTAGCTTGCCAGAACTTGCGGGACAGCACGACGCCGCAACCACCCGCGAGATCGGCCGCCTCGAAGGTCCTCCCCAGCGCAGCCGGAACACCCAGGGTTGAGAAGAAATCCACGCTCACCGGCATGGCGGTCACGGTCCGGGCCGGCCCGCGGCCCGTCATGATCCTCCCCATACCACCGGCCCACGTCACCGCCGCAAACCCCTGGAACGCGCGGCTATTCTTCTTCCAGTTTTCGTAATCGCTATATTGATCGAAATAGATCGCCCGTCCGCCCGCACGGATCTCTCGGTCCAGGACCGACACCAGCTGGCCCGGGTCTCGGTAGGGCAAGGGTCGAAGGAGCACGGCGTCGAGGATGCTGAAGACCGCTGTGTTGGCGCCGATTCCCAGTGCTAGCGTTAGAATCGCGGTTGCCGTGAATGCGGGAGACTTGCGGCACATGCGCCACGCGTAGCGCACGTCTTGGCCGAAACCTCGCGCGGATCTCCAACGCCACATAGTAGATGCTGGCCCTGCGAAACGGCTACGTCTTGCCGCCGCTCGCATAGATGCCAGTGAAGGACCAGACGCGCCGCGCGGCAAAAGGCTAGGGCCCGAAGCAATAAAAACTTGCGGCATCTGCCCCGCTACCACGGTTCGGTTTCGCGCAACTCGCGGGCCTTGTCTTCGGCCACGGTATCGTTGAGAAATACGCCGGCCCCGGTCTCCACCCCTGCTAGGTACTTCAGCTTTGCCGCGCTGCGCTGGATCGGATAGAAATCGATATGGAGATGGAAGTACGGATGCTCACCTTTCGCGGGCGGATGCCGCAGCAGCATCATCAGGGGCATTGGGAAACCGAACAAATTGTCGTACTTGCTGCGTACCAGCTTGAGGATCGCGGCCAGGTCGGCGGCTTCGTTGGCGCGTAACTCCGGCAAGGCGCCCAGGTGTCGTCGTGCGCAGATCTGGATTTCCGCCGGAAAGCGAGCCGCGTATGGGACAAATGCCACAAAGCTGTCATTCTCTTTAACGATCCGCCGTCCGTCGGCGAGTTCCGCCTGCAGCATGCGGCAGTAGAGACACTCCTTCTCGCTCGCGTGGTATTCGGAGGCCGCAGCGAGTTCGCGCCCGATCAATTGCGGCACAAACGGAAACCCGTAGATTTGTCCGTGCGGGTGAGGCATGGTTACGCCTACCGCCGCGCCGGCGTTCTCGAAGATGTAGGCGTACTGAACGTCCGGATGCGCCGCCAGTTCCTGGTAGCGTGCGGTCCATAGAGCGATTACTTTGCGCCAGTGCTCGGCCGAAAGTTGGGCGGGTGTAAGGTTGTGGCTGGGATGGTATAGCACAACGTCGGTCGTGCCCCGCGCGCCCGCGCTGGCGAATAGTCCCGGTTTCGCGTCGATCGGCGGATGATCCAGGCGGAACGCGGCGAAATCGTTGGCGTACAAATGTACATCGTAGTCATCCGGCACGCGGCCCGAACCCGGGCAGAAAGGGCACCCGGCGGAAGGCATCTGCGGTCGGCCCTGGCGGTGCGCCGCCACCGATACCCATTCTCGTAATAAAGCGTTCCAGCGCAGCTCGGCCGCCGCATCCATTCTTTCGCTCATTGCATCCATTCTAAGGAGTGAAGTGGCATAATTCGATAGACTTGAAAAGCATGGATACTCCCCTCCCCCGACAATTGGCCGAGGCGCGCCTCCAGACCGATAATCTGTTCCCCATCGTACGAGCCGATTCGCTGTACGAAAGGCCTATTCCGGAACGCCACCGCATCATCTTCTACCTTGGGCACCTGGAAGCGTTCGACTGGAATTTGGTAGCGCAGTACGCCCTGGACATGCCGTCGTTCCATCCTACGTTCGACCGGCTATTTGCGTTCGGCATCGACCCGAGCGAAGGCGACTTGCCCGACGACAAACCCTCCGATTGGCCAAGCGTCGAGGAAGTCAGATGCTACAACCAACGCACGCGGGAGGTCATCGACGAAGCACTGCCCAACGTTCCGGAGGAAATGGTGAATGCCGCCATTGAGCACCGCCTCATGCACGCTGAGACGCTGGCTTACATCTTGCACCAACTTCCGTTTGAGCGAAAGGTAGCTCAGGTTGATGGCTTGGCACATGGCATTGCCCCCCGTCCCAGGATGATCGAAATTCCAGCCGGCATTGCGGAATTAGGCCTCCGGAGCGGCGAGGGATTTGGCTGGGACAACGAGTACGAAGCCTGCGCCGTGGAGGTGCCGGCGTTTTCCCTCGGGAAATACAAAGTCACCAATGGCGAGTACTTGGAGTTCGTGCGCGCCGGCGGCGCCGCGCCCTTCTTCTGGAGAGAATCGGGCGGCGAGTGGTTCTATCGCGGGATGTTCCAGGAGGTCCCGCTGCCGCTCAATTCGCCGGTGTATGTTACCAAGTGCCAGGCGGAGGCCTATGCCGCATGGCGTAGGTCAGCGCTCCCGACCGAAGCCCAGTTCCATCGCGCCGCCGACGGTCTCCCACTTTCGCGGAATCTCGACTTCCGCTACTGGGATCCCATACCCGTTACGGCCGACGACGAGGGCAACGGCTCCGACCCCCTAGCCCCCGCCCAGATGACCGGCAACGGATGGGAGTGGACCAGCAGCCTGTTCAGCCCGTTCCCCGGCTTCGCGCCGCTGCCTTACTATACGAACTACTCCGCGCCGTTTTTCGATGGACAACACTACGTTCTGAAAGGCGCTTCGCCGCGGACGGCCCGGCGTTTCGCGCGGCCCTCCTTCCGCAACTGGTTCCGGCCGTCGTATCCTTACATCTACGCAACATTCCGAATGGTGCAATCGTGACCTATGCACGGGCGCTCTCCAATGAATTCGCGCGCGAAGTGAGGGCGGGCCTCTCCGGCTCCGGCCAGAAGACCCTTCCATGTCGCTACTTGTACGATGACGTCGGCTCGGCCCTTTTCGACGCCATCACCTGTCTACCCGAATACGGGCTGACAAGAGCCGATGCCCGCCTGCTGCGAAAGCACGCTTCGGAGCTGGTCGGCCGCCTCCCAGGTAACACGTTGGTGGCTGAACTGGGCAGCGGCAGCGGCAGCAAGACACGCCCCGTCCTGGAACAGCTAGGGCGTCGCCAGGCAGTGGTTTACTATCCGATCGATGTTTCCTGCGCCGCTCTGGATCGCTGCGCGAAAGAGTTGAGTCCGCTCGGCACAGTGCTCCCGCTGGAAGGAACCTATACGGAAGGCTTGCACCAAGTGTCCCGCGAGCGGGCCCGGGGCCAAAGTATCCTGGTGCTCTTTTTGGGAAGCACCATCGGCAATTTCGAGCCCGATGCCGCCATCGATTTTCTCGGCTCTGTCCGTCAATGCCTGGCGGTGGAGGACCGGCTCCTGCTGGGAACGGATTTGGTGAAGCCCACCAAACAACTGGTGCTCGCTTACGACGATCCCGCAGGCGTCACCGCAGCCTTCAACCTGAACCTGCTAGGCCGCATCAACCGGGAACTGGATGCCGACTTCGACCTGCGCCAGTTCGAACACGTGGCGCGGTACATCGAAAAGGCCCAACGTATCGAGATGCACCTGCGTTCCCGCGTGCATCAGACCGTCAGCATCCGCGGGGCGGATCTGAGCGTGGATTTCGAGCCCAACGAGACGATCTGCACCGAGGCCAGCCACAAGTTTCGGCCCGAGCAGCTACCCGAACTCGCTCGCCTGGCAGGCTTTCAGATGGAGCGGCAGTGGATCGATTGCGAATGGCCGTTCGCCGAGAATCTGCTAGTGGCCGTCGAGTAGTACGAAAAATCACAGGCCCCACCGCTAGTCGAAATCGATATCCCGCTTCGGCGGCGGCTCGTTCGGATTCTCCTTCACCCGTTTAAACAGTTCGTCGAATTTCTTCTCAAGCACCTTTCCGTGCGTCTTCTCCGCTTCAAACTGTTTTTGAAAGACCGCTTCGCGCCTGGCGCCTTCACCTTTGAGCTTGGCTACTTCGGCAGCCAGATCTTCAATCGCGGGCGGCTTCACGGGAACGGTATGGGCAATCACCGCGCGCGTTTCCGGATCAACCTTGAGAATTGCCTGGCAGCAGGGGCACTCGACCTCAAACATACCTTTGGCCATAAACCTATCCTAGTCGAGATCCGCCCGTAGCAGTGTTCGGAGCAAAAATATCAGGCCCGCGAAGAGATGGTTGTGAGGATGTTCGTGGAGTGCTAGTAGGTATGGTTGTGGGGTGACTTGGTGGGGTGGAAAAAGCGAAGGTCAGCCATCTCTCCGTCGGCCTGTGAGTTGTTAGTCACGCCTCGTAGTTAGCAATTCCCCCACCAAACCGGAACCCGTTTCGAATCAGAGAATCGTTAGGCCGGCAATGCAGAATTGAAACGCAACCGGCAAAAATCCGAGTTCCAAATTGACTATTTCGACGAACCCGGTGTCGGAGCAACAGGAGCCGGAGGAACCGCCGGGATTGGACTCGGCGGGCGCGAAACCACGCCGCGGAACGCCTCGTCGATCGATATTTCGTTGTTGTTGAGCGTCTGCCCGGTAGCACGATCCATTTCCACCTTCGCCTTGGCATAGGCACTTTCGGCGGCGAGCTGGTTGGACTGGGCCGTGACCAGGTCGCGCTGCGTCAGAATCACGTTGTAGGTGGTAGATGCGCCCACTTCGAGCTTCTTCTGTTCGGCATCCACAGTCTGCTGTTGCAGCCGTAGTTGCTTAATCGCGGACTGATACTGAGCCTGGGCCTGCTGCACGCCGATCACGGCGTTCTGCACTTCCACACGCACCTCGTTTTCCAGGCGCAGCATCGAGAGCTGCTGCTGGCGCAGGTTCAGTTCACTGCTAATCATGTCGGCCTGGGCAGCGCGATTGCGTATCGGAATCGTCAAGTTAAAACCAGCGGCGTAGTTCGGAAAGTTGCGTCCGAATACCTGGCCCAAGACATTGCTATAGCCACCCACGAAATAACCATTCGGGGCAATGCACGTAGTGCTAGTTGGGTTGATCGCGCAAGTCGCGGGCAATGGCACGGGCTGGCCTGCCAACCCGTAGTTGGCAAGAGAAGCAACTACATCCAAGGTTGGCAACAGTTCGTTCCTTACTCCCTTAATGCCGATTTCCTGGTTCTGGATCAGAATGCGGAATTGCGACAACTCCGGGCGGGCTGACAGTGCCATCGCGACTGAGTCCTGGATGGGCGTAATCGCTTCGACGTCTGGCACTTGAATCCGGTCCGTCGGAATCACGTGAGCATCGGCGATGGCGGCAGTCTGCACGCCGCTCCGGCTCAGTGCGTTCTTGAGAATCGTCTCCTGCTGCAATAACTGGGTTTGCGCGATGGTGACGGCCTGCTGGCTGGCGGCAACCTCGGCTTCCGCACGCGTGACTTCAATAGGCGCCAGCGTCCCAACCTCGACTTGTTTCTGATTCTCATCGTAGAGCCTCTGGTTGGCGGCCAGCGAATTCTGTTGGACGGTCACGTTCTCCTGATAGCTGACCAGGTCCCAATACAGATCCTTCACGGCGGAGATGGTCGCGATCACTTGAGCCTTGAAGGTCAAGTCCGAAACCTCTCGGTTGTTTTTGGCAATCCGGATTTGCCGATTGTTTACTGCGGGGCCGAAACCCTGCAGCAGGTGCTGCGTAAAGCTGAACGCCAGATTCGAATTGGTGGCTGGATTGAACTGGGCACGGGCGTTGTTGTTTTGAATGGAAGTGTTGTTCAAGCCCAGACTGATTTGGGTTCCGGTAGAGAAATATTTCTGGATCGAGACATTCGAAGTATCTTGACGCTGGATGAGCGCGGCAGTGCCCGTTACGAAACTGCTGGTTTGTGGTGTGGTCTGGTGCGCCCAAGCCGCAGTCGCTATCAGAGCCGGATCCAGACTGGGGATCAAGAATCCCGTCTGGGTGACGGGATTGACCAGGAAGCCCTGCAGACCCGCCGATGGCGCCGGACTCGTCGCGCTCCCAGGACCAGCCGTCACACCCACCGAGACGGGGGAGGCAAAACCCCCTGATTGCGCGTGCAACAGACCTGCATCGGCAATTTGCGAGTCGTACCGCTGCACTTCAATGTCCAGGTTGTTTTCCAGCGCCAGCGCGATGGCGTCTTGCAGCGAGAGATAAATGGTGCCGGCGCGCATTAAGGCCTCTAAGCGCGAGGAGTCGCGTAGATTGACAGGAGCTACCGTCCTGGCTTGATAGGGAGCTGTTATGCGAGTCAAAAAACCATGCGAGACGGGGGGAGTCGGGGCGGTCGTGCTCGGTGAATCGGCGGCAGTCATCCCACCGGGATTCAACAAAAGCAGGGAACAGAGTACGGCAACAGCAGTCTTACCTAGGCGCATATATGGTCCTCAAGAATGTAAGGGAGATACTCGTATATCAAATGGTATAGTAGGCGTTTGTGACGCCGCAAGCCGAGTCCATTCTCGAGTTGTTCCGTTCTCGAGGAGCTTATCTGGAAGGCCATTTTCGCCTCACCAGCGGTCTCCACAGCTCGCAATATCTGCAATGCGCACTGGTTCTTCAATACCCAGACGTGGCTGAAAAGTTGGGACAAAAACTCGCGGGCGAGTTGCAGCGGGAGACCGGCGCCAACATTCAACTGGTGGTCTCTCCGGCACTGGGCGGCGTGATCATCGGACATGAAGTGGCGCGCGCACTGGGAACCCGTTTCCTCTTTACGGAACGGGACGCGGCCACCAAGAAGATGACGCTTCGCAGAGGGTTTCAAGTTACTCCCGGCGAAACTGCCGTCGTTGTGGAAGACGTCATTACGACTGGCGGCAGTACTTACGACGTAGTCGAACTGCTGCGCGAGGCTGGTGCAAACGTAGTGGCCGCAGGATCGATTATTGACCGCAGCGGTGGCCGGGCCGATGCGGGGGTGCCGCGCGTGGCGCTGGCAACCATTGAAACGGCCACACATCATGCCGAGGCCTGCCCATTGTGCGCGCAAGGTATTCCGGTGGATAAACCCGGCTCGCGCCCGAACTGATGCGCCGCATCAGAATCACGCTCGCCTATGACGGCGCACCGTTTCACGGATGGCAAGTGCAACCGGGGTTACCTACCGTCCAGGGAACTCTCGAGCAAATCGTCTCGGAGATCGAAGATAAGCCGGTGCAAGTGGCCGGTTCGGGCCGCACCGATGCGGGAGTCCATGCGTTGGCCCAGGTGGCCGCGTTTACGATCGACAATCCGATTCCTCTCGTCAACCTGCAGCGCGCCGTGAACCGCCTTCTACCGCCCACCGTTCGTATTCTCGCGGCCGAAGAGGTGCCAGCAAATTTTCACCCGAGGTTCGACGCCATAGCAAAGACTTACGAATACCGCATTTGTCGCGGCGAAGTCTGTAGCCCTTTCGAGTGGCCGTACGTTTTCCACTACCCCTATCCCCTGGCGGAAGAGCGCATGATGGGCTTGGCGCACGCGCTCGAAGGAGAGCACGATTTCAGTGCATTTGCGGCATCCGATGACCGCGATGCGGAAGGCGGCTCAAAGGTTCGGACGATCTATTCTTCGGTGCTGGAGGCGCCCGCCGGCAGCCTGATTTACCGCGTGCGCGGGAGCGGCTTTCTCAAACATATGGTGCGCAACATCGTGGGCACACTGATCGAAGCCGGCAAAGGCAACATTGAAGATATCACCGTGCTGCCCGAAAAATCCGGCCCTACCGCACCCGCCAAGGGCCTCTTCCTGGTAAGTGTAGAGTATGATAACTAAAACCATTGGATCTAAAGGGCGTGTTCAAAAACGCTGCCCATTAGCGCCCAAATCAAACGCGGATTATTGCACCTTAGCACCCGTCTTCCCGAGGATCGCTTCCTGCCTGGAGCGCACCGCGGCGTCCTGTTTCTGTACGTCCGCCAGCGTGTAGTGCAGGCTCATGGAGGCCGTAGAATGGCCCGCCATGCGCATAGCTTGGCTTACGCCGAGCTCTGCGCTCATTGCCGTCACAGCCTCACGCCTGAATGAGTGGAAGCCAAACCCCTTCCAGTAGATCCCCAGCGCCTTTGCCGCGGGACTCAGAAACTGCTTGCGTATCGCCCGGTCGTCACGACAGATAGCCGTTTCTCGGCCCCACATCGGTCTGGTCTTGATCTGAAACACGAAACGCTCGGGATCGCCCATCATCATCCGCTTGAGATCGTCCTCAAGGAAACCCATTGGAACATCCCGACGGGATCTTGGGGTTTTTGTAGTCGGAGCGAGACTGCCGCGACAGTAGCTTTGGCGAACCAGGATTAGGCCGTTAGTGAAGTCGAGATGCTTTTCCTGAATGGCAAGTATCTCGCTGATCCGCAGCGTGCAGAATAACCCGACGCAAACGATCATCCGCACATCCTCAGAAAGCGCGGCCAGTAGCCGACGCATCTCTTCATCCGTCAACTTGCGCTGTTCGCGCACGGCAATCTTCGGGCCCACGTGGACACGCTCGATTGGATTTGCGTCCTTCCACACACCCCAGTCGATAGCCTTGGTGAAGGCTCCCGACAGGATATTGCGCAGATCGGTTTTAGTGGCCCAAGAGAGCTTTATGCTATCGAGCCAGCGCTGTACTAAGAGCGGCTGCAGCTCGCAGAGCATCAGCTTTTCGAACGTGG
>DASZIV010000065.1:0-105713 GCA_035948775.1 Bryobacteraceae bacterium
AGCCGCGAGGATCGGAAAAACTGCGGATCAGGAAGGTCGCCACGACGGCAGTATAGCAGGAGTAAACGCACCTGCTAGCCATCCAATCGGTTCCGGGAAGCTGTTCTGGGACTCAAGCAAATCGGGCTGCTAGCGATATCACGAGATAACGCTACGTGTAGTAACGGCAACGACGTTTTGGAGGTGATTCGCTCTGTGTTCATTCGCATCAGCAAGCCTCGGAGACACCACACCGGACTAGGGAAGGACGAGCAGCCGGCGAAAATAGGCGACATCGGCTGCTTTTAGACCGGTCCCGAGACGGCGCGCCGGCGTACCGACGTACATCAGTAAGCTTGGATCCGCCCGATCGCCCAGACCGACCTGATGGCCGAGTTCGTGGAGTAGGGTGATCGCATTCTCATGCAGGTCTGAGGGCGGCCACCTGAAGGCAATGACCGTAGCAGGCCCGGACACCCTTGTACAACCCACCATCCAGCCTTTTCCTCCACCACAGGAGAGCAAACGCCGAACCACGTATATGCGCCGCTCAGACGGGTTGGTCTGATCAAACAGGAAATTCAACCCCTTCTCATCGACGTCGCCCGCGGTAGTTCCTACCGACAAAGCTCGAAGTCCGTCCTCAAGGGTTTTGTCGAACGTCGTTACACTTACCGCTCCTTGGAAGCTAACCTCGCAGACAGATGCTCTTTCGGCCCGTTTCATTTCATTGCATAGCAGGAACCCTGCTTCCAGCGCCAAGTGAGACAGCTCGCTGTTCCAGTGCGGAAGGGGAACGGACCGGAGGAGTGCGTCCTCCACGAGAAAGTGAAGCGGCTGAATTGTCCGGAACCCGTGAGCCGATTGGCTGATTGCACACACAAGCGCGAATAATCCGGCGATCCTGAGCTTACATTTAGGCGAGCATTTCGATTGTACGGCAACGGCCGGTTCACCTGCTCTGAAGACCGAAGCCGCCCGCGCCCCGAGGTGAATCGCCCAATTCATCGTTCTTCCCATTCGATATCTTCCTATTGGTCGATCACCAGTTGGGCGCTACGGACCCGCTCACGAGGGGTGAGGCTCTCAGCTTTTCGCCCACATCCCAGTAGCGCCGTTCTCCGGGACATATGCTCTGTTTAGTTTGTTGCCTCTTTAAGATTTACGTGTCTTGCGCGGGCGAACGTGGCTAGGACTTCGGCATGATGAAGTCGTCCTTCCAGTCCTTCTGCATGCGCTTCCATGCCTTCGACTGTTCCGGAGTGAGAATCGCGTTGATCTTGGCGTTGTATTTGTCGTGAATTGCCTTTAGCGACTCCTTAGCGTCCTTCTTTGAGGCATCGCTCTTGGCGCTCGCCATGTATACATCTTTAACCTGGCCCATATCGACATATTTCGACTGGAGAAGCGGTTTGATCGCAGCTACTTGATCCGGGCTCAAGTTCAAGGTCTTAGCGGCCGTATCGAATCGATCCGACGCCAACTTTATCATCTCCGCTCGGTTATACTGCGCCCAAACTCCAGGAGCAGTCAATAAAAACATCGCCAAGGTGAATCTTCCTAGAATCATAGTTCTCCTTCGAAACTGCGCAGAACTCCCACGCTTGGGTGGATGCAGTTCTTGCATAACTGGTTCAAAAGATTTGATTTTAGGCCGTAAAGTTCGGGCTTCGCTCCCCGTCATCCTCACGCCGTCACGGGTCCCATCATCTTGAGTAGTGACTCGTTGAAGCCAAGTTAAGCAGAAACGTTTCCTTGCTGGCTTGCGAGGCCTGTTCCGACCGCCGCAGTAAAATCACGAGGAAATCCAGGAATCGGGATTCCTAGACCTTTACGAAGCGGCACGTGTGTGCCAGATTCGCTATTACAAGGAGCGTGTGATTGCTGCGCTTCCGGGCGATCTTCGAAAAGCCCCAATTCGTGGGTCGTGTGTTTCGGCACGGACACATCGGGCAGAGATCTGGCGGCGTATCATTGAGCCATGATCCGCGTTGCATTCCTACGGCGAGTCCTGCCAGGGGTGCTTCTTTTGTTGGTAGTTGTCAGCTGGCGAATCGCGGCACAGAGGGTCGTCCGAAACTCCCAACGGCTGACGGATTGGCCACAATTCGGATTGGATGTGGCGAGTTCCGGCGCCACGTCTGCCGAGACTGGTATCACCGCAACGAACGCCGCTTCGCTCGCCCGTCGCCAGATTCCACTGAATGGGACAGTCGACGCCTCAGCGATCTACCTGCACGGCGTCACCGTTAACGGGTCGATCCACGATGTGTTTTTTCTGACCACCATTTATGGGAAGACCATCGCGCTCGATGCGGACAGCGGCGACACTCTTTGGGAATATACTCCGCCCAACTTCACCTCCTGGGCGGGCACGGCGCAGATTACCAACAGCACTCCCGCCGCGGACCCGGACCGGCAGTATCTCTATGCTGCTGCTCCTGATGGCACAGTACAGAAACTCGCCATCGCGGATGGGCATTCGGTGTGGACGACGCCCATCACGCTTCTGCCGAACCGCGAGAAGATCGCTTCGCCGCTCAAAGTGTTTGGCGGCCATGTCATCGCGGTCACCGGCGGCTATATCGGCGACCAGCCTCCCTACCAGGGGCACGTGGCGGTGCTTGACGCACAGTCCGGCGGTCTGCTGCAGGTATGGAATTCGCTGTGCAGCGACCGTCCCGGCTTGATTCAACCCGCGTCCTGTCAGTCCACGCGGTCCGCGATTTGGGGGCGGGCCGGGGCGGTGATCGATCTCGGAACGGGCAATATTTTCGTGGCCACCGGGAACGGACCTTATAACGGCTTGACCGATTGGGGCGATTCGGTCATCGAACTCGACCCGGGCGCCACCGAGGTGCTGGGGAACTATACTCCTGCGGACAACGCTTCGCTGGACGCGGCAGACGTCGACTTGGGATCCACGTCTCCGGCGCTCGCGGGGGCGGGAATTTTGGCGCAAGGTGGCAAGGACAGCCTGATCCGGCTACTGGGCATCAGTGCCATTGCCGGCACCGCTCCACACACTGGTGGCGAACTAACAACCGTGTCGACTCCCTCGCAAAGCATGCTGTTCACAGCGCAGGCGGTCTGGCGGAATGGAACCGACACCTGGCTGTTCGCCGCCGATAACGGCGCCACCACTGCTTGGACTGTTAGCAACGGAACGCTGAAACCAATGTGGAGTCAATCGACCGGCGGAACCAGCCCGGTCGTTGCTGGCGGCCTCCTTTACGTATACGATCCCAATGGCGGGCTGCACATCTACGAACCGAAGAGTGGGACGCGGATCGCCATTCTCGACTGCGGCGGCGGCCATTGGAACAGCCCCATTGTGGTCGATGGGAGAGTCGCACTCCCGGAGGGAAACGCGAATCAGCACGCCACCACCGGCCTACTGGATATCTGGACCGCGCCTGGACCGCGGAGATCCCCTGGCAAGACACGTCCCGCGCGCTGAACACTACGCCGCCGCGGCGCGTCGGCTATAATCTACACAAGCTTTTGTGGAGTATCTCGTGAGCGACGTCAAATGCTCGCGCTTCGTCTTGCGGCGGAGACAAAACTTCGCCACTGCGATGGTTGCGCGTTCGGCGCTCTGTGCTGCCGGCTCCTGCTGTCTCGCCATTCTCTTCGCATCCGGCTGTCTGGGACAAGCGCCGCTATCACCCGCGAGAGCATCGATCACCGGCGGTGTCGTCAGCGCGGCCGGTGAGCCGCTTCGCCGAGTCACGTTGCGACTCACTGCTCCCCCGCGCCTCCCGTTTGGTTCGTCAACCGAGACACCTGTCGTCTCGGACCTCTCGACCGACACGGATTTACAAGGAAATTTCCATTTCGATGAAGTTCTGCCGGGTAGATACATGCTGGGCGCGACGCGGCCCGGTTATTTGGTCGGATTTTACGCTACGAATCGTGGACCGGTATTCACTATTGCCACGGGCCAAACCATGACCGGCATCATAATCAAGATGACACCCCAAGGCATCATTGCCGGCAAGGTTGTCGATGAGGATCGGGAACCTCTGCCCGGTCTCACCGTCAGGGTTCGCGTGTCGAGTGGCAGCCACCTCCCGGATTTCCCACCACCCATTACCGGAACAACCGACGCGGATGGTGCATTCGCCATCGGAGGTCTGAACCCGGGACGATACACAGTGTCCGTGGCGGCTCCGCCGAATCCATCTACCGCCGCGGCGGCTACGGAAACTCCAAAGGAAGCCTACGTCACCACTTACTACCCGGACCAAACCGATCTCGCCGACGCTACTCCCGTGGAAGTCGGCGCGGGCGCGCAGGTCCGCGGGCTGGAGATTCGCCTTAAGAAAGTGCCGATCGTCAATGTCAGGGGGAACGTCGTCGTTGCCGCCACAGGCGAGGCGGGCTCGCCAGAAGTTGTGAACCTCATCCGTCGGGGCAGCCAAACGCCGGGATTGCCGGCGCGGGCGGCCAGCGTCCGCGGTGGAGAATTCTCATTCGAAGGTATTCTGCCGGGTGACTACATTATCGAAGCGAAACCGGCCGCCGAAACCGAAGGCCGCCGTTCCCTGGTCGGGTGCGAGCCCATCTCAGTCGGCCAAGCAGATGTTGACCGCTTGGTGCTTCAAATGAAGCCCGCCATCGAGCTGAGCGGACGGGTAATCATAGATGGCGCGCCCGTATCCTCCTGGCCCCAAGTTACGCTCACTCCCACGGAAGGACTCAATTATCCGGACGGACCCATGATCGGGGCGGACGGCCGATTCACGGTCACCGGTCTGGAGCCGATGCAATATCATGTAACGGTTAACCCGATTCCTCCGCCGCTGTATCTCAAATCCCTGCGCTTCAACGGGCTCCCTCTGAACAGCGATATCGATCTCGCCGGTGCGCCGGCAGGATCGCTGGAGATCGTGATCGGCTACGGCACTTCGTCGATGAGCGGCGTGGTCAGCGACCTCAACGGGCCGGCTGGGCCAGCCGTGACTGTCGTGGCTGAACGGAAGTCTCAGTTTCCTCCCCGATTCGCCCAGACCGATGAGAGCGGGCGTTTTTCCTTTAGCGGTATGCCGCCCGGAGAGTATTTCCTGGTTGCAGAGGATGTCGGAGGCCGCGCTGCTTCCAGGGTTGATCGAGAAATTGGGGAAGGCGGTGACCGTGGGGGAGGGTGACACGGTGACGGTAGACCTTCGGTTAACTACCGCTGGAGATTTCCCGCGAAACTAGTACTGCGACCGCGTGAAATAGTGCTGTGTTGCCCCACAAGAACATCCCCGGTCTGCCTACTAACCAGCCACTATCCCGCGCAGGACACCGCCCACTTGCGGCAGCAGTTGGATCCAGATTCTGGGTGACACCATCAGCAGGGGCAGCCGGTCCACTCGGCGGCGTTCAGAAAGACCTCTCAAAAATCCAAATAAGAGCAGCGGAGTTAAGGCCCGCGAACTGGAATAGAAGTCGGTCGAGACACTGACTGGTATCCCTACAATGGCCCATAAGACCATTGCGGCACACACTGGATCTACCGGGGCTTCCTTCAGCCTTCTGAGGCCACCCACGACCGCTACCCACTCTCCGAACAGCAACAGTCCATCGAGGATGCGCAGGGCCGTTGTCGTCGCCGCCGGAAACGGATACGGTATGGGATGCAGCAGCACGGTTCCTAGTGGGCCCAACAGCGGGATTGTTCGCGTGGTGAGAGCGGTCACCAGGAACCATCTCACGAATCCATACCAGGCGATGGCCGGAAGTAGGGCTGATGCCCAGAACAGGCTTTGCCTGTAACGTCGAGCAAATAGAGGCGGAATCGCACAGGCCAGTGCCAGGACGAAACCCGTTTCGCGGCATAATGCTGCCAAGACCAAAATCAAATAAAGCCTCCACCGGACATTCGACGCCGTATACACCAGGAAGCCTAGCGAAAGGGATATCAAAGGCAAATCCACGATCAGGCGGTCCACCGAAATGAGCACCCCTGGAACAAGCAGATAAAGCACGGCGAAACCGGGATGCATTCCAAGGCGAATCAGGATCGCGGTCAACCACCAAGCCCCCAAGAATAGGAAGAAGAGGTTGCAGGCGATGTAAGACCGATCGATCCAATCCTGACGGCCAAGCGCCATCAAATAAGCCATCGCCGGGAGAAGAATTCTGGGGTAACGGTAAGCACCGTCGGGCCCCAGGGCGCGCGCAATTTCGGTACGCGCCAGCGGATCGTGGGCCACATAGTGGTAAGCCTGACCATCGTAGCCGCTGCTGCGGTTTGGGAACCGGTAGATGTGTTCGCGCTCGAGGGCCGGTGGGATGCCAAGAAGGACGCCCGTACAAAACAGGGCAGTCAGGTTTCCTCCGTAATTGTAGTGCACGGTCAGGAGCTGCCAACTCATTCCCAGAAAAGTGCAGAGCAGCGCCGGAACCAGCCGCGTGCGCAGGCTCCCGCTAGACCCGCGATTCGGCGCTGGCGGCGGGGGCCAGTAACCGGGAGATGAAGGTGGTGTCAATGCGTCCTTCCTGGAAAGCAGGATCGGCCAGAATGCGCTTGTGGAGGGGAATGGTAGTGTGGATGCCCTCGATGACGAACATGTCGAGAGCGCGATTCATACGGCGGATGGCTTCGGCCCGGTCGCAGCCGTGCGCGATCACCTTGGCCACCAGCGAGTCGTAGTATGGCGGGACGACGCAATCGGAATAGGCCCAGGTGTCGACACGAACGCCGATACCGCCGGGCACGTGAAACCCGGTAACGCGGCCCGGCGAGGGCACGAACGTTTCGGGATTCTCCGCATTGATCCGGCACTCAATGGCATGCCCGCGCAATTGCACCGGTCCGCGCAAAATACTGCGGAGACGCTCCCCTTGCGCGATGCGGATCTGGCTCTTCACGATATCGATGCCGGTCACCATCTCCGTAACCGGATGCTCCACCTGCACGCGCGCGTTCACTTCGATGAAATGGAGTTTCCCCTCTTCGTCCATCAGGAACTCGACCGTTCCTGCGTTGGTGTATCTTGCTGCGGAGAGAGCCCTCTGCAGCGCCGCCGAGATTTCCGAGCGAAGCTGGTCGTTCATCGCCGGAGAAGGCGCTTCTTCGACAAGCTTTTGATGACGCCGCTGGATGCTGCACTCGCGCTCGCCCAGGATCTCCACGCTGCCCAACTCGTCCGCCAGCACTTGAAATTCGATGTGCCGCGGCGCGGCGATATACTTCTCCAGGTACACGTCACGCACGCCGAACGCAGCCTCCGCCTCTTGCTGCGCCTGCACAAAGTGACCAGGAAGATCGGCCGCATTTTCCACCACCCGCATGCCGCGCCCCCCGCCGCCCGCGGACGCTTTCAAGATGACGGGGTAACCAATCTGCCCGGCGATCGCAACGCCTTCTTCGGGGCTTTCAAGAACTCCCGTGGAGCCGGGCAGCACGGGGACGCCCATGTCGCGCATGAACGCGCGTGCCTCCTGCTTCACGCCCATCAGCCGAATCACATCGGGTTTCGGGCCGATGAAGTGAATTCCGGATGTTTCGCATACTTCGGCGAATCCGGCGTTCTCACTCAGAAAGCCGTAGCCTGGGTGGACCGCATCGGCGTTGGTGATTTCCGCGGCGCTGATAATCGAAGGAATGTCGAGGTAGCTGCGAGCGCTCTTGGCCGGTCCGATGCAAATGGCTTGATCGGCGAACCGTACGTGCGAACTGTAGCGATCGGCCTCCGAATAGACCGCCACGGTTTGAATCCCCAGTTCCTTGCAGGCGCTGATGATGCGGACGGCGATCTCGCCGCGATTGGCGATGAGGATTTTCCTAAACCGGCCGGACGGCAAACAGAGCCTCCCCGTATTCCACCGGTTGGCCGTTGAGAACCAGCTTGCTCTCTACAATGCCCGCCGTCTCCGCCTCGATCTCATTCATCAGTTTCATGGATTCGATGATGCAGAGCACCTTGCCCGGCTGCACACGTTCCCCGACGCGCACGAACGGCGGAGCCCCCGGCGAGGGCGATTCATAATAGGTGCCCACGATCGGAGATTTTACCAGCACGACATTGGGATCAGATGGCTTCTCCAGGCTCTCTCGCGGGCTGCCAACCGTGATTGGCGGCGAGGACGACGCAGGCGGCAGCAGAATGTCCTGCCCAGCGACCCCCGCGCGCCGTATGCGGACGCGGTTTTCCCCGCGCTGCACTTCGAGCTCCGCCACCCCGGTTTCGTTTGCGAGCTGAATCAGCTCGCGTATCTCGTCCACAGTCATTAATCGACTAGGTTAGCAGAGGTGGGGCAGGCGATCGTTTCGTGTTGTCTGCCGATTCGCACTCACAGAACCAACCGCTCTTCACCCTCCCGCCGCGTCACGTGTTCGCGGTCAAGGTACTCCAACAACGGAATCGCGTATTTACGCGAAATCCCCGTCCAATCTTTAAACGCCGATACCGTGAATCGCATCGACTTTCGATCGGCCAACATTTGTCGCAGGCCCTCAAGCGCCGACCTGTGGAAGATCAGTTCGTTGCTGATCCGTACCAGCCGTCGTTCGCGGAGCAGGATTTGTAGCAGCGAGCGCGCCCGCGCTGCTTCCACGCCCGAGGCGGCCAGCACTTCCGCGACGGCTGGCGTGGTCAGCCCAGCTTTCGCAAACGCCTGTTCGATGGCTGCGCGCGCATGCTCTTCGTCCTCTTGCAGCACGATTTTGTGGCTACGCGAGCGGACCGTTTCGCCCTCCACCACCAATTCTTTGGCGCTTTCCAGAAGGAAATCCAAAAGGAACAGCGGAGCGTCCGGCATCTGCGAGCTGCGCAAATCCTGTTTCGCGATCCCCGCCAGCAGCGGCTTTTCCTGATGGAACTCGAGCACGGATTTAACCAGAAGATCGACCGCCGCGGTAAACCACGCCCGGTCTACATACCAGGGAAGAGGCTGCGGAACCACGACCAAAGGCGCATCGCGCGCTGCCATGTGGATCTCTCGCGCGCGCATCCCGGTGCGGCCCACCAGCTCCGAGGTGCCCATCCCGTTGGGAGCTTCCTTCACCAGGAGGGCAATCTGCTGAGACGCCGGCGCGCTACCGAGGATATCGAGCCGGGCATCCACGCTCTCACTTCTGCGGTAACGGTGAGCGCCGATATCCAGCACGACGCCGCCGCCAATCGTGACCACCGGAGAAAACATGCGGATGATGAAGCGGTCTCCCGGCAGCAGCAACGCCGGTTCGCGCAACACCAGCCGCGCATACGCCGGGGTCCCCGGCGCCAGAATCGTCCGGCCGCCAAGCAGCCGCACTTGGGCTTCGATTTCCGCGGTGCCGGAATGAAAGTGAACCGGAGCCCGATGCTTCAACGGCTTGGAGGAAGGCAGCAGGTCGAGCCGGCAGTCCATCTGCTTCACCGCATGGAAACGCTCCGGCTCAGACAGCACATCGCCGCGCGCCAGCTCAGCCGGCTCCACATCCGCCAGGTTGACGGCGGTCCGCTGCCCGGCCACGGCGCGCTCCGCAGCCGAACCATATACTTGGAGCCCGCGCACCCGCAAGCGGCGTCCCTTGGGGTAAACTTCCACTTCCTGTTCTTTTGCCAGAGTGCCGGAAACCAGCGTCCCCGTTACCACGGTGCCAAATCCTTTGATGGAAAAAACGCGGTCGATCGGCAGCCGGAAATGTCCCGCGGCGTCCTTCTCCGGCGCCTCGGCCGCCACCCGTGCCAGTTCGCGGCGTAACTCATCCAAACCGTCGCCGGTGACCGAGCTTACCGGCACGATCGCAGCGCCATCGAGAAACGACCCGGCTGCCAGTTCTTCGACTTCGAGACGCACCAGGTCGAGAATGTCACGGTCCACCAGGTCCGACTTGGTGAGCGCGATTACGCCGCGCGGAATCCCCAGCAGCCGGCAAATATCGAAGTGCTCGCGCGTCTGCGGCTTGATCGATTCGTCGGCAGCGATCACGAACAGCACCAGGTCGATGCCGCCCACCCCGGCCAGCATGTTCTTTACAAAGCGTTCGTGGCCGGGCACATCGACGAAACCCAGGCGCAGGGAAGGCGTCAATTGCAGGTGAGCGAATCCGAGATCAATGGTAATGCCGCGCCGTTTCTCCTCCTCCAACCGGTCGGCGTCTATGCCGGTTAGAGCCTTTACCAGCGCCGTTTTCCCGTGGTCGATATGGCCCGCGGTGCCGACGATGATGTTCTTCATTCTCGTTCCCATCCTACTACCCGCCCAGCCCGCGACCTTCCGCGCCGGCGTCACGTTAGTAAAGGTGGACGCCGCCGTCACCGATCGCAGCGGCCGCATCATCGCCGGCCTCACCCCGCAGGATTTCGAAGTCTTCGATGAGAACGCGCCGCAGAAGATCCTGTACTTCGAACATGAGTCGGACCCGCTGGATCTCCTGCTGCTACTGGACGTGAGTGGCAGCATGCACCCCTCGCTGGCGCAGTTGTCGGCGGCGGCGCGCGCCGCCTTGCGCCCGCTCGGTTCCCGGGATCGCGGCGCGGTGATGCTATTCGCCCGATCCTCCATGCTCAGCCGAAAACTTACCGCCGACGTCGCTGCCGTGGAACGCGAGATTCAATCTGCGAGCGACGCCCATGATCTGGGCAGCGGCACGGCCATCAACGCGGCGATTCTGGCGGCGGCGGCTTACTTCCACGACGAGACATCCAACGCGCGGCGCGCCATTCTGATCGTCACCGACAATCTCAGCTTGAACTACCGCATTCCGGACGAGCAGGTGATCCGCGAGTTATACGGCGCCGATGCCACGCTGAACGCTATCCTCATCGGCAAACAGCGCCGCCCCCAGCCGCCCAAGCCGGGCGTCTACGTCAATCCCGATTTCACGCCAGCGGATGTTTTCAAGCTGGCCGACGCGACCGGCGGCGAAGCGTTGGAATCGCGCCAGGCCGGCGAATCGCTGCAGCTCATGATCGAGCGCATCCGCTCGCGGTATCGCTTGCAGTATGAGGCCCCGCCCGCCGCGCCCGGACAACTCCGGCAGATACGCGTACAGCTTGCGCCCGCCGCCCGGAGCCGTTATCCGCAGGCCGCCATTCGGGCTCGCGCGGGATACTACGCGGTACAGTGAGAGGGTGGTTTCGTTTCTCCTGCTGGCCCTGGTGGCGGGCTCGCTGGTCTTCTGCGCGCTCACATTGATCGCCGCCGCCCGATACATATCCGTGCGTCCCACTGAGCCTGCCGATCTGCCGCCCATCAGTATTTTGAAGCCGCTCTCGGGAGTCGACCTCGGGCTGGAAGATAACCTGCGCACCTTCTTCCAGCAGAAGTATCCCGACTACGAAATCCTCTTCGCCGTGCGCAGCCCCGACGATCCCGCCATCGCAGTAGTGGAGCGCGTCCGGGCAGCGTTTTCCAACGTGCCCTCGCGCCTGATCGTGACTGGCGAGCCGCCCTATCCCAATGCCAAAGTCTTCAGCCTCGACCGCATGCTCGCCGCAGCCCGCCACGATCTGCTGGTGATGGCCGATAGCGACGTACGCGTCACCGAGACCCTGCTCTCCACCATCGCCGCCGAGTTTCAAGATCCCGCCGTGGGCCTGGCGACCTGTCCCTACCGCGCCGTGGCCGGGCCCAGCGTCTGGTCGAAGCTGGAAGCCATCGGCCTGAATACGGAGTTCCTCGCCGGCATTCTCGTAGCTCGACTGGTCGATGGGATGAAGTTTGCGGTGGGGCCAACCATCGCGGCGCGGCGCCAGACGCTCCAGGATATCGGCGGCCTGGACGTGTTGCAGGATTATCTGGCGGAGGATTTCGTGATGGGGCAGCGCGCCGCGGAAGCCGGCTGGCGCGTGGTGCTCTCGTCGTATGTGATCGAGCATCATATTGGCAGCCAGCCATTCGCCGCCAACCTGCGGCATCGCCTCCGCTGGAATCGAAGCACGCGACGCTCGCGCCCGTGGGGCTATGTCGGCCAAATCTTCACCAACCCGTTGCCGCTGGCGCTTCTGCTCGTGGCAGTGACTCCGGCGTGGTGGCCGGTGCTGGCGGTTGCTGGTGTTTTCCGAGCCGCCACAGCCTGGGCCACGGCGGGTCGCGTGCTGCACGACCAGCTCACCGGGAGGCTATGGTGGACCGTCCCGATAGTAGATGTATCCAGTTTTGTCTTGTGGCTGGCGGCGTTTTTCGGCGGCACGATTTTGTGGCGTGGCCGCGAGTACGAGCTGTCGCGCGACGGAAAGTTCCGACCGGTTTGAGCGATCGGTAAGCACATGGGAGATTGCTCCCTGGCGTTTACAGTGACCGTCTTTACGCCTTTCGGGGTTCGGCAGCTAGGAAAGGATTCCCACGGCTGACGGGGCGCGAGCAGGAAGCCATGCTGCTGTATCGCCGGCGGTATCGGCATCCCGAGCGCACCCCAAAGCCCGGCAACCTCGCGGAGGCGGAAGCGATAGGGTCCGGTCTCACCCCGGTTTACGCGGACCTCACCGATCGAATCCGGCAGCGGGCTTCAGCCCGCTTTCCCCGCGCGATCCCCACCCTGAGGGCTAGCTGAAGCCGGCCGCAGGCTGAAGCCTGCCCCACTTTGGGGCCTTGGATCCTTCAACGGACTTCGGATTCAGGACACTAGAGGCGGCACCGCAGCTCCTCCGTACGATTTCAAACATGCTCGTGAAACGCGATCGCCTTGCGGTTCACTTCTTCTGCGTTAAGGCATGGGGTGCAGGACGCATCCCGCGACGCATTCAAAGACTTAAGAAGGAGTTAACAAAATGGCGACATTTCCCACGATCACGCAGAACGGAAGCACCACGCTGACTTGGATCAACAGCGGCGGCGGCATCACCAACCGTGAGGTTTTCACCTTCACGCTGCAAAACACTAGCCCGACCAATAACACCGGCACAAGGGTTTCCAACGTGACCACGTTGATTAATCCCAATCGCTACCTGTGCACGCTCACAGTAACGGGGCCGCAGGCGGTTTCGGGAAACTTTGAAAGCACCGGCATATAGGCCGGCATAAAGGAGGATGACAAAGATGAAACTCAATATCGTCAAGGACAAGGCTGGCAAGGCCATCGCCACCTACGAAACGGCGCAAGGGAACGGCCCCTCGGTGACACCCGAGTTGGACCATAGCTACACAGTGCATGAGGTCGAAGTCGCGGAGAACTACATCCACAACATCGAAGCCGTCTACAAGCAACACGGCAAGTAGTCTCCCTGTTTCGGAAGCTTCCTGGCGCGGCGGAGCGGCTCACCCCGGTTCGCCGCGGCCCTCGGGCTCCTGACCCACTCCCGCTACAATAGTCCCGATGAAACGCCTGGAAGAACTGCGCCACCGGCGCGAAGCCGCCCTGCTCGGTGGCGGGCCGGAACGGCAAGCCCGGCAGCACAAAGAAGGCAAGCTCTCCGCGCGCGAGCGCATCGAACTTCTGCTGGACGAAAACTCGTTCGAAGAGATCGACAAGTTCGTCACTCACCGTTGCCGCGATTTCGGAATGGAAGAGCAGACCGTTCCGGGCGACGGGTTCATCACCGGGCACGGCCGTATCGATGGCCGCCTCGTCTATGTCTTCGCGCAGGACTTCACCGTTTTGGGCGGCTCGCTCTCCGAGGCCAACGCCAGGAAAATTTGCAAGATCATGGACCACGCGCTCAAGACCGGCGCGCCCGTGATCGGCCTGAACGATTCCGGCGGCGCCCGTATCCAGGAGGGTGTTCTTTCGCTGGCCGGCTATGCCGACATCTTCCTGCGCAACACGCTCGCCAGCGGCGTCATTCCGCAGATCTCGGCCATCATGGGCCCGTGCGCGGGCGGCGCCGTCTACTCGCCCGCCATTACCGATTTCGTGTTCATGGTCGATCAGACCAGCTACATGTTCGTGACCGGCCCTGAAGTCATCAAGACCGTGACGCATGAAGACGTCACCAAGGAAAAGCTTGGCGGCGCGGGCACGCACAACTCCATCAGCGGCGTGGGTCACTTCATGGCCGCCAATGACGGCGATTGCCTGCGCATGATCCGCGAGCTGGTCAGCTACATTCCCCAGAACAATCGTGAAGATGTTCCGCGGCGTCCGGGCATCGACCCGGCAGACCGCATGGACACGGCGCTCGATTCTGTGGTGCCGGCGGACCCCAGCCTGCCTTACGACATGAAGGACGTCATCCGCTGCGTGGTGGACGACGGCCAGTTCTTCGAGATTCACGAGCACTGGGCCAGGAACCTGGTGATCGGCTTCGCGCGCATGGACGGCCGGTCGGTCGGCATCGTGGCCAACCAGCCTGCATACCTGGCCGGATGCCTGGATATCAACTCCTCCGTGAAGGGCGCGCGTTTCGTGCGCTTCTGCGACGCCTTCAATATTCCGCTCGTGACCTTCGAAGATGTCCCGGGCTTTCTACCGGGCACCGAACAGGAGTTCGGCGGCATCATCCGGCACGGCGCCAAGCTCTTGTTCGCCTTTGCGGAAGCTACCGTGCCCAAAGTGACGGTCATCACGCGCAAGGCATACGGGGGCGCGTATTGCGTGATGGGGTCGAAGCACATCCGCACCGACGTCAATCTGGCGTGGCCCACCGCCGAAATCGCCGTGATGGGAGCCGAGGGGGCCGTCAACATTGTGTACCGGCGCGAACTGTCCGCTGCCGCCGATTTCGAGGGCGCCCGCAAGCAGAAAGTGGAGGAGTTTCGAGAGCGCTTTGCCAACCCGTTTGTGGCGGCCGAACACGGTTTTATCGATGATATTATCGAGCCGCACGAGACCCGGCCGCGGGTAATCAGCGCGCTGCGCATGCTCGAAAACAAGGTGGACACCATGCCGCGCAAGAAGCATGGGAACATACCTCTATGATGGCATTCGGCTGTGTAGCCCTTCTGGCGGCGCTCTGCGGCAGTGGCCTGGGCGCCGAGGAGCGTTATCCGGTCGATTGGAATAAGCTCCAGCCGGAGATTCTCGAACGCTTCGCCACCCTGTTGAAACTCGATACCAGCAACCCTCCGGGGAATGAAACGCGTGTCGCGGAAGTGGTGGAGGCCGCCCTTCAGCGCGAAGGCATTCCCGTGCAGCTCTTCTCCTCGGAACCGTCGCGCGCCAACCTGGTCGCGCGGCTGAAAGGCAATGGCTCGAAGCGGCCCCTTTTGATCATGGGCCACACCGATGTAGTCGGCGTGCAGCGCGAGCGCTGGAGTGTCGACCCCTTCGGCGCGGTGCGCAAGGACGGCCTGATCTACAGCCGTGGCGCCAACGACGACAAAGACCACGTAGTAGCCGGGCTCATGGTGATGCTGCTTCTCAAACGCATGCAGGTGAAGCTCGATCGCGACGTGATCTTTCTGGCAGAGGCCGGCGAAGAGGGCACCACCCAGGTGGGCATCGACTACATGGTGAGCCAGCACTGGCCCGAGATTGAAGCCGAGTACGCCATGGCCGAAGGCGGTTCCGTAATCGAAGCGGATGGCCGCATGCATCACGTGCTGATCAATGTCACTGAGAAGGTGCCGCGCGGCGCGCGCTTGATTGCCCGGGGTCCCTCCGGGCATGGCTCGCGGCCAAGTCCCCAAAACCCGGTCGTACACCTGGCCGCGGCCGTGGCCAAGGCCGGCGCATGGCAGACGCCCTTACGTCTCAACGAAGCTACGCGGGCGTATTTCGAACGGCTGGCAGCCATCAGTCCGCCCCGCGAAGCGGCGCGCTACCGCGCCATTCTTGACCCTGCGCGCACCGCCGATGTGGACCGCTATTTCTTCGAACATGAGCCGGGCCATTACACGCTTCTGCGCACCTCGGTGGTGCCTACCATGGTGCAGGCGGGATTTCGCGCCAATGTGATTCCCTCCGAAGCCGAAGCTTACGTCGATATTCGCGCGCTGCCGGACGAAGACATGTCGAAGTTCTTCGCCGAACTGCGCCGCGTCATTAACGATCCGACCATCGAGGTGGTGCCCGCCCAGAGCGGGGGCCGCCCGGCCGCACCACCTTCGCGCACCGACAACGTTATGTTCCACGCGTTCGAAAGCGTCAGCCGGGCGATGTTTCACGCCCCGGTATTGCCGAGCATGCTGGCAGGCGCCACCGATTGCGCTCAGTTGCGCGCCAAGGGGGTGGAGTGTTACGGTTTCGGGCCGATTGCGTCGAGCGGCGATGGACCGCTGGGCGGCGCTCACTCCGATGACGAGAACATCGCCATTAGCGCGCTCCTAAAGCTCGTCGAGTTTCTCTGGAAAGCAGTCATTGAAGTGGCGGCTTCGTAGCATGCAATACCCCTTCAGCGCCATCCCGGAAAACGAAATCCCACAAGCCGTCGAGCCCCGCTGGCAGCACGCCCTGGACACGTATGTGTCGGAGATCAACAAGGTCCACGTCACGTGGTCGCAGTTCGGAAATGCCGATCTCGATTTCCGCCCGCATCCCAAGTCCATGACCGTTCGCGAAGTGTTGAAGCACCAGCTTCTTTCCGAGCGCCGCTTCTTCGGCGAATTCCTGCAAGGGGAGGAGCCTCCGGCGGCGGAGGTGTTGCCTGCGGAAACGTCAGTGGATGCGTTTTCGCGCCGTCTGGTGGAACTGGTACGTCACCGCCTGGCCTTCCTTGCGCCCCAGGACGAAGCCTGGTGGCTTACGGTTCGGCCATTCTTTGACGTGGAACGCCAGCGCATCTGGATCTTCTGGCGGCGAATTCTACACACGGCGCATCACCGCACGCAGTTGACGGTATATCTGCGGTTTTTGGGCAAGCCAGTGCCCGCGATCTACGGCCCGACCGCGGATGTAGTGTGGGAAGGCGCTGATCCGACGCAGACCGTAGCCGCGGCAGGCCGTCGATCTAACCCGCCCGGAACGAACCGCGTTACCGAGCCCTGACCAAAGAGAGTGGTGCTGTGTTTCCCGGAGTACTGGTTATCGTGTGATTCCGTACAAGATCATTTTGGGATTTTGAGACGGAGTGGTGGCTCTCTGCACTTTATTCCGGATGGCTAAGGAGAACTCAGGAGGATCGTTCCTTCCGGTCGTCACGGAAGAACCCGTTGATTTCCGCATAGGGAATCAGAGCGTCGAAGCCCGCGAAGCTGCCGTCTTTGGCGATGAGCTCGGCCGCGTGCAAGAAGGCGGTCCATGCAGCTCGCGAGAGCGACGAGCCGACGCTGATTCGCCGCACGCCCAGCTCGGCGACGTCCGCCACCCGCAGCCCGGTATTCCGGCTCATCAACAGGTTCACCGGCTTGGGGCTGAGCGTCGAGACGATCTTCTTGATTTCCTCGCGTTGGACAACCCCGGGCGCATAGAGCACGTCGGCGCCGGCAGCCGCGAACGCTTCGAGGCGGCGCATCGCCTCGGGGAACGGTTGCGGGTGCCCCACCAGGTAACACTCGGCTCGCGCGGTGAGCAGCACTTGGGTGCCGGTAGCATCGATGGCAGCGCGTGCAGCCTTGATGCGCTCCACCGCCAGCGGCAATTCGTACAGCGGTTTCTCGGGATCTCCTGTGGCGTCCTCGACCGAGAGACCGGCCACGCCGGTCTCGACGCACAGGCGCACGTTCCGGGCAACGCCTTCCGGATCGTGCGCGTAGCCATTTTCGAAATCCGCGTTCACTGGCAACTCCACCGCTGCTACTATCTCCCTGATGTTGCCCAGCATGCTGTCACGCGACACTGCGGCGTCCGGCAGTCCGCAGGCAAACGCATACCCGGCACTGGTCGTCGCCAGCGCCTTAAATCCAAGGTGGCGCAGGTAGCGCGCGGAACCGGTGTCCCAAGGATTGGGAATTACGAAACAACCGTTCTGGTGCAGTGTTCGAAACGCGGAACGGCGCGCGGCGTAGTCGGTCGCGGGCATATTCAGAAACTACCACGGCAGCGGAGACCGTCCGGTTTTCCCCGCCATCCGGTTACAAACGTGGTTTGTATAATACATTCCACCTTAGGAGTCGTACATGGACATTCACGGCAGTCTGGCTAAGCGGATCCTGCTCGCACTTCTACTCGCCGCGATCCCGGCCGGCTTACCGGCCCCACCCGAGGAGATTGTGGTCTGGGCTGTAACAGAGAGCAAGGTTTATCAGTGCCCCGGATCGCGTTTCTACCAAGTAGGTAAAGGGAAGAAGATGAGCGAGTGCATGGCAATCGCTATGAAGTACAAACCGGCCTTTGGGCAGGGATGCGGATCGGTCTGTAGCAGTAAATAAGATATCCCAGAGAGGTTCCCGAATGAAGATCGCTGACTACTTCAATTTGAGCGTGTCACTTCTGGCGAAGAAACCGAAAACTCCGCCTGCCCCAGCCGTGTCCGTGCAAGGCGCGGCAGCCGCCGCCCCGGCCCTCGCTCCGGCACCCGCCCAAGCGGACTCCGGTCTAAGCGTTGGCCTGCAGGTTGGGATCTATGCGATTTTGGTGTCGTCCATCGTCTCCAGCCGCTTCCTGGATCTGTATCGCGCAGGCATCGCCGATCAGTTCGTGCCGGATTGGAAGTACGTCTTGTCTGTGGTCATCGTGTCGTTACTGGCCTTTCCCGCTGTGTACGACCGCGCCAGGTCAACCTCGGGCCAGCCGGTTCTGGTTCAAATCGGGCTGATCTTCACCACCGGGATGGGTTGGGAGAAGATCGTCGCTACGGTGGTGGGCAAATAGGCGCTACAAACCCGAAGCGTTACGACAGCAGCAATTCGATGTCTTCACGCTTGAGGTTGCGCAGCGGGCTGTTATCCGCGCTGATGATCGCGGCGGCTAGCGCGCGTTTGGTGCTCTGCAGCTCAAGCACCTTCTCCTCCACCGTGTCCCGCGCGATCAATCGGTAAGCGAATACCTGGCGTGTCTGGCCGATGCGGTGAGCCCGGTCTACGGCCTGCGCTTCCACCGCCGGATTCCACCAGGGATCCAGCAGGAAGACATACTCCGCGGCCGTCAGGTTCAACCCCAGACCGCCGGCCTTCAGGCTGATCAGAAAAAGCGGGCAATGCGGATCGGTCTGGAAACGCTCCACGCAGTGCTGCCGGTCGCGCGTCGCGCCATCCAGGTACTCATAAACGATGCCCGCCGCATCCAAGCGCCGGCGCACGATGACCAGCATGCTGGTGAATTGCGAAAACACCAGCGCCTTGTGGCCCTCATCCACAACATCGGCCAATTGGTCCATCAGCATATCCAGTTTGGCGCTGGGATCGTCCAAACGCTTGGGGTCGAGCAGACCCGGGTGGCACGCCGCCTGGCGCAAACGTAGGAGCGCCTCCAGCACCTGGATCTTCGACTTCCCGAGCCCTTGATGCTCGATCGCGCCCATCAAGGCGCTGCGGTAGTGCGTGCGAAGCTCGTTGTACAGCTTGCGCTGCGGTGCTTCCAACTCGCAAAAGATAGTCTGCTCGGTTTTCGCCGGAAGTTCGCGCGCCACCTGGTCCTTGGTCCGCCGCAAAATGAAAGGCCGCAGCGCCTGAGCCAGCAGTTGGCGGGTTTCTTCGCTGGGATTCCGCGCCGCGCCTCCCGTCAACTGGAACACACTGGCAGAGCCGAGCATGCCGGGATTGAGAAACTCGAAAAGACTCCACAGCTCACCGAGGTGGTTCTCCACGGGAGTGCCGCTGAGCGCCAGGCGTTGCCGGCCGCGTAGCAGGCGCACAGCCTTGGCGGAGTCCGTGCCCGCGTTCTTGATGGCCTGGGCTTCATCCAGAACGATGTAGTCGAATTCGAGGTCCTTGAATTCCAGCGCATCACGGCGCAGCGTGCCGTAGGTGGTCAGGATCAAATCGTACGCCGCGAAATTGGCGACGCTACGCGTGAGGCCGGTGTGATCGAGCACGCGGAGTTGGGGTGTGAAGCGGGCGGATTCCTGCTTCCAGTTGAACACTAGCGACTTGGGCACCACCACCAGCGAAGGTCCGCAAGGCTTTTGGGCTACGTCGCCGTTGGAGGCTTCCCGCAAAGCGCGGCGCGAATCGAGCAGCGCCAAAACCTGCGCAGTTTTGCCCACGCCCATGTCGTCGGCCAGGCAGCCGCCGAAGCCGAAGCGGCGCAGAAACTCCATCCAGCCCACACCCTCACGCTGGTAGTCGCGCAATTGGCCCACGAATCCGGCGGGCTGTTCGACGGTGCGGATGCCTTGGAAACCGCGGAGCTCGTCTCGAATGCGGTCGAAGGCCGCGTCGCAACTGGCTTCGGGCTGCGACGCCAGCAGCGCATCGAGAAGCCCCGCCTGGTTCCGCCGGAATCGCACGTGATCGACGGTAGCCGTTCCCAAGCCCGCCAGCGCGCCGTAACGGCTGAGCCACTCTTCCGGCAACAACCCGTAGGTCCCGTCGTCCAGGCGGACCATATTGTCGCCGCGACGCACTGCAGCCAGCAGAGCCGGCAGTTGGGCGGTGGTCTCTCCGTAGTCCACTTCGCCGTGCAGTTCGAACCAATCCACGCCCGAGGAGACCTCCACGCGCACGCTGCCGGGGCGGCGGAAGGTTTTGCCTTCGGCTTCGATATGCCACCCGGCCTCCAGGCAAGCACGCACGACGGTCGGCAGCCTCTTGGGAGCCATATGCCACGCCGGCTCCGTTCCCGGCTCAATGTAAGCGGGAGAGGAAATGCCCAGCGACCGCAAGCGCTCGAGCGCGGCCTGTTCCGCTTCCCTGTCACGCACCAGCAGCGTGCGCGCGGCGGGATCGTACACACCTCGGGCATCCGTCATGATCGAAACGCGGCGGCCGTCATAATCAAACCAGAGTTGCGCCACGAGGCGCTCGGCCTCCCAGGGGTTGGGCTTGACCGCGCGAATCGTTAAACACGGCCGCGGGACGGACCGCACTTCCTGATAGCGTAGTTCTTCGGGAGCCTCCACTCGCACCGCCAGAGGGTGCTCCAGCACGGCGGCCAGCAACTGTTCGGCATCGGTGTCCGCGGCTTCAATGCGGCCCCCGTGCCCTGCGTGACGCAGATAGGCGATCCACTCAGGCGGCGCCGTTTCCTCCAACCGGCTCACACGATCGCGCGTGAACACCAGGCCTTCGGTGACCAGGGCGGGAGCCGTCAGATCCATCTCTTCCTCGCCCCGCCGTAGCCAGCCGGAAACCGCGCTGCGCGTGCCGGTACGGCTCACGCGGAGCTCGAACCGCCAAGGTTCCGCCTCATCCCAAACTAGCGGCGACAGTTCCTCGTCGGTGTATGCGGTCGACTGCAGCAAGGCGCGCCCTGAGGAGGCGATCAGCGGCATCACGGTCGCCGCGAGGGCATGCTGCACTCGATAACTCACGGCCAGCGTTTCATGCCAGGCGGACGAAACCCAGCCATAGTCGCCGGCGGCTCCGGTGAGCAGTCCCATGATCTGGCGGTCCAAAGGAACCGGCAAATCCGGCACCATGGCGCGCACCAGCCGCGGCGGCGTGTACTTCTTCCATCCACCGGTGCGCTTCGGCTCTCGGGCGAGCAGCCGGATCACCAGGCCGCCGCGGTTGATGCTGCTCGGGACATCGACAACGTAGAGGAGTTCGCGTGTGGAGGGCCAGGTCTCCGCGTCGCGCCTGGGCGTCAGGGCGATCTCATTCAGGCGCTGCCGCCAAACGGGCAGCTGGGGTGGCGGCGGAACGGCCGGTGGTGCAGCCCGCGGCGTGTGGCGCTCGGGGGTGACGTAGCCGGGTTTTTCGTCCACATGAAACGTCCCCCGGTTTCCGAAATCGTAGGTCACCGGGATGAAGCCGCGGATGGAAGCAGCACTCAGGTGACCCTTAGCCTCCGCCGCCAGGACGGTGGCCCACAGGTGCTTGCAGGGGCCGCCAGACTCGAAGTAAGGGCAAGCGCATCGCAGACTCAACTCGCCAGAGTCCCAGCGGATTTCCACCTCATAGAGTCGGGAACCCTGCACCCAGGCAGTCACGGCCGTATCGGAGGCACGATCAATCCGCACAGCTCCAGTACGGAAATATTGGGCGCCGCGCGAGCGAGTACCAAGGTCGAAATCGTGCTCCAGTGCGGAAGTTAGCTTCATCGAGCTCGGGGCGAGAGGGGAGTAGCTCCCATTTTAGCGTGCGGCGGTCCAAAACGCGGAAGAGTGCTCCGCCGGTCAGTTCTTAGCGGCCACCACATCGACGGCGAAGCCCGCGTCCAGCGACGACAGTCCTTCGATCTGGACGAAACTGGCGGCGGGTGCGTGGACCGTGTCAAACAACGACGGCCAAACCGCCTGCACCTGGTTCTCAATCTTCTGCGACAGCGGATAGAAGTGTGCGAACGCTACGTCGTGTAAGTCCACGCCTGCCGGTGCGAGAGCCTTGCCGAGACGTCCCAACGCCAGGCGCGCGTCCGACTCTTCGTAGCCGAAGGATACCTGCGTGCCGGTCAGGACCACATGCGGCGCAGACACGACGCCAATCTGCGCGCCGGCCGTCGCCGGCGGAAGCGTGGAGCGAAGACCCGCGACGGCTTCGCATGCGGCCATGGCACGCATCGGCACTCGTTGGGCTTGCAGGTAATTCGACGCCGCTCGTGGATACGAAGCTTCAACGAGCCGACGCGTAGCCGCGATGTTGTCCAGCGAACTCAGGAAACAAGTGATGCGCAGGACATCGGAAGCATCCGCCCCCGCCGCCCTCACCGCCTGCTGCAACCGCATCAACGACTGCTCCGCCAAAGGCGCCACCGGGTCGAGCGGGCTTGCCGAGAAAACGGCAGGCGCGACAAGGAACGCCAGGCCGCCAGGATAAAGATCCTTCTTCCCATCTACAATACCTTCAAGCACCATCTGCGCTCCATCCAGCGGCAGTCCGCCCGCCTGGACCAGGCTCAGCGTCGGAAGCGGCAGGTGCCGTTCTGTGAAGGTTTCACTCACCAGTTCACGCACGCGCCGCAGATCGCCCGAGCCCGCCACAAATGCGCGAATCTGGAGAACCGTATTGCCGCCGGCCTGCCGCTCCAGCGACTTCAGCGCGTCTTTGGTCTGCTGCGAGAGCAGCCCCTTGGCGGAGAGCGGCGTGCTGAAAAACAGGAGGCGGCGCGTCTCGCCGATCGCCGTGCTGGGAAGCTCTTTGGGAAGCTGCAGCGCCTGCGTCTCGTCTTCGCCGTTCTTGTTCTTTTTAGCGGCCGACAACGCGGCTGCGAGCGCTAAAGCGACTGCGACCACCGCGAGACACTGCCTGGTGTTTGGTGAACTCAATGCGCTCACCGCTAGAAACTAGGATTCTAGCAGAAGCCGAATGTGAAGCCTGTCTCTTAGTCCGTTCCGGCGCCAGGTTCCAAAACTCTGCCGGCGACCAGTGCGGTGAACTCTGGTGCCATTCGGGAGAACAACTTCAGGTGAACGCGCAGGTCCTTCTTGTACTGAGTTGCCTGCCCCTTGAACTTGTTTAGTACCAAGTCTTCATCCAAGTGCCATTGGTGTGTGAGGAACTCATCGGCCGTCAACCGGCCTATGCCAAAGCGTCGTAGTTGCTCTTCGGGAAAATCCCGCCGGTTCTGCGTTACGATTGCATCAGCTTTTCCATAGACGGCTGCAGCCAGAACATGCCGGTCCTTCGGATCATTCGGCATTGAAGACACCAACGCATCATAATCAGTGATCAGCGCTTCCGGGAAGGCAGATTCCATGCACGCGATCCGATACCTAGACTTTTCCGGTGAAAGCAAAAGGCGGGCCCTTTAGATTTCGCTCTATCGGCAGCAATATGCTCGTATCAAGAACGGCGGAAAAGTCATCGACCAGCGAAATCATCAGGCACAACGTCGTATCTAGTCCGGCCTCCAGCTCAGACTGCACCATTTGGCCTAAGACATCCCGTCGTGCCCGATCTCGCCTAACCTTATACACCAACAGATCTTTGATATATACCCGTCGATGAGTTCCCACCATGTGGTAGGGAAGCTCCTTTTTTTCGAGCAGGTTAACAAAGAACTGACGTGAGACGCCGAGAAGGCGACTCGCCTGTACCGTGGTGAGCCCCTGGCGTTCCTGCAAAATCGCTACGGACGCTCCTTCGCTTAAGTCCTTTAAAATCTGAACAAAAAGACGATAAACTGACTTGGGAATGGCAAGGGTCGTTCCCGTAGGGTTTACGAGCCTCGCTTGGCTGACTTCATAGATCCCAGTCCAATATGGTATGCTATGGCTGATGGATTTGCGGCCATTGGAATATCAGTCGGGATCGCCACTCTATCGTCAACTGTATGAACAGGTTGCGGAACAGATCCGTAACGGGCGGTTGGCGGCAGGGGAGCGGCTGCCAGCCACACGCGAATTGGCTGGCGTGCTTGGACTGAACCGAACCACGGTTTCTGCCGCCTACGAAATCCTCGAATCCGAAGGACTGATTACGGGACAGGTGGGCCGCGGGAGCTTTGTCGCGCGGGGCCGACAGGCACGGCCCGGTGGGGTGGATTGGGACGTTCTGCTGGAACGCCACGACCTGCCGGCTTCGGCGCCAGCTCCCTCCGCCGACAAGGATCTCATCCGGTTTGTGGTCTCGCGGCCCTCGGGCGCGCTGTTTCCGCTGGATGATTTTCGCGCTAGTTGCGAAGCGGTGCTGGCCCGCGGCGACCTGGCAGACATCCTGCAACTCGGTTCGCCGAGCGGGTATGAGCCGCTGCGGAGGCACTTGCTGGACGACGCGCGACGGCACGGTCTGGCGGTGGCCGGCGATGACCTCATCATCACCAATGGCTGCCAGCAGTCCCTCGACTTGATTGGCCGCGTGTTGCTACGGCCTGGTGACACCGTAGTAGTCGAGGATCCCGTCTACACCGGTCTTAAGAATCTGCTGGCGGGCATGGGCGCACAGCTCATCGGCGTTCCCGTCGAAGCCGACGGAATCGACCTCGCACACCTGGAGCGTTCCCTCCGGCGCGAACGGCCGCGGTTCCTGGTGGTCACGTCCAACTTCCAGAATCCGACCGGCGCTACCCTGCCTCTTGGCGCGCGCCGTGGGTTGCTCGAAGCCGCGCATGCGGCGGGCGTCCCGGTAATCGAAAACGACGCCTACGGGGACTTGCGCTATCGCGGCCAGCCGGTGCCGTCGCTCAAGCAACTGGATCAGCGGGGCGGCACAGTTTTGTTCCGAAGTTTTTCGAAAGTGAGTTTTCCAGGATTGCGCGTGGGATGGGCGCTGGGTCCTAAGCCGCTGATCGAACGGCTGCGCCATGCCAAGGAGGCTTCTGATCTTCATACGGACCAGCTTTCCCAGGCGGTGCTTTTGGAGTTCGCGGAGTCCGGCCGGCTGGAAACACACCGCGCACGCGTGCTTCAGGCCGGCGCCGAACGATTGGCCGCTACCCTGGCAGCTTGCCGCGAGTTTCTGCCGGTGGGAACGCGCTGGACCGAGCCCGAGGGCGGCATGAATCTCTGGGTGCGCCTGCCGAAGCCCTTGGATGCAGGCGAGCTGCTGCCGCGCGCGCAAAAAGAAGGCGTGGCTTATTTGCCGGGCCGGTATTTCGAGGTGTCGCGGCGCGAGTCCGGCGCGCTGCGATTGAGCTTTGCGGGCCTCACGCCCGAAGAGATCCGAAAAGGCGTGGAGATTTTGGGCCGCGTGGCCGGGAAGACCCGGGAGAGTGTTTTGGAAATCCTGGAACCGGCGCAGGCCATGGTATAGGAGGAGACATGTTTCAGTTCACGAGCGAACAGTTTCGAGTGAAGGTCGGGTTGGCGGAGATGCTTAAGGGCGGGGTGATTATGGATGTCACCAACGCTGAGCAGGCCAAGATCGCGGAAGACGCAGGGGCCTCGGCAGTGATGGCCCTGGAGCGCGTGCCGGCCGATATCCGCAAAGAGGGCGGCGTAGCGCGCATGGCCAGCATCTCGAAGATGGAAGAGATCATGCGCACGGTGTCGATTCCGGTGATGGCCAAGGCGCGCATCGGCCACTTCATGGAGGCCCGCATATTGGAAGCGCTGGGCGTGGATTACATCGATGAGAGCGAAGTGCTCACCCCCGCCGACGAAGAGCACCACATCGATAAGACCGATTTCAAAGTGCCGTTCGTATGCGGCGCGCGGAACCTCGGCGAAGCGCTCCGCCGCATTGCCGAAGGCGCAGCCATGATTCGCACCAAGGGCGAAGCGGGATCGGGCAACATTGTGGAGGCTGTCCGGCACATCCGCACCATCGTGAAAGAAATGAAGAAGCTCACGGTGCTAGGACGCGAGGAGCTGGTGCACGAGGCCAAGGAACTCCAGGCGCCGCTGGAGCTGGTGGAGTGGGTGGCCCAGCACGGGAAGCTTCCGGTGCCGAATTTCTCCGCGGGCGGTATTGCTACCCCGGCCGACGCCGCGCTGGTGCTACAGTTGGGCGCGGAAGCCGTGTTCGTCGGCTCGGGCATCTTCAAGTCCACGGACCCGTCGGCCCGGGCCATCGCCATCGTGCAAGCCGCCAAGAACTACAACGACCCCGAAAAGCTGCTGGCCGCCAGCCGCGCTCTGGGCGAGGCCATGCCTGGTCTGGATGTGTCGCGCATTCCGGAATCGGAGTTACTGCAAACTCGGGGTTGGTAGTGAAGCGGGTTGGCGTGCTGGCGTTACAGGGCGATTTCGCCGCTCACGAGGCGGCGCTAGAGCGCGCCGGAGCTGAATGCGTGCAAGTGCGCGACGCCGCGCAACTCCGCGGCATCGACGGCCTGGTGCTGCCCGGCGGGGAAAGCACCACCATGCTGAAGCTGCTCCACTATGAGAATCTGCTGGAGCCGCTGGTGCAATTTGCCCGTGAAAAACCGGTGTTTGGGACGTGCGCGGGCGCGATCCTTCTGGCGAAGGAGGTCTCGCACCCGAGCCAGGAAAGTTTCGGCATCATGGATATCGACGTCGAGCGCAACGGGTATGGCCGTCAGCTGGACAGCCGCGTGACCGAACTGGAACCGGAGGCCGAATTCCAGAAGCGCACTGCGCCCGGCAAGTTGGAAGCCGTCTTTATCCGCGCGCCCATCATTCGCCGACTGGGGGCGGGGACCAAAGTGCTCGTCCGTTATAATGGAGATCCGGTACTGGTGGAAGACCGCCAATATCTCGCGGCTACCTTCCATCCGGAACTGACTTCGGATTCACGCATACATAAGCTATTCCTTGAGAAGCTGTGACCAATCGTAAGCGGATTCTGTTCGTTTGCGTCGGCAACGCATGCCGCAGCCAGATGGCCGAGGCGTTCGCCCGCACTTATGGCAGCGATGTGGTGTTACCGGCCAGTGCCGGGCTCACTCCCGCTTCGGGCCTGCCCAGCGACACGGTCAACGCGATGGCGGAAAAGAACATCGACATGAGCGCGCAATTCCCCAAAAGCTTTCGGCAGCTGCGGCGCGCCAAGTTTGACCTGGTGATCAACATGAGCGGCTTTTCGATCCCCTGGGAAAACGGCGTTCCCACCGAGGAGTGGCCGGTGCCCGACCCGGTGGTGATGACCTACGAAGAACACTGCCAGGTTCGCGATCAGATCGAGGCACTGGTCATGAAACTCATACTCGATCTCAGACGCGAACAGCAATCTCCCCGCGGTTTCCGCAAGTGAACCCTGCCCAGTGAGCCCCGTGCGGAACCGCACGAGGGCCGCGCAGTTGCTTTAGCAATGCGGGAGGAACGCAAACCATGCTTTTGCTGCTGATTATCTTGATTATCCTGCTGGCCGGGCTGGTGCCCGCGTGGCCGTATAGCCGTGGCTGGGGTTATTATCCAAGCGGTGGCCTGGGCCTGGTGATCCTGATCATTGTGATTCTCATGCTGCTAGGCCGCATCTAAAGGCTCCGCAAAGGAGCCTTTTCTTCCGATAGGGCTGGCCGGGCGGCAACTTTTTCGCGGCCCAAAGTGATATGATCTCACTCGACCACGGAGTCGCCCGATGCGCCACGTTTTGTTCTGCGCATGTTTGCTAGCCCTGTTGGCTACCCTCGCCGCGAAACCCTCGCGCGCCAGTTCCCTTACCATTGTGTTCGAATTCGAAGGCCAACACTCCGCGCGATCGTTGGCCGCAATGAAGCAGGAACTCGAAGACATTATGGAACCAGCGGGCTGGACGATCGAGTTGCGATCGCGCAAGGAAGCGGAAAGAGCTTCTTTCGATGGCAACCTGGTGCTGGTTAAATTTACGGGCACTTGCGTTCTCCAGCCAGGGACTGGCGTATTGGAGGGTGGCGCACGGCTGGCGTACACGCACATGTCGGATGGGGTGGTATTGCCCTTCAGTGAAGTAGCCTGCGATCAGGTAGCGGCGTCGGTCCGGTCAGCCATGTGCGCCGGCGACTATGCTCGCGGGGACCAGTTACTGGGGCGCGCGCTAGGCCGCGTGGTGGCGCACGAACTGGTTCACATTTTGTCCCAGTCGCAATCGCACGGCAAGTTGGGAGTGGAAATGCGGGCGCTCTCCGGCCGCCAGTTGATCGCCCCGAGTCTGGCGCTGGATGTAGCAGATCTCAGACGCATCCAGTAAAATAAACGGACCGCCGCACGCGCCACGTTGTATTCTGGAGAGTCTAGGAGATTTCCATCGTATCTTTCTGCGTGCTGGCGAGCGGCAGTTCTGGTAATGCCGCGCTGCTGTCCACAGACCACACCCGCATTCTGATCGACGCCGGCCTGAGTATGAAAGAGCTGGCCCGGCGGCTCGCGCTCATCGGCGAGGAAATCGAGCGGCTGGATGCGATCGTCATCACCCACGAACATTCCGACCACGTTTCGGGCCTGCCGGTGCTGGCGCGCAGCAAGAAAGTGCGGGCGGCGATCTATTTGACGCGGCTCACCGTGCCCGCCATCGACTGGGGCGACGAAGCGGAACCGCGCCTGATGCCGTTTCAAGCCGGCGCGAGTTTTCCCATCGGCGACATTGAAGTGAACAGCTTCAGCATTCCGCACGATGCGCTCGACCCGGTGGGTTTCTGCTTCGAAGCGCAAGGCGTGCGCATTGGCGTGGTGACCGACCTGGGCTACATTCCGGTATCGGTGAAATATCACCTGAGGCGCACGGACCTGTTGCTGCTGGAAGCCAACCACGATCTGGATATGCTCAAAGTGGGGCCTTACCCCTGGTCCGTGAAGCAGCGCGTGATGAGCCGCGTGGGACATCTTTCCAATTTGATGATGTCGGAGTACCTGACGGAAGATCTGGATCACACGACGAACGACCTGGTGCTGGGGCACTTGAGCGAGCAGAACAATCACCCGGAGATTGTGCGCCTGTTCGCCTCGCAGGCGCTGGAAGGGCGGGGCCTCGAGACGCGGCTGACGATCGCCGGCCAGCACAGCCCGTCAGATGTTTTTCGTTTCTAATTTCCCATGATTCCCCGATATACGCAGCCCGAAATGGGCCGGATCTGGAGCGACCAGAACAAGTTTCAGCAGTGGCTCGAAGTGGAACTGGCGGCGTCGGAAACGCTGGCGGAGTTGGGCGTGGTGCCGCATGAGGCAGCCCGTCTCTTGCGGCAGCATGCCGGCTTCGACGTGGCGCGCATTTTCGAAATCGAGAAAGAAGTGAAGCACGACGTGATCGCCTTCACCACGGCCGTAGCCGAAAGCATGGCGCGGGCGGGGCATGCCGAGGCTTCACGTTGGCTGCACTATGGGCTGACGGCCAATGACATTGTGGACACGGCGCAGGCTCTGCAACTGCAGCAGGCTTCGGCCATGCTGTTGCGGGGCCTGGAAGCTTTGCAGGCCGTGCTGCGGCGGCGGGCTTTGGAGTTTCAGCACACGGTGCAGATCGGGCGGACGCACGGGGTCCACGCCGAGCCAATCACGTTCGGGCTGAAGCTGGCTATTTTTCACGACGAAGCGGGGCGCAACCTGGAACGGTTGCGGGCAGCCGCGGAGGATTTGCGCGTCGGTAAGACCTCAGGCGCTGTAGGCACCTACGCGCACATCGGCCCGGAAGTGGAGGATCGCATCTGCGCGCGCCTGAAGCTGCGGCCGGCACCGGCGACCACGCAGGTGATTTCGCGGGACCGCCATGCCCATTTCGTATCGACGCTGGCGCTGGTGACGGCGTTATGCGAGAAGATTGCGCTCGAAGTGCGGCACCTGCAGCGTACCGAGGTGCGCGAAGCAGAGGAGTACTTCTCCAAGGGACAGAAGGGCAGCTCGGCCATGCCGCACAAGCGCAATCCGGTGACGTCGGAGCAGATCTGCGGGCTGGCGCGCGTGGTTCGCGCCAACGCGCAGGCCGCTTTCGAAGACGTCGGGCTGTGGCACGAGCGCGATATCTCGCACTCTTCGGTGGAGCGCGTGATTCTGCCGGATTCGACCATCCTGGCGGATTACCTGCTTGAGAAGACTACGCAACTGGTAGACAGACTGATGGTCTATCCGGAGCGCATGCGGCGCAACCTGGAGATGACGCGCGGCCTGGTGTTCTCCGGTCAGTTGCTGCTGGATCTGGCGGCGGCCGGGATGCTGCGCGAGCAGGCCTATCGACTGGTGCAGGGCCATGCCATGCGCGCCTGGGAAGAGGAAGGCGATTTCCGCGCGGCGGTTGAGGCCGACCCGGAAATTCGGGCGATGTTGTCACCGCAGCAGATCGCGGAGGCTTTTTCGCTGGAGCGGCAGTTGCGGAACGTGGATCAGATCTTTAAGCGGCTATTCAGGTAGGCTTCGGGCACCCCCGGAGAGTTAATCCAACGGCTCAGCTGCAGCCGCGCTGCGGCGTGGCAGCCGGGGCTTCTTCGGCGCACCGACGAGAGCATAAGGATCGTCCGGTGATTCGGGTTCGCGCTTAAAGAAACGTTTGATCCTTGTCAGAAGGTCGATACCGGGCGCACGCTTACGGCGGTCAGAATGACGACGCATACTGCAATCCCTCTCCCGATCATGCTACCGCTTCAGGCCCCGCCGCGCCAACTGATGGAGCAGACGGATTTGATAATCTAGGTTGGGATTCAGCTTCCCTATCGCTCAATGGGTAATTGGAAACACTACGGAATCATTTTGCGTGCAGGCGCAATTGCGGCGTTCGCCCTCATCACTACGTTTGGCGCGCAGCAAGCCGGCCGCGTGGACGCAAACGTTTTGAAAAACGCCGGCACGCCCAAAGACGCCGCTACAGGCGCTTGGCTGAGCTACGGTCGCACCCAGGGCGAAACGCGCTACTCGCCCCTGAGCCAGATCAACACCTCGAACGTCAGCCGGCTCGGGCTCTCGTGGACCTACGTTCTGGGCGGGGGCGGCGGCAATCAGGAAGGCACGCCGCTGGTCTGGAACAACACGCTGTACGGCATCACCAGTTGGAGCGTGGTTTTCGCCCTCGATGCGCGCACCGGCAAGGAGCTTTGGCGGTGGGATCCCGAGGTGAACCAAGCGGCCGTCCGGCCCAAGACCTGTTGCGGTATCGTCAACCGCGGCCTGGCGATCTACGATGGCAAGATCTTCGCGCCGGTGATCGATGGGCGTCTCCAGGCGCTGGATGCCTTGACCGGCAAACCCATCTGGGAGGCGCGCCTGGCCTATCCACAGGATTGGTACAGCGTCACCATGGCGCCGCGCGTCGCCAATGGAAAGGTGATCATCGGAGCCGCTGGCGGCGACCATCCTACACGCGGCTTTTTCGACGCTTATGACGCAGCCACCGGCCGTCGCGCCTGGCGATTCTATACGGTACCCGGCGATCCAGCCCTGCCTTACGAGAGCGAGGCCATGCGGAAAGCCGGCAAAACCTGGGGCGGCGATTTCTACAAAATGGGCGGCGGCGGGGCCGTTTGGGACGGCATGGCTTATGACCCGGAGGCCGACCTTATTTACGTAGGCACGGGCAACGCTGAGCCTTGGGTGCAGAAGTTTCGCGGCGCGAAGGACATGGATAGTCTGTACACGTGCTCCATCGTCGCTGTGAATGTATCTACCGGACAGCTCAAGTGGCACTACCAGGAAGTGCCCAATGACAACTGGGATTTCGATGCCGTCCAGCAACTGATGCTCGCCGACATCAACGTCAATGGCCGCCCGCGCAAGGTGCTGATGCAGGCCGCGAAAAACGGCTTCTTCTACGTGCTGGACCGCGTCACGGGCGAATTCCTCTCCGCCAAGCCGTTCGCGCAGGTCAATTGGGCTCGCGGCTTCAACGAAACCGGCCGGCCCTTGATCAACCCGGAAGCGTTCTACGATAAGGACCCGGTGACTATCTATCCCACCGCGGGCGGCGCGCACAACTGGTCGCCCATGTCGTTCAGCCCATTAACCGGCCTTGTGTACATCCCCACTACCTACGCAAGCTGGACCTTCGCGGCAGGTGACGAAGTAATCGCCGCGCAGACCGGCCACACCGGATTGTCGCGCAGCTTCCCTACGCCTCGCCCCAATTCGATGCCCATGATCGGGCCTGAGCCTCTGGGAACCAATCGTGGCGTGCTGGAAGCGTGGGATCCCGTGAACCAGAAACTGGTTTGGCGCACTCCGGGCGGCGGCGGCATTGGAGGCGGCACGGTCGCTACAGCCGGCAACCTGGTGTTCCAAGCCACCAATGATGGACGGCTGCTGGCCTACAGCGCCGATAAGGGCGAGAAGCTGTTTGAACTGCAGCTCGGGCGAACCGGCATCGCGCCGCCCATTACTTACCAGGTGGATGGCAAACAATATGTCGCGTTGATGGGAGGGCTCGGCCGGCCGGCCACGGTAGTCGGTCCGAACGATGCCAAAATCCACGGCCCGCCGCTTCTCTTCGTCTTCCAGCTGGATGGCAAGACTCCGATGCCCGAGCCGGTCGCGCCGCCGCGCGGTTTTGGTGCGCCGCCTCCACCTCCGCCGACCGAAGTTCACTAACGGAAGCGGGAGAAGACCCGACTGCGCCACTAGTACCCTCAAGGTACCCGTCCCATTCTCGAGTGGTGTGGCCGCGCGATACCATAGAGATATGGAGTACACTCCCTCCACGTCCCGGCCGGCGCTCTTCGGCTCCGACTAACCTGTCCGCTCTCCGGCGGCATCCGTTTATCGGATAAGTCTTTCAACCGTAGCCAAGTCAAGCAGGAGAATTCCCATGGTGCAAGAACAGGTTCGTCCGGATCTTCCCCGCATTATCGGTCCATTGCCGGGGTCGCGCGCTCAGGCGATCATCGAGCGCGATCATGAGTTCGTGTCGCCCTCGTACACCCGCAGCTACCCGATGGTGGCTGATCGCGGGGAAGGCGCGATGGTCGAGGACCCCGATGGCAATCGTTTTCTCGACTTCAACGCCGGTATCGCAGTGGTGGCCACGGGGCACTGTCATCCGCGGGTGGTAGAAGCGGTGCAGCGCCAGGCGGCGCGCCTGATACACATGTCGTGCACGGACTTCTACTACGAAGGGATGATAGAGCTGGCGGAGAAGCTTTCGGAAATTGCGCCGGGAGACGGGCCGCGCCGGGTGTCCTTTGGCAACTCCGGGGCCGAGGCCATCGAGGGCGCGATCAAGCTGGCGCGCTACTCCACCGGCCGCGACAAAATCATCGCGTTCTTCGGCAGCTTCCACGGGCGCACCATGGGCGCGCTCTCGCTTACGGCGCGCAAGGCCGTGCAGCGCCGGGGCTTCGGTCCGCTGGTGCCGGGCGTGGTGCATGCTCCCTATCCTTACTGCTACCGCTGCCCGGTGGGGAAGCAGCCGGACACATGCGCGGTGGAGTGCGTCGAGCACATTGAGAAGACGCTGCTCAAGACCATCGCGCCGGCGGAAGAGACCGCTGCGATCGTGGTGGAGCCGGTACAAGGGGAGGGCGGCTACATCGTTCCGCCGAAGAAGTTCTTTGACGAACTGGCGCGCGTGGCCGAACAAAATGGTATTCTGCTGATTCTCGACGAAGTGCAGTCTGGCATGGGCCGCACCGGCAAGATGTGGGCGGCTAATCATTTCGATGTTGTTCCGGATATCTTCGCCGTGGCGAAAGGCATTGCCAGCGGCTTGCCGCTGGGCGCGACGGTCGCGCGTAAAGATTTGATGACGTGGCCGCCGGGAGCGCACGCTTCCACTTTCGGGGGCAACCCCGTGGCCTGTGCGGCGGCGCTCACCACCATCGCGCTGCTGGAGGAAGAACTGGTGGAGAATGCAGCCCGAATTGGCGCCTACCTTATGGATCGCATGCGGGATTGGCCGGCGCGCTTCCCGATTGTGGGAGAGGTGCGCGGCCTGGGGCTGATGATCGGAATCGAACTGGTGCGCGATCAGGCGACTAAGGAAAAAGCGCCCGAGCTACGCGACCACGTGGAGCAGCGCGCGTTTGAACGCGGCCTGCTGGTGCTCGGCGCCGGCGACAGTACGCTGCGGCTGAGTCCGCCGCTGGTGATCACGCGCGACCAGTGCGATTTCGCGCTGGAAACTTTGGCCGAGTGTTTGACAGAGGCGAGCCAACACGGATGAGAACGCTCGACGTCGGCTGCGGGATTCACAAGCAGCCCGGTTCCATCGGAATCGATCGGAATCCCGCCAGCAGGGCCGACGTTCTGGTGGATCTCGACCGGTTTCCGTACCCGTTTGCCGACGGCTGCTTCGATCGGCTCACCGCCATACATGTGATCGAGCACGTCAGCGATGTGATCCGCACCATGGAGGAGTTCCATCGCCTGGTGCGCGGCGGCGGCACGGTACGGATTGAAACACCGCACTATACGGACTTCAGCTCTTTCTGCGATCCCACTCACAAAAGCCACCTGAACAGTTTCAGCTTCCGTTACTTCGGCGAAGACCACGGCGGCTTCGGCTACTACTCCCAGGCAAAATTGCGCGAGATTTCCGTGCGTGTGAAGCTACTGGCCTTCTGGAGATGGCTCGGATTCGAATGGCTGGTCAATCACTTTCCCCGTTACCGCCGCTTCTGGGAGCATTACCTCTGCTATGTGGTTCGGGGTAAGGCGATGGGGTTTGAATTCGAAGTGCTGAAATGATGGGGCAGTTGTACCGCGCTGCCGACGCGCTACGGCGACGGCGTATCGCGGAGGACCACGGCCGCGTGGGCGAGGACATAGCGCACCGCTACCTGCGACGGCACGGCTGCACCATCGTTGCGCGACGGTACCGGCCGAATTCGGGCGGCGGCGAAATCGATATTGTCGCCTGGCACCGGGGCACGCTGGTTTTTGTGGAAGTCAAGGCCCGGGCGAGCGCTGAGTTCGGCACGCCCGATCGCGCGGTGGACGGCGAGAAGCAGCGCTACCTTGCACACGCCGGACGCGATTATGCGCGGCGCGCCGGAGTGGAGTGGACGCAAGTCCGGTTCGATATCGTCGGCATCATTCTGAGCAAGCCGCCGCAGATCGAGTGGCTGCAAGATGCGTTCCGTCCGTAAGAGGTTAAACCGTTCTGCGAATCGCGTGAAATACCACTAGCACCACGATTGCGCCGACTACTGAGACCACGAGGCTGTAGAGATTCAGGCCGGTGACGCCGGCGCCTCCGAAAAAGCTCACGAGCCATCCGCCGACGATGGCGCCCACTACTCCCAGAAAGATGTCCAAGAGAAGGCCTTCGCCTCGTTTATTCACGATCTTGCTTCCGATGAACCCCGCGACCAGACCCAGTACGATCCACGCAAGAAACGACATATCTGGCGCCCTCCTTCGGGCCGAACCAGTATAACCTTTCTACGAAACGGGATCTGTGCTTTTACTGCCTACTGAGCGGTAGCCGGCGTGATCTGTGAGGGAAGAACCGGTTCCATATACGGAGACACCACACTCTGATTGCCGTCCTTGTCCAACGCCTTCACTCCAATCACCACGTCATCGATCGACACATCCGGCATGGTGAAGCTGGTGACATTGCCCACCCACGTCTCACGCTCCCATACCGGCGAAGTGGTCGACCGCATTGTCACGGCATAACCCGCCAAGTCCTCTTCTGTATTCGGATACCAGTGAAGAACCGCGTCATATCCCGATTTGCCGCGCGTCAGCAGCGGCACGTGCCCGCCCTTGTTCGGTCCCGAGGACCATGTCCAGTTCAGAACGGGCGGAGCCGGTGCTAACGCCAGGCTGGCCAGAACCGCTGCATTCATGCGAACCACGCGCGTGGTGTACGGTACGGATGTGTTGGCGAAGGTGTCGGATATGGAGTGCTGATTCGCGTAGTGCTCACTCGGGGTTGTCAACCGCAGGGCCGCGTATCCCTGATTCACGAAGGGCGTGTGGTCTCCTCCGCGCAAAAAACGATCGCCGCGAAATACCAGCTCCACCTGCATCGACGGAACGTACCGTTGCGCCACCTGCTGCATATACCGCCCCAGCTCGCGCGAGGGTGAGTCCTCTGGACCCGCCGCGAAGACACGCAACACATTGGACGCAGACCGTCCGTTCCCCGCCACCTCGCTACCGATGATGTCGTTGTTCAACACGGCTTCAATCTGCGTGCCCTTCTGTTTCGCCATGGTGGCATATGCTTGACTACCGCTCAATCCGACCTCTTCACCGGCGAAGGCGATGAAGACGATGGTTTTGTCGAACCGATACCCGCTCATCACGCGCGCCAATTCCATCACAGCCGCGGTGCCGCTGGCGTCATCGGTCACACCCGGGGCTATTGGCTGCGCGGCAGTAGCCTCGAAATCCATTGGACCGAGGGTATCCTCAGGGGGAAGTATCTTCAGGAACTTTCGTTCTTCGTTCTCATCAATGCCTCTCCGGACCGCCTCTGCGACACGCTGCTCCTCTCCGGTGTATGGTTTCCGAATCACCGCCAGCGAGTCATAGTGCCCGGTCACCAGGACATAGTGGTCCTTATGGATGGTGCCCGGAAGCACCGCGATGACATTCGACAGCTCGACATCCCGTATAATTTGACCCTGCCTCGCTCCCTTCTTGACGACAAAATTCTGATAGCTGACTTCCATACGCGAGCCATAGGCCTGCAACTCATCATGAATCCATCTCTTGGCCGCGCCAATCCCATGGGAGGGATCGTCTTGCGTAGAGAGCACGTAGCGGGTTCCAAAACTTTCCAGCTTCTTGAGATTGGCCGCGATCCGTTCTTGCGAGATCGCGTCTACCATTTCGGTCACCGCCGGGTTCAACCTTGTGGCAGGCGCCTGAGCACTGACACTGCCCGTCAACGACAGTGCCGAGAGAGCAAGCCTCGGAAGGATGTGACGCAACTGTGCTCTAGTCATATCGCTCTAATTTCTCACAGACCGGGCATACGCTGCCGGAAAGGGCGGACCTGACGTTCGCTGACCACAAACTCGGTGGCGGCCGGATCGGACATGACTAACAGGAACCCACTCTTGAAATAGGGTCTGATCTCCTTGATCCGCGCCAGATTCACAAGTACGTCGCGACGGGCGCGAAAGAAGAGGTCTTGGGGCAAGGTAGCCTCCAGGTCGGCCAGTTGAAAATTCACCCAGAACAACTCACTGGCACTCTTGGCTTTCACAATGCCGCTTTCTACTTGAAACCAGAGAATCTGCTCCACGGGCAGCAGCACCAGGCGGTCGCGCGCGCGACACACTAGCCGACGAAGTACTTTGGGCGCCTCGCGGGCTACACGCAGGATGTTCTTCTGCTCCGCTTTTTTGTCATCGTCGAACGCGTAGAGTTGGCGAGCGCGCGTCACCGCCTGCGCCAAGCGGTCTCGTTCGACGGGTTTGAGCAGGTAGGCAAGAGCATTCGCTTCGAATGCGGCCAGGGCGTGCTGGTCGTATCCAGTCACGAAGATCACCAGCGGCATAGGAACTTTCGCGGGAACCGATTGCAGCAATTCAAAGCCGGTGAGCCCGGGCATCTCGATGTCCAGGAAAAGGAGGTCCGGCTGCAGCTTCTCGATCTTCTCCAGTGCTTCGAGCCCATCTTCCGCCTCTCCGGCGATGACGATTTCCGGATGGTCCTTCAATAACCGGGCAAGCCGGGTTCGTGCGTCGGCTTCGTCGTCAACTATGAGGCTTCGCATCGCCGTTCCGTCCGAAATCACGGGGCATCAGGAGAGTCACTGACGTGCCGACCGGATCTCTCCGTTCCAAAGTGACTTGGGCCCGATCCTGGTAAAGTGTCGTGAGTCGCTGCGCGATATTGGTTAAGCCGACGCCCTCGGTATGAGCGCCATTGCCGTTCTTCGCGCGAAGACTAGCGGAACCAGGACCGACACCATCGTCTTCGACCTTGAGGCATACCTGATCGCCTTGCAGTTTCGCCAAGATCCACAAGCGTCCGGGACCTGGCTTTGGAGACAAGCCGTGCTTCAGCGCATTTTCGACGACTGGTTGCAGGATGAGCGAAGGGACATGGTCGAGCGCCACTTCCGCGGAAATGTCGATTTCCACCTGCAAACGGCTACCGAAGCGAGCTTCCTCGATTTCGAGGTACGCGCGCACAAATTCAATTTCTTCTCGAATCGGAATGAGAGGCCGCGACGACTGAGCAAGAACATAGCGAAACACTTTGGCCAGACGCAGAGTCATGGTTTCTGCGCGCTCTGGGTTGGTCACGATCAGGTTCGCGATGGTGTTCAGGGAATTGAAAAGAAAATGAGGATTGATCTGCGCGCGGAGTGCGCGGAGTTCCGCTTCCGTCACTTGTTGAAGCAGCAGCGCCTCGCGATTCTGACGCTCCGCCATCTCGTGTTCCAGCCGCAATAAATCGAGCCGACCGCCTAACTGCACCGCTACATTGCGCAGATAATTCAATTCCTGACTGAGCAGTGTGCGCCGTGCCGCGCCGGGTGAGATGGCCAGAACTGAGATGACTCTTCCACCAACGCGCACGGGGACTAGTAGCTCGACTTCCGGAAGGGCAAGCAAAGAACCCAGCGGATTCCCTGGTTCCAGTTCTGTGACTTCCCCTGAGTGGGTTTCGGCGGGCCAAAGTGACTCCGGCAGCCTGCTAACGGCGATTACGTGAGCGCCCTCTAACACCAGCGTACTCCGTACAGACGTCTCTACCTTCTCCGTCATCTCGGATTCCACATACAAGCGCTGGAGTTCGTCGCCCAGCTCACGAGCTGCATTGCGATAGTCAGGAGCTTGAAAGATCCACCGAGTCACGAGCCTTCCGATGCTTCTGTCCAGCGGAGCGAAACAGAGGAGTAACCCAGTGACTAAGATGGTTGACCCGAACAACCGGAAGGCACCGGGAAACTCCGTCTGGCCGGCTACGCGGACAAAGAACGGAGCATTCATAAGGAAGACGAAGGCGACCGCCGAAGCACTGGCTAGAACAATCCGCAGGCTGTACCGGATGAACAGATCGGCGAAGCGAAATCGCGCAAAGAGAAAGAAAGTTCCGAGGATGATGAGGAGCACTGACTGCTGGCTGGACACCATCAGTACACCTCGCACCGGGTCCCGCAGGGGGATGTTGGTGTGAATGATCACCGACAGTGTCGTAATCAGCAGGCCGAGGAGCACCACCAGAGAAGAAAGCCAAAGAGTTCGAGAGGCCGAGCGCCCTCTCAACAGCATGATCGCTCCGGAGCCCAGGAGAATGGCCGCGCCGTAGGCCGTCCACTCTTTCAAGGTCTCGAGCGGAAGAATGGGCCTGCTGGCAACCGCCGCCCAGAAGCCCGTCATGATCACGGCAGCATGGAGAAACGCCAGAGCTTGCAGAAACCGCCAACAGTTGCATTGCCAGCGCTCCACGGCCAGGCGGCGCCAGATAACCAGTATGGCAATCGGCCAAATGGCAGCACCCGTAAACTGGATGGCCATGGCCATGCAAGGAGTGCCCGGCTCGGTTTGTATGCCCAGCGGATTCTGGATGCAAGCGCCCAATCCTCCCAGGTTCCAACTAATGGAACAGACCGCGGCCAGCAGATTGGGTGCACGGGTCCCCGGGATCCTGGCGGCTCGCAGTGTCAGAACCAGAAGCAGAATCGAGATGACCAGTCCTGCGGTGTACCCGATCAGATTGGCTGCGAGATAGGGATCAATTCCAGCGACCTCCGGCATGCAAACGGAGCATCCTTCCCACCAAGGATAGCGTAACCCCCGTTCGCCGACGTGTGCAGTAAAGCGAACGCAGAAAATTACCGGTGAGCGCGGACCTCTGCGCGTAAGCGCAACTGCATCGATCTTCTTCGCTCATTCCTCATGATCCGCGCTGCGCCGATTTGCGTGGACCAAACTCACACGCTGGCTCAAAACTGATCTTTGGAGGTCATATGGTGACAGCGCTCGGAGTTTCCCTGATTGTGAGCACAGCTTTCTTAACCGGTAGTACCGCGCGAGCTGACGACCTGACTCTCGCCAAGACTCTAAACCACCAGGCGGAGCTATCGATGACTCAAGGCCGGTACGACGAGGCCAGACGACTTTACGAACGTTCTCTTCCCTTGGTGGAAAAGGCACTCGGCCGGGAAGATCCCGCAACCGCGACGACCCTGGGGAATCTCTGCGACGCCTCTAGCCACATGAGTAAAGAGATCGACGCAAGGCCGCTCTGCGCTCGGGCCTTGACGGTACGGGAGAAAGTGTTCGGACCGAATCATCCGGAGGTAGCGCACAGCTTGAGCGACCTCGGCCTTCTTTATGCGAGCGATGGCGATTTTAGTCAGGCTGAACGGCTTTTACGCCGCGCCTTGCGAATCATCGAAGCATCGCCGGATTCACCCGACAAAGCAATCCTATTTAACAATCTGGGCTTTCTCTATTCCCATAAGAAGAAGTACACTCTTGCCGCACACATGTTTGAGCGAGCCATTGAGTTGTCCGAGAAAGATCACGGTGCTGCGGATCCGAATCTGATTCCGATGCTTAATAACCTTGCCAACATGTATCTTGCGAATCATCAGTCTGGCGCCGCCGAATCGATCTTTAGGAGAGCGCTTACCATCGCAGAGAATTCAGCCCGCCCGGATCACACCGGTGACGTGCGTACGCTGTTACCGTAACGGCGCAGTGAAAAGGTTCTTGTGGGGCGGGCTTTAAGCCTGCGCGGGACTTCAGTCCCGCTGGTTCGGATGGCGGACTTTAAAGTCCGCCGCAGGCTGAAGCCCGCCCCACACAACACAGCACTATTTCCTGACCGATGAAAAGGTCGCTGATCCTAGCTCGCTGCTGGGAATGTTCAAGGGCCAAGGCCCTGCCGGGAATTCATTGGGGCGGGTGATTGGGCCTGAGAACAAGCCTATTGGTTATGCATGGGTCGCCGGATTCGGCCCCGGGGGTGCGGCGATTGTCGCTTCGGTCTTCTCCGCGGACCGCCAGTCCGAGGTGCCCGCAGCAAGACCGCCAGCGCCACTTATAATCAAAGACAGTGGAACTCGAAAAGACACTGCTCCGCAAAGTAGGGGAAGCCATCCACCGCTTCAAAATGATTCGCGATGGCGACCGTGTGGCCGTCGCCCTATCCGGCGGCAAAGACTCCGTCACCATGCTAGAGGCCCTGCTCCTGCTCGCCGAACGCGCGCCCGTCGATTTTTCCGTGTGCGCCTTCACTGTCGAGCAAGGCAAGTTTCTGCGCCCCATCGAACCCCTCGGTGAATACCTGAAGCGGCGCGGGGTGGCGTGGACCTACCAACGCGATGCGCCTTCGTTGCGCCTGCTCGAAGACCAGCCGGATCATGGCTGCGATCTCTGCAGCCGCTACCGCCGTCGCGCGGTCTACGAGATTGCGCGCGGCCTCGGCGCCAACGTGATCGCGTTCGGTCATACCGCGGACGATTTTTGCGAGTCTCTCCTGCGCAACACGATGTTCACCGGCAGGCTGAGCGCGCTGCCGCCGGTGACCACTTCGCGCGACCGGGAATTCCGCCTGATCCGCCCCCTGGTGTTCGTCACTGAGGACATCACGCGTGCTTACGCTGAGACCCTTGGCGTTCCCGTGGTGCCGTGTGGCTGCTCGCAAAAGACCGGCACCGTACGGCGGGCGCTGCGCGACATCTTCACCGAATTGGAAAAGGAGCATCCGCATCTGAAAGAAAACATCCTCTCTGCCATGGGCAATGTGGATACCAAGCGACTGCTCGACCCTCGCTTCCTCGATATCGACGCGCCGGAGGCACAAGACGCGCAAGAGCTGTTCCCCATCGTGACAGAAAGCTGACGGACTCTCGATTGGCCGACCTCCATCAAGCTCGCGAGTGTCTCACCCGTGCCCACTCCGTCGCGGTCTTGACGGGCGCGGGCATCTCCGCGGAAAGCGGAATTCCCACCTTCCGCGGCGCCGGCGGTGTATGGAACAACTATCGCGCCGAGGATCTCGCCACGCCCGAAGCCTTCGCGCGTGATCCGCGCCTGGTTTGGGAATGGTACAACTGGCGGCGTGAGACGATCGCCAAAGCGGCGCCCAACCCGGCGCACCACGCGCTGGTCAAGATCGAGATTTCCAAACCGCGCTTCACGCTCATCACGCAAAATGTGGATGGCCTGCACGATGTCGCCGGCAGCGGACGGACCCTCAAACTCCACGGCGATATCTGGCGGCTGCGCTGCACCGAATGTGGGTCTAACTGGCCGGATCGGCGTGCTCCCCTTCCCAAATTGCCGCCGCACTGCGGATGCGGCGGGCTGGCGCGCCCCGGGGTAGTGTGGTTCGGCGAGTCGCTACCGGAAGGCATCATGAAGGAAGCGGAGCACGCCGTTGCGTCCTCACAGGTCTTTTTGGTGATTGGAACATCCGCCGTGGTCTATCCGGCGGCCGGACTGGTTCCGTTTGCCAAGCAGAGCGGAGCCACCGTGATCGAGGTCAACCCTGAAGCCACGGCCTTTTCCGACACGGTCGATTTTTCCTTTCACGATCCGGCGGGCGAACTGTTACCGAAGCTCCTATGAACCAAGCACCCGTAGGGCGCGCGCCCTTTATGCGTTTTATGACGATCCTGCTGGCCGCCGCGTCTCTCGCACTCGCCCAACCGCGCACTATGCGGCTCGACTACGTCCACACCGGGACAGCCACCGACGAGCGCTTCGCCCGCGACACGGTGGTTCTCGAATCCGCCTGGCCGGGGCCGCTTGACCGCTGGATCGACGACACCGATCTCGGAGCCTATCAGTTCCAGATTATCGACCGCGCCTCTCACGCCGTGATGTACTCGCGAGGCTATGCCACCATCTTCGGCGAGTGGCAGTCCACAGACGAAGCCAAGCAACAGACCCGCGCCTTCCACGAAAGCGTACGCTTCCCTGCGCCCGATAAGCCCATCGACGTGGTCATCCGCAAGCGCGGTCCGCGCAACGAATTCCGCGACGTTTGGTCCGCCAGTATCGACCCGGCGGACCCGACCATCGAACGCGCCGCCCCGCCTAAGCTTCACGTTTGGCCGGTCATCGAAAACGGCACGCCGCAGAATAAGGTCGACCTGCTGCTGCTCGGTGACGGCTACACCGCCGCGGAAATGAACAAGTGGCATCGCGACGCGCGCCGCACTGCCGAGCTTCTCTTCGCCGTAGCTCCGTTTCGCGAGCACCGGCGCGATTTCAACGTATGGGCCATCGATACGCCCGCGGAAGAGAGCGGTGTTGCGCGCCCCTCTGACGGGATCTATCGCCGCTCGCCGCTGCGCGCCGCCTACGATGCGTTCGGTTCCGAACGCTACGTGCTAACGTTTGATAACAAACGTCTCCGCGAAATCGCTTCTGCCGCTCCTTACGAATTCATCGAGATCGTGGTCAATGGGCGCAAGTATGGCGGCGGCGGTATTTTCAACCTCTACGCCACCGTGGCTGCCGACAATGCCTTCACCCCCTATGTGTTCGTGCATGAATTCGGCCATCATTTTGCGGGACTTGCTGACGAATACTACACCTCTGACGTGGCTTATAACAGCGCCGCCGAGCGGGTGGAACCTTGGGAGCCGAATGCCACGGCCGATCCGCACGCTTCCAAATGGAAGGATCTGCTGACCGCCGGCATCCAATTGCCAAGCCTCTGGCCCAAGACTGAATTCGAACAAATGGAGCAGGAGATTCAGAAGCGCCGCCGCGAGATTCGCGCCCAACACCGTCCCGAGGAAGAGATGGAAGCGCTGTTCCGCGATGAGCGCAAGCGGGATACCGCTCTGCTAGGCTCGGGCCCAAGCGCCGGCAAGGTGGGCGCATTCGAAGGCGCGCTTTACGAATCGCGCGGTTACTACCGGCCGCAGCAGGATTGCATTATGTTCACTCGCGATGAAGGCGGCTTCTGCGCCGTGTGCCGACGCGCCATTGAGCGCGTGATTCGCATGTACGCTAAGTGACAGGTATGTTAAGGAGTTATTAACCTTAGTGATAACATCCGGCTAGCCTTTTGGAGCCATTTTCTTCAAATCCCGTAACTTGCCTGCTACGATAATCATCAGATAGTCGTAACAACAATCTCAGTTAGGAGCCACTTACTACAAATGATTCTAAGATCACTCGTTGCGTTTACCGTTTTGGGTCTCTCCGTTGCAGGCGCCAAAAGTTATGATGTCCGGCTTCCCCAAGCCGCCAAAGCCGGAAGTGTCGACCTTAAGGCTGGTAACTACACCGTGGTCGTAGACGGATCGAAGGTTCGCTTCAAGGATTCGGCCACGGGCAAGACGACCGAGGCTGACGCTACCGTAGCGACCAGCGACAAGAAGTTCCAGGTAACCACGGTCGACACCACGCAGAACAACGGTCAAAACTCCATCAAAGAAATTGACCTCGGTGGGACCACAACTAAGCTGCAATTCGGCAGCGCCTCCAGCGGCCCGGCCGCCCAGTAAGACCTACCACGGCGTGTCATTTTAGGAACCACTGCGTCTGCCGAGACGCAGTGGTTTAATCTCCCTGCTCAGTTAGGAACGATAATGGCGATATGCCCGAACCGGAGCCTGTCGCCATCGAGTTCTATTGTGCCGCCTGTGCGCGGCCGATTCCTGATCCGCTGGTCTGTGGTGACTGCCACGCACTCATCTGTCGCCAGTGCGGCACTCCGCTGGAGCGCATCGACGACTTGGGCATCGGATAAGGTTCGGCCCTATTTCGGACCCGCGATCTGATATCCCGCCGGCACCTGGAACAAGTACGCGCCAGGCTCCGTGCGGCTTACGTTCGTGAGCTCGAAAGTATCTTGACTCATGCGCGGATCGTTATGGCTGCTCTTCACCATGGTCTGCAACTCCGGCGAGTACCAGCTTTCGGAAACAATCTGGATAGGGCGATCGTTCCCAATCGCTCCGGCTTCAATGGTGGAAGTCATGCGGGTGCCGGTGGCGTTCACTCCGTCGATCGTCTGATTCCCGAGTGATTCGCTCTTGTCTGCAAACCTCTGAACGTCTCGGGTCATGACCACCATGTTCGGTCCCGCCCCGAAATCCGGCAGGGGAGGCGGCGGAAGCGGAGTGCCGCCGCTGGCGCTGAACGTTCCCCTGGTGACATAAGCAACGTCACCGCCGCCGCCGCTCGAGAAGCTAATGTTGCCACCCGCAGGTCCCACGTACGAACCCACAGTCATCTTGTGGGCCGTCTGAGTCTTCGGATCGAGAATGTAACTCGCTCCCGCGACGGGATCCCAGATCGTCACCTGGTCGGGAGTCTCGCGGCGCATCCGTCCCTCGCTATCGCGATAGACGTTGGTTTGCGTCTTGCGATCGATGTGAGTGCCGTCGGTCAGCGCTTGCATGTTCTCCACGACTTCGATCGCCGAGTAGGGAGCGCCCTTCACGGTCGGTCCCATCACGGCGCTCCTCACACCCATCACTGTCGCTCGCGATACTACTTGGCGCAGTTTCTGTTTTAGCTGCACCGCCTCTGTGTCAATCGTGCCAGGCAACGGCGCTACGACCGTATCGATGCCGTCCTGCGCCACCAAGGCCAGCGTCATCATCGAAAGTAGTCCTACGATTCGGCAAATCACGTTTCTTACCTCTCTCCTGTGACACTACTAACCAGACGGATGGCATGAGCGCGTCCATCCGTTCCCACAATCACGTCAGCCGGAACGCGGCCGTTATCTAGCTCCACACGAACTACGACGCCTGCCTCGACCGGATCATCATCCAATGCCAGGAAATACTCCCGTTGCGGCTGTGGTTTCGGCTCCGCCGCTTTCTTGCGCGGCACTATGCGCCGAATGATTGCAGGCTTCACCGTCATGGGTGGCTGGGCGGCGGGAGCGGCGGGCGAAGGTGTTTGAGAAGCCGGCGATACCACCACTTGCTTTTCCTCTCCCCTGGGATGCAGCACGAACGCCAGCACCAGGGAAGCCGCCAATGCCAGCGCAACTCCTGCCCAGCGCCCCACTGCCGGCGAGCGGTGCGGCGCCCGCGGCATCTGCGACACCGGTTCCTGCACGGGAAGTGCGCCCAGCCGAGCCGCCACCCACTCGGATCTCCGCCGCAGCTCCGCACACAGCTCATTGCACGCCACGCACTCCTGTAAGTGAGCCGCCAGCTGTTCTATGTCTCCTGCGGGCAGTTCATTATCCAGATACGCCCTCAGCTCGCCTGCGTGCCAACACTGCATCATAAGTCATCTCCATGCCGGGCGCGGTATTTGCGCTCGAATTCCCGTTCCGCGCGAGCCAACAGCGTGCCCACGGACGACGGCTGCACGCCCAGAGTTCGTGCAATCTCGCGGTAAGCCATCCCGCCGTTCCGCAACAACAGAAGCTGCGCGTCGCGCGGCTTCAACGTGGCCAGCACAGCCCGCACCCGCGCTGCGCGCTCCTCACGCATCAGCTCCTCCAGAGCGCCCGGCTCCGCACCCACGCGCAGCCGCTCCGCGCCGGCCGCCCCTTCCCTTCTGCGACGGTGCGAGTTGGCTCGTAGCGCGTCCAGGCCTGCATTGGTAGCCACGCGATACACCCACGCCGCCACGTCCTCGCGGCTGGCCAGGAGCGCGGATCGCCGCGCGAGCTTGGAAAATGCGTCGGCGGCGATCTCCTCAGCCTGCCCGCGATCACCGGTCAGGTGCGTGAGGAGACTGACCATGCGCGGGTAGTGGTCGCGGAACAGCGCCTCGAACCAATCCGCCGTCGCAAACGCCCGCGCCGGGCTCAATGCCAATTCCTCGGGCTGCACACTATCTATAACGTTGGTGGACCCGGTTTTGTGACGAAGATTTTTGTCGAAAAAGACGCCTGTTACACCCGGCAGGCCGCTACAATCGATCGTATCTCGCGGATGACCCGGTCGATTTCTTCCTCGGCGGTGTAGAAGTGGGGAGCTATGCGAATGCCCGCATTGGGCCGGTAGTCCACCAGAACCTCGCGTCGCGCCAGTTCGCGCGTGACTTCTTTCCCGTTCGCCACGTCGATCACAACCACGCCTCCGCGCGCATGCGCGTCGCGGCAGGACCGCACGTCAAAGCCGGCTTCGTCCGCAAGCTCGATCAGACGGCCGGTCTGGCGAATGGATTTGGCGCGGATCGCCTCAAGCCCGATCTCATTGACGATTTCGTACCCGGATCGCGCGGCGTAAAGCGCGGGAATGTTCGGCGTTCCATTCAGTAAACGGAAGGCGTCCTCCGCGAACTCGATTGGGCCAGGTTCGAATTCGAAGGGCTGTCGATGCGCCATCCAGCCCGTGGCAGCCGGTTGGAGTTGCGGCAGCAGATCGCGTCGAACATACAAATACCCCGCTCCTGGCCCTCCGCACAACCATTTGACGGAGCCGCCGGTAGCGAAATCGACTCCCAAGGCGCGGACATCCAGAGGCAGAATTCCAGCCGATTGGTATAAGTCGGCGATCACCAGCGCCCCAACCTCGTGTGCGCGCTGGGTAATCGCGGCCAAGTCCTGCACGAACGAACTGCGGAACGCGACATGCGAAACCGAGACGAGTCGCGTCTCTTCGTCGATAGCGCGAAGCATCAACTCCAGCGGCAGCGTCATGCCGTCCGGCGATGTGACCCGGCAGACGTGAGCGCCCTGCCGCTCCAGTCCATAATAGATGTATTCGTTGGTAGGAAAGTTCAAACCGTCGGTGACAATCTTGTTGCGGGCACCGTTCCAGGGAAAACAGGATGTGACTATCCACTGGCAGACGGAGACATTCTGGTGCATCACCACTTCGCCGGGGCCTGCTCCGATAAGGGAGCCGATGAGGTCGCCGGTGGTCACCGGCATTTCCCACCAGCCTTCTTCCCAGGCGCGAATGCCGCGAGTTGCCCAGGTTTCGGCAAACTGTTGAAGCGCGTCTGCGGCACGGCGCGGCATAGCCCCCAGCGAATGGCTGATCAGGTATGTCGTGTGCTCCAGGATCGGAAACTCTTTGCGCCACGCGAGCAGAGGGTCCACGCTCCTGATGTTACCTAAACGAGGGCGTTACAATCATCCGATGAGTTCGCCCGCCAACACGACTGGTGCCCGCATGAAAGAAAGCAACCGGGATGTCGGGCTGAGGCGCACCGTAGGAACCTGGGGCCTGACCGCGAGCCTGGTCAATGTCGTCATCGGCGCGGGTATTTTCGCCGTGCCTGCGGCGCTGGCGGGGAGCATCGGCCCCTATGCGCCGTTAGCCTTTCTGATTTGTGCGATCGCGATCGGATCAGTCGCCATCTGCTGGGCCGAGGGCGGCAGCCGGATGCCCACCAGCGGCGGGGCCTACGGCTATATTCAAGCCGCATTTGGGCCGCTTACCGGGTACGTTGCCGGCACCATGCTGTGGTTCAGCGACGTGCTTGCTTGTGGAGGTGTCGCTGCCGCGCTCGGCGACGTTACGGTGAGCGTCTTGCCGGCGCCCTGGCAGGGGATCGCGCGTGCAGCGGTGATTGTCGGGATAATCGGTTTCATGGCGCTCGTCCATATCGCCGGCGTCTCCCAAGGAGAGCGCCTCATCAACGCGCTGACCGCGGCGAAATTGATTCCCATCGTGATTTTCATCATCGCCGGAGCCGGCGCCATCCACGGCGCCAACTTTGCGGCAGCGGTTCATCCCAGCACTGCCGGCCTCGGCCGCGCGGTGATTCTCGCGCTGTTCGCGCTCACCGGCATGGAGGTCCCCCTGAGCGCCAGCGGGGAAATCGCGCGCCCATCTTCTACTATTCCACGCGCCCTGGCAATCGCGATGGTGTCGGTGACGCTGGTGTACATCGCGATTCAGGTCGTCGCGCAAGGCATCCTGGGTCCTGCACTGGGCCATTCGACAGTGCCCCTGGCGGATGCCATGGCGCGGATCAGCCCGACCCTTCGTGTGGTGATGCTGCTTGGCGCGGGATTGTCGATGCTCGGCTGGCTAAGCAGCGATTTCTTGGGCAGTCCCCGCGTCCTGTTCGCCTTCGCGCGCGACGGCTTTCTGCCCGGCGTGCTGGGACGCGTGCATCCGGAAAGACACACCCCGCACGTCGCGATCGGGTGTTATGCTGCGCTGGCCATCGGCTTCGCTTTGACGGGGACCTTCGCCGAGCTTGCCGTGCTGTCCACGCTCGCCGTCACGGTAGTTTACATGCTGGGTTGCGCCGCCGCGTGGTGGCTCGCGCGTGGGGGAGTGGCCCTGGCCGGCCAGCCCTTGAATTTCCGCTGGCTGCGAGCCGCGGTGGTAACCGGCATTACCGGCATGTTCATTCTGATGGTGTTGGCATCCCGCGCCGAGATTGTCGGCCTGCTGACGGTAATCGCGATCAGCGCCGCAGGGTACGTGCTGACGGCGCGAGGACGTGCTCGCAGGAGCGCGTAGAAACTCAGTACCGGGGCTTACCGCACTCCGGACAAAACTTCGCGGAGCGTGGAATGGCCTTGGCGCAAGCCGCGCAGGCCGCTAACGGCTGGTACAACTTCTCTAAATCGTCGGGCACCGAGAGGCTTTCGATCACCAGGGAATCGAGTGCGATTCCCAAGGCCGCGAATGCCGGCCGCGACCGCTCCGCCACCCGCCGCGCCAGCTCCGCAAGGTTCGCAGCTAGATCCGGAAAGGCGGTTTCGGTAGGCGACAACGCCTCCGACAGCCGGCCCCCCAGGATGTTGCGTAGCTGGCCTTCCACATCCTCGCCGGAGCAGACCGCGCGCGTGCCGCTCACTTTATTGAAGAACACGCGCGGATCGGTAATGCGGTAAGAATAGACTCCGTAGACACGGACTCGCACCGGGCCCAATTCCTTGTCGTAAATCGTAACTGGCGTGGCCGTGCCCCACCGTTGATCGATCTGGATCCGCGTGGAAAAGAAATAGACGTCGCTCTTCAGCGAGAAATCCTGCTCCGCGCTTCTGGTCCGGATCAGCAGCGGCAATGTCCGTGCGTTGAGTGTGTACAGCCCCGGGTCAAACACATCGGCGATTCGTCCCTCGCTCACGAAGGCCGCGATCTGCGACTTGCCCACGGTGAGCTGCGTGCCGCTATGGATCTCCAGGTCATCCATGGGATAGCGGTAGGCCAGCGAGCCGGGATCCGCGTCGGTCCATCGGATGACATCCAGAAACGGTTTTACCAGAGTGTGTAGACCCATGAACCCGCCAGTCTCCCTACTCTAAGTCCGGCGCAATCGTCAAACAAGATAAACGAGGGTTACTATTCCGCATAGTCGCCGGATATTCGGACTTACCCTGATTCACATATCATACGCATTGAGAAAAGCGAACGTACTCAATTGTCGTAGTGAATCGTAAACTGCCCGGTTTCATCGACGATCGTGTAATCCGGCGGTGGTTGGAACAGACTCGGATCCGGCTCCAAACGGCTGAGGTTGGTTATCTTCGTGATAGTCTCGCCGGAGCGCGGATCGCTGCTCTTTTGCAGCACTACTATCTTAAGGTCGGGAGAAGTCCACGTTTCCATCGTGACGTGGAAGGCTCGGTCATTGCCTTGTTCGCCTTCCGGAATCGTGGTCGTATTCCTCTCGCCTTCGGCCGCGACGCCCTCGATTATCTGAGTTCCCAGCTTTTCTACGGTGACCTCCGGGCCGAGGTTAGCGGTGCGGATGACACCGTTGGGTGAGGTGGACGGCGAAGGCGAGACGGGTCCGGCGCGTAGTATCCCGGCAGTTCCCGTCCGGCCTCCGGCAGGTTGCGCCTGCACAGTGACGCGGTGGGCGACTTTGTGTTCTGTGTCCAAGAGGTAGTGGACACCGGCAGCAGGGTCGGTAATCTCAACGATGATTGGCTGCGGTGGCATGTTCGCGCGCCGCGCCGGCGGTCCCATGGTCCGCTCCTCTCTCGTCCGCCCGAACGAGTCGCGATACATAGTGCGGTTCATCATCATTGGTTGCGTGATGTGCGTGCCATCGCTCAAGGTCTGGATGTGCTCATGCGTTTCTTCGCCGGAATAGGGTGCGCCCATCACCGCTGGAGGCAGAAACGGCGGCAGCATAAAGCTCGCGGTGCTGCTAAAGTGCCCGGCGCTACCGCCGCCCGCTACCGTTACCAGGCCCTGACCGAATGCCGCAAATACAAAAAAAAGATAAACAGTAACCAGGAACGGGCTTTGATATTTCATAGGACCCCTCTGAATTCTAACTCCGAGCCATCTCGATTGGGTAACACGCAGGTTACAAGAGTCGCGCTTCGTCAAAATTTACTGGCAGCCGTCGGGCTGATTCCCGTGGCAATGGCCCGCTCCAACTCACGCCGAACGTTGTCGATTAACACCGGAACCGCGTCGCCCGTGGCCACCGGACCATGTCCCGGCACGACCGCATGCAGGTCCAGCCGACCGAGACGATCCAGCGATTCCAGCCACACCTGCCAGTCCGATTGCATCCCGCAATCGAGATTAGGCACATAGCCATTGATCAGGCAGTCTCCGCAGAAGAGCACGCCGTCGTCCGGCACATACACCGACAGGTTGGATGGCGTGTGGCCCGGGGTCAGGATGATTTCCGCGGAACAACCGCCGAGGTCCAAAGTGGTGCCGTCGCGAAGAGGGCGGTTGGGATTGGCCAGGACGGTCCCGCGGTAGAAGACCTCGCTCTCGCCGAGGCGACGGCGAGCCACATCCGGAATGGCGGCATTGAATTCGGCGATTTCCACACGAAACTCGTCCTCGGTGCGATGGATGGAGGCATGGCCGTACACATCGACACCACGCTCCCGGAAATAGCCGTTCCCGCCAATGTGGTCGAAATGCCGCTCAGTGTCGATAGCGATGACGCCATTCCCGCCGCGGACTGAGGACGCATACCCGTGGATGGTGGCTGCTGCCAGGGCGTTAGCTCCGGTGTCGACGATCAACGTGGTGTGGTCCCCCGCCACGAAGCCGGCGTTGACGCTCCATGGAGGGAGATAGGCGAGTCCGGTGACAGCGAAACAGCGATCGGATAGGCGCATGGCAGGCCGCGATGCCGCATGATAGCAAGCTGGCGACGCTCTGGTAAAATCGTCTTGCGTGCGCCCGTAGCTCAGTTGGATAGAGCGGCTGGCTTCGAACCAGTAGGTCGGGAGTTCGAATCTCTCCGGGCGCACCAGAAATAAAAGCAGTTACATCTCAGTTGACCTGCTGAAAACCGGTTTTGGTAGCAACATTGGTAGCAACAGGTGATAAAGCGGCATCCATCCTGTCAGCGGTTTCCCTTTTCGTCTCTTCCAGCAGGTGACCATAGACCTGGAGCGTGAACCCGACGGAACTGTGGCCGAGGAGTTCACTGATCGCCTTGATGTTGACCCCCTGTGCGATCAGGATTGCGACAGCACTGTGCCTCAGGTCGTGGATACGGATCTTTGGGATCTCGGCCAAGGCGAGTAGGTTCTGAAATCGGCGAAGGACGTTGCGCTCATCGAGAGGCTTGCCAGCTTTGGTAGTGAACACCAGATTCCACTTATTGCTCCACTTTGAACCCGCCCATCGGCGCTCCTCTTGTTGCAACGCTTCGTGATGCCGGAGGGCGGAAATGGCGATCGCTGGCAGCGTAACCACCCGATCGGAATACCCACCTTTCGGTTCGACTAATTGCAAGCCGGCTTGCTCCGGGTACAACTTCTTGTCGATCCGTTGGAGAGCCCGATGGATATTGAATCGGCCTGTGGTGAGATTGACATCCTCCCATGCAATCCCGAGACCCTCACCCAGTCGCAGGCCGAGTGACAGCACCGTGGCAAAGAGCGCGTACAGTCGATCCGCCGCCGCTACTCCCAGGAATTTCCTGGCTTGTTCCACACTGAGATAGTGGCTCGTGGCCTTCGGCGCAATTGGCGGATCAACGCGCTTCGCAACATTTTGTGCCACGATGCCGTACTTCATGGCCGAACTGAGGGCTGTGCAGAGCGTCCGGTGTATGTGACGCACAGATCGTGCAGACAGTGGACGCCCAGTGCGTTTGGACGGCTGCGTCAGTCTCTCGTTGAGAAACACTTGCACCTGCGGTGGTGTCAGCTTTTGTACTCGGATCTTTCCAAGGCATGGGATCAGGTGAATACGGCTTTGGAATTCGTAGAACTTCAAAGTCTTCGGGCGCGACGAGGTCTTCACAACTTCGTTCAACCACCACGTCAAGAACTGCGCCATGGTTATCTTCTGCGGCGCCACCAGCAGCCCAAGGCGATCATCGTTCAGAGCTTCGGTTAACAGGTCGCGCACCTCGGGACGGGTCGAGGCCGTAAAGACCTTTCGTCTTGGCTCCCCGTTGGCATCTTTGCCAATTGAGATCGCTGCGCGCCAGCGGCCGTCGGCCATCTGGTAAATCGAGCCTTCACCGCGTCCGCGACGCTTTTGGTTCATTCCGATTCACTCCTTCGTTTCTGTTCGCGCTTATAATTTGTAAAATAAGCTCTCTTACACTCTTTTTTTCCACAACAGTGATCCTGATTCCTACCAGGCAGGCGCAGAGGGAAATACTCCAGATGGCAGTATGGGCATATCGCCACACGGCCGCCGGCGATTTCGGTCATCAGTCGAATCCCCAGGTAACCAAACAATGGCCAGAGCCCGCCGCGTGGCGTCGACTGTCGCATGGCCCACCGTTGATGTCCTGTGTCCCAGGAAAAGGATGGGCGCACGCCGCCAACATCGAGCCATTGTTCCACGTTTCCCGCGAGTATCATCCGCGCCATTGGGAGGCTCTCCCATCGCCTGCGGCCCTTGGTCTTTCCCATTCCGTCATTAAACTCGATTCCGTCGGAGAGCAACAACCAATCCTCTTGCTTGCCTTTGCCGTTGCTGCTTATATCGGCGCCGATGCGACGGAGTGCCCCGGCCTTCTCGATAGCACGTTTCCAGAACCATAGCGGCTCAGCGAAAAACTCGCCATCGGGTCTGGATATTCTTCGCGGGAAGCACTCTCGCACGCCGAGCAACTCGCGTCCTACCACTAGGGAATGGCTGACGGGAAGACCGTGTTCTACACATATGCCCATGGTTCCCCACTTTTGGGCAAAACGACAAATGGAATCATCATCGCGAGGATCTAGTTCGGTGAATTGATCGAACGCGGCCGGCCTCGCAGTGCGCCAGTGTGGGGCCGTTGCGTCGGCAAAGAGGTGACCATCAGCCAGTTCGACGCGATCGGGAATGGGTAGTTCAGTCGAGCTTTCTCGGCTAGCTTGAGGCACTTCCGTCCTTCCAATGTTTTTCCAATCTTAAATGTAGCACCTGGCAGTATGACGCGTCTAGAGTGATCACTATAGACGGTTCTTTGACAACTGAACGGCAGGACCAGAGGGCTAGAGCCGGAGCGCACGCCAAGGGGGATAAGCTCCTGCGCGGCGGGATGAACGGTATACGAGGGTCGGAACCCAAGCAACTTGGCAACGGCAGCCGGACGTTAACCCTTGGGCAGTTCAAACCGAATGGCGGGGAGCCGTACTTTCCGCCAAACCAGCGCCCCCCGGCGCAGAGAGGGAAACCAGAAATGGATAAGAAAAAGGCACTGCTTTTGCGCGGCGTAGAGGTCGCTGAGGCCCTGGGCATTTCACGAGCGTTAGCTTATCGCTGGATGCAGACCGGCGTCCTGCCCGTCGTACGCATCAATCGGTCGGTTCGGGTCCCCGTTGAAAGCTTGGAGGAGTGGGTCAGGACGAACACCACTCACAAGGTCGCGGGCACGGCGTAAGTCCTATGAAGCGGGAAGCCGTCGGTCATACCAAGATGAAGCGCCTCCTCCGGCGCCTCGACATCCCGCTCTACCAAGGGGTCGGCCTGTTGGAGTGTTTATGGCACGTCACGGCTCGGGAGGCCCCCCGCGGGGACATCGGGAAGTTGAGCGATGAGGACATCGCGCTCGCCATCGACTACCGCGGCGACGAAGCGCGACTGATGGATTCCCTCATTGCTTCGGGTTGGGTTGATCGCGACCCGGTCGAGCGTCTCGTTGTCCACGGCTGGGCGGATCACTGCGAAGACGCCGTGCACATGCGGCTCGCCCGCGCGAGGCTGCATTTCGTCGGAAACCGTGCGCCCAAACTTTCGAAGTTGACTGGTCGGGAGCGAGATGCCGCGCACGAGTACTACACTGCGTGCGCACTGGAGTCAGCGCACGGCTCCTCGGGTCCGTGCGCACATACTGATTATCCGAGCGCACCACCATTACCTACACCAAAACCTTTACCTTCACCAAAACCACGGCCTACGACGACGAGCGTCGTCGGTGCGGCTCGCTCCGAATATCCGGCGACCGAACGGGCCATCGCGCACCACTTTCAAAGTGGCGATGGGCTCATCTCGGCGCAGGTAGTCGATCTCTCGATACGGGCGTACCTCTCGGTGAAGAACCCAAAGATTCCGACGCCGATGGACGATGACATCGCCGCCGCCGTCGACATCGCGCACCGTGAGGCTACAGGCCAGAAGTCGGCGGGGCTATTCAAAACGACTGTCCCAAACGTTATTCGCGGATGGGCAACACACGGGCGCCGGCCACCAAACGTTTCCGCTGGGGCCCAGGAGATCGCCGACATGGCAAAAGGACTTAGAAATGGAAAATAGAACACTACCGCAGCCTTGTGAGCACTGCACGCCGTACGAAGGGCGCTGGCGTATGACTGACAGGGGCCTGGCGCGATGCACATGTCCACGCGGGCAGGCGCTGAAGGCAATGACGCTTGAAAAAAAAGCGCCACCAACGCGCGGTCAGGTAGAACCGCAAATCACAGCAGAAGCGGCAGCACAGGCCGTGCGAGCCATGTCTGACCTCCAATTCTTCCCGGCGGCCACCGAGGGGCGCGCCATGCTCGTCGATGACCTTCGTTCCATGTGCCACGACACCCAGGAACTCCGCTGGATCGTGAGCCGCATGCGCTCACTTTTCAGCCAGTGGCCAGGATCGCGGACGATGCGGATTGTTTTCTGTCAGAAGCATCATCCCCTCGATGGCGCAGATCTTTCGTCCGGAATTTGCGAAGCGTATCCAGACGGTTTCCCGCTGGAGTCGCCGGTGGAAGAAACCGCACCGCTTGCTTTGCCGGCTGGCCACTCCGTCTCGGCAAGTCCAAGCATCGAGAATGCGGTCTGCGACCTAGCGGTTGCGAAGGATCTGAACCTCACGGGCCGGCGGCACGTCCGGGACGTGCCGCTGATCAATGTGCCCGAAGAACAACGCATCACCAAAGCAGACATTGAAAGCGCCGTGCAGCAACTCCATGAACAGCAGGCACGCGAGCAAGTATTGCCCACCGAAGGAAAGGAAGGAACATCAGCATGAAGCACGAAACGACCACCGTCGACGAAACCGTCAAGATGGACGGCTACCTCCGTTCGGACAGCGACACGCGCACCTCCGTGGAGCAACGGGTGGCGCGGGTGGATACCGACATCCGCCGCACGAGATCGGTTATGGCGAGCCCCGCCGCATAAGGCCCGAAGCATCAATTAGATCGTGAGGTCTTCTCCGTCTCCCGTGAGTTGGAGTACTTCACCGAGTCAGAACTGATCACCCAGACTGGCTACGAGCGGGACCTCTGGTGCCCAGGCGTGATCGCGAAGGAATTGATCGACAACGGCCTCGATGAGAGCGAGAAGAATGACCGCGCACCGAGAATCCATGTAGCCTTCAACGGCGCGGATCTGATGATCGAAGACAATGGAGCCGGATTTCCAGCCGAGGTGGTGAAGAGTATCCTGGATTTCTCCACGCGAACCAGCAGCAAATCCGCCTACGTCTCACCCACCCGTGGAGCGCAGGGGAACGCTCTCAAGACCGTCTTGGCCATCCCATACGTGATGAATCCCGAATCGCCGGCCACCATCGAGATTGAAGCCTGCGGATTGCGGCATGTGATTACCGTCTCCACCGACCACATCAAACGGAAGGCGCGCATTGAGTATCGGCAAGAGCAAATTGTAAGAAACGAGGGAACCGCGATTCGCCTTCGGCTGGATTCAGCTCGCTCCAAAGCGGCAGACGGTGACCCCGGATTTTTACAAAAACTGGTTTTCGACTACTCGCTGTTCAACCCACATGCGACCTTTTCCCTCTGTCAGCAGAATGGGGAACAGGAAGAGTTTCCCGCAACTAACACCGATTGGCGTAAGTGGAAGGCATCGGACCCGACTCCGCCGCACTGGTACAACCTGGAGCGAGCCGAAGAGCTGATTGCCTGCAAACTTGCAAGCGAACGCGCCGACGGCCGGAAGCCACGCACCCTGCGGGAATTTGTGGCGGATTTTCGTGGCCTATCCAGCACTGTCAAACAGAAGCGAGTCGTTTCGAGCGCCGGCATGGAACGAGCCTATCTGCACGATTTGGTGGGAACGCAGGACAGGCTAGACCGCGATCGTATAAAACGGGTGCTTGACGCGATGCTGCAGGCCTCAGCACCCGTGAAACCCGAGCTGCTGGGAGTCTTGGGGGAGCACCACTTCCGAAGCAAGTTACGGCGATGGGAAGGAGATTCGAGTTTCCGGTACAAATGCGTGAAGGGGATCGATAGCGCGGGGCTTCCCTACATAGTGGAGTGCGCATTTGCCATGACCGAGGAGGGCTCATTACTTCAGGGGACTCACATCGGGCTGAATTGGGCCGTTCCGCTGAACGACCCCATCCAGGGTGCAAACCGATTTGAACTGAGTGATGGCAGCGCTGTTCATGGATTGGAGGCCCTGCTGGCGGAACGTTGGATCGACCCGGAACTGGACGACGTTTGCATTGCGCTCCACATTGTCTCGCCGCGATTCAATTTCCAGGATCGGGGGAAAGGTAGTGTAAGTCTCCCCTTCGCGGCGGAAGTCGGAAAGGCGGTTATAGATACCACCAAGGAATGGGCCGCAATCAAGAAGAGCGAGGAGCGTGATTGGCGGCAGGCCGAGAGGCGGCGAGAGGAACTATCGTGCGGACGCACGCGGCGCATCACGGTGAAGGAGGCCGCTGAGATTGCAATTCCCAAAGGGTATGCAAAAGCCAGGGGCTCGTTTCCTAGTGCCCGAGCGCGCCAGGTAATGTATGCGTGTCGCCCGGAAATTGAGGAGATGACCGGCAAGCCGCTCAACGATGTGTACTTCACGCAGACTCTCCTGCCGGACTATTTGAAGGCGCATCCGGAGGAAACGGCGGACTGGGACATCGTCTACGACGCACGCGGCCATCTGCTAGAACCGCACACCGAATATGAATTTGGCATCGGCACTCTCGGCGTTCGGGAGTACATGGCTTCTTTGAATGATCGTCCCGCGGATCAAAGATTGGAAGCACCAGAGCTGTCGCGCAGCTTTCCAACTATGGGACCCAGCGCCAGATTCGGCGCCATCCTCTATATCGAGAAGGAAGGCTTCCTGGAGCTATTAAGACAGGCCAGATTCGGAGAGCGATATGACATGGCTATCTGTTCATCCAAAGGCATGGGCTCAACTTCGCTGCGCACACTTCTCGAGAACCTGTCCCAGAAGGTTATGGTTGGGTGCCTACACGATTTCGATAAGAGCGGATTCAGCATCGTCGGCACACTTACACAAGATACTCGACGTTACACATACACAACCGTGCCGCAGATCATCGATTTGGGGCTTCGGTTGACGGACGTCCAGCGATACAAATTGCAGAGCGAGTCCGTCGAACATAAGAGCGACCCGACCGAAAACTTGAGGCGGAACGGTGCAATGCAGGAGGAGATTGAATTCCTGCGTGGTGAGCATCTCGGCGGTGGTAAGTACAAAGGGAAGCGCGTGGAGCTGAATGCGTTCACCAACGATCAGTTTGTGGAGTGGTTGAATGAGAAGCTCATCGACCACAACGTGCAGAAGGTCATACCCAATGATGCGACCCTAAAGCAGGCTTTCCGGCGAGCTATTGCCAGAGACCAGTACGAAACGGTCGTCAGCGAGGCTCTTGGCGACGTCGAGGCCTATGCGGAGGAATTCGAGATCCCGACGGATCTCAAAGAACGGGTAGCAGCGAAGCTCAAGCGAGACCCGGCAACACCGTGGGATGATGCGATCGATGCAATCGTTCGCGCCGAGATGTTTAAGAAGAGCCAAAACGGCACTTAACTTCCTATTTCTCAAATGCATACGGGGTAGGCCCCTCCAAAATGCAGCGGCGTTCACCAGCGACCCGTAGGCCGTCATCCTCAGGCATGTCTGGGTAAAACACTATGACAAATTCGACAAAGGCACCTAAACGCCTCTCCGCCGAAGCAAAACGATGGTGGAATGCCATCGTAGAGGAGTACGAAGTCTCCGACTCCGCCGGCCGTCTACTGCTGGAGAATGCCTTGACCGCTTTCGATGAGATGCGCAAGGCTCAAGCCATCATCGCGGAGGAGGGTCAGGTGGTTGAGGACCGTTTCAAACAAAAGCGTCAACACCCGGCTACGCTGGTCCTCCGGGACTCCAGGAACCTGATGTTGCGCAGCCTAAAGCAATTGAATCTGGACATCGCGCCTGGCTCGCCGCTGGGCAGTCGCTGATGGCAACCACGAAGCGCAGGTTACGCCATGCGCGACAGTTCAGAGGCCTCTCCGCTGGCGAGCGTAACGAGTTACTACATGGTATCGTTTTCGCCGCCGAGGAAGGCTTCGCGTCTAAGGAGGCCATGCTAAAGGCTTGGCAGGCTCACAAGGCGACTCTGATGCTGGAGTGCAAGGCTGGAATGCGACCGATGGCATTTTGGGAGTTGGAAAACGGGGTAGGGTACCCGAATTGCGCGGCGAACGACTACGAACCAGAAATAGATTGTTTGATGCGGCTTGGCTTGGAAGTCACTCACGAAGAGCGCGTGACGCTTCTCGCCGCGGAGCCACCGCACATCCCCGAGAGTGTCCCCCTTTCGGCTGTTGAGCACTGGAAACAAGTCTTGCGCTCAATCGGGACCCGCGAAGAATGGCATCGAAGGGAAGGACGCCACACACAAGCCGGCCTCTGGCGTGAGCAGTTCGTGGCACTGCACAGCAGGATTGAAACTGCGACTCCGCGCGCCGGGGAGAAGCCACAATCAACAGACTCTTAACGTTATTCCTCTTTCCTTCAGGAAGACAGACCTACGTGCACGCAGTAGCCTACCCGGGCGGCCTTTTGGTCAGACGTCCGGCTCGTACGGCGGGGTGGCGCGGATGTACTCAGAGATGATGTAGCGGCGTTCCGCTCGTATGGCATCGACCTCAAGCTCAATCGGAATCACCAATGATTGCGGAGGCCTAAGTATTTTATGAATGATGGGTTTCGGAAAGTTTACTCGTATCAGACAACGAATGGCTGCTGCAATTCGAACCGGTTGCTGTTCGGTTCTGTTTTCAGAGAGTGGTGGCTGAGGAACAAACACGGCAGTAACGTCCTGCAACTCAACCCGCGTCACAACGATGTCTTCATCAGGCACGTATTGGGCCAGCAATCTTGGCTCCTGGTTGATTGATTCACGGATAAATTTCTCGATCGCATCCTTTTGTCGGTACAGCTCTGCGGCGGCGATCCGTTCGTCCTCGTCCCATTCTTGGCGCAGGTAATCGTCCAAATTGGATTTGAGGATGACTAGAAAGTCGTCGACCGATTTGAACACCTTCAAATCTACTAAGAAGCTAGCGATGAGGTCTCGGGTTCTATCCTCACAAAAAACCTTATCATTCGAAAGCAGAATGCCTGACTCACCAGAAAACCGCTTAAGATCTTCAATGGCCGAAAAGAGTATGACTGCGTCCTGAAAGCCGATGCCACGCTCCTCAAATGGCAACATTTTTTCGATAGCCATCTGGAAGAAATGATCAAGCGGCAGTGAAGATAGCGGCGCAGAGACAATACGCCATTCGCTCTTGAGCTTATCGACGACTTCTGTGTATTTGTCTTTAGCGAGATCAATATCGAAGAGATCTCTAGTGACGTGGGATCCGAATCCAGTCCTATCTCTTCCAGTGTGGCGCCAAAATTGCGTTCGGCGGCTGTGAGCTAAGGGCGGCATCTACGAGTATCAAGTCGTGGAAGTAAACGGGGAAAAGACAGGCGGAGACCCTGACCTTTTCAAGCTGTTCTTGGAACGCTTCCACCAACTGTCCCGACAAGGCGGCCGTGTCGCGGTACTGATGCCCGCCGGCCTAATTGCGCTAGAAGGCGTCACGGGCTTGCGGCAATTGTTATTCTCTCACGCGCGCGTTGAGGCAATCTACTCGTTTGAGAACTGGGGTAAACGATTCTTCCAGATTCATGCGAGCTTTAAGTTCCTCACGTTGGTCTTCGAGAAGCAAGAAACCGCCAATCAGTCGTTTCCGGCGGCATTCATGCTGCATAGCGAGGGCTTCTTAGCTATGCCCGAGACGGAACGGGAAACGCTCTCTGTTCGTATCAGCAGCGACTTCATTCGACCTGCCAACCCCTCTACTTGGTCGATTATCGAATTACGAGACGACTCCGAGAGACGTCTGGTGGAGCGCATCTATCGTGCCGTTCCGCAATTGGCGAGGCAGTTGACCGGGCCTGGGGACTGGAATCTGGAGCTGCATCGCGAACTGCATATGACGGACGACGCTTGGCGCTTCCGTAAGCGCGATTGGCTTCTGGATCGTGGATGTCAACCGCGCGGTATTTGCTTCGTAGCTCCGCCAGAGGAGTATTACAAATTGCGCCCAACCGAATACGTCGCTGGTGTCCGCTACATTGTCCCAGAGGGAACGCGATACCGCGTAGCGTCGTCGAAACCGACAGATGCAATCAAATCACGTAAAGTCCGTGTTCCAATACTGCAGGTGATCCCCGGATTCCTGCGCCTGGATCGGGCAGATGACGAAAACGAGCTGCCGGTCGTTCCCGGCGCAACCTATGTTCCACTCTATGAAGGCCGGATGGTTCAGCAATTTGACCATGCTGCAAAGGCGTATGTAGGCGGGGAGGGTCGAGGAGCCAAATGGCGGGACCTTGGCTACGGTGAGAAGCATCTGGTTGCACACTACTTTGTGGATGGCGAAAGCTTCTCTTCGAAAGCGATGCGAACCGGCATCTGCAAAGTCACGGGTCAGACCAACGAGCGGTCGGCGCTTACAGCATTGATACCTTCTGGGCTTCCGACAGGGGAGTCCCTCAATGTTGCCTTCGTGGATCGGCATTCACCGGAGACTGATTTACCTTTGATAGCCTCGATCAATTCGTTTGTTGTCGATTTCCTTCTGAGGCAGAAGATCCTCACCAACTTGAGTCAGTTCCATCTTGCGTCTGCACCGATCTGGCGGCCGCGGATTGATAGTAACGAGTTCAGTCTACTGGCCCGCAAGGCTGCCCGCCTCGTCTCCATCACTCCCGAAATTCAACTCGCAGAGCCTGCTCTTGATGCCCGCAACCGCGCCCCATTGCGCGCCGAAATCGACGCCATAGTTGCCGGGCTCTACGACCTCTCGCCAGCCGAGTTCGGCTACATTCTGACCACCTTTCCGCTGCTCGACCGGGATCAGCCGTCGCTGCCCGACGACTTCTTTATCAAGATGCCGCTCACCAGGCGCGTTTCATTCAGGGAGCGGAACGCCTGCTTCGTCTGCGCCGCTTCATCCACTCTGCCCTGGAGTCATCTCCGGAACCTCACGACTTGCGCTGGTTGGAGGAACGGGTTTACCAGAAGTACGTCGATGCAGGCGATTTCACGGCTCGCTGCTCCCGGGATGAGACGGAGAGGCGTCGGCCTACCCTAGATGGCGACCTACTGCATGAGTTCGTAATTGCTCCGAACGTCCGCCAAAGTCTGGAACGGCTGGGGTTGGTGGAGATTGGCTACTCCCAGCTCGACGAGGAACTACATGCCGGCGATTTCGCGCGATTAGTTCGGGATCATCAACTGGATTTCGACCGTGCTTGCCTCGGCGTGAAGCGCCTACTGGATCTGTTTCGAACACGACGCGCCATCGCACACGAGGCAATGCAACGCTACCTGCGCGGCAATGATCCGGTGGCTCGGGAATACAACATCACGCCGGGGCGGGAGGTCGGTATCCCGGTGGCCTATCGCGAGGTTGGCCAGGGGTCCGACCTAAAGCAAACCTACAAACTGTTCAGTAGCTGGAACCGGGCAGGCATGCCGGCGGGACCACAAAGCATCTGGCGGCAAACGCTCGACAACCAGGCGACTGAGCAATCTCTTGACGCCGTAATGCAGTGGATGCTGGAAGCTGGCCGGTTTCTCGTCCGCGGTAGGATCGGGCGCAACGCGCAGGAATCGGAGGGAATTCTGCTGCGCCACGATTCCCTGGAGGCATCCGTCGCCCGCAGTTTCACGCGGTGCGGCGTCTGCGGCCGTATCGAAGCCAACGGTACACCAAACTCCGGCTGCGCCAGGCCAAAATGTTCCGGCTCGATGTTACCCTATGCGGGGCCAGTTGCCGAAGGCAACTTGAACGCAAGGCTAATCGCCGAATCGTTTGCTCCGACGCTGTTGCCAGGGGAGCATTCAGCCGCGGTTACTGAAGAAGAACGTCTCAAAGCAGAGGAGGGCTTCAAGCAGAGCCCGCCGCGCCCGAACGTGCTGGTCTGTACCCCGACGCTCGAACTCGGAGTTAACATTGGCGATCTGGAAGGCGTCGCCATGCGCAACGTCCCGCCGAGCCCCGCTAATTATGCGCAGCGCGCGGGGCGCACTGGTCGTGAAACTCGGACTGGCATCATCGCCGGTTTCGCTCGGGGCACGCCGCACGACGGCTACTTCTTCGATCACCCCGATGAAGTAATCACCGGCGCCATCCCGCCGCCCCGCTTCAACTTGGACAACCTGGCCGCCCTGGAGAGGCACGTCAACAGCCTCGTGTTGGAAGAAGCAGAGCTGGAGTATGCGAACAGCCTGGAACCAATGCTCACGGACAGGGGCGAACTGATTGAATCCAACGTTGGCGATCTGATACGGCAGCTAGACCAGGCTGCGGCAGGGGCCGCGACACGCGCGGAGAGTATTTTCGGCAGTGTTGCCGGAGTGACTCGTGCTTGGCTGCAAGGTGTCACAGCAGCTTTTCCGGGTAGGGTGAGGGCTGCCCTTGTTGAGCGTGGGGCGCTCATTGCGCATGCGGTGCAGCGGATGAGCGACTTAGGCCAGCGGGTCGGTCTGAACCGATTGGAGGAGATCACGGAATCATCCTACCGGCGGCTGGCCCAGAAGTTGCGCGAGGACCACAAGTACGCCTACCTTCCTTCTGTTCTGGCTGAGGCCGGTGTATTGCCGGGATACGCGTTTCCCGGCGACCCGGGGTCGTTATCTCTCCGGGTGGATCCCGATGTAGTTTTCGCAGGACGGCTGCAAGCACAGCGGGAGTTTTGCCCCGGCCAAACAGTGTATGCGCGAGGCCATCGATGGGTGGTGCGCGGCTTGGCACTTCATCGTCCTGGTGCGTTGGGAACCGGTCGAGGGGCGGAACGATTCGCCTACACGGAGTGTCCGGTATGTGGTTTGGCGCAAGCATCGAACAACAATTGCCGGCGCTGCCATGCGGAACTCGCGGCTGCGAATCTTGAAGCCTGGGACGCAGCCGCTTTTCAATCCTGGTCGGAAGAGGTGGAGCCGGACAGTGAAGAGGAGCGTCAGCAGGGCACCTATGATGTCCGGCCCCATCCACAGCAGGACGTCGGGGCACAGGCCTGGGCGGCTGGCGACTGGCGTTTGGAATTGCGGCGCCAGGAACAGATCTGGTGGATCAACCATGGTCCCATGGGATTACCTGCTGACCAGGGCGGAGATGGCAATGGTATGGGCACTCGTCCCGAAGGGTTTCGGATGTGCCCCACCTGCGGCGAGATAGTGAAATTGGTCGTCCAACCGCAGCAGCAAGATGGAAAGGCGCGCCGAGGTCGCAAACAGACCAAAGCTCCGCAGGCCGACCAGGATCCACACGCCAAGCGATGTCATGGAGAGCCGATATCAGTGACATTGGGTCAACAGGCCAAAGCGGACACTCTGCGACTGCTTGTAGAAGGCATGGAAGAGCAGGGGGAGGATGGAGTGGCCTGGGCCTGGTCGATCGGCACAGCGCTGCTCGAGGGCGCGCGCAAGCACTTCGAGCTGGACGATGACGATCTCGATGCGATCGTCCAGACCGCGAAGAGCGCTGATGGGACAAGCCGAGCGCTAGAAATCCTGTGGGTGGACAAGGTCCTGGGAGGTTCCGGCATTATCGACGCGATGGTGCGGGAATTCCAGCAGGTGGCACACGCCGCTGTGCGGCACCTTGAAGGTCATGATTGTCCGACATCCTGTTACCGCTGCCTGCGTACCTACCGCAATCAGCGGGTCCACGGGATTCTCAACTGGAGGTTGGCAATGCCCTACCTTCAGGCCGCCGCCGCGAGCGAGTTGGAGCCGCTGGCCTCCGCCATGCCGCCGTCGACGACTGAAGGGCCAGAATGGGATGAGGCTCGTCGTGAAGGGTGCGATTCGCCGCTCGAACTTCGACTTCTCAAAGCTATACGCGCCGCTGGGCTGCCGGAACCGGTGAAACAGCACGAGGTCTACGATTCGCGCGGCCGTCTGTTGACGCGCGCCGACTTCGCTTACGTTACCCCGAAGCGCATTTTGATCTATGCGGATGGCTTGGAATTCCACTCTGCCATCCGCCAACGCATTCATGACGCTCGACAGTCCAACCAACTGCAGACCGAGGGTTGGCAAGTGCTGCGGTTTCTGGGGCCCGATATCGCACGAAATGCTTCCGCCTGCATCGAGCAAATTCGAAGCGCGATCGGCTAGTGCCTACAAAGTGAGGAGCGCATTAGTTTGGATGTTCGGATCCCCCCAGGGCTGATCGTTGATCAAGCGTTCCGTTCCGCATCTCGGGACTTCCGGATCGGCATCCAATATTCCACCGGCGAAACGGGCACAAAGGGATTTTGTTCATCCTCAACTATGTCTCGCCACCCCTCCAAACGCAGCAGCATTGCCATCGCACCTATCGCCCCAATCGCCGCGTCACGTTCATGTTCTGAGAGTCCCTGCGTATTGCATTCCAGGAACTCCGCCAAGTGAGTCATAGTAACTTCCGAGACAGGTCGCTGGAGGCTTGCCACCTTCACAAGCCAGAGAAGAGCTTTTGGATGGGACTCGGTTAACCGAATACTTGGGAACTTGCGACGAAGTAACCAAGCGGCCATTGTCCCCTGAATGAGACACGCGCCCCTCAACGAGTTCACGCTTTGTACGGTACCGCCTATTGCGCTAGCACCGACGGCTTTCATGGCCATTCGCACTGTTTTGTCACACTGTCTGTCACCATTCGCTGTCCAGAACAGCGGGCTGTCAATACCCGCAGCTGCTAACTGGGTCGAGCCACCAAGGTATTGTGAAGCCTGTGCCACCGCCCCCTCCGCGTGGTTGGCGCTGCCGCAGCGCAGCAGTCTCAAACGGTGGCCAGCGGTCGGCTCTCCAACAAACCAACCAAACTGGCGGTTTCCTCCAGGATCGAGCCCGAGAATTAACATTGCAGCGCGATTATACATGGTGTGCAACGCGGCTCGACTCCGGAGACTTTTCGCCTTACATGCCGTCGTTGACACAAGAACTGCCGTCTGATGTAATTCGCGCCCGTAGTGAACCAGTGCCCAATCCGCAGTCGTTTGCAGCTGCCAGCCGATTTACTGTGCGATCATCGTGCTTCAGAAGGACTATGCAAAGATCCGCGTTGGCGCCGCTGCTGACTGAGAAGGACGACGTCGAGTCCGGCGAAGGTGGAATAGACCCGCTGGGCACAGAGCCTATGGCAGACAGGCTGGCAAGCAAGTTGATACCTGGTGTGCGTGAACGACAACGGCACCCGCGGTTTCTGACTGCGCTGGCGGTGTCTTTATCCCTGTGCAGCGAATTCGAGGATGAAGTCTTGGCGAGCGATGGCGTAAGCGAGCCGTGGCTGGTCTGGGAATGGTATTTCGTCGAGGGGATGGTGCGCACCTTGGGTCGCACGACGGATGCAATCCTAGGGTTGCCAGGGCGAGAGAAAGCGGCAAGCGCCATCTCGGATGGTGTGCCAGTCTCAGCAAAGCGCTATCTAAAGACCCCGACAGTCTTTGGCTTTCATGGCATCTATCGTTTGCTCGCTGAGAAACTCGGGGTACAACAAGATGGGCGGCTTGGCGAACGTGGGTATGAATTGCTCAACGTCTGGTCGAAAGAGCAAGGCTTGGAGGGCTTCGTCGGGATGGGCGGCGGACGGGGCAGGCGAATCCGAGATCAACTCCGTGAGGCTCTATCCTTCGGTCTCAAGACTGGAGCAGTAGCTCGCGGCGGCGGATGGAGCGGCTGGAGGTTTTTTGCGGAGCATTTGGCGCCCTACCGATTCGGGCGGAACGAATCACGACTCCTGACCGATGCGTTGGTTGACGACCCGTTTCGGCGGGCGGTTTGGGAGTTTTTGGTCTCCGTAGAAGGCCAGCGTCTGTGGCGAAGGCAAATTTCCGACAAGAGTTTCTCAGAGCGTAGTTTTCACAAGGCCCTGAGGCACGGCACGACAGGCGATTTGCTCAGACTGCTCCGAGCCATTGGCGATTTCGAGCGATTTGGGCGATTGCTTCAGAACGCTTTCGACGACTGTCTTTACAGCATGACCTGCAAGCGCGGCAAGGTTCTACCCCTGGAGCTTGGCCGGTTGTCTTCAGCCAAACTGGCCTCCACGCGGCTACCAGAAATGTTCAACAAAGTGATGGATACCCTTGAACCTTTCGGAGAAGCACTCCGCTTTCAGCAGCGATTCGCCTCGTTGGCAGAGGTCGGAACGGCGACTGAATGGGTAGAGCGACTGATGCAACATCACCGCGGTGTACAACAGCAAAAGCCGCCGGACGGAAAAAATCCGTGGGTTGAACGCTTCGACGATGGCGGCATCGTCATTCGTCCGCTCTACCTGCGCCATGACCCTGCCAAGAGCGATGACGGCTATGTGCATTCTTTCCGAACGAATTCCCTTTGGTCCTTCGCCCGCGATTTGGGACTGGTGCGAGGGTGAAGAAACGCGACAGCAGATCGGGCTATGGAAAAATTCTTGATGCTTGGGAACCGCCCACTGAATCTGGCGATCCTGTTGGCTGTGTTGCAACAACTTTCACATTCTCCCCGGCTTTCTTTGAGGAGGAGTGTTTGGGGCGCTTCGTTAGACTTGAAACCACTCCTTCTGACGGCGCTGTGTATCTGTTAGAGCGGGAAGAAAAACTCGCTAACCTTACTTGCGCGGCCGCGCTGGTGGACCAACATCACGCCCGTGGAATGCGAAGTCTACGCTGGGATCTGCTCTCTGCGCGAGTTCCTGGTGCCATTCTTCATGCGAAAGTATCGCTCTTGTTTTGGAGCCGCCACGCACGGCTCCTCGTTGCGTCGGCCAATCTCACTGAAGACGGCTATCGGCGGAATCATGAAGTTTTTGGCGTGCTCGACTACTTCGACGGCGGAGACGCTTCGCTGGCGGTCTTGCACAGTGTGGTCGACTTTCTCAGGCGAGCGGCAGCGTTTGCCGCGCCGAACAGGGCCAACCCTGGCCCTGGCCTTGCCCGATGGGACCGGTTGCTTCAACGTGTGCTCCAATCCACTCGACAGTGGGGCAGCATGCGTCCATCGCGCAGCCTGGCCACGCCGCGCATATTTGCCGTTACCACAGGACCGAAGCGAGCCAGCACTTTCGAGACCATTAGGGAGAACTGGCCGGATTCCGCTCCCCCAGCAGAAGCCTTCGTCGTGAGTCCATTTTTCGACCCTCCAGAAGCCACAAATATCCCGGCGCGCATGTTGTGGGGGTTGCTCCAACAGCGTGGCGCAGCCTCTATTCAGTTTGGAGTCACGGCCGAGGACTTGCCTGATGGAAAGGGCATTATGCTTCATGCGCCGGAGGCGTTGCGCAAAGCCCAGCCGACCGGGCGTAACGATGTCGAAACATTTTTCGGCCGCCTGATCCTGGAAGACGGGCGTCCCCTCCATGCGAAATGCCTGTGGCTGCAAAACAGACAATGGGTGCTTTACCAGATCGGTTCGAGCAACTTCACCACAGGTGGACTGGGTTTCGGTAAAGCACCCAACCTTGAAGCAAACCTCGCGTATGTATGTTTCAAGCGCAACAAGAGGGCACTGCGCGCTCTAGTCCAAGCATGGCTGGACAGCGAAGACGCGCCACCTGATGCGCTTTTTCTTCGCGAGCAACTAGATGACCGCGAGGACGCACCGGGACCTGGCGAGATTCTGCTGCCTCCCGAATTCGGCGAGGCCACTTTTGCCTCAGACTCGGCGCTAAGGCACCACCTAGAATTGACTTTCCAAGGGCGTCCTCCCGGGGGTTGGAAACTCCTCCTTGAGGATAAGGAGGCAGTCTTTTACGACGAGGCACTCTGGCGTTCCAATGGCCGCCCTTCGAGAGTAGGACTGCGCTGGCGCCCAGATCGGCCACCATCTGCTCTTCGCGTGAAGTGGAGAGGTTCCGAAGGTATGGCCTGGTGGCCGATCAATGCGCGGGACGCCGCTTCTCTTCCGCCCCCCACCGAACTGCGAACCCTGTCGCTATCCGCACTCATTGAAATCCTTACGTCGGCCCGGCCATTGCACCAAGTCATGAGCCGATTGCTCGAACGCCGTAGAGATAGTGCAACAGACAACACGCCGCCACAACTCGACCCGCACAAGCGTGTAGATACGTCGGAGTTCTTGCTTCAACGCACACGACGTATTTCGTGGGCGCTGTCGGCGCTTCGCGAGCGATTGGATCAACCGGCACCATCGCGTGAAGCGCTTAACTGGCGACTGCGCGGGCCGTGCGGCGTCATGGCGCTCGTCGACGCTATCAACCGAGAGGATCGGCCAGAGCAGGAGAGAAGCTTTCTGTTAGCTGAGATTGCGGTGGAACTGGCCCGCGTTGTGCCCAGAACAGCACCGGGCTGTCTTCAACGCCGGCACGTGCGGGCGACGTTGCGCGAGTGTATCCGGGAAATCCAGTCGTGCGTTCGGCTGCCGTCACTGACGAATCTTCCGGAGTTGAAGTCCTACGTAAGGCGGGCATTCCTGGAGGCCCGTAAATGAGATATTGGCGCCCATTTACCAAGGGAATCGAATTACATGGGTGCGAGCGCGAATCGCGCGCGTGGGAACGCATCTCACCTGAAGACGCGCACCGCCAGGAAGTCACCGCGCGTGAAATCCTCAGGCGGCTTAAGAGCCAACCGGGCGTTGTGTTGGCCGATGACGTGGGCATGGGCAAGACGTTCGTGGCTCTGGCTGTGGCCGCTTCAGTAGCCATATCCGACAAGCAGCGTCGCCCGGTTGTAGTGATGGTACCGCCGTCTCTCCGGGACAAATGGCCTCGTGATTTCGACGTGTTCAGCCGGGAATGTCTTCCGCATCATCTAAGCGAGAGATTGAGATCGGCCTCCGCAAACACTGGCGTCGAGTTCTTGAAGATGCTCGACGACTCGGCGTCCACACGGAAATCGATCATTTTCCTTACACATGGGGCAATGCATTCGGGTCTTGGCCGTGGGATTGCGGGGGGATGGATAAAACTGGCGGTGATTCAGCGAGCTATCCGTCGCCGAAGGAATTTGGGCTGGCTTCGGCGCTTACTCCATCGGCGTTTGGGAGACTTGTTGGAAATGGGCCCGGTCCAACGATGTTATCCGAACGTGTGGGCGGATTTGCTGGAAGCACACTGTGCAGACTGGTTGGAAGTTCTCCGTAAGCACGGTATTGGCCCTGAAGGTGACGACCGCGCTGAGATTGACGACAACCCGGTTCCCAAAGCCGTGATGCGAGCCCTGACGCGGTTTGATACAGCACGATTGGAACCCGTTTTTGCCGCGTTATACGAAATCCCCAAGCGTACCTCGGCCAACTACTCGGACCGCCTTTCCAATGCCCGCCGCACTATCAATGACGCATTGAGGGAACTCTGGCGGGACTGCCTCCAAGATCTCCAGTTTCGGCTGCCACTGCTCATCCTCGACGAAGCACACCACTTGAAGAATGCGCAGACTCGACTAGCATCTTTATTCCAGGTCCCTGATGCTGCGAGCGATGCGGAGGAAATTGCCCGCGGCCCCCTCGGCGGCGTGTTTGAGCGAATGCTTTTTCTGACGGCCACGCCGTTCCAACTGGGCCACCACGAATTATGTTCGGTGCTGGAACGCTTTGATGGAATCTGCTGGCGACGGGCGTGTGCGCCCGTATCGGGCCGAGCGAACTTCAAGAAGCGGCTTACCGCTTTGCGCGCGCAACTCGACGCTGCACAAGAGGCGTCACTCTCCTTTGATGCAGCATGGGGAAAATTGACCGTCGGGGATTTGGCCCTAAACGGGGCCGCAGTTGATGACGCAGAAACATGGAGGACGGTAGTCCGGACCGCCGAATCTCACTCGCAACAGGTTCAGCAAGTCGTTGCTTGCTACGAACGGACGGGCAAGAACCTTCGTGAGGCAGAGTATTTGCTTCGGCCCTGGGTGATTCGTCACCGCCGACCCGATACGCTCACTGGAAAGTTTGAAGGCCAACTTCGTCGTCGACGTTTGCCCGGGCGCTCTATTCTTTCGGGAAACGGTGCAGCAACCGACTCCGGCATCGAAGTCTCCGAAGACGCATTGTTACCCTTTCTGCTGGCCGCGCGTGCAGCCGTCTGTATGCCCGAATCGCGCCCGGTATTTGCGGAGGGCCTCGCTTCTAGCTATGAAGCGTTTCTCCATACGCGCAAGGCAAGAGCCGTGTTAGATGCCGACACTGAGCCAGTCGACACTGGAAGCATGAATCGAGCCGCGGAATGGTATCTGGACCAACTGGAGCGTTCTCTGCCGACTCGCGATCTTCGGACCTCGGCGAAGCATCCGAAAGTCCATGCCACAGCGGAGCGGGCGCTACAAGCATGGCGCGATGGCGAAAAGGTGGTGGTCTTTTGCCATTTCATCCAAACGGGCCGAACACTGCGCCGCATCATCTCGGGTCGTATGCACGAGGAGATTTGCCTGTTGGGCGGAAAGAAATTGAGATGTTCGCCCACGCGGGCCGTCGTCTTACTCGCGAATCAGCCGCCGCTTCTTCGACACCGACTCGCCCGTTCGGAGTGCCTGCGATAACGAAATCGCTGCATTGTTGAAAGATTATCCGAGACTTAATCAGCGCGCATTGCTCCTTGAAACTATTCGGCGCTACGTCCGCACACCCTCCTTCCTGGTGCGATTCCTTCCGTTGACGCGTCTCGGATTGACGCCGCGAGCCGTGCGTCGAGCCTTCCGCGGAGCAACGGGGCTGCGCGCAGTGTTGAAAGCGTTCCTCGACTTCCTTCAGGAGCAGTGCACACCGAAGGAATGCCAGGATTATATCGAGGCTGTGGCTAACATTCAGACTGGCGACATGACCGGCCGCGAAGCAAGGAGCAGTTTTCAGGCAGACGAACTCGCGGGGCAGGGCCGCCGGGACCTGCTACTGCCCAACGTGCGACTGGTCAACGGCGACACCAGCCCGGATACCCGACAGAGACTAATGCTAACTTTCAACAGCCCATTCTTTCCCGAGATCCTCATTTGCAGCAATGTGCTGGCGGAAGGCGTGGACTTGCACCGCTACTGCCGCTACGTGATCCACCACGATTTGGACTGGAATCCCAGTGTCCTGGAGCAACGAATTGGACGTTTAGACCGCATCGGAGCGAAAGTCGAACGCTGCGGCCAGCCCATCCAGGTTTACTTGCCCTACGTAGCAGAGACGCAGGATGAGAAGATGTATCGTGTTGTCATGGACCGCGAGCGTTGGTTCAACGTGGTGATGGGCGAGAAGTTCACCGTGGATGTGCGCACGACGGACAAACTCGCTCAGCGTGTGGCGCTCCCCTCGTCAGTAGCGAAAGAGCTAGCTTTCCGACTAGAAGTCGCCCGCTAGCGACGCTTGCATTCACACAGCAGCAGCAAGACTAACGCGGCGGTTACTGCGTTCATATGAGCTGATCCCACATTACCCGAACCGAAATCACGCCGTCGACATTTATAAGGTCGTTCTTGGCTTTGGATCCCAACCCGCAGGTTTTGGTACGCCAGGCTGCGTCTCGGGCATGCGCATTATGTCCGGCGGAGAACAGCGATAAAGGCGGCCACCGGTGCCGAGCGGTCCTGTCCGGCGCTGCATTGGATCAACACCGGTTTGGGTAGCTCGTCGAAACTGGCGAGAGCTTGCGGGCGGATCTTCAGCAGAGTCGCCCGGCGTTCGGCCGGTGTGGAACGCTTGTGCGCCGGGTCCTCGTATGGATGGTGCGCCACGGCAAAACCCTGGCTACGGAAGTAGCCTATGAGGCCCTCAGCCCGGAGGTCGAGGCCGCCATAGCAGGCCAAGTCGCCGTCATGCATAAGGGAAAGGATGCTCCGTATTCCGGCCGCGCGGATTCGCACTGCCCACTCGTCCACGAGTGCGAGCCCCTCGGCGGGCAGCCTGACCCGGCTGCCGGCGTAATGGGGGTGGTAGCGCAACGGCCGGTGGGCGCAGGCCAGCGCGCCGTCGATAACCCAACAGAGAAGCTCCGAGTCGTCGCCTGAAGCGATCCTGTCACCGAGACGCCGCATCGCGTCGCGAATCTCTATGCGCTTTGCTTCGACCACCGCCTCATCTACCCTCACGTCGCCAACTCTTTGGGGCATGTTCCACATCGTTTACCGGCATCTCAGAGCGCCGCGTACCTGCTCGGGCGAACCTTACTAACCGGCGTGCCGCCTCTGTATCAAGCCGACGCAATCGGCCCATACTGGAAGGCGAGGCCAAACCGCGATGTTACCAGACAGCAGCATGCCCGACGAGATCTCGCAGTCCCTGCGGCGAGTCGGGACCATGTGGGCGGCTTCTCCTGTTCGCCCGCGGATCGGTAGCGACACGAAGAAGCATTGGGACGCCCTGGTCGAGCAATGGGCGGCCTCCGACTTGCCCTTCATCGTCCGCCGAAGCGGCCCGCGCGGTGACCCTATTCGGCATGCAAGCGGCCGGACGGTCATCCTGGCTGACAATTCCCCCTCACAGTGGGCATTCACGAAGGCGTATGACGGCGCAGAATTCAGCCTGGACGACATCCGCGGCATTTTGGCGACCGGGCGGATGCCCTTTGCGATGGTACTCAAGGGAGAAGCGAAGCAGAAATCGGCGTTTAAGTGCAACCTTGACCGCCTCGACGCGGTCAACACTTACGGCTGGAAACTTTGCCACATTGACCACGTGGGCCTGAAGAGCCGCGTGCCCACCGCAGAACTTCCACTGGAGCGACTGATCCGGCACTTCGGTCTGTTGCTGCGACCGAGCAATCATTTCCTCGTGCCACTGGCCTGGTCCGGCCTGGGCGAAGTTCCTGAAGTCATCGCGGAGATCGCTCAGTTCGAGTCGGCTCAAGACCTCACTTCCCCGAAAAGCGCGACACTCTAACCGGCTGGGAAAGGGCCCGGACAAAGATACGGGCGGAGCGTGCCGGTCGGCAATACTCCGGGCTGCCGTGACTTTATAATATGGATCTGCTGAGAGGAGTAACGAACCTGGACGAACCCTTAGTCGCGAGCATTGGCGAATATCTGGGCGAGCGCATCCTCGAAATTGCCGAGCGCGCTATTCAGTACGTGCGGCCGATCTACGGCGCCACCGCTGCCAACAGCGTTGACGGTCTCGGTTCCGGCGTGCTCATCCGCCACGCCGCCAAGCGTTGGGTTGCCACCGCCAAGCACGTGCTCAAGCACAACAGGGACACCCCGCTCGAAGAAGGAACGAACCTGTACGTCGGCATGCCGGACGGCAGCATCAATAAGAACGTCGTCCAAATGCAGGCGTCCGGCTTAGAGGACCCGTATGACCTGGCTCTGCTCCCCTGCGATTTCCTAAACGACTATCCCAAAAGCATGTTCCTGGACGCGGACGTTGATTTGGTAGATGACCGGGCCGATTTTGCCTTTTATCATGTCATCGGCTACCGCGCCGCACCTCACGCAATGGACGTACACGAAGGCGCACAGCTCGTCAGACCGAAGCCGTTTCTGTATACCGGCACTCGGATCACCCAAGAGGAAAGCCCGGCCCACCTGCATCTGCAAATCGATGCCATGAAGGCCCGGCACGGCAACGAGCGCTGGGAGACCGGCTCGCTGGAAGGGGTCAGCGGTGGAGGCGTGTTTCCCATCCTGCCGTTGGCCCAGAACTCGCCCCGGGTGCAACTGGCCGGCATTTTCATAGAGCATCCGAAAGCGCGCCGGCGCGTCATCGCGACCAAGACAAGCGTGCTGCGAGCACTCCTCCAACTTCAGCCCTGCTGAGGTTCCGCCTCAAACCTGCCACATTACCGTGCACCACCTGACGACGCAGAGTGGATCATCCGCGGCATCGCGCCCTGCAATTTTTCTGTCGTTCAGAGCCGGCTTGCGCCTTACGAGACGGCAACCCGGCCCGGTGCGAGTTCGTGCGCTGTCAACTTCCCGCGACGCGGCTCGATTGCTGTCGAGAACAGCCCTTGGCGTGAGTTTTCGGCAGGGCGCGGGCATTCACTCTATTTGCGATTCCGATCAGTCGATGCGGATGGCAGGAAGCGTTCCACCGGTAATCGCCGTCAACCCACGGCGAACAAGGCGCGTATCCATCGATTTCGCCTTTGCAGTATGCTCTACCGACGCGTTGACACGTTGACAGCGGCGCCGTTCATTCCTCCTCCTACGCCAGCCCGCGCTTCGGCGGTGATATCATTCACGCTGTCCCCTTTTCCTCGAAACATTCGCTATATCCGGTAGGAGGACGTCGCCATGAAGTGGTTCGTGGCTGCTGGATTGCTTTGCTGCTTTGCTCTCCAGGCACGCGCCGAGCTCAATTTCTGCAACGGCTCGCCCTTGACGATCTATGCTGCCGTCGGCGAACCGGACGGGGGCGGCTGGCGCTCACGTGGCTGGTACAAAATCACACCGGGCGAGTGCTCGACGGTGGTCGGCGGCAATCTCAGCAACCGTTACTATTATGCTTATGCGGAATCCGACCGGGGCGCCCGCTGGAAATGGGAAGGCGCCACGCGAATGTGCACCAGCAGTCTGAACGCCTTCACAATACAGGGTTTCGACTGTGCTCAGGAGAGCCATGATTTCTCCCAAGTCGATGTCGGCGGTTCTGCCAGCTTCGAGTATTGGTTCACCTGTCCCGATTGCTTCGATCCAGGTCTGATGAACGCGATTCGACGCAACACCGGCTTCCTGGAGCAGGTCGCCAACAGTGCCGCGCCGCTCTCGTTCCGCACCAACGATTGGGTGGACATCGGTCCCGTCGATATCCAGTACGGCGTCAGTCGCGGGCCGTTCCGCATCGCTATCGAAGGCAATCAAGTCAAGGTCGCCACGCGCATCTTCTATTGGCTGTCGGTGAGCAATGTTATCCCAATCTTTGGCCGCAACGGCTTGGCCCAATGCGGCATTGATGAAGCGGAACCACATGCCGACGTCGAACTCACTACCATCTTCGGCGTCAATTCTGACGGCCACATCGCCTCGAAAACACGCGTCACCCAGTTGTCTTTTCCAACGCCCTGCAATCTAACCGTGGCCAACATCGATGCCGGCGGGTACATTCAGCAGGCCGTAGAGCCCCAGATCGATCGCCTCGCTTCCACCATCGACGAGCAAATCCGGCGCATCGACCTCTCCGGGTTTCTTGACTATACGAGGATCTACTGATGACCGGCATTGCTTTCACCACGGCGTCGCTCGTCGCCTGTTTTGCACTTTCACCGGCCCTCAACGCGCAGAGGCTCGGGGGCGAAGTCCGTAAGCGCCAGGACGATCGCAACCAGCCGTACTTCGAGGTGTTCGCCGACCATACCCACGGCAATCACGGTGAGCCGGCGCCGATGCGAGCCGGCCCACCGGCGTCCTGGCCCACGCGGGTGGAAATTCGCGCAGAGAGTTTCTGGATGGTTGATAAGTCTCAGGCCGGCCGTGTGGATGCCAGTGGTGCCGGGACTGGGCGAAGGCTGGTTGCTCCCCAATTTCCCCGCGGCGCGCTGATTGCCCACTGGGTTTCGCTGGATGTTGAAAACCCGCCCAACCTTTCATCTGAAACCCTGCCCACGAAGCCACTTTCCGCATGGCTCCTTATCGGCAAAAAGGCAACGTTAGACTTCCCTATTCCCGCTAAGGTTGCGCCACGTCCCTTCCGCGCGATTTGGCAAAGTATGATTCCCGGACTTGGCGCTGCCGAAGAGTTTCGCTACACACCGCTCGTGCTGCTGCAGTACCTTTGCAACGACGAGGTAGATGGCTTCGCAGACAATGAAGGCTGGCTGCACGTGTATCAAACCTGGACCTGGTAAATGAGTTACGACATCTTTATCAGTTATGCGAAAGAGGGCCAGGAAATCGCCCGCAGATATTACAACCGTCTCAAGCAGGTCGGCTTCACGGTGTTTTTCGGTCCGGAGTCCCTGCCCCGCGAATTCGCGGACCTGCATTCCGAGTTGCTCGCCGCCTTGCGCCAGTCGGACGCCGTTCTGCTGCTCTGGACTCCCTACGTCGACAAATCGCAGTGGGTCGCCTACGAAGCCTCCATTCACGCGACCTTGCGTCTGACGCGCGATAGGTCCAATTGCACTTTGATTGTGCTCGACCTGGATGGCCCCCGCACGCCAGGCTGGCTCGCGGTGGACGTGGTGGTCGATCGCGAAACGGAACCACACCTCGAAGCGATCCTACGGACAGGCGAATCGAAGCGCCGCCAGCGATTGGATGTGCCTGGCCGCGCACGCGGATGGACCGGCATCGCGCGGTCCGTGATCTTTGACCCCTCGTCCTGGATACGGCGCGCGCGGATTGCCCTGCCCCGGCTCGGCCCGAACTGCGCCGTCGCGCACATCCGCTCGGAGGAGTTCGAAAAGCCGGAGGCGGCGGCGCTGGTGAACGATTGCGCCATCTGCGTCGTCGTCTGGTGCGGGCTCATGAGTGCCATAGGATGGCTGCTCGGCGGAGTCGCTTTTCAACATTCGTATTTGGAGGCTGCCAGGGGCTTCGTAAAACGCGAAGTTCTGTTGACGCCTGGCCTTGCCGCGGCAGCCGGCGTAATTCTGATGCTCCGCGTGGGTTTAGCCAGCGGCGTGGCCGCCGCCATCGCCGGCGCGTCCGCTGGAACGGTCCTCTCCATCGTGATGGGCTGGATCGGCCGCCCCGATCCACTCACTGGCGCAGTCACATCGGGCGTCGTGCTCGGCGTCTGCGCGGCGGTGTCGCACCGTTTGGGCTCCGCCGGGGCCACCGCGGACGCACGGCGCCGCGAGTGGAGCGTCCGCCCGCTTCTCGGAATCGCCTGCGCCATCGGCGCGACGGCCGGTGCCCAACTGCTGGCGGCCGAAATCGGACGGCGCAACCGTAATCCGCAAGGTGCCGCCCGCGCGGGCATCGGCCTGTTGCTCGGCGGTCTCATTTTCGTCATCCCGGCGCTTATCGCGGGCTGGGCGGCATACCGACAGAGGCGCGGCTATTTGTGGCGTTCCGCGGCGAAGCTTTTCTTCTGGGCGTGGCTCGTCCTTGCGGCGCTCACCACGGGCCTCTCGGCCTTGGTTCCGTTCGGCGACCCGTACGGATTGTTGGTGGGTGTCGGCGTCGGTTTGCTTACCGGCGCGGCCGCCGCCGCGGTGCTCACTGTCCTGGTCCACTTCTTCGAACCGGCCTTCCGCGAGAGCTGGTGCGTGCCGATCGCTGTCGCGATCATCGTGATCGTCGCATATCCTGTTCTGCTCGGCTTTGAGAACATCCGCCGCAGCGTGCCCATCATCTATCCCCGCTTAACCATCTCGGCTCTAGCGTCGTTTCTCTGCGTCCTAGCGTGTTCTCGCATCTCTCGCCCTTAAAATGCCACTCGTCGGTTTAGGCCGATCGTCCTTTTTCTCCGGTTCGCATTCGCCGGCGGGGAGACAGCAAGACCGCGAGTGGAGCATGATGGCACTGACTCCGGTTGTATTGGAACCCCACGCGCTACGTCCGGATTGTCCGCTGGGGCAACGTTGTCTCGAGACCGGTGCCTCAGGATCAGCTCACAATCGATGTAGTTGGCTGAACGTCCCAGTCTCGGCGCGCCAGTATATTCGATAATTGAGAAATTCCAGAAAAGCTGAATAGGGTACCTTGCAACTCGACTTTCTTCCCCGGCACCAGAATCCATGGCCGACAAATGCCTCTGTCTATCGAAACGTACAGAGCTTCTCGTGCATGCAGTAATTCAAAAAACTGCCAACTGAATTGGTGGAAGCCATCACCGCGACGAGGTGACTCATCTAGATAGCTTTCGAAGAAAACCAACGTCCTAGAATGACGGATCGCCTTGGCTAATCGTGCCTTTAGGAAAGAACGGGGTAATATCTCCGCCTCGCCGATTTGGAGTTCGGTTTGATCGATAAACGTGCGCTGGCCATGCTGCTTCATCTGGCTGGCGAGATTCGCCGCAATCTCCGCAAATCGACCGTGGCGATAACTTAGAAAATAATCGAAGTCGCCGCTGGGCTCCCAATTGTCCTCCACATCTTCGGGAGAATACCGATCCGGCATACCCCATTCGCGGTAGAGTTGCGTAAAGATCGGATCGAATTTGTTAGAGGCGGCATCGGCCGCCGTATAACCCGATGCGTCCAACCTCGACGGATCAGCGCCGGCGTCCAACAGAAATTTAACGACGGTGTGGTGACCGCCCTCAGCGGCATAATGGAGAGGCGTTTGTCCTTGTGAGTCCGCGCGGTCCAGACCAGCCCCGCGGGCGATCAACAGTTTGACTGTATCGAGACAGCCATGAGCCGAGGCGCGCATCAGTGGTGTTTCTTTGTGCAGCCCGACATCGACGGCCGCACCGACGTTCAACAGCAGTTCTGCGATTTCTGAAGAAGGACTTGTCGCCGCGAGGAACAATGCGCTCCATCCCTGTTCTAAACGGTTCGGATCCGCGCAGTCCAGTAGCAGAAGCCAGACGATCTCCGGCAGATGTTCATCCGCAGCGATATGCAGCGGGGGCCACCGATACCCTTGTCGGCTCTCTATGACCCGAGAGACGTCACATCCCCATTGGATGACGGTACTTACAGCACAAATGTCGCGCCGCTGAAGGCAGAAGCTCAAAAGAGTTATGCTAGGGAGACTGCGGAACGACGTGTTCGGATCGAGTCCTTCTCTGACTAGCCTGACAAGACGTGCGGTGTCGCGGTCTAGAAACAGCGCATCGTCGTCGTACCTAGCGTTTCGATGTCTCGACTTCGCCGCCAAACGTCCGGCATCGAGCAGGAGACGGGTGATTACGGCATCTCGGCGTAGAATTCCCAGCACAAACGGTGATTCTGTACCCGCCACGTCGGTACGCAATGGGTCGGCGCCGTGGTGCAGCAGAAAATCGACAGCAACCGCGTTGCCGCAAGCCGCTGCATGAATCAGAGGCGTCTTTCCGTCCGGATCGTACGCGTTGACATCAAGGCTCCGCTGCGTTGCGCGAAGGAGCGCACTCTCGTCGTGGGACCGGATCGCGGCGACGATCGCAAGAATCTGTGGGTCAGGATTACTCATGATGGAGCATGAGAAATATTGAGGCGCATTGAAGAAGGCCACATCCTCTCTACCGTGGGCGACAATGCTATTCATTTTATCGCTCCGCGCCGTTGTTGAAAGACGCCCGGAGATCGCGTCGAGACCCCGAAGTTGTGTCGCCGATACCGGCTTCCTCCCGCGCTTCGTAACTGAGGCAGAGCTTTCGGCTGAGCCCTAACGGATGGTGGGGTCATTGGCATCTCAATCGTTTAAAAGTAAACAGTTCGAGTGGGCTCTACGCGCCTTCATTCGCCGACCGGTGGCGTCACGGTTGCCGTAAGCTGTCGAGAACAGCCCTTCCAACCAGCTATTCAGTTCACGTGAAGCGTATGGTCCCGAGGGTGTGGTCGACGACCTGGACAAGACCGGGCCAGAGTAGGGCAACGGAATCTGACAGTCCGTTTCTTTATCATTGCGGGCAGAAATCTGGTTTGGTCGGCGAAAGAATTGCGTCTATAATACTGACCGTGTCGCCGCGAAGGTCGTTCGTCTAGGCGACGTTCTTCGCACAAGTCTCGGCAATAGAAGGCGGGTAACACATCCTATGTCGGCTAGACCGCATGCGTTCGTAGCGATGCCGTTCGGTAGCAAGCCAGCATCTGACGGCGGCCAAATCGATTTCAATCGCGTGTACAACGAGAACATCCGGCCGGCGCTGGAGTCGGGGGGGGTTGGAGCCGTTCCGGGCAGACGAGGAGATACGTGCGGGCCACATCATTGCAGACATGTTTCAGGAGCTCCTCATTGCGGATCTGGTCGTCGCTGACTTAACCATTGAGAATCCGAACGTCTGGTACGAGCTCGGTGTCCGGCACGCTTTGCGCGCTCGCGGCATCATAATCGTGTGCGGAGGACGCGTGACGAGCGCCTTCGATCTCTACACGGACCGCAAGCTGCGCTATGCGCTGAAGGACGGGGCGCCAGATCCCGCGTATCTGGACCAGGACAAGCGCAGGCTCGCGGATATGGTGAAGGCGACGATGGACGCCTGGCATGGCCGCAAGATCAGCCCGGTGTACTCCTTGATGCCGAACCTGCAGGAGCCGGATTGGAAGTCGCTGAAGATCGGCGCCGCGCGCGAGTTCTGGGAGCGGCATGAAGTTTGGGAACGGCGGATCGACCTCGCCCGCAAGACTGGACGCATCGGTGACCTGCTGGTGCTGGCGAATGAGGCCCCGATTTCAGCGTTTCGCGTTGATGCGTGGGTCACCGCCGGCAAGGCGCTGCGCAAGGCCGGGCGGTTCCAGTTCGCGCTCGAGCACCTCGAACACGGTCTCGACCGAGATCCGAACAACTTGGACGTCCTCCGCGAGATGGGAATCTGTCTACAGAGGCTGGCCATCGTCGGCGCCGCAGGGCACTCGCTCGAGCGGGCGCGGCAGCATTACCGGGCCGCGCTCGACATCTTCCCCCGCGATGCGGAGACATGGGCGCTTCTCGGTCGCGTCGACAAAGATGCCTGGACGGCGGCTTGGGACCGCCCCGGCCAGACGCCGGCACAGAAGCGCGAGGGTGCAGCCTATGAGGACGCTTTGCTGCGTGCAGCGATCGACAGCTACTCGCGGGCCTACCGCACGAGCCCGGGGCACTATTACTCAGGTATTAATGCCCTCACGCTGATGCACCTCTACCGCCACCTCACCGGTGACCAACGGTATGACACCGACATGGAGACTATGGCAGGAGCCGTCCGGTTTGCGGCTGGTTGCGAATGTGACCCGACCCAAGTCTTCTGGGCGAAGGCGACGATGGGAGATCTGGAAATTCTCGTGGGCACGCCGCGAACAGTCACCGATGCCTACAAAGATGAGTCTCTGAGCGCCGGGGCCGAAGATCTCGCGCTCTGTCAGGCGGCGGCAGGCGGAGACCAGTTGTTCCTTGAAGCGTGTCAAAAACGCGGTGTGCGCTGCCAAATCCTGCTACCGCTGCCCGAACCCGAATTCATCGAGCGCTCCATCCTTCCGTCAGCACGAGGCGACACGTGGCGTGAGCGCTACTTCAAGTTGAAGGAGAGGCTCGAAGACCCGATTCGCGTGATGCCTGACGAACTTGGCGCATTGCCCTCAGGAGTGGATCCGTTCGAGCGCTGCAATCTCTGGCTGCTCTATACGACGTTGGCGTGGGGTATTGAGAAAGCGCGGTTCGTCTGTCTCTGGAACGGCGGTGGCGGCGACGGCCCCGGCGGGACCGAACAAATGTACAACGAAGTGAAAAAGCGAACGGGCCAGGTCACCTGGATCGACACTCGAAAGTTGTGGGGCGTGTGAGGCCGAGGCCCACCGACCGGATTTGAGGACAAAGCAATGCCCACCAAGAAGCGTTATTCCGTCGTGTTCGTCCATGGTCTCGCCAAGAAGCCAGCGCCGGAGAGACTCGAAGAGATCTGGCGGTGGCGCTCATGCGCGACGATCCCAAGGAGTGAACAGGATTCGATTGACGTCGTGGGGCACAGGGCGTCGCGATGTTGCTGATTCGATCTCAAGGTGACCTTCGCCTCCATTGAAAACGAAGGCATTTGTGGTCGGTCATCCGTCCTCCGGCCCAATGCGGTTCTCACTTCAAGGCAGCGTACTACTGGACGTCTGTGATGACGCGAGGCTGATGCGGTACCGAACGCCTACGGATCCAGGAAGCTCCGAGAATTCCGTCTTCAATTGGAGGTGGGAGGTCGCGGGGCTCAACCACGCCGGCTCGCATTCCACGCAGCGCCTGCACGTCCACGGCGCGTACGAAGGGATTACGATGCGAGCCATCCGGCGCAAGCTCGGCGCCGTCTGACGATCGAGTTTCGTGGCGCCTCGCCAAACGGTTCTCGCGGAGCACGCGCTTCCGGCGCCGGTGCTTGGAGATTGACGGATTCGGTGAGCGTGGATTACTCTGACGCACACAGGTTATTGCCTCGGATGGCAGAGGGAGTGGGCACGATGTCCGACGATCCTGAGCGGCGATTTAAATACCGGGCATTTCTGAGCTATCGAACTGCAGATGTCCGTCACGCGGAATGGCTGCACCGGAAGCTGGAAGAGTACGCGGTTCCACGCTCGCTCGTCGGCACTCGGAGCGCACACGGCGTCTTGCCGCGTCGTCTAGGGCGGATCTTCCGAGACCGAGACGAGGCGCGATCCGCAGAACGCATCGAAAGCGCTATCGCCGCGGAGCTGTCGGAGTCGCAGCAGCTAATCGTTCTTTGCACGCCCAACGCGGCAGCTCCGGACTCATGGGTTCCGCGCGAGATCGCGCTCTTTCGCGAGCGCCGAGCCGACGGCGCAATCCACGCCGTAATTGGGTCCGGCGTCCCGCCAGCCTGTTTCCCTTCAGATCTTTTGACGAAAACGGGTGATGGCCGAACGGAGGCGCCACTCGCAGCCGATCTAAGGCCGCTGAAGGATGGAGGTGCCGACGGCGAGCAGAGAGGGCTGATCCGTCTCATCGCGGGCCTCCTCGGCGTGGGATTCGATGACCTGTGGCGCCGCGAAGAGCGCCGCAAACGGGTGCGACGCATAACCAGAGCCCTGGAACTGGGAGGCATCACTGTGGCGGTCGCGGGCACCATTGCGCTGGGGAACCTCTATCGCACTCGGGCATTGGTGAGCCTCAGTGTTGGCTCAATCATGGATACCGCTTCCGCCGTCCGAATCGTCGGGACTGTGGAGACCCCCAAATAACAACCGGTCCGACAGGTTCCTAGACACAGCGATCTCCGCCCGCGAGCTGACGCGACCAATACCCGCATCGGACGTCATCCTTCGTGTTATCGGAATCTATCGTGATGGAACGGAGCGTGCACTATCATGGCATCTCATGCTGACGCCGGGTTTCGGCTTCGATAGCAAGCGCATCCGCCTCACCGCGCCATCGGCGCGAGACATCATGGAACACCCCGGGATGGCGTACATTCCGGAAGTGACGTGGATCCACGGCCGGGAGAACGAACCGCGCACCAATAGCCGCGCGTTTTGGATTGATATCCGACCGCCGATGGTACGCGAGTACGTTCCTGTTGCCGAGCGGTTGTTGAACACTGGTCTGCTGCAGCAAGAGAACTCATTCGTGCTGATGGCGCGGCAGCGTTCGAAAGCCGTCGATGCAACCGATCTAGGTCAACTCCGTTCGCTCGGCAAGGATCTTGGCGCCGTGTTTGGCGTGATCGCCCAACGAGCGTCGACGGACGTCTCGGCGCCCGGCGACATCGTCGTCGGTCTCCCGGCGCTTCCATGCGACACCTGTCCTGCGCCGATGACTCGGCACGAAGCGGATGTGTATTGTCGCAGCCGGGCAATGATCCTGCCGACCGCTCTTGAGTGGGAGCTTGCGGTGCGAGGTGTCGACGGTCGACTGTACCCGTGGGGCGATAGATTCGATGCCGCGCGCGCAAACGTCCGGGGGCTTCCGAAAAAGGGCGAAATGCCGCCGGGACTCAAGCCCGTCGATGCTTTATCGCGAGTATCGAAGTCCTTTCGGGTTGTACGATGCCGTGGGCAACGCCGGCGACTGGGTCGTGAACGACATCTCATCATACGAGCGCGTCTACATGGGAGCGACGTATCAGTTCAATCCAGAAGATGCCACTGCGTTTCGAATGCTTCCGGTGACCGATTCAGACTACCTGGTACGCGAGATCACAACCCGATGTGTGAGTCCGGGCGGGAAGTGACGTCGTCTTACGACGAAAGCACGAGGAGCTATACGTCGATTGGGCCAGCATCGCCAGCCCTCAACTCTCGAATGCCGTTTCCAGCGAATCTCACGTGTCGCTGGTGGGAAGGGCTGTTACCGACAGGAATCCGGACCTTAAGTAAGCCACTTCCCAAGTTGGGTCTCGGCAACAGCCTCCGCGGCCGTCAGAATGAGACTTTCCGTCACCAATTGCTGACCGCCTTGTACTCCGGGTGGACGGAGACCACTTCGGATATCATGAGAGGTCTCGAGATAGCGGTTCTGGGGCGGAAGGAACCGGCCGGGAATCAGGAGACGATGCAGATGGCGAGAGTCACCACTTTTATTAGTCACGCCCATGGCGAATCAGAGTTGGCTGCCCTGTTGAAGGCGAGCCTTGTGCAGGATTTCATCGGACTCATGGACATTTTCGTTTCTTCCGATTTCAAAAGCATCGGTGCCGGCGAAGATTGGTATTCCGCGATCATGAGCGCTGTACGCGCCGCCGATATACACCTGGTGCTGTGCAGCCAGGACTCGATCACTTCACCGTGGATTAACATCGAGCTCGGAGCAGCACTTTGCCGGCAAGAGCGAAAAATTCTGCCCGTGTGCCACACCAACCTGCAGTGGAGGGACTTCCGGGTGCGCCCGCTTGCAGATAAACAAGGGTTTGATGCGGGCACCGCGGATGGCTTGGCCTATCTCTATGCGACGGTCGCGAGCGTGTTGGGCTCGGCTGTGCCGAAGGTTGATTTTGGCGCACTGGCGGCGATCATCAATGAGATTGAGATACGCTATCTGGAAGCTAAAACCACCAAAGCTCTCTCCGCGGACTGCCCTACGCCCATAAACCTTCAGGTCAAGCTGCCCAAACCCCGAGTGCTCTGCGTGACGAGCGTTCGGTTCCACGAAGTTGTGCGGAAGGATCTCGACCTGATTCTGGCCGCTTTTCCCCCTGGAACCCATCACGAGATCGTCGCCGATCCGACGGTTCTCAAGGGCCTCATGGCCCGAGAGAAATTCGATATCGTCCATGTAGCCAACGAAACGTGCCCGGTTACCGGCAATCTCATTTTCACTTCCCTGGCGCCGGAAGAGAGATCGGCTTGAGACGCCTTTGGAACTGCTGCCGGCCGCGATCTTTGCCCGCCTGGTGGAGGAGTGTGAGGCGGCATTGGTCGTTCTGGCAAACAATGAGACCCTCCCGCTGCTGGTGAAGGTACTGCCCGTGACGAGTGTGGCTTTCGCCGAGGAGCCCGTGGACATACCCATGCTGATCGCATGGCTGCAGACCTTTTATGCCTTGTTAAGCGGCGGCTTCTCTTTGGCTGAAGCTTGCCGCAAGACCTACGCCCAGCACCAGATTCCGGTTCGTCTCTATCCGAAGCTCTTCACCGAAGCGGCCGCGGTCTCAAGCCAATAAGCGGCGCTCGCGCGGAGCCATGTAAAACCGGACTACCTGCTTCCGAATTGCTACTGCCGAGCCTTCCAGGTTAGAAATGCGAAGCATCACACTGGGATTCCTGTTGCGAAATCCCCATTCCGTCATGATCGGTTCGTGAAGCGGCGGCCCTCCGTAAAGGCTATGAACTAATCACGCGACCCCCACCGCTTCAATCGCCTTAGGCGCAACCGGAACCAACCCCTCCGGATACATCGGCCGTCGCCAACGTAGCGTCGCCGGATCCGCCGGTGCACAGTCCCCCGCGTCCCTCAAATCAAACGGGGCTCGCTCGCGGTCGAGTTGCCGGTTGGCTACCCAACATGCCACCCCCGCCAAATTCTTCGGATCCACGTTCCACACCTTCAGCTGCCCATCGTTCGAGTTCGACACTAGGCTCACACCATTGCTGGCGAACGCGACTGACTGCACGCTCTGTTTGTGCGCCTGGAGTGGGGGTCCAACCCGCTGCCATGAATGCGTGTCGAGCAGTTGAATTACCCCGTCATTGTTGCCCACAGCCACTCGATGGCTAGTTGGCGCATGCGCAAGCGCCGTCAACCGCGTGCTTCCGGTGGCAACGAACCTCACGGCGTCGACGCCGGAGCTGTCCCACACGAAGATGTTCCCGTCAGTGAGCGCGCCTACCAGATGCGTGGCGTCGAGAAAGGCGATGCCCATCACCTCGCTCGTTTTCACGCGATAAGAATTGCCGATATATCGGCCCGTCTCGAGGTCAACCAGCTCCGCATACCCCTCGTTGGTCCCGACCGCGAGGCGCTTGTGCTCGGGGTCAGCCGCGTACGACATCGGCCGGCCGGCTGCATTCGGCGGCGCGACGGTTTGAACGTTTCCGTCCCTGATGCGGATGAGCGCGGTGGCGCCGTCGGCCTTGATCGCCACGGCCTGCGCGGTGTTGCGCCCGAAGGCGACCGCAACGGTTCCTTGCAACGACTTGTCGACTGGGCGAAGCGCATGTCCCGCGGCCACGTCCCACAGCAGCAACCCGCTGTCCTCGCTTCCGATCGCCAAAAGCCGCGCGTCAGCGCTGAACGCCAAGGCGTCAATGCCGGTCAGTTGATCGCTCAACGTGTGGACCGCAAGCCGGTTATCCGGGCGGTTCCACAGCGCGAGCCTTCCACTGGAGTCGCCTGCCGCGATCCAATCGCCAGATGGCGCGAAGGTGGCATTGGAAGGAATACCGCTATGAATCCTAACGCCTGCCGAAATCAGCGTCTCGTCAGTGAGTGACCAACTGAGTACCGTGCCATTGGCGGCGCCCGAGACTAGGGTGCTCCCCCGCAGCGCCAAGGACTTCACAGCGCTTTCGTGGCCGCGCAAGACCGATACATCTTGCGGATTGCGTGAACTTGCGACGTGCACCTCGCCGTTGCTGAGGCCCACCACCACCTGCAGGCCGTCCTCGGTCACGACGAACGAATGGACGCGGTCCGGAAACGCCATCTCACCCGGCGGCGAGCCAAGATTGTTGAAGTCCCAGGTGCGAATGCGCTGATCGCCCGCGGCCATCAGGATCCGATCGCTGAACGCAAACGCGAGCCCGGCGATCCGGCCCTCCTGGTCCAAAACGACCGGTTCTGTGGAGGCGCTTGTGAACCTGTGAATCGTAATGTGACGGTCGCCTCTTCCAATCGCCAGTTGACCTGACGTTTTCGAAAAGGCCAGCGCCAAGGCCGGTGCGTCATGGTCTGGTCGAAAGGTGTGCAGCGGCGCCGCCGGTTTGTTTGCGTCATACACATGAACCACACCCAGCAGATCGCCGACCGCGATCAGCGCGCCGCCACTCGAGTACGCAATGCTCTGAACCGGTGCTCCTTCCTTCCACGAAGCCGCCTGTTTCAGCTTCTGCCCATCCACGGTGAACACTCGCACGCGAAAGCTCATGCTGCCTGCAACGAGGGTCGCACCAGCCGGACTGAACGCGACTGTGCTGACTATGTCGTCCTTCTCATCCGACTCGGCCGAGGCCGCGAGTTGGCCGTTGTCGTTGCGCCACAGCAGCACTTTGCCCCCGCTGTCGCCGCCCGCGGTGAACATGCCGTCAGCACTTATGGCAACTCCTTCCACGCCACCCTCCGCGCCATGCAAAATACGGCGGAGATGGGGATGATCTTCGACGGCCTGCAACAGTGCGCTTTCCGCTTCAATGGTGGGATCGAGACGATAAGCGTGACTTGCTAACAGCAAGGCCAAGTCAAGTTCCTTTGGTTCGCGTTCCACCGATTCAAAAGCGAGCAATCGCGACTGCGCCGTCTTCCGCCGGGCCTCCGCCGACCGGTAGAAGAGGAATGTAGCGAAGGCCAGTACGATCGTAACGAGAAGTGCAGCTGAGACAAAGGCCAGGCGCTGGCGGTTGCGCAGCGTTTCGATGCGCTGGCTCTCAACGATGAACCGGGTGTGCAGATCGAGCGGATCGCCCTCGCCTTGAGTGCCGGCAGCAAGCCAACGTTGCGCTTCGGCCAATTCGGCCCCCCGAAGGAGCGTGCTTTCGTCTTTGGAGACCGCCCATGTCTCGGCGCTGCGGTTGATACGGCGCTGGAGGTTGAGGCGGTCCAGATTGAGGCCGAACGCACGAAGCAGTGTTTGCATCGCTTCGTCGAAGGGTAGCCCGTCGAACTGGATCCAGTTGATGTTCGCAAGCTGGAGTGGAACTCTGGACACTTCGACTGGACGAACCAGGATGGGAATCAGGCGCTTGGACAACTGGAGGGCGCGTTCGAACTCCCGGCGGCAGTAGTCGGAGGCGAGCCAATCTGGCGTAAGGACGACAACCACGGCGAGCGAATCGGCGATTCCAGCAAAGATTTCCTCGCGGACGGGGGCGGTTGGCGGGAGGTCGTCCCAGTCAATCCAAGTCGTGCGCTGGTGCATTTCGAGGGATTGGTAGAGCCTACGAACGAATTCCCTGTCCTTTCGGGAGTACGAAACCATCATGTCGGCCATGGTGTGATTCTACGAAATGGTGGGACTCCCGTTTCGGCAGATCGAGGCATGAAACACCAAGTCGCCGAGCCAGTGATCTTGAAACCTGAGCTGAAATTGCTAAGAACTTTGGGGGAACAAGCATTGAATTTGGGCCGAAATTGCGCGGTCGGCGCATTCCTGGTGCGAAATCCCCTTCCACTGCGGATTCGTGGTGGAACGGGCTGTTATCGACAGCAATCCGATATCTCTTGTCTGTTTGGGAAGTGCATATCGGCGCCAAGCCGGTCTCTTTGACGCATACCCCCAACTTCATTTCGCACTGCCGGCGCTCCGTTCTAACGTATATCACCTGCCCGTCTGTTGGAGCATTCCGACGACATCGTCCGTGATGACCAACAGAAAAGCGTCCCAGCTGACCTTCGGTACGCCGATTCTCGCAACGCGCCGGCAAAGAATAGACTTGCAGCGTGACTGCATTTGGCATCGGGATTGCCATGAGCACTCGCGCATCACAAGGAGGGAATCAATGACGACAAGACGGAAGCTTCTACGGACTCCGCGCCAGGCCGTGCAAGGAACGACAACGCGTTGCCACGTCACTTCAGAAACGACCGGGAGCCGAAGAATCCTACGCGCGAGCGCCAAGGGCCCCGACAAACGGAGCGTGCGGTTGCGCTGGTGGGATCCGCGCAGCGGGTCGGATTTCATAGCCGACAGTCGGGGAGGTAATTGGGATGTCAGCGAGCGAGAATACTGCGGCGTGCAGTGGTACCCGGTCACGATTACGCAAGAGATCGCCGCCAAGATCGCGGAAACGCTTTTGAGCGGAGCCACACCGGAAAGCAAGAGGTGCCACCGATGTCATGCGTAGCCGAGCACGTTGCTTATCTCAAGCGCCACGGCCATTGTGTCAGGCACAAGATGACGGCTCCTCGCCTGCGCGTGCTGACTAAAGTGGAGACGCGACGCCAGGAGCTTGGAAAAGGCAGCCGCTGTCGGGGGGCACATCTCGACGCGGGCGCGCACATGGCGGAAATGGCGAGTGTGGTCCCGGAACGCGATTTTCCGCAAGCGCCGCCCGACGACACATGGATCGTGCAGGCCCTGGATGGCGCCGCCCGATGCGAGACCTTGAACCTGGCGCGTCTCCAGTTAACCGGGTTTCTTGCGGTCGCGAAGGTTCGCGGGGTTCAGGTCTCTTGGAGTTTGAAGTCGTTTCCCTCGATCCGGGCCAGGATCGCAGCGTACGCCGCCGGGGTGGCGAGCCTGGACCTGTGGGATAGTATTCGCTGCCGCATTACCGTACCATCTCTTCCGCAGGCTCTGGATCTTTGCCAGGTCCTGACCGGATGGGCCGACGTGGTGCGGCTCCGGAACTATTATCGCCGGCCGCGGCTTGGCCCGGACGATCCTTATCGGGCGGTCCACGCTTGTATCCGAACATCAAGAGGCAGTTTCTACGAGTTGCAGGTGATGACGGTTTGGCGCGATGCGGTTTGCGAGATCGACCATCCGCTGGTGCACAAGAAATCGCTGACTTTTGAGAGTGCGGAACACCGGTCATGGCTGGGGGAGGCGTCCTGGACGGCAAACATTCTGGATGTGGAGTTATCGCGGGGTTGATGGAGAGGAAGTTGGGAAACCCCAACACAGCGGTTGGGATTGATCAACAGACAATTTGATCAGATCGGCCCGTCGGCTTTTTTTCGAGCGCGATCGGTGATTACCATGGGGGGCCATAGGATTGCTCGGCGGGTATCCGGAGGACTTATGAGAACTCAATCCGTCGAAGCGACTCCCACTACGCCTGGTCTGCTGAAGAACCTCGGCGGAACGCGTCTCCACGAAATCCTGCGAAAGCACTCCAAGGCCTCTCGCCTGGTCGCCATCGTTATCGACAGGGACGGTCACAGTCTGGCGGGCCCGGCGGACTGCTGCGCGATCTGTGAAATCGCGGGCGAGACCTCCAGCGATCACCTTCCGTGTGGAGACGAGCTTCTGCGCCGGGCAGCGGCGAGTGACGGACCGGTAACGTTCGCCTGTGCGGCTGGAATCCACGCTGCGATTGCGGCAATCCGGGTGGGGGATCAAGTGGCCGGGTACGTGGTCGGGGCGCAGTCGATAGAGGCTCCTCTTTCGGACGAGGAATTGGCCGCATTGGATCAGCGGATCGGTCCGGCGTGCCACCATCAACAGAAGGATCGGCTGGATGTGTTGCGCCGGCTGCCTCTGTATCCGACGGAACAACACCGGCTGGAGGCCGCGAAAGAGCTTCAGGGGATGGCCAGCGAAATTACGCAGCTTTGCTGGTATGAACAGCAGCTCCTGGCGATCGAGAAGGCCAACGCGCGGATGGCCGAGCTGACCTCTCCCAAAGACGTCGCCGACGCCACGATTGAGGGTGTTTCGAAGATTTTTGGGGAGATCAACGCCGCCCTATATATTCTGGAGAAGGGCGGACTGCTGCGCTGCCTAGCGAAGCGGATCGATCCTGACGTGTTTACCTATGACGTAATCCATCCGGGAGAAGGGCGGGTTGGATGGGTGGCCGTGAATCGTCGGCCGCTTCTAGCGACCGAAGACAGCCCGTGCGAGGTTCCACCGATTGTACGCGAAGGGCATTCCAACTCGAGCTTGAAGTCCGATCTCACGGTGCCGGTTTTCGGGGAAGGCGACGAACAATTGATTGGCGTACTCCAGGCAGCGTCCAAAAGACTCGGCACCTTTCAAGACTCGCACAAGAACCTGGTGCAAATGCTGGGCAACCTGGCGGGTTTGCATCTAAAAAGAGTAGCCGACCCCGCGACGGAGGCGGCGGTGCTGAGACCTGTTTTGCAAAACATTCTGGAGATCGCATTTGAACAAATCGGATTCTCTTCGGGGGATATCGGCCTTCTGGATGCGACCGGCAGCTCACTGGAGATCTACGCCGCCATGGGCGAATTGCGCGACAGCCTGCCCGTGATTGTCCCGAGCGGCGCGGGCATATCAGGCAGAGTGATGCGCGAGAACCGGACGATCGTCGTGAACGATATGAGCACCGATGTCGATTACACGCTGCTCCGAGAGAAATACGACGAGAGCACAGCGTACGGCCGGTTTCTTCAAGCCGTGGCCTGCACCGCCAAAACGCCGCTGCGCATCAATGGCAAAGTGATCGGCATCCTGTGCGTGCACTGGAATAAGCCGAACCAGGTGCCGGCGCGGACGGTGCCGGCGCTGGAGTCACTAGCCGAAAGGATCAGCGCCATCATTGAAGTGTCCCGGAACCAGGAGAGGTCCTGGACTCACTCTTTTCTGCGCCAGAGACTAACTTCCGGGGTAGAGATTCAAGCCGCCAAGAACCGGTTGTACCAGGCCATCTCGGATGAAGCGCTACGGCTAACGGGATCCCTACGCGCTAGCATGCGGGAGTATGACACCCAACTTGAGCAATTGCGCATCGTAGGCACGTCCGGAGCGGGTTGGACGGATAACATCCGGAAGAGAATCAAGCACGTGAGCGACCGCACCGCAGGGTCGCGAGCGATTCGCACCAAAGAGCCTTGCGTGATTTCCGACGTGAAGCTGGCGGATGACTTCTGGGAGTTGTTTGATGATGTCCGTTCGCACATTTCCGTCCCGGTTTTTTTCCGTAACGGCGTGGTGGGTGTCCTCAGCGTGGATTCCGACCGGCTTACCGCCTACAGCTCCATGGACGTCGCACGAATGGTACGTCTGGGGATGGAGTTCGCCGAGGTTCTGGAGCATTTCGCGTTACATCAGGACGAATGGCTTCTCGACCTGGAACAATTCATGGCAAAGACAAAAGATTTGGAACAATTGTGTAGTGGCGCGATGAGCCGTGTGCGCAGCCTGTTCGGGGTGAGAGCATGCTCCGTCTACCTGCAGAAGCCGGGGACCAGAGTTTTGCAGCTGACCGCGGCATTTCCGCCGCAGGAACCATGCGCGGAAGAATATGAGCTCGGCGAGGGTCTCACTGGATGGGTGGCGGAACAGAAGAAGATCCTCCGGCTGCGAGACGCGCGTGATCCGGCCGAACGATCTCTTTACTCGCCACCGCCGACGCACACCAACAAGTCTTTCGATGCCATCACCTATGCGCCGGACCGATTGACCTTTCTGGCTGCGCCGCTAGTGGTACACGAGACCCTGTTGGGTGTCCTGCGGCTGGCGATCCTGGAGGGAGGCGCGGAATTTACTTCAGCGGACGAAGTTCTTATCTCCAGGCTCTCCGCAGCCCTCGCGCTTTCGATTCAAAACAACTGGCTGGCGGCGGCAAAGGAACGCGCCATTGCGCAACTGAAGGCGCTCAACAAGCTGGGTCAAAAATTGTCTGCCACGTTGTCCCTGGATTCGGTCGCGAAAATCGTTTTGGAAGACGGTCTACCGCTCCTCGGTTGCGACGCCGGGCACATTCGGGTTTTTGACGCCAAGCGGCGGCACTTGAAGCTGGTAGAGGCTGCCGGCCTCAACCAGGAGAAGGTCAAACCGATCCGCGGGCTGGGTGAAGGGATCTCGGGCCGCGTGTTTCAATCGAAGCGGCCCTGGTACATACGCGACCTGACCACGGACCCGAAGGCAAAAGAGATTGAGCGGGATGACTGGGGCCTTCAGCCGGACGAGCTATCGAACTGGATCGGCTCCGTCACCTGCTATCCATTGACGGTACAGGGGGAGCCGATCGGGACGATCAACGTGCACTGGCGGAATACGCAGATTCTGAACCGGGTGGAGTCGCTTCGGCTTCTCAAAGATATCGCTAACCGCACCGCCGTGGCCATGAAGGCGGCGCTCCTGGTGAGGGAGATCGAAGGCGAGTTGAAGCGGAAGATCGAGTCGATGTCGCGACTCAGTGACTTCGGCCTTCGCTTCGCGCGTACTCTGAACGTTGACGATCTCCTGCATGACATTCTGGCGACCGCGATTCATGAATTCGGCGCCGATTCCGGCGGCCTTCGAACGGTTTCCGACCGCGGGGACCAGTGGATTCTCAGGACGGCGTTGGACGCGGATGGCAAGTCCATCATGAGCGACCTGGACAAAGCGCTTCCCAAGTCCGGCGATCTGCTCAGCCGGGTGGCGCTGGGCCGCCAAGTCAAGGTCATTGAAGACCTGCGAGGGGCCGAGTTTCAAGAGTTTCTCAGGGACATAAGCAACCCGGCCCACAGGGCGTACTTGAACAGCCTCAGTTCCCTGGTGATCGTGCCCATGTGGCTGCGGGACCGCTGCAAGGGACTGCTGTTCCTGGCGACCATCAGACCAACCGCACCAACGCCGGCCATTACCGAGTTTCTGGGAATGCTCGCGGCCTACGCGGTGGTGGCGATCGAAAACGCGGACCTGTATGCCGAGCGCGAAAAGGAATTGCGTCTGGCCACGCCGTTGGCCATGATGGGCACCATGTTAGGGTCATTCGAGCATGTGATGCGGGGGGGATTACAGGCCATTGCCGGAGGACTGGAAACGCTTTCCATACGTCCCGAGCTTCAAGCAGTGGCTCCCCGGGTAGACAAAGTCCGACAGTCGGTCATGCGGCTTGGCGAAATCGTCAGTGACGTGGCGGTGTTCACCGGTACGGCTCCGGCCGCGGACCGGGATCGTTTGGACGTCAATTGCGCAGTTGACAAAAGCGTGCGTGAGCTGCGCTTCGGGTTGTCCGGCGAGGAGAGCCGGCCCGATATCCGGTTTGAGACTTCGCTCGCTGAAGTCTGCACCATCCGGGGCAACCGCGTGCAACTCGAGCAAGCCTTCAAACTGATCCTCGGCAACGCGGTGCAGGCGATGCCAGATGGGGGAACCATAACCGTTCGCACGGAGCTTCGCCCCGGTGAGGCGGTAGTCTCCTTTTGCGACACCGGGATCGGAATGGATGAACATACGCTTTCCAAATGCCTGGAGCCCTTCTACACGACTAAGGACAAAGACGTTGGAAGGGGACTGGGCCTTTCCGTGGTTTATGGCATCGTGCGGCGTCATGGGGGCACGATCGACATTCAAAGCTCACCGGGCCGCGGAACCGAGGTTACTTTGAGCTTTAACCGCCGAGAGGTGCACTGATCTGTGCCTTCGATCCTCGTTGTCGATAATCACGCCAGCATTCGGGAAGACCTAACCGACTTCTTCACCACCGGAGGCTGGGACGTAACTGCCGCGGCCAACGGGGAGGAAGCACTGTCGGCGATGGCGCTGCGCCGGTTCGACTCCGTTGTCCTGGATCTGGACATGCCCGTTCTGGATGGCCTCTCTACACTCCGCGCCATCCGGGCCAATCCCGCCTGGGATGACGTCAGTATCGTGATCCTTACCGGCCACGGCAAGATTGAGAGCGCTGTCGCCGCCCTGCGTCAAGGGGCGTATCAATATCTGCAAAAGCCGTTCGCGTATAAGACCTTGCGGGAGATTCTGATCTCGGGGATGGTCCTGCAAAAGGCACAAGCTCTGCAAGGCGAACTGCTCTCGGGTCTCAACATAGAGACTCTGTTCGAGCGAATCTGCACCATTCTCATGACGGTAATGAGGCCGGAGTCGCTCACGGTGCTTTTCGTCGATCCCGACGGCACCGTGCGCCTGGCAAAACATGGGAAGCCCGATGGCAGCACCGTGAGCCTGGATCTCGCCGTGGAACCGCGCGACCGCCCCTTTGTGGAGAGCATCATTCGCTCCGGGCTTCCGATTCTGGAAGAGCGCGATGCTAGCGGGCTCGGATCCTTTCTGCCTGACGCACGTAGCCTGGCTGCGGCTGCTATTCCCGCGCATGACGGGAGGTTGGCGGGCATCATCGATATCGAAACTACGATTGCCAATGCGTTTGACCGCAACTGGCTGGATGCCCTTCGCTTCTACGGTACCCTGATCGGGATCTCGCTTATCATTAACGAGAAATCCAACGCGCGGGCGCAAGAGGAGGTGTGGCGCAATCTCCCCCTGGCGGCGCGCGAACTGGGCCACCTCATCAAGACACCACTGCATATTATCGGCCTGCAACTGCATTCCCTCCGCACGAAAGACCTGGACGATCCGGAACTGCGGGCGGTGTCTCCCGAATTGGCCGGGCGTATCCGGAAGAGAGCGGAGTTAATCAGTGAGAAGGCCGATGAAGTAACCTCGGCGTGCGCCTTGTTGAATGATATTACCCAGGATCTCCCTTTTCATCCGGGCCGAATCGATCTGGCGGCGATGGTGAATAAGTGTCTGACGGATTTTCGCTCCTCTTGCGATGACAATGGAATTCTGCTGTCGGAATGGATCGAACCGGGCGGGCCTGTGCCGCTCGCTGCAGACTCCGACTTAATTCGCTACACCATCCAGTGCCTCTTATGCAACGCCCGGGAAGCGGTGCTGGAACGAGCCCGGCTCTATCACACGGGGGAGTGGGCGCAAGATGGGGGAAGGTGGACGGCCTCGATTCGAGTTTCTATCACCATCGACGCCGCCGCTGCGCAAGCCGTTCTAACTATCGTGGACAGCGGGGCCGGCATCCGTCCCGAGAACCAAGGCCGGGTTTTCCAACCTCTGTTCACGACCAAACGCCGGGAGGGAACCGGGCAAACTAACAACGCCGGTATCGGTCTGTTCACCGTGAAGCGAATCATGATGCTCCACACCGGCCGAGTCGAGTTCAGCTCCCAATGGCGCGACGGCGCCACGTTTGCCTTGCGATTCCCTTTGCTCGCAGACCAGGCGCCGGGAGAACTCTAGTGTCACACGCAGATCGCGTCGCCTACATCCTCGGAGATTTCCGTGACGTACTCAGAGACATGTTCCTGCAAGATGTGATCGCTCCGTACCGGCTGCTCCCCTCGCCGGTCACCGACCCCGATGAGGTGCTTGCCGAGTTAACACAGAACCCCACGATAGGCAGCGATCTTACGTTGATCCTGCTTTGTTCGGAGGAAGGCGATTCGTTGGTTTCTTTCATCCAAAGAATCCTGGAACTGCGGCCCAAGAAAGGGCGCGTGGTGGTGCTCTCCCAGGACGCCGACTGCGACGGAAGCCTCGCGATCCAGTGGCTGCGCGCCGGCGCCCGCGACTTTCTGGACATCGGCTATCCTCCGGGATACCTATTGGATCACGTGCTGGGGGCAATCAGTGGAAATTTGCCTTACATGGAGCAAATCAGCCTGCCACTGGTCACCGCGCCCAAGGATCTTTTCGTGATCACGCCGTTTGAGCACCCCTCCGCGATCCGCGACTTTCACCACGGCATCGTTCCTGCCTGTCTCAGTGCCTTTGAGTTGAACCCCATCCGCGGTGACGGCAGGCACGCCCCGTCATCGGTTCTGGAGAGCGTGACGTCGATGCTCGACAATGCCAAAATCGTAATTGTCAACCTCTCGGCATACGGAGGCCCGCCGAACGCCAACGTATACTTCGAAGTGGGCTACACTCATGGAAAATGGCCGGACAAGCTGATTCCTCTAATGCGCCGGAATGAGCCGGTCCCTTCCAACTTTTCCGGCATGAAACTGGTTCAATATTCCGGTTGCGCGGACCTGGCGATCCATTTGTTTCATCTCCTGAAAGGCCGCTCTTAGGCGGCGCCGGACGCAAGCATATGAAGCCGATTCGTAAGGTTTACATCCTGATTGTCGACGACGACCCCGGCGCGGCGTCCAGTGAGCGCGAGGTGCTGGAGGATTGCGGCTACAAGGTCATGAGCGCCAACTCCGCCGAGGAGGCGCGCACGCTCGTGGAACGGAATTTCTTCGACCTGCTGGTGCTGGACGAGAAGATGAGCGGCATGTCGGGCACCGATTTTCTCTTCGAGTGCCGGCAAAAGTACCCCCACATTCGAGCCATCTTCGTCACAGGGTGGTTTCATTTCGAGACGGCGTTGCTGGCGATGCGCGCGGGCGCGCTCAACTTCCTGCAAAAACCGGTGGCTCCGGACCGATTTATCGAGGCCGTGCGTGAAGCCATCGAAGAGCCTCAGACGGTCGGTGAGCCTCGCGTCGCAGAACCGGTCCGTTCGTCTCCGAAGCTCGAATTTGTACCGATCGGCCGCAGTCCCCACTGGCTCGAAACCCTGGCTGATATCCGGCGAGTCGAGAAAACCACCTTGCCGGTGCTCCTCCTCGGCGAGACCGGCACCGGCAAGGAAGTGGTCGCGCGGGCCATTCACAAGGCCGGAGACACCGCAGCCGGTCCGTTTGTCGCGGTCAATTTGAGCGCCGTTTCCTCGCTAGCCGAAGCGCAGTTGTTTGGCTACAAGAAAGGCGCCTTTACCGGGGCCGAAGAGAACCGCCAGGGGCTGTTCGAGGCGGCCGACGGTGGTACGATTCTGCTGGACGAAATCGGCGACCTCGCACTCGAAATCCAGGCCAAACTGCTCCGAGTCCTCCAGGAGCGCAAGGTTATGCGTCTCGGCGACATCGTTGAGATCCCTGTCGGCACCCGGATCATCTGTGCCACCAACCGTGATCTCAAATCCGAAGTCGCCAAAGGCAAGTTTCGCGAGGATCTGTATTTCCGCATTTCCGCGTTCTCCATACATCTCCCTGCCCTTCGCGACCGGCGAGAAGACATTCCGCTGCTTGCGGAACATCTTCTCGAGAGAAACCGCGCCGAGATCAAACTGCCGGTGGGCCGGGTCAGTGCCGCCGCTATGAATGTGCTCCAGGCGTACGACTGGCCGGGCAACATCCGAGAGTTGAACAACGTGATCCAACGCGCCATCGTTTTGGCCGATGGCAATGGGATCGAACCCGCCCACCTGCGTCTCGATCCGCCTCCACCTGTCGTGCCACTGGCTCCGGCGTGGCACGAAGCGCCATACAAAGAAGCGAAGGCGGAGTTTGAACGCCTCTATTTCACCAGTCTGCTTGCCCGCGCCGATGGCAGCAGAAAACGCGCCTTGCAGCTATCTGGAATGGAACGGACGGTCCTGTGGGAGCACCTGAAGAAACTGGGCCTGATCGAACGTCGAAATTCCCTCCAGGAGTCTGAGGAAGAATGATTCGCCGAGAGGTGGTCGATTAATGGTGGGGACGATATTCGGATCACTAGGAATCCGAAAGTCAAGTTCTCGAATCGATCTCGTTTGCTGTTGCGAAATCCCCTTTCCGCCATCTACTATTCTCTTGTCCGTCCCCAACAGAGTTCGAGGAACGCCAGGCTACACGACCGAGCTCCTTCCGACGGCGTAGGGCGAGATCGCTTTCCTGGGCAACTCGTGTCGATTATGATAGGGTGGGTGTATGGATAGCGTTGCTGGGCTTGACGATCTTTTGGAACCGTTGAGTCTCTGCCTCGACGCGGAGTCGGCGCGGCGTCTGATTGCTTTCCACATCGACCGACCAGTGCAGGCACGAATCGAAGTGCTGGGTCAGCGGGCAAACGAGGGTAGTCTCAACGCCTCCGAACGCTCTGAATACGAAGCACTGATTAATGCAACCGACTTCATCGCGATCCTCAAGCTCAAAGCTCGGCGGCGTCTTGACCAGATCTCTCGCCAATGATCGATGCCGGAACTCGGCGGTTCGTCCGCGAGCGGGCCGGAGAGCGGTGCGAGTACTGTCGATTGCACCAGAACAACAGCGAACTCCTACATCACATCGAGCACGTGGTTGCCCGACAGCACGGCGGCACTGACGATGTGGACAATCTCGCGCTCGCATGCCACAGGTGCAACCTTCACAAGGGGCCAAACCTGAGTGGGGTCGATCCCCGGACGGGTAGTGTCGAAAATCTCTTTCATCCTCGACGCGACCGATGGCATCAACACTTCGCCTTTCGGGATGTCTATATTGAGGGTCTAACGCCGTCCGGACGAGCCACGGTAGCGGTTCTCGTATTGAATGATGCTCGACGTCTGGAACTGCGACGGGAACTGTTGGCGTACGGCGAGCTGAATTGAATCAACATTGCACAACTGGTTTGGCAAACATCACAAAAGCGACCGATGCTTTTTGCTGATGCGAAGGGGATTTCCCAACAGCTATCAGTTCTCTTCTTGCACTCCGTCTCTGTCCGACCAAAAGCCGTCAGCGCGCCAAGGGGATTTATCCACCGGCGCTAAGAGTTTCCGTGATAATTGCGGGCCGACTGGCACCGCGATGCTCTTCGGAGCCGCGTTGTCAGACTCGTCGTATTAAGAGTAACCAGGCGTATGCCCGATGCGGGACCCGGCTCAGGCTTATCTGGCATGAGACAAGAGTTGTCACCGGATTGTTTTAATTTGCGCATACACTGATGTGGGCGCGCCGCCAAGCTCGCTCACCGAAAGGACCTGAATATGGCAACAATTACCCTGGGAGACGTCACGGGATCGGCCCAGTTGGATTTGGCCGATGACAGCCCGCTGAGCAATCAGAAGCTGAACACCCTGCAGACGGCACAAGTAATGCTGGCCGCGCTCGCCAAGCCAGTCACCGACGCAACCTTCGCCGACGCGAAGTTCGCCGCAACCTTTGACAAACCCACGATCCCGTTCGAGGGCAACACTGTCGACATCAAGGCCAACGTCAACTCGACCTTGTCCGTCGCCCGGGCCGCGGACTCGCCTTTGTTTGGCAAAGACGACTACGACCCTGTTGAGATCAAGAACCATGGCTGCTGGGTCGGCTTTGAACTCGACACGCTACTCGACGCGAGCATCTCGGTGCCATTGCCGCAAGGCTTCGGCCTGAGCTTCGAGGCCTCCACTACCTCGGCCTTCGCCGCCTATGTCCTCATTCCGGATGCAAACGCCCCGGGCACAACCTTGGGCGAGGCCCTGTCCGACGCACTCAACGCGTTCGAAATCGTCGCCACGCCCGTGCAGGCGCTTAACATTCCGGCCGGTGTGATCTGCAGCAGCGACATTTCCGGGACCCTCACCCTCGGCGGATCCTGGTCGCTGCCACTTTCGGTCAATCAGTTGAGCCTAGCCTCGGCCAACCTTCCCTTCAACTCGACGGTTGCCGTGCAGCCGGCAGTGAGTCTCAAAGTCGGAGGCAACGTCGCCATCACCGGCGAATTCAGCGTCCGCTTCCGCCGCGCATCGGCTGGTGTGATCCGCGTCGGCGTCTATAAAAAGGAAGGAACCACGCTCTCGGCGTCCTTCACCGCTTCGGCTGGCTTGGGCGCCAATGTTGGCACCACGGATCTGATCTCGGCCTTCTTCAAGTACGTGCTTCCGGGCATCGACACCGGCGGACTGTCGAAGGAGGATGTCGCGACTTTCCAGCAGGTGTTGAAGGACAGCCTGGACCACAGCTTGGCGATCTCGTTGAATGCGGCTTGCTCGGCAGCGCATTCCGACGAAGCAGCCATGGTCTTCGAGGTCGACTCGACGGCCGGCGATCCCGCTTCCACCCGCCAAGCCCTCGCCACGGCCCTCACGGGAGATTGGACGAAGCTCGCCGCCCTGCCCAACGTCAAGCCGATCCGCAACCTCGTCACGGAGACGATTGAGAAGAAATTCTCGCTCAACTTCAATCTGCTCGGCCTTTACAACTATCGCTCAGTAGGCGATTTCCTGTTGAGTATGAAGGTACTCAGGAACGACGATGATGGTTCGGTCGTCATCACGGACACGGCTACGGCCAAGCGCATCACCACCGCGCTCTTTCTTCGGGAGCAGATGTGAATCCTCAAGACCTTGACGCTCGATGATTCCGGCAAGTTGCTGGGAGTTGCGGTTGGAATAGGCCTCTGGGCTTGAATAAAGTCTTTTCGAAACTGATTCAATACGACGCCCCGGTGGAAACGGAGTTTCTGCAGAAGCAGACTCGCTCGCGGTCGAAATGATTTTGCCAGGGAGCGGGGGTGGTAGTCAGCGATTCGATGCAACTCTAGCGGCTGCAGGGACCAGGCATCTGGACTGGTCGTCAATACCGGCCTTGGCAGGACTGAGTCTAGGACGCCCTTCAGATGTCCACCTGAAACCAGGCTTTCTGGGAATGTCCACAGGTGATCAGCTGGTGAAGAGGGGATTTAACAATAGCAATCCTCCGATAGTACTTCAGTTTGCGGCTCCTTGGTAGAACATACAAACCAGAAGGGCTATTATTGGAATGCTCTAATGAGAGAAGTCTTCATCAGTTATCGCCGGCAGGACGATATGGCGCGTGCTGGCAGAATCGCCGATTTTCTGACCGATCACCTGGATGGCACGAAGGTCTTCATGGACGTGCACGGGATTTTGCCAGGAGAAGACTTTGTGAAGAAGATCAGCGAAACGCTGAGCCGGTGCGCTGTCTTCGTGCCGGTGATTGGCCCGCGGTGGCTCTCCGCAAGGAGGAGAGGGCGCCGGCGGCTGTTTCTGCCGAACGACTTCGTCAGGCTCGAGATTATGGTTGCGCTTGACCGTTCAATCCCAATAATCCCGGTTCTCGTTGGAGGGGCGGCCATGCCGGGGCAAGATGCGCTACCCAAATCGATTGCGGGCTTCGCCAGTCGTCAGGCGGTTGAAGTGTCCGACAAAGACTTTCGCGATCAGGCAACTGGCTTGACGAAAGCTGTGCAAAACACTCTGCTAGATTCACCTTCAATCGAGGAGCAGGATCTACGGTTGGAGTACGCGCGAGTTGAGAGACTGATACAGAGTGACATCGACTTGAGTCAAAGGCATGAGAGGCGAAGTTTGGTGGCTCGGGCTGGCTCAACCCTGGTGGTATTCGCCGCTGGCGCTGTCCTCTGGGCGACACTGCTGCGGCCAAAGGCCGAACCACATTACTCCCAAGCGAGGGTGATCCCCGACGAAGTGCGAGCAAAGGTCGCCCACCCAAACGACACAGACGCCTGGCACACGCTTTCCGATCCGGCGCACGGCTTGAGGCCGCAATCATTTCCACAGTCTCGCGGAGGAGCGGAACCGGTTCTGAAGCTACAGGAAGTTCTCGGCTCGCGGGGTCCCGAAGCAGTAGCAGCCATAAAACAGTCCGGCGCGATTGTTTTCCAGTCAGTGGGAAGCACAGGAAATGTGAACCACCTTGAGTATATGCATCTCGTGCCAGGCGCCATGTCCCGTGACTTCAACCGTAGTGGGGGCCATGGGAAACCCTCATTCTTGCTTCTTTTGGGCGACTTAATCCTCAATTTCGGCGAGCGTGAGTACTACTACGATCAGTTCTACGAGCCTTACCGTAATTATCCAGCGCCGATTTTGGCCCTCGCTGGGAATCATGACGGAATCGTGGCATTAGGTAGCGCATCACGGACCTTGGATGCCTTTCTGGACAATTTTTGCGCGATGGGGTTCCATAAGACCGCCAACGCGCTGAACCTGGACCGGACCGCCCAAATCCAGCCGGGCGTTTATTTCACTTTAGAAGCGCCATTTATACGGATCGTGGCCCTTTACAGCAACGTTCTCGAAGAGCAAGGCATCATCTCGCGCGAGGGCGGTGCGGTGCCGGAGTTGAGCGATGTTCAACTCAGTTTCCTCGATGCGGCGCTGAGCCGCATCCGCGACGAACATTTCTCTGGGGCCGTCATTGTCGCAGTGCATCATGATGTGTACAGGTCACAGCCTAAGCATCCATTGCTAAGCCCTGGATTACGGGCCGATCTCGACGCCGTATTTAGAAGAACCGGTGTGTGGCCCCATGCCGTCATCTCCGGCCACGCCCACAACTATGAACGGTTCACTCGCGCCGTAGATGGGATGACAATCCCGTACGTCGTGGCGGGTACCGGGGGATCCAACCTGGCGCGCGTACCCGCGGCACCCATGGCGTTGCAAGCTGATGGGGGCTCCGTGAATCTGGAGGCTTCTGCCAGTAAGCTCGGCTATTTACGCATCACCGTGGATCTCCGGCAACTCCTTATCGAGTTCGTGCCGACTGGGGGAGACTCGGCAGGAAAAGCAACAGATACCGTTACCGTGGACTTAGGAACCCGAAAGATTGTGCCGAATGCGAGTCAATCACCGAGAGCCGATGCTCTGAGTCATAGCTAGCGAGAACAGCCCTTCCAACCAGCTATTCAGTTCACGTTGAGGCCGCCGGTTTCGAGCGTCTAGTCCCCAACCTGGACACGACCTACCTGATAACACAATGCGAATTCCGGGAATCCCTGTTCTGCGGGCAGGAAGTCTGGTATGGTCAGAGAATTGCGGTCTATAATATCCACCGTACCGCCGTGAAGCTTGTTCGTCGAGGCAACGTTCTTCGCAGTAGGCTCGACCATGCACGTCGCGGCGCCAGGACGTTCGAAACTCTCCAAATCGGGTGACAGATCCTATGTCGGCTAGACCGCATGCGTTCGTAGCGATGCCGTTCGGTAGCAAGCCAGGCCCAGACGGCATTCAAATCGACTTCAACCGCGTGTACAACGAATATATTCGGCCGGCATTAGAGTTGGCCGGGTTCGAGCCGTTCCGCGCAGACGAGGAGGTCCGTGCGGGCCACATCCTCACAGATATGTTTCAAGAGCTTCTCGTGGCGGACTTGGTTGTCGCTGACCTGACCATCGAGAATCCGAACGTCTGGTACGAACTCGGCGTCCGACACGCCTTGCGCGCTCGCGGCGTCATCATCGTGTGCGGAGGACGCGTGACAACCGCCTTCGATCTCTATACGGACCGCAAGTTGCGTTACGAGCTGAAGGACGGGGTGCCAAATCCTGTGTATCTGGACCGGGACAAGCGCGAGCTCGCCGATATGGTGAAGGCGACGATGGACGCCTGGCATGGTCGCAAGATCAGCCCGGTGTATTACTTAATGCCGAACCTGCAGGAGCCGGATTGGAAGTCTCTGAAGATCGGCGCCGCGCGCGAGTTCTGGGAGCGCCATGAAGCTTGGGAACGGCGGATCGAACTGGCCCGCATGACCGAACGGATCGGTGACCTGCTAGTGCTGGCGAATGAAGCTCCGATTTCGGCGTTTCGCGTGGACGCGTGGGTCATTGCTGGCAAGGCGCTTCGCAAGGCAGGACGGTTCCAGTTCGCACTCGAGCACCTACAGCACGGTCTCGACCGAGATCCGAACAACTTGGAACTCCTCCGCGAGACGGGAATCTGTCTTCAGAGGCTGGCCATCGCGGGGGCTCCAGGGCACTCGCTCGAGCGGGCGCGCCAGCATTACCGGGATGTACTCGTGATCTTCCCCCGCGATGCGGAGACGTGGGCGCTTCTCGGCCGCGTTGACAAGGATGCATGGATGGCGGCCTGGGTCCGTCCTGGCCAGACCGCCGCACAGAAGCGCGAGGAGGCAGGGTATGAGGACGCTTTGCTGCGTGCGGCGATCGACAGCTACACACGCGCCTACCGCACGAGCCCGGGGCACTATTACTCAGGCATCAATGCCCTCACGCTGATGCACCTCTACCAGCACCTCATCGGGGACGAGCGGTATGA
>DASZIV010000066.1:0-4098 GCA_035948775.1 Bryobacteraceae bacterium
GAGATATCCCATGTCGACGCCAAGCCCGGCGGCGGCCATCAGAATCACCATCGCAAGGGCAGTGACTAGGATAGCCTGTCCGGCCTCAGATCCCCACGGTTTGGCCTCGCGATCCTTGGTCCTGTGCATCGAACTTCTCCCTTTACTGGGCGAGTGGCGGGTCGCCCCGTACATTCGCGCAATCGCGTGGTGAGCACAACCGGAGACTTAGCCGCAGGCAGAGCGTCACCACTCCGCTTTACCTCTGCCCCTAAATGCGTGCGCGACAACGACCGCGCAGGTGGCGGAGCAAGTGCAAGTCCACAACGCAGTAGTAAGATAGATAACAATATGCTGCATCAAATTCCGCATCGAGGCTGGCGCCGTAACGAGCGAGGGCGGCCCGAATCGATGGCTGGTGCGAGCCGCTCAGAGGCTACGCTGCCCAAGGGTCAGCTGATCCCGCTCGGATCGCCTTGTTGCGGTCGCAGGGCGTCACTTGTCTTGCGGTGTTGTTCTAATTGTGTGTTGGTGGCCGTGGGTGGCAGACGGTGGCAGTAGGCTGAGGCCCGGTAATCCCTAAGAACCGGGGGGTTCGCTTGGAAAACCGGGCCCCTTGGCCCGACCGCCACGTCTTGTGGCACCGACAGCATCGCTTATCCAAAACCGGTTGTCTGTTCCTAACGGGACATTATTGCGGAAGTGGACAGTGCACGGCCCAACCAATGGGCTTTCACGGCGTGACCAGGCCCGGTCCAGCACAAACGGGGAGAAACAAGGCAGAAACCGGGCCTGGTTCACATTGCGGGCTGTCATAATGCCCTTATCCCAAAACCGCTGCCTGTTCCCGGTGGAACACTGTTGGAGATTGGTGTGTCGCGAGCGGTGACAGAGCCACTTACGTGTTGGGGCGTCCGGTCGGGGAATGACTGGGGAAGTTGGATGCCCCGTTTTTTGCGATTGTGCGTTGCGACCCCAGTTGACAATCAGGTTAGATTAGCGGTATGCCACTTGATCAAGGGCCGGTCCACGAGGTTCCTCCGGCTGGCCCCCGAGAGGCTCAAAATGGGAAGGCTGCCTAAGCAGAGAACCACGTTCCGCAAGGAAGAAACGGAGATCGCGTTTGAAGCCATGATTCAGCTTCTGGACGAACGCGGCATCTTGGCAAAGCCCGATCTCGTCCAGAGAACGGGCGCCCTGGAGCTAGATCAGATGAAACGCACGCTCAAGGGAATGCAAAGGGCCTTCAAGGGGTAAACGGGCATCACGCGCAATCCTGGTGCCGAAGATTTTTCAAAGGTACCCACCACCCCTGGATCAGATGCGAGTGAGGAAGGGCACCGGGGTCCCGTCCGTAGCCTGGATCAGCCCGTTAGGGGAAGCACCGTCCGGCACAACCGCTCTCGGGACAAAAGTCGTAAGGGGTAGTCAACTCGGCGCTCGAGGTGATCTTGAAGGTCGTGCCGGAACTGTTGGCCCCACCTCCGGCGGTCGTTCCGTAGAAGTTTCCATCCGGCACCCTGGCCGAAAGCCGGGTCGTCGGCAGAAGTGGCAGCAGGGAGAATGACCCTGGATAAGCCGGCAGAGCGAGACTAAGGTGACCGCATGAAGAGAGAGCGTCCGCGTCTGTGGAGAGCATCGCTGGCAGCGGTGTCCGGACTCGCGCTGCTCTGGCCGTGGCGTGCCGGTCTTGGCTGGGGACACGAGGGGCACCCAGTCGTGGGCCTGATCGCTGAGCACTATATGACCGGCGCCGCGCTGGCAAAGGCCGGCGATCTACTCGGGAGAGCAGCCACGTCGACGCCGTCGCAAGCTGGGCCGACGATTACCGGCACGATCACCCAGAAACCGGGCCCTTGCATTACATCGACATACCCCTCGCGGATGACACCGATCAGGGAGTGCCGCGCTCCTGAACCTATCAGCAAAGTAAGACAGATGTTGATCGATTCACATCAGCAACGCCACAACTCCGGTCACAATCAGTGCGAAGGCCCATATCAGGTCCAGATTGATCCACGACCGGCGCAGCATTCCCAGTCCTAATTTCTGATAAACCAGCAGCGCGACGGCTGCGGTCACGGTGAGGTATCCCAGGGTGTGGACCAGCGTGGCCCAAATGCCGCCCGCGACGCCTTGGGATGCGGCGTGATGATGGGCGTGCGGCCCCGGCAGCACCACCGGCAGCACCATAAGCCCCGCGCCGTGCGCCGACGCCATGAGGAACGACCATAGTGTGAGATCACGAAAGCCCACCTGCATGCCGCCCCAACGGAAGTGCCGGCTGCGGATTAGCTTGTAGACGCCGAGGCCAACCAGTGCCACGGCCACGCCGATGCGGACGTAAACTAGCGGCAGCGCCACCTGCGCCAATCCGGCGATGAGAACCACCGTGCCGATGGAGAGCGCGTGTCCGAGCGCGATCGGCGGCAGCGACCACATCACCGCTCGCGCCCGGTGCTCCTGCATGCCGCGCGCCACCGCGAACAGCCATCCCATGCCGGGATTGATGCCATGATAGGCTCCCAGCAAGAACAGCGTGAGCCACACCGCGAACCCTTGGCTCATGCGTAGCAATAGGAATCTGAGGAAGCGTCGCCGCCTTCCAGACGGACCTGGTGGCCGCGCAGTTCGCCAAATTTGACGAAGAAGCGGGGATCGATCTCCATGCCGCCTTCGGGTTTGACGTCGAGCTTCACCATCCAGCTGTCGATGCCCTCGGGAAAGAACTGCGCGTCCCAGGGAGCATACAAAGAGTTAGTGAAATAAATGCGCTTGCCGTCGCGGCTCAGCTCCACCATTTGCGGTGCGCCGTTCAAAGGAATCTTGGGCTGCTTGGGGTGCGGCGCCTTGCGGACGATTCCGCCCAAGTGCAGCGATCCGGTTTTTCGGGGGTGAAAAGGATTGGATACATCGAATTGCAGGAACTCGCCGGTGCCGAAGCAGGAGACGTAAAGAAAGCGATCGTCGAGAGAGAGATTGATATCCGTGATCAGCGGCGGAACCGCTTTGAAGCCTTGCAGCAGGGGCGGCAAGACGGCCGGATCGGCAGGCTCGGCGGGAATATCGATCACTTTCGTGATGCCCCATTTGCCGTTGTCGCGATGCCACACCCAGATGGACGCCGAGAGATCCTTCAGCGAAACCACCACCCCGAGAAAACCGTAAGCGCGCGTGGGATCGTGGGCCGGCCGCAGTTCGAGCGCCATCTGATATTCGGAGCCCAGATCGAGCTCCTGCTGGTGGCGCCGCTTCAGCAGATCCCATACGTGCAGCTTGTGGCCGTAGCCGCCGTTCAGCAGAATTTCCGGCTTCACTCCGGCGTTCACCATGCTCGGCGTTCCCCATTCGCTGGTGATGACGGTGTCGAATCCCAGGTGCCACCAGAAGTCATAAGCGAGCTGCTGCGGGCCGCGGTCGATCTCCCACTTTCCGAGCACATCGAAGCTCTCCTGATCCATCACGAAAATTCCGCCAGGGCCGCCGCCGTCCGGAGCGCCGAGCGCGCTCACGAAGATGCCGTCGGGACCGCAATGAATGGTGTGCGGGGATGCGTATCCGGTGCGCGCGGCCAGGGTGTCCGGCTCAATCACTCTTACGATTTGCGGCTGGCGTGGATCGGGCTTGGTGTCGACGATGTGGATGCGCGACGAATTGATGCCGGGCACCACCAGGTAGCGGCGCTCCACATGAGGATGCGCAGCGTGCGGGCACAGGCAGGCGCTGCACGCGTTCCAGCCGAAATGATGCAACTCGTCGCCGGCATTCGGCATGTCCACTTGGCCGACGATGTTTCCGTAGCCCGAGGATTCGGGATCGACGTCCACTACGCCTAAGGCGTCGTGACGGCCGTTGTCTTTGGCATTGAGCAAGGCGACGAAGGCCAGTTTTTCCGGCGGCGCCTGCATGGCCATCTTGGGTGAAGGGTAGAACGTGGGATCGGGACGCCACATCGACATCGGAAATCTCCTTAAGTCGAACATCTCCCGCGCTTGAGACAGTCGCCAGCGGTCAATTGGAAACACGGCAAACCGCTTCCAGCCGGAATTTCCACTATGAGCTCCGGCCCGGCCCGATAACGTACCACCTGACCGCTCAGAATGCAACCGGCAGCCGGTT
>DASZIV010000067.1:0-1889 GCA_035948775.1 Bryobacteraceae bacterium
CGGCTTGGTGTTGGGTTGCGATCTCGCTTCCTCGGGTAGGGTGACAAAGGTGATTCGCCGGTTCGCGAGATCAACACGATATTCGAGTAGGGAATGATCGTGAATGTTCGGAAGGCTATCCATAGAAGATGGATGGTAGCACCATGAATGTCGGCTTCCGAGCAACCACTTCGATCTGCTGTACTTCCGCTTTTGGCCGATCGGCGACCGATTTGCTCCTCCGAACCTGCCACTCAGCGGGACTAACCCGGGACCGTCGGTATCCGGCAAATCTTGACCCCAATTGCTTCGTGTAGCGACGGCTCGCAATTGATGGCCTGGCCGCGTTACGCCTTTTGCTCAGGAATCGGCTGGCGCTTGTGCCACTCGGTGGCTTGCTCGTAAGCACGGGCTAAACGGAGAACTATTCCTTCATCGCCAAGAGCGCCAGTGATTTGCATGCCAATTGGCAGGCCGGATCTCGTAAATCCACAGGGCACGGAGATCGTAGGCGCCCCAAACATGTCGAACGGCCGAGTGTTGCGAAGCATGTGTACTTCCTTCGGTCGCATCGTAGTGGGGTCCGATTGCAGATCGGCGATCTCAAAAGGGAGTACGGGAGTGGTCGGGGTGATCAACAGATCCACACCATCCAATCCCCGTGACACGGAGCGGCGAAGCTGCTCCATCTGGCGCCGGCTCTGAATATAGGTCGGAGTCGATACCTTAGCCCCGGCCAGAATTCTCTCAAGGGTCGGCTTCTGGTAAAGCTCTGGACTCTTGGCAGCGTAGTCCTGATGGTATGCGTAAGCTTCTGCCTGCAGGATGGCAATGCACGGATTCATCACTGAGGCGTAGCTGCCGTCCGTCGCTAGCGGTGCGACGTCAAGCTGCACGCGGGTCAGGGTCCTTAAGTCAGACAGAGCCGCCTCCATGGCCGCTTGTATATCGGGATCAAGCCCCTCGAAGAAGAAGTCACGCGGGATGCCAAGCCGCAACGAGGGCGTCGCAGACCGCATGGCCGCAGCGTAATCCGGGACGCTCATATCGAGGCTGCCGTTGTCCCGCGGGTCGTAGCCGGCCAAGACTTGGAGCATCAAAGCAGCGTCCACCGTCGTGCGCGTCATGGGACCCAGATGGTCCAACGACCACGACAAGGGAATTGCTCCTGCCGTGCTCACGCGCCCGTAGGTTGGCTTGAGTCCGACGATACCGCAGTATGCCGCCGGTTCGCGAATAGAACCGCCTGTGTCGGAGCCGATCGCGCCGTAACAGAGGTGCGCCGCGACAGCGGCCGCGGACCCTCCAGATGAACCGCCCGGACTGTGAGCGAGATTCCAGGGATTGCGAACGGGACCAAAAAAGCTAACCGCAGAGCTGCCGCCGTAAGCGAACTCATGCATGTTGAGCTTGCCGAGAAATACGGCCCCGGCCGCCTTGAGCCGCCGCACGACTTCCGCGTCCTGCGCGGGAATGCGATCCTTGAACAGCTCACTCCCTGCCGTCGTACGCACGCCAGCGGTATCGACCAGGTCCTTCAAGGCGATCGGGATGCCATGCAGGGCGCCCCGCCAGCGGTGCTGCAGAATTTCGACCTCGGCCTGACGCGCCTCGGCTAGCGCGGATTCCGCCGTCACCGTGATGAAGGCGTTTAGCTGCGGATTGAGCCGCTCTATTCGGCTAAGACACGCCTGGGTCAGCTCGACGGGCGAGACTTTCTTCGTTCTGACGAGAGCCGACGCGTGCTCAATGCTCAGAAACGCGAGCGACTCCGACGACGGCGCCAATCTCGGGTCCGCGCCTGTACTTGCGGCTTCCTTCGCACCAGCTTGCGATCCCATTATCGCTCCCACTACGGATGCCAACGACACGTCGAGGAATGTTCTACGCGAAAAGACTGCTCCACCTGC
>DASZIV010000068.1:0-1748 GCA_035948775.1 Bryobacteraceae bacterium
AGGGGCTGTTCGAAGTTGCCGATCGAGGCACGCTCTTTCTCGACGAGATCGGCACCATGACCATGGACACGCAGAGCAAGATTCTGCGCGTATTGCAGGACCGTAAGTTCATGCACCTGGGCGGAGTGCAGGAAATTCAAGCGGACGTGCGCATCATCGCCGCTACGAACGTTGATCTTCGCCAAATGGTGCGCGAAGGCCGCTTCCGCGAAGACCTGTTCTACCGCCTCAACGTCATCAGTATCGACCTGCCGCCGCTGCGGCAGCGCCGCGAAGATATTCCCCTGCTGGTGCAGCACTTCCTCGAGAAGTATTCGGAGGAAAACGAGCGGCCCCGGCGGCGCATTAGCGCTGAGGCGTTGCGTCCGCTGGCGAGCTACTCCTGGCCAGGCAACGTCCGTGAACTGGAGAACACGATCGAACGCGCCGTGGTGCTGTCTTCCGACAGCGACATTGGGCTCGATCTGCTGCCCGACCACATTGTAGGCCGGGGCTGCGCGGTTCCGACTATGGATGCTAATTCGGGGGCCACGCTGTTCGGGATCATGGAAGACTGCGAACGACGGATCATCATCGATATGCTGGAGAAGTGCGGCTGGAACCAGACCGAAGCAGCGGAACGCTTCCACGTCCCGCTCTCCACGCTGAATCAGAAAATCAAACGGCTGGCCATCGAGATCAAGAAGAAGAACCGGGAGTGAGCTGGCGCGGCGCCAGCCGCCCTCGGCTGTCCGGAGAGCGTAGCTCGGCGGGGTTTGGATGGTTCCTTGGACTCACGAGCGGGCGGGGCTGGGCCCCGCGGACAGCCGAGGGCGGCTGTCCCTACGCGGGTTTCGCTCCTCTGCTATAGTTCCCTGAGCAGTAGTTCCCTGACCAGACATGGCGTTCGAACTCGAACTGATTTCACCCTTTGCGGTTGCCAAAGACGTTGCGCTGGCGGTTCAGGAATACACCCTGTTGTCGGCGCAATCGCTTGCAAATTTTTTCCGCCGTCCCCTGTACATGGGCGACATGGTGCAGCAAGCGGATCTGATCGGCGTTGGCTCCCTGCCGATCGTAATTCTGACGGGACTCTCTGTTGGCGCGCTCCTGGCGCTGAACTCAGCCAGCACATTGCAACGATTCGGCGGGGTCACGCTCATCGGCCAGCTGGTTTCGCTCGGCATGGTTACCGAACTCGGACCGCTCATTACCGGGCTGATGGTGGCCGGGCGGAACGCCTCCGGCATGGCCAGCGAGCTGGGCTCGATGATCGTGACCGAACAGATCGATGCCATGCGCGCCCTGGGCACCGATCCTACGAAGAAACTGGTGACGCCACGCGTCGGCGCCACGGCGTTCATGCTTTTTTTCCTTACCATCATCGCCGACCTGCTCGGGCTGATCGGCGGCTATGGGGTCGCGCATCTGCTGTTCGGGCTCGACACGCAGCAGTATTGGACCTCCGTGTGGCAGATCCTTGTCTTCCGCGACGTCTTCACTGGCCTTGTCAAGCCCGTGCTGTTTGGGTTCATTATCGCTACCGTAGGGTGCTATTACGGCATATCTACGCGCGGCGGAACGCAGGGCGTGGGCCGTTCGACCACCCAGGCCGTGGTCGCTTCTTCAGTGCTGATTCTGATCGTGGATTTCTTTGTTACCAAGTTGATCTTCGCCATTTTTGGCTACAGATAGAGATAGAGATTAAAGATAAGCGATGCCGGCTCCCACATTGCCCAGCGAAAATCCGGCTGCTTCGGCGGTAAGTC
>DASZIV010000069.1:0-1619 GCA_035948775.1 Bryobacteraceae bacterium
GAAGCGCGAGAATCCAGGACGATTCTGGAGCCATCGGGTGACCAACGCGGAGTTCCGGTCAGCGGACCGCCAAAGTTCGTGAGCCGCAAAAGGTTCGAGCCATCTACATCGCACAGCCACACTTCGGTGGATCCGGATCGATTCGACTCAAAGACCATGCGCTTTCCGTTGGGGGAATACTGAGCGTTCAGCTGTACAAGCTCCGAGGGTGCTACGCGCACGGCTCTTTCGGCACTACGGCGCGGATCCCCGGTCGGGATGCGCCAAATATCATAGAATTCCTGGTTACGCGTAAATGCCAGCCGCGAGCCCGTGCGGGCGATGGTCGGATGCGATGCGTCCTGCCCGAACCACAAACGCTCCGCTGAGCCTCCTCTGCAGGGAATGCGCCAGAGATTGTTGTCGCGGGAGTAGACGAGGCCTTGTCCGTCGGTGGTCCAGGCCAGTCCATCAAGATCACCTTTGAGTTCCCGGAGTTCGCGCGCGCTCCCGGTTGGCCAGGGCTGAACGTACAAGGCGGCCAGACCATAATCGAACATGCAGGCGAAGGCGAACCAGCGGCCATCAGGAGAAAACGCCGGCATACCGGCGGCGCTGCAACGCGGCGAAGGCTTGGCGATAACCTGCCGCTGAAGTGTGTCGACATTCAGCATGACAAGTTCGGACTGAAGCTCGCTCCTTGGTTCCGGATAGATAAGTGACTCACCGTCCGGAGTCCATGCAATCCCGCCTTTGTACATCGACTTGCCGAAACCCAGAGAAGCGAGTTTGCGCTCGGGTCCGCCCACGGCAGGAATCAGGAAGACCCCGGAGGCAGCATTCGAGCTGAGGTTCATGCGGGTGAAAGCGATGAACCGCCCGTCTGGCGACCATGCGGGAGTGATCGCGTTGGAGGGTTCATGGGTGAGTTGGACAGGCGTATCTGTGCCGACCACCTTCACGTACAGATCGAAAAGATCGCTGTTCTCGCTGCCATTCCAGGAGAAGGAGATCTGATTGCCATCGGGTGAAAACGCTGGTGCGAACTCGTAGCCGGGATAAGAAGTAAAGGGAATCAGCTGTAGACCGTCCGCCGAAGCACCGCTCCCACCGCTCCGACGCGCCCGATAGTGCCAGCCCAACAAAGCAGCAATCACGATTAGCGTCAGTGAAGCGATGCTCCATCGCCAGCGGGTCCTGCTTGATTTCTGAGCCGCCGATGGTGTTGGGCGAACTTCGGAAGTGCTTTGAATCTGGACATCGCCGTGACCGTTCACGGGCAGTGCGGCTGGAGCACCGCCGTTCGTAGGTACAGGAGCGGACGGATGGCCGTTCTTGGCAACCTCGACTGGGCCAATGAAGCGATAGCCCAGCCGGGGTAGTGTCTCGATCCAGTGCGGCGTCTCGGCGGAGTCGCCGATGGCGGCGCGAATCCGCTTCACTGCGTTATTGAGGCCATGATCGAAGTCGACGAATGTGTCGGCGGACCACAGGGCCTTCTGCAATTCCTCGCGGCTCACGAGCGTGCCAGGACGCTCCAGCAACATTTGCAGCACCTGAAAGGATTGGCGGGGTAATTTGACTCGAATGCCGTACTTGCGCAGCTCCTGGGAGCGCAAATCCAGATCGAAGACACCAAA
>DASZIV010000070.1:0-147613 GCA_035948775.1 Bryobacteraceae bacterium
GTCCTATGCGAATCCTTGTGGCTCATAACGTGCCGCGCGGGCGCAACGGTGGCATGAACCGGATCATGGGCTTCATTCATGACGAGATCGAAGCCGCCGGCCATTCCGTGGAGTACTTTTGTGCGGAAGACGCCGCGTGCACCGGCAAACTGGCTAGATTTACCTATCCCCTAGCGGTGTTTAGGCACGCCCGTGAAGCCCGGCGCGCCGGCAAGCCTTACGACGTCATTAATGTGCATGAGCCGGCCGGAGCAGCCGTAGCGGCGTTGAAACGGCAGACTGGCGCCCGCATCGTAGTGACCAGTCATGGGCTGGAATCGCGTGGCTGGCAGCTGAAGATCGCGGATGGCGGCGTTCCCGTGAAATCCAGAGTCGCGTACCCCGCGACCGTCCTCTGGCAGGCGCGATTGGCGCTTAAGCGGGCAGACCACATCTTCTGCCTCAACTCAGAGGATGCAGGCGTGTTGGCGGCGAGCGGCATCTCGAAAAACCGCATCACCCGCATCTTCCCGGCTGCGGATCCGATCTTCGGCTTGGCCAACCACGATTACCGAAAGGCCGATACCATTCTTTTTGCCGCCACCTGGCTCCCGCGCAAGGGCATCCATGAGCTGGTATCGGCGTTTGCTCGTGTGGCGGCGACCCGGCCCGAAGTTCGGCTTGTCGTTCTGAACCCGGGCGTGGCGGATGCGGAGGTCCTGAGCTATTTTCCGACGGAGCTTTGGAAGCGCGTGTCCTGCGTGCGCGCGGCACCCGAGAGGGGGGTCGCGGAAGTGTTCGCGGCCGCCGACATTTATCTTCTCCCCAGCACTTTTGAAGGAACGCCCCTGACCTTGATGGAAGCTATGTGGAGTGGGTTACCGATTGTGGCGACCGATACCTGCGGCATGCACGACGTTCTGCGCCATGGGGACAATGGCCTGCTGATTCCGATCCGTGCTCCGGAACGCCTGGCGCAGGAACTGATGCGCCTGCTGGACGATCCGGATTTGCGGGAGCAATTGGGCCGCAGAGCGCGAGCCGATGCAATCCAGCACTATACCTGGTGGAAATCCTCGCAGCCTGTGCGACAAGCCTACGAGAATCTTGTCGGGATCCGGTAGCCTATTACGCTGAAAATATTCCGGTTGCTCGGCACTGGCACCTTTGGTGCGCGACAAAGAGTACAATTCGTGGTTGCCCGATGATATCAAGGAGAAATATACTACTTCCAACGCCGGTCGCCGGAGCACCCTCGCGGTGCGAGAACTCCTATGCCAATGAACGCTTTTAAGTGGCGCCTCTACTGCAGCCTCTCCAAGGCGACAAACATTACTCGAATCGCCTTCAGAGCACCCTTCATGATTCGCAACTGGCCTTACTTTTTTCGCAGTAGGTTTGAGCGTGAAGAGGGCGTGCTGGAGCTACGGAACGGCCTCAAATTTTTGATTCGGCCAGTCACCAGTGACCGCGCTAGCATCAGTGAGGTTTCGATGCTGGATTGCTATAATCCGGTCGCCAAAGACAGTGTAGTCGTAGATGTCGGAGCAAATATTGGCGCGTTTGCCCTCATGGCGTCCCTCCGGGCCCAGGTCGTGTATGCACTTGAGCCGGAGCAGTCAAACTACGATCTGCTGGTTCGAAATATCGAACTAAATGGCGCAAGCAACGTCCGTCCCTATCGTATGGCCTTGAGCAACCGCAACGGAACCGGCTTGATTTCAAACGCGGGCGTAGGTTCGAGTCTTTATTTTAAGAGCGCGTCGACCAAAACCGAAGAGGTCCCTACCAACACTCTGCAGCAGTTTCTTACGCAGCACTGAATCGACCAAGTGGATTATTTGAAGATGGACTGTGAGGGTGCCGAGTGGGACATCATCCTCTCCACGCCGCCGGACGTGCTGAGAAGAATCCGTCATATTGAGATGGAATTCCACAATATCGGAGCCGAGACTCACCCTGCGCAGTTGCAGGCGCACCTTGCTAAAGCAGGATTGGCGTCCGCATACTCGGACCCGAATCGGTTCAATGGCTCACTGAAGGCGTCGGCAGCCGTGCCGGTAGGAGGTGACTGAGGCGTTCCATCCAGACAGGCATCATGGTAGTTACTGCGCCGGGATCCTCTCCAAATCCCCGACCATGACCGGTGTACCATCACTTTTTGTAAACCGCTTGCGGATGTAGACATCCAGGTTGTGTAAGTTCACTGGAATCGACGGGCATGCCCCAGTTCCGCAATCGACAGACTGAAACACCTTGTCGTTTAGACCGTAGTGGACTTCCACTGCGACTTTGGTAGACCCATAAGCTGGGGCCACCCGCAGTTGGAGAGTCTTCAGATCATCCGTGGAACCCGCACTTTGCGAGATGTATAGCACCGCTTGCGCGTACAGTAGCGTTTGGGTGTCGCTGGTGGTTGAGGATGGAAGCGAGGTAACCGTATCCCCGAACGGCGTCAGGATCCATCGCCGCATCGGACCACCGGTCCCGCCTGGGTTGATCAGCGACAGGTCAAAGTTCACCGTCTGCTTCTCTTCCGAGAGGTTCACACACAGCATCGCGCTCCCATAGGTCGCGGTGTGCGACTGACATTCTACTTGCGTGAAGGGCCCAGGACCCTGATTCTGATCAGGTGAGGAGAGAAGCGGAGACAACAGGTATTTATCCTCGTGCTGCACCGCCAGGCTGGCGCTGGTATAGGCGATCCATTGCTCGGGATACTGGTCGACCTCATTGGGGTTGGTTTGAGAGTAGGGCGCGCCGCTCGGATTGGGCGCCGGCGGAACGCGGATGGAGCCCCACTGAACAGCGTACTGATAGACTTTCAGACCTACTGGATTGGGCAAAAGCCATATCAGGATGTTGGAGAGAAATACGACTCCACTGGACGATGGTCCATTGTCGATCTTGTCGCCCGGTATCTGGTCCGTTCGACAATCAGAAGTCGCCACGTACTTAGTGCATGTCTGGCCCGAAAGCAAGGTCTCATACACAAAGGGTTTGGCATCGGGAACCAGGTTGATCGGCAGCGTCCCGTCCGGGAATGGTTGATTTCCAATCGAGCGCCAGATGTTCCGCAAATCATAGGCTGATGTGCCGTACCGGTCGGGAGATTGCGAATCAAAGGTCGCATTCTGCATCACAAAATCCGTGCTACTGCTGGTTTCCTGCTGGGCAGCATAAGCGAACATTCCAGCATTGATCCCGCCTGCCATCGTGGCACCGAGCGGGGGATGCGCACCGGTAAAAATCGACCCTGACCCGCTAAACAAGGAGCCGACAAAGGTCTGCGGCAGATTGCCCATGGCATCAATCCACGAATTCGCGTCCGTGCTGGCGTTATAGGTGCCGTTGGCAACACTGGCCACTCGAAAGCTAACGCTATTGGCATTGTTGCTGGTCGCCCGCCAGTAACCAGTTAGTCCCGCGCTGGTGAAGTACTCAAAATTCGCAACCTGTCCCGATGTGAATGGATGCCCGACCCATGGAATGGTGCAGACGTTAGAACTGCAAGTCATCGACGCTCCGATATCTGTAAAGGAATATCCTTGCGCAAGTCCGCCAGGGGGGTTCGTGCTGGGGGTATGACCTGTTGCGGTGACATAGACTGTGCCGTAATCGTTGCCTTCGCTGTTTTGGGTGAAGGTCAAGCCGGGGTCGGTGCTGGAGTTGTAAGTCCCATTCAACACGTCGTAAGTCGTGATCTGGAAGGAGGTAACATAGCCTCCCAGCGGATTGTCAAGAGCATAGACCGGATTGGTCGCCACATAGGGGCCGTTGAGAGCCGCCGTGCTCGCGCTCTGGATTTGAATGTGGTACCCACAACAAGTCAAAAACGGCCAGGTGCGCCCGTTCACTGTTCCGGTACCCTGACAGGGTGTAGAGGCGCACCCCGTCACGACGATGCTGGTAATCCCCGCCGGCAGGCCGCCAAGCGTTGAATGTCCCAGGCCGTCCTGCCCGCTGCCCACATCGCCGCGCGGATGTTGCAAGACGCCAAACTTCCCGACCTGTTCGTCGCAATGCTCCCAGCCCATAAAATAGGGAGACACATCGTTGAAAATCTTGTTCAACGCCTGTGCGACCCATGGAGTGTTATAGAGACTCCAGGCGCCGAATCCGTGGCACAGGTCGTACATCGCACCGTACGACATGATCGGCGCGATCGCTGCGGCATTGGCTACGGTTGAGGCGAGACTATATTGAAATGCAGTGGAACCATTCCAAACAGTAAGCCAGTTGCTATAATTTCCAGCCCAATCCCCCGTGTTGGCGGTGAGGGGAGCTATGAAATTCGGTCCGCCTTGCATCGCCGTAAACGCTGGCACCAGATATTTTTTCGGAAACGGATTCGAGGTGAGCGTTGCAGAGGCGCAGGTATAGCACTCCAGCAGCACCTTGCTCTGGCCGGGTGTGAAGCTGCTCAAGATGCCGTGACCGGCCGACAGGTGGTTGAAGGTGGTCCGGTCGGCCCGCACTTCGACATCGATAGGTTCCACATTCCGCCCATTAGTGCTGGAGAGCGCATCCACTACTGAGATCACTGCATGACCTACAGTCGATCCGAGCGTCACCACTCCGGAGCTGCTCACGGTTGCCCGCGACGTGTCCGACGAGAAATAGGTCGGATGCGTGGCAGTGACCGCCGTGGTCGTCCCGTCGCAGTTCAGATAGTAGGGAGCCAAAGTAAAGGTGTCGCTTGCGATGCCCACGATTTTGGAATACTTTGTCTTGAGAGCTTGGGGAGCGTTGCCATTGGAGAACGTAAACTCGTTGATGTCGGTGCCGGCCATCTGTGAGCTGCCATAGACAGTATCTTGAAAAGTCGCGGGGACGGTGAAGGTGATCGTTAGCGTCCCACTGGCGCCCGTTAAGGAGCCAATGCACGGCCCACTGGCGGAAGACGAGAAACAGAAGTCATTCGCATTCTGTACCTGTGTGTAAAGGGTCCCGGTCCATTGCGCCGGACACGTCCCCGAGCAAGTCGCCGTCTGGCCTTGCACCAGCGGAAAATTCGCGGCAGCCACAATCCCGCTTGTGGTTGTAATCGAAGCCGCTGGAAATGTGAAGGTCCCGGTAGCCCCAAGCGCGCCTAGTCTTAGAATCTGCTCGAAGCGGTGTAAACCATTCGGAAAAGCCGTCGTGTCGATCAGTCCGGTACTGCGGTCATACCATTCGTTGGTGTTCGCCCCAATGTAGACGTACTCTCCGGCAACGCCTGGGGTTCCCAACACCACCGTAGGGCCGCCCAGCGTTGTCGTGAAATGGACTGTCTCTGGGCCGTCGACGACAAGGTAGAATGGGCCACCGCTGGAGATCCCGGTAGGGAGATCCGATCCTCCCGCGCCCGCACATATTGCCCCCATGTTCCGTGCCGTAGGGCTACAGCCCACGTTCACGGACATTCCATTGTGGAATGGCAGCACCGAGATGCCGGTGAGTTGGTTGGTACTCGTGTTGACCGCGCTGCCCATCGGCGCAAATGTCATCACAGGGGACCAGCTACCTATGCCGTCCAGGTTCCAGACGCTCGTAGTTCCGGCAATGGTGGCGTTGCTGCCCAACATGAACGTGCCGGTGCCACCGATGGTCGCACCGCGAGTCACTGGACCGCCGAAATTGAATGTCGAAACCGCATTCACGCCATTGTTGTTTAGACGAAATGTGTTGGTGCTACTGGTGGCAATCTTGGCGCCAACCGCGTTGTATCCCTCCGCGTAAATCGTCGCTGCCCGCTCGTCGGAGTAGGTCGCGTTCATCATCTTTGGACAAGTCCAGCCACCCTGGTAGAGTGCGTTCGCCACACACTCCAGCCGGCCGTCGACGTAGAAACGCACCTGTGTCAGTGAGGGAAGCGATGTAGGGACGGCAGTTAATGGAAAACCCCAGGTGACCACCGATCCGTTGGCAGGGCTTGTGACGGCAAGGGATTGGGCAACCAGCCCAGCCGTCGATAGCAACAGCAGAAATATCGTCTTCATGGTTCTTGAGGTCATTGGTGTTTAAAGCTGGCGACATACGCGACGTTATCCGTGCCGCCGGTGAGCGTTACTGAGGGATTGATGGAGGCGGCCACCGGCTGCACGGCCCAGGCAAGCCCTACAGCGGCGGCAACACCATTATCGAGGGGCACGAAATCGGTGACGGCCCAGGTGAGCGCTCCACCGCTGACACTCATAGCATTGGCGATAGCCGTGTCGCTCGCCGCTCCTACCACAATCAGGTTTCCACTCTGTCCCGGTGTGATACTTCCCGTGCTTACGGGCGTAGACGACTTAGCGCCGTTGAATTGCGATCCATCAAGGCAGGCCGTGGTGGCCACGTTCCGGAAGCCTTGAAAGACCGCGCCCACCACGGTGCCCGTGATCTGGATATGGTATGTGGAACTCAGCGTGGGATTGCACACATACCACAGACATCCGTTCACCGTCCCGCTGCCTCCGGCCGGATAATTCGTCATCGGAGTCCAAGTGTTCCCTGAGCTGTCTATCAACTGGGCAGAGCAGGCGGCGGCACTGTAATTCGTGTAGCTGGCCACGATAAAATTAGCCCCGGTGCAATTCACGGTCGGGCTGTCCAGCCCGGTCCCCTGCGCGACACCATGACAGCTAGTTACAGAGGTGGGGGCGGTAGATGGGGCAGGCCCTCCCTCCGCCATCATGATTTGCTGTTGAGCGCTCTGCGCGTGCAGACACGAAATCGCGAAGATAAGATGAGCCAGTTTCACGTTACGTCAACCCCGGTCCGCTGATCAGCCAAGTGGTAGCCGATATCTTAGTTGCCGTCGCAAAGCCGCCAGCCGCCAAGGTACGCGACCCGGTCGTTCCCACTCCCGCTAGAACAAGCGTGTCACTGTTAATCGCGATGGTAATCGTTCCGGCGCTGGGCGCGTTGACGAATGTGATTCCTGCCCCGACTTGGTACGGCACGTTGGCGTTGCTGTCAATTGTGAACGTCCTGGCGGTAACGTCGGCGCTCGGGTGCATGATGGACCCTCCGGCGTCCGCCAGAATGGTGGTGTAATTTGCCGACTGCAGGTTGGCAGGGATCTGCTTTGACGGAGCCGGTATCTCGGTAATCCGGTTGACGGCAGCACCGAAATAACTGGATGCCAGAGTGTAGCCGGCTGCGGTGAGGTGGATGCCATCCCCGTTGAAATACGTGCCATTTGTGTTCACGCCATCAGGCCCCAGGTTCGGGTCGGAGGCGACATCGGCCAGGGCATCCCCGAATTCCGACCAGTGCGCCCGAACCCAGGTGTTGAACGCATTCTTAGCTGTTTCACAAGCCGATCCAGTCCGGTCGATCATGGTGGCCACGACGGTGGGGATTCTCGCCTGTCGCAGGAGCAGCCCTGCCACCATATAACGCTGCTCGGCGACGGTTGGCGTTACCAACGCCGAACACAGATCGTTGGTCCCTCCCCACAAGATCACCACGTTAAACTGGCCTCGGCTCAACCGGGAGATGATCCCCGGCAGTTTAGCCCCGAGCTGCGCGAGGGTGTGGCCGGAAGCACCCATGTTCAACTTGGTAAATGTCTGTGTAGTGGTCATGGCGCTCAGAATCGTGGGACCGCTACTCAGGTATCCCAACATCAAGGAGTCCCCCACCCCAATCAGATAGCTGGTCGTGTCAACATTCAGCGGGTTCAGGTTCACTCCCCTCGCGCGGAGGTTCGTGAGCATGGTCTGAGCCGCAACGTACTGCTGCGCATCGGTAAGCGGGCTTGTCCCGAAAGCCGCCCCATATATGGTGCCCGCAAAGCCACCGCCCGACGTTCCTGCGGGCCAGGCTCCCAGCGCTAGTTGTGCCGTAGTTGGTACCGAAGCAAACTGGGCGAATGGGTTTGAACAAAGCACGCCGTCGATGTAGACCTTGTTATTCGCCGCTACGGAGGTATCCATCGTAAATCCGATTACGTGGATGCCATACCCCACCGATTCCGCATAGCGAGTCAGGGTGTTACCTCCACCGGCGTTATACAAAAGGGGAGTTAAGTCGCAATTGTCTCCGTTGCTGTCATAGGAAATCATGACCCCGGTGCCAGTTCCCGAAATGGGCCCCAGCGGTGTCTGGAAGTTGCACACTCCACTGCCGCTCGGGCCATAAGCCAGTGCAATCAGAAACGAGCGCAGGTTCGAGCCAGCCGTGATTGCGGTGGGCAGTGCCCAGTAGTTCGACTGGCTATTAGCGAACGACGTGCCACCATCGGTTGTCCAGGTAACCGTACCCACTTGAGTGCCGTTGTTGCCGTGCCCTGAGTGATCTACTAAGGTGCCGCCACTGCCCTCCTGCATGGTGTAGTAGGCGGTAAACGAAGTCATATCAAACGGTGCACGCAAAACGGTGTTTTGCGCCAGGAGACAGGCGGCACTGATGAGTAAGAGACTAGCTGATCGTAGTTTCATGGATAATTTTCGTTGTTTAGTGCAGAACGTAAGCAGTCCAGGCCAAAGAACCCGGAATCACCGGCGCCCCGGAGTAGTTGCAGACCTCTACCGTCACGGTGTTCGAGGCCAGAACCTTTCCGAAGGCTTCGACTCCGGTCGCTAGATCCGTCGCGGGCGCAACCGCTGCCCACTCGTGAGCAGCAGCGCCCGGCACGGTTACGGTTCCCGCCGCGATGCACGAGCCATCATTAATGGACGTGACGTTGATTGTCCCCGTGCCGGAGAGCTTAGTAACCCCACCTCCTCCCGACGCCGCCGCCTGAACTTCTGGGCCGAACAGCTGAATCGGGTAAGTCCCCGCTGTGGCGTTCGTCGCGAGGACTCGTCCCATAACCTGCCCGGAGGTCGGATACGATGCGCCGGAGTCGTGACAATCCCCAGCTGCGGTGTTGCTGATCTGCACGTAGTGCCCCGCAGTCGTGGCGCCGTCAAATACACAGGAGGTGTTACCACTCGCCTGAACCACTGCCGTTAAGGTAGTGCCTGCGCCCGCCACGGTGATACCTACGATTCCGCCGGTGTCGCTGGTTGTCGCGCTGACAGCGGTCGAAGGCGCTCCCGTCAGCTTCGTCAACTTGTAAAGCGTCGTACCGGTGGCCGCGGCGTTGGCAAGAAACAGATGTGGACTGACGCCCGACGGACTCTTCAACTCAAACGCGCCGATGCTGGGCACTCCGTCCACAGCCATCGCGGGATTGTATGCCAGCAGATAGCATGAGCCGCCGACCAAGGCGTTCGCGGGAGGGTCATATCCTGTGATCAGGACTCGCTTCGCCCCCAGGCCGGTATTAACGTTGACGGCCCCGCCGGTCCATGTGGTCGCCGGACAAAAGTTCAACACCAGGGGGTTGTTGTTCAGGTCCAGAAATCCTCCCGGCGGTGGACTCATCGCTCCGTTGTAGATATTGCCGGTCAGGGTTCCGTTGAAGACCAGCGGCGCCAGCGTCTGCACTTGCGCCTGCGTGACCGCCACGGTGGTGTCGAGCGAAATCAGCGGTGCGCCCGCCACGCCGTCTCCGTTGGTTACAGTGACGCCAGAGCCTCCGCCGATGGTACGGGCCGTCAGCGTGTTCAACGCGGTTCGAGACACGATGCCGTTTGCGCCCGGATCGGCCAGTCCTCCGCCACCGCCGGCCGGGGTGCCGCACGTCTCCGTGCCATCGGTATTGATCTTCTGCAGAAACTGACCGCCTGCGGTGCAGTCTTTCGACTGCACGCCGCCGAGCGTCGCCGCGCCCGGAGACGGCAGCCGTGCCGCTCCCAGCGTGCCGCTGGTGATATTGGTTGCGTTGGTGGCGTCTGTGGTAGCGCTCGCCGCCAGGCCTGTAATCTGCGCCGCCGAGTAGTCGCCGCTCTGCGCCGTCACTGCGCCCGTGCGACCAAAGACGCTTGGCACCGCGTTCGCGGTCAAACAGGTTGGGCACGCGATCGTCAGCGTGCCCCCCAGTGCCACTGCGCCGCCGCCGCTCAACGGCGCCGTGGTGTTCACGGTGTGGGAGCCGGCATTGGGAAGCCATCCCGCCGCCAGAGTCCCGCCCGCCCCCGCTTCGGGAACGGTGTTGGCCGCCGATACAGTAGACACTGGCAGCCCGGCCGTCAGAAGGTTGTTGGCTGCTCCCCACGTGGCCATATATCCGTTGGTCACCGAGCCCGGTCCCGAGACGTTGCCGCCACCGGCCGGTGTGCCGCAGGTCTCCGTGCCGTCGTTGTTTATTTCTGCAGGAACTGTCCGCCCGGCGTGCAGTCTTTCGATTGCACGCCGCCTAGCGCCGCGGAACCCGGAACCGGTAGCCTGGCCCACGGCAGCGTTCCGCTCGTGATGTTGGCGGCGTTAGTGGCGTCTGTGGTAGCGCTCGCCGCCAGGCCTGTAATCTGCGCCGCCGAGTAATCGCCGCTCTGAGCCGTCACCGCGCCCGTTCGGCCGAAGACGCTCGGTACGGCGCTCGCAGTCAGGCATGTGGGGCACGCCAACGTCAGTGTGCCCCCCAGTGCCACCGCGCCGCCGCCGCTCAACGGCGCCGTGGTGTTCACGGTGTGGGAGCCGGCATTGGGAAGCCATCCCGCCGCCAGAGTCCCGCCCGCCCCCGCTTCGGGAACGGTGTTGGCCGCGGACACGTTCGATACCGCCAGCCCCGCCGTCAGAAGGTTGCTGCTCGCTCCCCACTGTGGCAGATATCCGGTGGTCACGGTGCCCGGCCCCGAAACATTGCCGCCCCCGGCGGGCGTGCCGCACGTCTCCGTACCGTCTGTGTTGACCTTCTGCAGGAATTGTCCGCCTGGTGTGCAGTCTTTCGACTGCACACCGCCCAGCGTCGCCGCGCCCGGAGTCGGCAACCGTGCCGCTCCCAGCGTGCCGTTGGTGATATTGGCGGCGTTGGTAGTGTCCACGGTGGCGCTCGCCGAAAGCCCCGAAACCTGCGCCGCCGAATAGTCTCCAGTCTGCGCGGTCACCGCTCCGGTGCGCCCAAAGACGCTGCTCAGGCCGCCTCCGCCTTCAATCGTCCAGATGTTTGCGGCTGTGCAGGCGTACAAGTTCTGCCCGGCGGGCGCATCAGTTTTGAAAAACGTCTGCCCAACCGAGCAAGTCGTCGGCAGGATGGTCCCGGTCTGCGATGGTTTGGTGGAACTGGCGGCCGAAAAATCGACGCTCTTGGTTTGCGTGCGCAGATCGACGCGCGTCTGACTCATCGCGCAACCAGCCAGCCAGCAGCCGAGCCCTAGTTTGTATAATTTCATGAACACTCTCTACCTCATCGTTTACCGTATCCACCGCCCCTAATTTTTCTCAGTCGGTCCAAAGATCTTGAATTGGAAGCTCAAAAAGATCGGGAAGTCTTGTGATTCACGGCTGACAAGCGGTCTGAGCCCGAGGGTGCGCTATCGTGGAACCATGGCAGCTCCCCGAGCGACCCCTCAGTCACGAACCGGCCAATGGAGCCGTGCAGCCTGGGGGTTGGCCTTGCTCTTCGCCACCCTTCCGCTTGCGAGCTGGCTTTTTCTGGGCGGCTGGGGATTTGCTGGCGCGGGCGAGCTATCCGCCATTTGCCTAATGCTGGGGTTGTATTTGTATCTCCGGAGCCGTAGGGCGCGGAGAGTCCCCGATGCTGCCGCTATGCTGGAAAGGGCCATCGGATTGGCCGCCTCCGGTCAAGTGGAGCAATCCATCGCTCTTTTGACGAAAACCATCCGCCTGAATCCGCGCTTTTGGCAGGCCTTGCAACACCGGGGCAGCCTGTTCCTCCGTGGCGACGCGGTCGATCAAGCAATCCAGGATTTCACAGCTGCCATTCGAATCGCCCCAGAAGAGGCTCATCTCTTCGCGCTACGGGGGCAAGCCCTGAAGCTGCGCGGCGATGATCGAGCAGCGCAAAGCGACTACGACACGGCAGTTGCGCTGGGTGGGGAAAACTATCGCAGAACGAATAGCTAGATAGGTCCCATTACCCGCCCCGTACCTACGTGACTGTCATCCACGGCGGGCCTGCGGCAGTATGTCTCTATAGAGCGGCGCAAGCTGTTCTCCACAAGCAACCAAGCAACAACGGCGCGGCCCCCGGTTGGGGAGTTAATCAGGGGCCGCAATTCTTTCGATTCGGAGGAATCTTTCGATGAGCGACGAGTTTCTCGAACCCGGCTTTTACGAGTCCAGCGCTGTGCTATTCGAGCCTAACGCGGTAGGATATGTCGAGCCGTTCACCGGCGATCTCGACTTGTCGAATGAGTGCTCCGTCTGCCTGGGCGAGCACAACGACGAAATTCATGCCGCCACCGTCAGCGTACGCGGATGGTTCCGCGAGGAAGTTACCAAGAGTTTTCGTATCCAGCCGGAAGTGTTGATTTAGTCGCCGGAATCCTCGCGCGGCTTGAGCCCAAAGCGATAGACCAGCGCGCCCGCCCCCACCGTGGCAAACGCCGAAAGCGAAGCCAGAGGCCGTGTCGTCACCCCATAGAGCATCATGATCACCCCCACGGCGATGTAGGCAACCGGAATCAGCGGCCAGGCGAAATTGAGGGCGCGCAAACGCTGCCAGCCCGCCCGTTTCCGGCGGAACACGAAAAGCGAGCCCACCGACAGCACCGTGAACAGCGTGAGGCTCATCCCGATATACACCAGCAGGTCCGGAAACGGCGTAAATGCCATCAGCATCGCGCACGCCCCCTGGCTTAGGATGGCGAACACCGGGGTGTGCCAACGCGGGTGTACCGATGCGGCGGCGCTGAAAAACGCGCGGTTCTTTGCCATGGCGTAATAGACCCGCGGCCCGATCGTCACTTCGGCGTTCACGGTCGACATGATCGAGAGCGCCATCAACGCGGAGAACAATCCAGCCACGCCAGGTCCGAACAGGTTGGAGGCCGCCAGGCTCCCGATGGCAATCACGCCCTTCATGTTCTCGAGCGGCGTCGAATAAATGAAGATCATGTTCAAACCGAGATACAGGGCGGCCACGATGGCGGTGCCTGCAGCCAGCGCGGCGGGCAGTGTTCGCTCCGGCCGCCGCACCTCCTCGGCAACGTAAGTGGCGGCGTTCCAGCCGCTATAGCCGAACATCACGTATAGTAGGCTCACGATGAACTGCGCCGGCAGGCTGTTCGCGGACGTCCGCACTGCCGGTTCCGAAAAATGGGCCCAGCTTCCCGTGCCAAAGGCGAAGCCGAACAATACGAAGCTCGCGATCACCAGGAGCTTGGTCCCCGTCAGCACGTTCTGCACTTTTGCCACGCGCCCCACCCCGAAGCAGTTCAAAATGGTGAACGCAGCGATCAGTGAGGTGGCCACCAACTGTCCGCGGCCCAGCCGCAGCGACCACGTCCCGGAACCGATCACCGTGGAAGCGCTGGCCTGCAGGCTCGGAAAGAAGTGTCCCAGGTAGTCCGAAAACGCCAGCGCCGTGGTGGCAATCGGCGCTGAAAAGCCAGCGAAGAACGACACCCACCCGGTCATGAAGCCCCACTCGGGGCCATAGGCGTGTGTCAGGTACACATACTCGCCGCCGGAGCTTGGAAAGTTAATTCCCAGCTCGGAGTAACTGAGCGCGCCGGCGACTGCAAACAGCGCCCCCACCCCCCAGCAGGCCAGGATCAGCTTGGCGCTTCCCAGATCGCCCGCCATAAATCCGGTGGTAGCAAAGATTCCGGTTCCCACCATGTTGGAGATCACTAGCGCCGTGGAACTGAAGAATCCGAGCTGGCGGAGCAATCCCGTGCGCGATGTTTGCGCGTTGGTAGTGGGCATTGAGACCTAGTGCCATTCTAAGCCAGGGCACATGTGAAAATGCGGCGGCGGAAGGCAAAACGGACCGGCCAGTCCGCAAGTACAATAGATCTCATGATTGCTACGGTCAACCCCGCCACCGGTGAAACGTTGCGCACCTTCGAACCGCTCACAGAAGATCAGATCGAGGACAAGATCACCCGTGCGGACTGCGCCTTCCGCAGTTATCGCCGCACCTCCCTGGCCGATCGGGCGCGGTGGCTGCAACGCGCGGCCGAGATCCTGGAGACTGAACGCGACCGTCTGGGGCGCATCATGACGCTGGAGATGGGAAAGCCCATTACCGCCGCGCGGGCCGAAGCCGCTAAGTGCGCACTGGCCTGCCGTTACTACGTGGAGCATGGCGCGCGGTTGCTGGCCGACGAGATGATCGATATGGGCAGCGGCCTGGGCTTCGTGCGCTATCAGCCCATAGGCGCGGTGCTGGCGGTCATGCCTTGGAATTTTCCCTTTTGGCAGGTGTTTCGGTTCGTGGCGCCCGCCCTCATGGCCGGTAACGTGGGGTTGCTCAAGCACGCCTCCAACGTGCCGCAGTGCGCTCTGGAGATTGAGAACGTGATCCGCAGCGCGGGATTTCCCGATGACGTGTTCCAGACTCTGCTCATCGGATCGAAACAGGTGGAGCGCGTGCTCAACGATCCACGGGTGAAGGCCGCCACCCTGACCGGCAGCGAGCCGGCGGGCCAGCAGGTTGCCGCCCAGGCGGGCCGGGAAATCAAGAAGACCGTCTTGGAATTGGGCGGCAGCGATCCCTTCATCGTCACGCCGCATGCCGACCTGGATCGGGCTGTGACTACGGCGGTAGAGGCGCGTTGCATCAACAATGGCCAATCCTGCATTGCCGCCAAGCGATTCATTGTCGACGCTCAGATTGCCGCCGAGTTCGAGCGCCGTTTCGCCGCCGGCATGGATGCTCTCCGTCTGGGCGACCCTATGGAGGAGTCCACCCAGCTCGGCCCGCTCTCGACCGAAGACATGGTGAACGATCTCGACGAACAGGTGCAGCGTTCCATCGAGATGGGCGCGCGTGTGGTGACCGGCGGCAACCGCCTCCGCCGGCCCGGGTTCTTTTTCGCCCCCACCGTGCTGGCCGATGTTCCGGTGGATTCTCCGGCCTATCGCGAAGAGTTGTTTGGCCCGGTGGCCGTGATCCTGGTATCCCACGGCATTGACGATGCCATCCGCCTGGCCAACGACACCCCGTTCGGATTGGGCGCCAGCGTCTGGACCCACGATCAGGACGAACAGCGCCGCTTCATCGATGAGATCGAATCCGGCATGGTGTTCGTCAATAGCATGGTGGCCTCCGACCCGCGCTTGCCCTTTGGCGGCGTAAAGCGTTCCGGCTACGGCCGCGAGTTAAGCGGCTACGGGATGCGCGAGTTCCTCAATATCAAGAGCGTCCGCGTCGCGTAATACCGGCGCTGCGACACGACTGGTGGTAGCCAATGCCCCGTTAACATTGCCGCTCCAGCACTGTGAGCCGTATAATTCTCGCTATGCGGTATCTTCTACTTGCCGTTCTCGCCGCGGCTCCTTTATGCCCGCAGGAACGGGGTGATCGCACCGATCTCGCCATTGTCGGCCGGATCAAAACCGAGGCGTTCGACAACTCCCGTGTGATGGAAACTCTGGGGTATCTCACTGATGTCTACGGGCCGCGGTTAACCGCTTCGCCCGAATTGCGGGAAACCCAGGATTGGATCGTGAAGCGACTCACCAGCTACGGCGTCGAGAACGTGCGCCTGGAAAAGTGGGGACCCTTCGCGCGAAGCTGGAGCCTAAAGCAGTCCTCGGTAGAGATGCTGGAGCCGCGCTACGCGTCCCTGGATGCGGCGCCGCTGGCATGGTCCGATCAGACCAAAGGACCCGTCACGGCAGAGGTGATTCTGGCGCCTCTGATCAGAGCGCGGCAGACGCAAGATCCCGCCAAGCTCGCGGAAGATCTTAAGAAATACATGGCCGATTGGAAAGGCAAGCTGAAGGGAAAGATTGTCCTGTTGGCCTCGAAAAGCATTGAGCCAACACCCGATGCGCAACCGCTCTTTGCGCGCTACACGGACAAGGAATTGGCTGACATGGCCCAGGGTCCAACTCCGTTCGCCAAGCTCTCGGACTTGCGCGATTTGAAATTTCCTGACGACCCCGCCGAAGAACGCCGGTTCGTCCAAGCGCTGCCACCCGCGGTTCGCGAACAGCTCGGCGACCAGCGGGACGAGCTGACTAAGAAGCGCGCCAGGTTCTTCCGCGAGGAGGGCGCTGTGGCCCTGTTGAACAGCTCCGACGCGTCCCGTGACGGCTTACTCTTCGCGCAGAGCGCCGGATCGTACGACGCCAAGGATCCACTCGCCGTACCGACTTTCGTAGTGACCCGCGAACAGTACAACCGCATCGTGCGCATCACCGAAAAGAAGATTCCGGTGAAGGTACGAGTCAATCTGCAAGCGGAGTGCTCCGATCGCAACGTTGATTCGTACAACGTTACGGGTGAGATTCCCGGTGGAGCGAAGAAGGACGAAGTGATTATGATCGGCGCCCACTTGGACTCGTGGCACGCCGGTACAGGTGCTACGGATAACGCTGCCGGCAGCGCCACCATGATCGAAGTGATGCGCGTGCTGAAGGCCCTGAACCTGAAACTGGATCGCACTGTCCGCATCGGATTATGGACTGGCGAGGAGCAGGGATTATACGGCTCGAAGGCTTATGTTAAGGAGCATTTCGGCGATCCGGAAACCATGAAACTGACCGAGGCCCATGCGAAGTTTTCCGGATACTTCAACCTGGACAACGGCAGTGGCAAGATTCGCGGCGTCTATCTCCAGAACAACGACGGCATGCGGCCCGTCTTCGAGCCCTGGCTTGCGCCGTTTCGCGACATGGGAGTGAGTACTATCTCGATTCGGAATACCGGCGGCACGGATCATTTGTCTTTCGATGCCGTCGGCCTGCCCGGATTTCAATTTATTCAGGATCCGCTCGAGTACGAGACGATCACCCATCATTCGAACATGGACACTCTGGATCACGCGCAGCCGGCCGATCTCATGCAGGCCGCAGCGGTAATCGCCACGGTGGTGTACCAGGCGGCAAACCGGACGGAGATGCTCCCGCGCAAGACCTTGCCCCCGCCGCAACCGAAGGTCAAAGTTTCCTTCGGAGCCGCGAGCGATTCCCACTGAGCACGTGGACATCTCGCTAGCGCCCCTCTCCGCAAAGGATTGGCCTGCCGTACGCGCCATCTACGTGGAAGGCATCGCCACCGGCAACGCGACGTTCGAAAAGGCCGCACCGGAATGGGATCGCTGGGATGACGGACATCTCCTCGCTTGCCGCCTCGTCGCCCGTGTGGCAGATGAGGTCGTCGGCTGGGCCGCGCTGAGCCCCTACTCGAGACGAGAGGTGTACGCCGGAGTCGCCGAAGTGAGCGTCTACGTTTCCGAACGAGCGCGGGGTCAAGGCGTCGGAACTGCGCTACTCTCTCGCCTGGTGGAAGACTCCGAGCGCGAAGGAATCTGGACCCTGCAAGCCGGCATTTTTCCGGAAAACACCGCCAGCATCGAATTGCACCAGCGGGCCGGTTTCCGAGTGGTCGGCATCCGCGAAAAAATCGGATCGATGGACGGCCGGTGGCGCGATGTCATGTTGATGGAACGGCGAGCCACTGCTCCCTAAAATACCTCAAACTTCCCTATTGATCTCTATGATTTATAATGTTATGGTCAGTTTAGGGCATATATGGCTGAGGAGCTTTACACGGTCGATCAGGTTGCCGAGCTGTTGAACCTTCACGTGAGGACGGTCCGCAGCTACGTCCGCGAGGGGCGGCTTAAGGCCGTCCGCATCGGCAAGTCCTATCGGATCGCTGGCGAGGATCTTGCAGTCTTGACCGGGCGGCCGGCGTCTACGTTCGTTCGTGAGCCGGTAGGGCGTCAGCGCTACGTCGAGGTTTCGAGCATCGTGGAAATTGACGCCATCAGCCCTGATGCTGCCATCCGCCTGATGAACACTCTCGTCGCCCTGGCCAAGAGCCATGACGACGACCAGCCGCTGCGCATCGAGAACATCTATAACCAGGAGCGCGGACGGCTGAAAGTGATTCTCACCGGCAGCATCGGCACGGTCGCATCGTTCCTCAAAGCAACAGCCTTTTATCTGGAGCAGCAGACATGAGACACATCTACAAATCGGAGGAGGGCGAGCGAGCGGTTCGCGAGCGCTACCTCACTTTTCTCAAATACTGGCCCGTGGCCAACGAGCATCTGCGTGTGCCCACGCGGGAAGGCGAGACTTTTGTCATCGCGTGCGGCGATGAGAACGCACCGCCCCTGCTGCTCCTTCACGGCGCCGTCGGCAACTCAGCCATGTGGATGGGCGACGTCGCCGCCTGGTCGAAACATTTCCGGGTCTACGCCATCGACATGATCGGCGAAGCCGGCTTGAGCGCGCCGTCGCGCCCGCCTCTGGCGTCGGAAGCGTACGCACTTTGGCTGGACGACGTGATGCAAGCCTTGTCTCTCGCGCGCGCTTCGCTAGTAGGTATCTCGCTCGGCGGCTGGCTGGCTTTGGACTACGCGACGCGGCGGCCCGATCGCGTAGAGAAACTCGTTGTTCTCTGTCCCGGCGGCGTCGGCCGGCAGAAAGTCGGCTTCGCTCTCAAAGCGATTCTTCTGCGGATGTGCGGAGCTTTGGGTAAACGCAAGACCCGGGAAATGGTTCTCGGGCGCGCTCCAGCCGAGGCGCCGCCCGCCATCCGAAAATTCACCGAATTCATGCTGCTGATCCACCAGAATTTCCGCCCGCGGCTAGTGAAGATGCCGATCTTCAGCGATGCCCTGCTGAAGCTGTTGACCATGCCCGTGCTGGCGATCGTCGGCGGTAGGGACGTGCTTCTCGATTCCGCCGGAACCAAGCGGCGATTGGAGCAGAACCTTTCCCAAGTTGAAGTTCGCTACCTTTCCGAAACCGGACACATGATCACGCGTAAGACAACGCCCATCCTCGAGTTTCTGCGGGGTCCCGTTATGATAGGAGGGAGCAGGTCCCATGAGCGATACCACGCAACTCAAGAAGCTGACGGCCCACGTGAAGGCCGCGGGTTGAGCGTCTAAGCTGAGTCCAAAGGTATTGGACCGGGTCTTAGCTTCGCTGCCCCGTTGGGCCAACGAAAACGTGCTGATTGGGTTTGACACTGCCGACGACGCCGGTGTGTACAAGCTGACGGCGGAGCTTGCTCTGGTGCAAACCGTCGATTTCTTCACCCCGATCGTCGACGACCCGTACACTTTCGGAGCCATCGCCGCCGCCAATTCGCTCAGTGACGTGTACGCCATGGGCGGGCGCCCGATCTCGTCGTTGTCGATCCTGGCATATCCGGCCAAGGGCGACCTCACCGACCTCGAACAGATCCTCAAAGGTGGTGCGGAAAAGATGCACGAAGCCGACTGTGCTCTCATCGGCGGCCACAGCGTCGCCGACGACGAAATCAAATTCGGCTACGCGGTCACTGGAACCGTGCACCCCGCGCGCGTGAAGGCCAATGCCGGGGCGCGTCCGGGCGATGCGATCGTGCTCACCAAACGCCTGGGCACGGGCGTGATCGCCACGGCTCTCAAACGGGGAATCGCCGCGGAGGAGCACGTCGCCGAAGCCATCGGCTCGATGCTTACCTTGAACCGGCGCGCCTGCGAGGAGATGCTGCGGTTCGACGTGCACGGCTGCACCGATGTAACGGGGTTTGGCCTGATTGGGCACGCGCGGGAGATGGCGCTGGGCAGCGGTGTGACTCTGGAATTGGCCGTGGACCAAATGCGGTTCCTGCCCGGCGCGTTGGACTATGCGCGACAGGGCGCTGTGCCCGCCGGCCTGAACAACAATCGCGAATTCGCTTCTTGTACAGTGGAAACCATGCGCGATCTGCCGCGCGAAACCGATGACCTCCTGTATGATCCGCAAACTTCCGGGGGGCTGCTGATCACGCTTCCCGAAACCGACGCTGCCGCGCTCGAACGCTCGTTCGACGCTGCGTACCGCATTGGCCGCGTGCTGCCGCGCGGGTCGAAACCCATACGATTGATATGAACCGAAACCCCATCATCGTCGCGCTGGACTTCGAATCGGCCCAAGAGGCGTCACAACTGGTGACGCGCCTCGGCCACCAGGTCAACTTCTACAAGGTCGGCATGGAACTCTACGCCGCCGCCGGTATGCCGTTCGTCCGGGAATTGTGCGCCGAGGGTATCGACGTTTTCCTGGATATGAAGTTCTATGACATTCCCGAGACCGTGAAGCGCGCCGTGTGCCAGGTGGCCCGTACGCAGGTTCGCTTTCTGACGGTACACGGGAGCCAACCCGTGATGCAGGCCGCGGTGGAAGGCCGCGGCGCTTCGAATCTGAAACTGTTGGCGGTGTCGGTGCTAACCAGCTTCGACCAACAGGATATCCTGGATCTCGGCTACCCCTGCGAGGTGTCCGATCTAGTGGACCTGCGGGTCCGCAAAGCGGTGGAATCGAGGGTAGATGGGATAGTGGCTTCGCCCCTCGATGCCGCGCGAATCCGCAGGATCGCCGGCCCGGAGACCATCATCGTTACCCCGGGAGTGCGGTCTGCCGGAAGCGCCAAGGGTGATCAGAAGCGCGTGGCTACTCCGGCCGAAGCCGTGCGCGACGGCGCAGACTACGTGGTGATGGGGCGCCAGATCAGCCGAGCGGCCGACCCCGCGGGCGAAGTGGCGCGCGTGCTGGAAGAGATCAACGCCAGCGCGCGTCGATCGGCTTAGCCGGGTCAGCTGTAATCTGCAGGTCGGCGCAGTGATGGTAGAAATATCCACCGTCTTTGTTCAGGCCATGCTCGGCCATGAACTGGACAATCTGAAGCGTGCATTTGGCGCAGGTGATATTTGGAAGCAATACATCGGTCTCAAATGGGTCACTCTGCTTGGCGGTGTGGACCCACAAACCATCCGCTAACACCGGAATCGCAGGAGCGCTGACAATGGGTGACGACACCGACCAGGGGCCTTTCTCCGAGTCTCTGGTCTTCACGTCCGGGTCGGGCGGCAGTTCGGCGCGTGAGTTCACAGCCAGCGCGATTCGATAGTGCCCCGGATGGAACACTGTCTCCTGCAGCTTAATGTGCAACTTCTGCCCGCCCTGAGCCTTGGTGACGATGTTCGTCGTCATCCCGACGTTCGCCGTGGTACCGCCGCACGGTCCGAGTTTCTGGGGGTCGCCGAGATTATTCTCCTGCAGCCAGCCCGGCGGTTCGAGCAGTTTGAAGTGCGCCACTGCAAACGGAGGCAGAATCGCGACCGTGCCCGCGGCTATGAGCCAGCCTGCCAAACGTTTCATGCGGATTCTCCTACTTGCCGGTGCAATGCCCACCCGGGCACCGATTGTTCTCTTCGCACACGTACTCGTACAAGCCGGCTTGATCCCAATCCGGATGCGCCGTCATCGTGAAGTCCTGGGTCCAAGGCGCGGTGAAGGTCTTCGGATCGTCGATCGTCAATTGGTACAACAGGGTCTTGTCGTCTTTCCAGCGGATATGCTCGATAGTCTTCAACGCATCGCTGTGCATGCGGTACTGCTTCGGATCCGAGTAATAGTAGTCGTCCAGGCCCCAGCGCTTGAAGTTAGTGGTTTCGATCACCAGCGTGTCGCCCTCCCAATGGCCCACCGGATCGCCGTAAAACATCGGTTCCAGATCCTTGCGATGCGGGCGCCCATCGAGCGGAATGATGCGGGTCATGCGCTGAAATTCGTGCACGATCACGAGCATATTCTTGTTCTGCACGAATTGAACAGCATTGGCCGATAGCATTCCCGAGGGGAATCCCGCCGGCATGCAGAAGTTGCGAGGCTCGTCGTGTCGCGGATCTCCAGTGGGCGCTTCGAAGAACGGCTCACCACCAGGTTTGAGCGGCGCAATCTTGGCGCGGTCGAAAACCGTGGCGGAACATTTGCAGCGTTCTCCGGAAGAAGCCTTCGGCCATTCATACATCCCGCTAAAATCCGGTTTGCCGTCGGAGGTACGCGGGATCGCTTTGCCGGCCTGGGCGTGGAGGCGGGCCGTAGTGAAGACCAGTCCCGCAAAAAGACCGGCCGCGAGCAATGACGCACACACTGTTCGAATCTTCATGACCTAACCTCGCAAGCGACTCACTTCTTCTCGTCCTTGGAATCCTTTTCGCCGGGCACCTTGTCTTCCCCGCTGGCGGTGAACACCTGGCGGCCATCGGGGAATGTGACCTTTGCTCCGTTGGCGTTATTCGAACCATCCTTGGCGCGGAAGCCTTCGACAACGACCGTCATACCCGGCTGGATCACGCTCTTGGTGATCCCGCGCCGCATGAGTTGGCCGGGAGCTCCGCCGGAGAAGGCCCAGTTGATCACCTTACCGTCGTCGCCCTTGGCGTCGACGTAAAACCAGACGTGGGGATTGAGCCATTCCACCTTGGTGACCGTACCGGTCACCTTCACCGGCAGGTTGGTGTCGTATTCAGCGCTAAAGGAGTGATGGGCCGCCAGCGGCAACGCGGCGGCGAATAAGCTAAGGAGAAGAGCTTTCATTCAGGTACACCTCGAACACCGGCAGGATATCGCGAGCGCTTTCACTCTGTCAACGCGGCAAGAGCGGCCCGGAGGAACGGCCTTCGAGCTTCACTTAGGCGGCAGCGGCCGCACCGGCTCGATCGGGTCGTAAACGAGAGGACCATCGGCGTACCAGCGGGAACCATCGGTGTATTCCACCGACTCCACCGAGATCATTGCCCTGGCGACCTCCAAGTGGTCAAACTTGGCACGTTGGTTGAGCGACTGCATCCGTCCGAGAAACACATCCTGGCTCTTTTGTTCGCCCGGTTCCAGGGTTATATAAATGTGTCCGCTGTCGACGATCTGCTCCTGCTTGCCCGCGGAGGACAGGGTTACGCGCAGGTGCAAAGATTCGACGGTCTGGCTGGAATCGTTATGGAAGACAGCCGACTGGAAACCGAAATCCTTCGACGGGGTCAAGTTCTCAATCACGATGGGGCAGGTCGGCGGGATCAGGGTCGTGAAGTAAATATGTTGGGCGTGCGCCAGCACGCTCGCAAACGGCAGCGCGGCAATAGTGAGAAGAAGGGAGCGCCACATAGGGCGAGTAACTCCTGCCGAATTATAGCATTGGGCGGGCAGGCGGTCCCCGCACCGATTGCCGAAATCTGAAACGAAAAGCCGACCGTAATCATCACTTTAGATAGGGTAAAATGATTCAACGGGTGCCAGGGTGAAGTTTGGGGTTCTCTTAATTTGGGCTTGGGCAGCTTGCGCGGGCGCTACAGATCTCGAGCAAGCGCTGAAGTTATACCACCTTACGGAGTATGAGCAGTCGCTCGCCGTTCTACAGGCGATCCCCCAAAAAGATGGCGCGGTTTATGAACTGGCCGGCCGCGACTACTACATGATGGGCGATTACAAGAAGGCGACCGATTCGCTCGATCGGGCCGAATCCGCGGATCCGCGCAACTCTGAGTATGCCCTCTGGCTGGGACGGGCGTATGGCCGAAGGGCGGAAACGTCCAATCCGTTTTCGGCATTGGGCCACGCTTCCAAAGCTCGACAGTATTTTGAAAAAGCGGTGCAGCTGGACCCGCGTAACATCGAAGCGCTCAACGACATGCTCGAGTATTACCTGGAAGCTCCAGGCATGCTGGGCGGTGGATTGGACAAAGCCAAGGCAACGGCGGCGCGGATCGCCGAGGTAGACCCAGCCGAAGGCCACTACGCGCAAGCTGCGCTGGCGGAGAAGCGCAAGGAGATGGCCAGCGCCGAAGAGCAACTGCGGCACGCCATCGAACTGGCGCCCCACCAAGTCGGTCGATTCATCGACCTGGCGCGCCTGCTGGCGAAACAGGGCCGTTACCAGGAGTCGGACCAGAGTTTCGCCCGCGCGGAACAGATGGCCCCCGACAGCCCGAAACTGATGTACGCACGGGCTGACGTGTACATCAAAACCGGCCGTAATCTGGACGTTGCCAAAGATCTCCTCAAGCGTTACCTGAGCGCCACCGTTACACCGGACGACCCACCCAAATCCGATGCCCGAAAGCTGCTCCGGCAAATTCAGGGCGGATAGACCCGCCCATGTTCATCAATGAAGCGTTCAGCTTCAGCGTTCAAGCCTTACGCGCGAATCCAATCCGTTCCCTGCTGACCGGCCTGGGCATGGTCATCGGCACAGCGTCGGTGATCCTGGTCGTGACCATCTCGCTCACCAGCCGCGATTACATTCTGGAACAAGTGGAAGGCGTCGGCTCCAACATTATCTTTGCGTATTACGCTGCGGCCGGCGGACCAAGTATCGCCACGGCCGACGCCGACTACGTCAAGCTGAGCGATGTGGATGCGATCCGCGAACAACTCGCCCCTGACATTGTGGCAGCAACCGGCGTGATGACCAACTTCGACCGCATCCTGATTGGCGCAAAGCAGGAGGACGCCAAGGTCATCGGCACCGATGCCGCCTATCAATCCGTACGCAACATTGTTTCCAGCTCCGGACGCTTTCTGGATGATAGCGATGTAACTCTTCGCAGCAAAGTTGCCCTGCTCACGGACAAACTAGCCATCCGGATGTACGGTAGCCGCAGCGCCGCAGTGGGCCGCGTGATCAAGCTGTTCGGCCTTCAGTTTACCGTGATCGGCACGTTCCACGAGAAAGTGGAGACCTTTGGACAATCCGAGGTGGAGCGCGATACCATCCTGGTTCCCATTACCGTGCTGAAGTACTTCACTCCGGTGGAGCGGATCGACCCGATGTACGTGCAGGCCCGGTCCACACAGGATGTGGATCGGGTGGCGATGCGCGTACAAGACATCCTGGAAGCGAGGCACCGGCCGGGCGCGGTCTACCGTGTGGATACGCTGACGGCGATTCTCAACGCAGTCCGCAATATCTCCCTAATTCTCTCCGGCGTCCTGTTCCTGGTGTCCGCAATAACGCTGATCATTTCGGGCATCGGCATCATGAACATTATGCTGGTGACGGTCACCGAGCGGACGCGCGAGATCGGCTTGCGGCTGGCGGTAGGCGCCGCACCCCGGGAAATTCTACTTCAGTTTCTGACCGAAGCGGTCATCGTGAGCCTGACAGGCGGCGCCGTAGGGATCGTGTTGGGAATCGCGCTCCCCTTGAGCGTGCAACTTTTCGCTGATGTCCGGATTCCGATTTCGCCCGTTGCGATAGTGGTGGCCTTCGGGGTGTCGTGCATGGTCGGGCTGATTTTTGGGATGCTCCCCGCCAATCGCGCGGCGCATTTGAATCCCACAGAAGCGTTGCGTTACGAGTAGAGCAGAGCTCCGCTATCCGGATTGGGCGGCACCCACGTTGCGCAAGATGGAGGGTATGCCGAGCGCTCCGGTCCGCACCTTGTCGGCGAGTTGAGACATTCTCTGCGCTGCGTTAGCGGCCTGCGCGGGGATTCCTCCCATCTGATTTTCCAGATGTTGCGCAAACACTTGTAGCGCCTCGTGATGGTTGCTGTTGTCCTGATTTTCCCATTCCGGGTGGGGTGGTATCAGGACCGTGTACGGAACCCGAATGAAAGGGACCGTGTCCGCTCTCGGCTGTGTCTCGCGGATCACTGTAGCGATGCTGGTGGCTGCGGCGGCCCGCCGACCTAGCGGATTGAGACCCCACTTATCGATGAGGTACTTCAGAACGCTGGTGTGATCGAACTGGGTGTGCTCCACCGCACGGGCGACCCACGGCGACACCAGCAGCGCGGGCACACGCACTCCCAGTTGGTCGAAAGTGTATTCCTGCTGATGATCATCCGGGGCCATCGCTCCGGGCGGCGTCACATGGTCATAGAATCCGCCGTGCTCGTCGAAGAAGATCACCAGGAGGCTGCGGTTCCACAAGTCCGGGTTGGAGCGGATAGCGTTATAAACGTCGGCGATAAACTTTTCGCCCTTCATGACGTTGTGCGGCGGGTGGTCGTCGTTCTCATCGGCGCCGAAGTATTTCGGTTCGAGCAAAACAAAATCCGGGAACGACTTCTCATCCCGCACATCCTCGAAGAACTGATCCATCACCCGGTAGTTCTTCACGTTCTCCGGAAGCAGGTTGCGTAGTAGGAGCCACGACGCGGGGAAGTCGTAGAAATAATTCTTCCAGCTGCGGCCAGCTTCGTTGAGGCGGTCGAATAGAGTGACTTGGGTCTGTTGAAAATAGGCACCGGGATCGGTGATACCGACGGGCATTAAGATGCGCCCGAGCGAAGTGCCTGAGAGTGCGAAGAAGCGGTTCGGCCACGTCGGCCCGGGCACGGAGGAGTACCACCGGTCGCAAATCGTAAAGTCCCGCGCGAGCGAGTGCAGGCCGGGCAGAAAACCGGCTGGATAATAGTCCATAATCTGCTGCCGGTCTTGTTCCGTGCTATCGGGATACGCCTGGGCGAAGTCCCGCACGAAGCCGCTGTTCTGATTCTGTAATTGGATGACGACGTCCGCGTGCTCGTGCTTGGGATCGGAGCGTGTTTGGGTGCTCTCGGTAGGCGCCTGAGGATACGCCTTGCCCGCCTGGTCGTAGTTCACGCGGGGCTGCTGTGGCGCGACTCCATCCAGGCCGGGTATAACGCCGGCAAGACCGCCCATCATGTGGTCGAAAGAGCGATTTTCCATGATCAGGAGAATCACATGGCGAATGGGATCACTGTCTGGCATCGGCACCACCTTTCATCGGTTATCGTCCTACTCAAACCGCGCGAGGTCAACTCAGCCGAGCAATGCGTCCACCCAACCCATCAGGACGTCGATCAGTCCCGTGTGAAATGGGTGCGGCGACCCAGGAACGCGGTCCAAATAATCCTGCTGCGATTCATACCGTGCGAGATCGTGGCCCATGCCGGGCACTTCGGCGTAACTGGCACGGCCCGGATGGAAGCGGTTGATTAACTCAACCAGGTAGTGGCTTTGATGGGCGGTAGTTACGGGCGACGCCGTGCCGTAGATCACCAGGACCGGGAAGTCCGCCTCCTTCCACTGCTTGCCCAAACTGATATCGGCCACCGCCTGCATGTAGGTGTAGGGAACCGCGCCAAAAGGCGCCGTCATGTTTTCGCAGCCCAGAGTTGCGGGCAGGTCCTCAGGCCGCACCTTCTCCACGTAGAAGCGATGGGAGCAAACTTCGTACTCGCGCACGGCGCGGTCCACCTGGTCGGGCAGCGAGTGCAACCCGTGCTGCACGCGGGAGCGCTCCAGATCATATTCGAACCAACTGGTGCCGACTGTCTCGACTGCCAGAAAACCTCGCACAGGCTCCTGGGAAATGGCCAGAGAGCCCACCACCGGACCCATGCTGTGGGCAAAGACGAACACCTTCTGCGGGTCGACGAAATCGTAAGATTTGAGCGCGCGCAGGGCGGCCAGGTAGCCTTCCGCCTCCAGATCGGGCGTCGCGGACAAGTCGCTGCAAGGCGGCCCTTGGCTGTCGCCTTCGCCGGTCTTCTCCACACGCATGGTGACGAAGGCGTGCTCTTCGAAAGCGGAGATGACCGCGCCATAACCGGTTTTGCGATCGATGCCATCGACCGATTCACATCCCAGGCCCTGCATGAGGAGCACGGCGGGCAGGCGGCCGGTGCCTTTTGGGCGGGTTACGATTACACGCCGGCGCACGCCGCGTACCCCGACCGAGCGGTACAGCACCTCGGCATTGGGGCTGGTCTCAAACGGACGTGGCTTGAGTACAGGGAGCAGAGTCAACTGTTGCGCGCTGCGCGAGATGGCCACGCGAACCACTTCGCCGGCCAGATGGCGGGCGATGGCTTGTGAGAACTGGATGGGAGCGGTAACAGGAACGCCGTCGATGGTGCGGATCACGTCGCCCTTTTGAAAGCCCGCTCGGGCGCCGGCGCTTTCTTCAACCACACGCTGGACGACCGGCGGATTATCAGCTCCGGGAGGTTTGGTTTGGTCGGCGGCGGTCACCAGTAAGCCGACAACGCCGTGGCGTGGCAGATCGTCCTGCGCCAACGCCAAAGCAGCACAAGCCAACAAGACAAGGGAAGAACAGATAGTGCGCATAGGCCTTCGGTTCTTCCTTATGGTAGCGCCCGTGGAGCAGGCTTTCCGACCTGCCCTATCAATCAGAACGTAAAGCGGGCAATCAATTGGCCGCTTCGCGGCTGCGCCCCGGCGCCCTGTAGCCAGCTAACATATCCGTAGCCGGAGGACAACGTCCCACCGGGGTTCGCGTGGCCGGTAGGCGAGGTTATGGTAGTAGAGCCGCTATCGCTGGGCATGGAATAGAACAAACGGTTGAAGATGTTCTGGAATTCCCCCCGGATCTGAAGCGAGACTCTTTCTTTGATGCGGAAGGTCCGCGCGAGCCCCATGCTTTCGGCGGGCTGCCGCTGCCAACGAAAGTCGTTGAAATAGGCCGCAGACGACCCGAACGTGCCATACGGCGGTTCCACCCACGCCTTGGGATTCAGCACAAGCTGTGTTGTGGGATCGAACTTGGAGTTGGGATCCACCAGAAACACCGGCTGGCCGGGCACGCGGTTCAAAAACGTGTAGCCGCCGCCCCAAATTGCGGGATTGTTCGACGGTCCTCGTTGCAGGTTCGCAAGGAGGCCGTTGGCAGAGTCCGGGCTCTGCAGTATCTGGCCGCTCTGGTACCGCAGAACTGAGCTCACAGTCCAGTCACGTGCGACCCACGACAGCGCCTTGAAACCGCTGGAACCGGCGTTCAATTTAGGCGTTATGTAACTGAACGAGATCACCAGCGCCTGCGGCAGGCTGAAACCGGAAATCTGCTTATTCTGCTGTCTGTTAAACACGTCGTTGATGAGCGGCGGCGAGGGCGTGAGATATGCGGTGTTGGCGTTAGTACCGAGGGTGAGCTCCTTCTCCCAAGTGTAGGCCGCCTGCGCGCTGACTCCGTGCGAAAACCGCTTATTCAACTTGATCTGGAGCGAGTCGTACCACGTATCCCCATCTGGGGGTCCCAGAAAAGGCGGAATGCCGAGCCACTGCGGGTAGGGCCGCAGGGCCTGACCCAAGGGTTGCGTCGCAGGAAATCCAGGGTAGACGCTATTCGGATTGGCAAGCGCCGGGAAGCGGGCGATCACCAAAGGCGAATTAATCGGCGTGTTGAGAAGCTTTGCGTCCGCCGGATTGGTCACGTCGATGCCGTACTGCGATAACAGACCCTGAGGTGTGAGCGCGTTGTAATTCAGACCGGAAATTTCGGGCCCCACCCACCAGGCGCCACGATTCCCCACATACGCAGCATCCACCACCAGGTTGGGGGTGATCTGCCGCTGGAAGCCGGCGCTCCACTGGAAGATGCGAGGCAGCCGACCCGCGTTCTTAGCGATCGAGATGAACGGTGCAGCAGGAGGGATCACCCCGGAGGCCGTGGGAGCCGGGGAGTAGGGAGTGTTCAGAAACGAGTTCGGCCACGTGAGAACCGGATTCCCGAACACATTGCCTGGCCCGAATGAATCTCCATTTTTCAGAATCGCAGCAGGCGCTCCGTAAGCCGGAGTTCCCAGCGAGAGGTAGTCCGCCGCACTGTGGCTCACGCCTGCATCATCCGCTTGCGACCCATAGGAAATAGCGCCTCCGGCGCGGAACACGGTCTTGGGCGTGATTTGATATGCCACTCCCAGGTGGGGTCCGATCGAGTATGGGTACGTCTGGGCAAACTGGCAGTTGCACGTTGCCTGGTATTCCGGCGCACCCAGCCGGCCACCTACAGTCGGGTTGGGCACGTTGAAGCCGGCACTCTGCATACGGCCATGTTCTTCTTGCCACAGGTTCGCGTAATCCCAGCGGAGGCCGTAATCGAAGGTCAGCTTACGAGTGATCTTCCAACTGTCCTGGACATAAAGCGAATAGGCGTGATAGCCCAGCCGCAAATCCGCAACCCGGCCTATCTGGTTCCCGTCCGCCAGACCGAGAAAGTAGCTGGCGTAACCAAATCCGCTACTGGCGGTAGTGGTGAACGGCAGGCCAAATTGCCAGGGATCGCTGGTCTCGACCGGTGAAAATTCAAACTCCCCTTGGGCACGACCGGTGGTCACGGTTGGCAGGCCCTCAAACAGCGCCGTCGCCCCGAACTTGTAGGTGTGGTTTCCTTTGACCCAGGTCATGTTGACGTTAAAGGTCGGCTTGAGATCGTACTGCGATGGCGCATTAAAGAAGTAGCCGGTACTCGTGTTGGTTGGGAAGGAGCCGCCACCGCTCCAACCGCCTCCGAGTGTGCTGTACATGCCGGACAAATAAATGAAATTTTGCGCAGGAAAGGGAACACCTTGCGGAAACAGGTGGTTGGCCCCTTGGTCGTAAGTGGGGCCGTTTTGCGGATAGGACATGTGCAGAAGGCCCGCGCCAACGTGCAGCAACATGGTCGGCGTGAGCGTGTCGTCGAAGTTGAGGCGGATGGTCTGCGCCAAATAGTTCTCGGACTGCAAAGTACTGAACGGTTGGGGGAAGCCGTTGTTCTGGGGAGACAAGGTTTTGGTTGCAGTATAGAATCCGGACACCTTCATCGTGCTGCTGATGTTGTGATCGATCTTAAAAGAAGGAATGGTGGTGTGCCGGAAATTCCCGTAGCCGGGCGCGGTGTAGTTGACCAGGCCAGGTGTGTTGGGCAGCGGAACCAGGTTTTGAACGATTTGTGCGGTGGGATCCATCTGGCTGAGAGGGATCATGTTGTTGGGGAAGGGACTGCGCACGGTGGAGCCGTTAACCACTCTTTGCGTGGTGGGATCGAAGACTTCATTCAAGCAAACCATTTGGCCGGCCGGATCGGGACCGTTGCACGGAACTTTGGGATTGAGAGCTGCGCTGAAATCCCCCTGCCGTTGGGCCAAGGTGGGCACAATCGCTTGCGTATTGCTGGTGAAAGTGCTTTGTCGAAACTGCTCAAAGTTAAAAAAGAAGAACGTCCGGTCCCGGCCGTTATAGATCTTGGGAATCTTGATCGGTCCGCCGAGCGTGAAGCCAAAGTCGTTTTGGCGAATCGGGTTGCGAACGTGCTGTCCTTCCTTAGCGGGGTTGACGCTCCCCGCGTCCGTAAACGGCAGACCGGCATTCAGAGCTTCGTTCACGAAATAGTCGTACGCGCTTCCGTGGAGCTGATTGGTGCCAGATTTCATGGTGTAGTTGAAGTAACCACCGCCCGCCTTGCCATACTCGGCCGCGAAATTACTGGTTTGGATGGCCACCTCCTGGATTGCCTCTACGCCCGCCTGGTTTATCTGAGTACGCCCTTGGTAGAAGCCGTTGGTGGCGTCCTGACCCTCCAGGTTGATGGATTGCGAACTGGAGGGCATGCCGTTGATACGCATGACGTAATCCGACGAGAAACGCGCGCCCGGCAGCAATCCGACCGCGGCCAGCGGGTTCCGGATATTGCCCAGGCCGCTCGGGTTTGATTGGGTGTTGAGCGAACCGGAGAGGGTGAGGATGGGAAGCTCGTCCAGAGTGCTGGTGGAGATGTTGCTGGCCACCTCGCCGCCTTCGGTTTTCAATAAGGGAGCGGCAGCTTCCACGGTTACGGATTCCGAGTTGGAGCCGACTTCCAGCTCGGTGTCGACGCGCAAGGTTCCCGCTACCTCTACCACCAGGCCCGGACGGATAAATCTCTTGAAACCCGCCACGTTGACGGTCAGGTCGTAGGTTCCAACCGGTAGTTGGGCAATGGTGTAATTGCCCGTGGCCGAACTGGCCACTGCGTAAACCGCACCCGTAGCGGCGTTCTTGGCCTCAATCGCCGCACCGGCGACGACGGCGCCCGCCGGGTCGGACACAGTGCCGGTAATCGTGCCGCGGTCGCTCTGAGCGAAAGCGGCGGAAACGCACACAAACAGACAAACAGCGATCAACAGGGAGCGCATGGACGACCTCCAGGAACTTAAGAAGCCGATATTAAGAAATGCTATCCAGTCACCCTGCTCCCTGCAACCGAAAACGTGAGGCGAGTCTATACCACCTCTGCAGTGCTCGTCAAGCGAAAAGTTGCAAAATCAATTGGTTCGAGACTAACTCTGAAGTGCGATTCCAGTAGGATCAAACAATGGCTGACGTTCGGATCATTGGGCTGATATCGGACACTCACGGCCTCAGTTCACTCGGCTCTGATCTATGTCCTCCACGACCTCCAGCAACTTGACTTAGACTCTGCGGCAGCTAAGTTCAACATCGTGGTTAGTGGACACTCGCATAAACCTGGCCATACGGAACGTTCTGGCGTGATGTACCTGAACCCTGGGAGTGCCGGTCCTCGGCGGTTTCAGCTGCCGGTCACCGTTGCGCGACTCAATTTGCGCCAGTCACCGTGGAGTGTTGAGTTTATCGATCTTTCCACTGCCGTCTAGTAGCCATCCATATAATGAGTAGAACCCACATGACAAAGATTCAGATCCATTTCCGCTTGCAGAGGCCGCTCGATGAGGTGTTGCTCGAACACATCTCCGATGCGCACTCCATCTACGGGATACAGAAGATTCAGGTGGACCCTTCGCTGGACGGCCTGACCGTGGAGTATGACGCGACACGCCTGCGGCCGGCGGAAGTGGAACAGGCGCTGGCGTCGGCCGGCATCCCAGTGCAGCTTACCGCCGGATAAAGAACGACAGCGCCATCGCGAAGCCCACTACGATTACGATGCGGCGCACGGTCGCCCCGCCCAGACGCCGCGCCATACCGGCACCCCCGTATCCGCCTGCGAGCGCGCCCGCCACCATGATGACGACGTACGGCCAATACACCATTCTGTTGGCCACGAAGTAGACGATGGCCACCCCGTTCATGGTGCCACCCAATAGAACCTTCAGACCGTTCATCTGGTGAATCTCGGTGAGGCCCAGGATGCTGAGGGCGGCCAACATCAGGATACCGATGCCGGCGCCGAAGTAACCCCCGTAGATCCCAACCATCAGTTGAAACAGCATCGCGCCCGCTATCCATTTCGCGGATCGATGCGCCTCGGGGTGGGCCGACTTCAATCGCCGTTGGACCGGCCCCTGCGCCATAAACAGCAGCGTAGCGAACAGGATGAGGAATGGCACCAACCGGTCAAACAGCTCGGGTGGCGTGTAGCGCAGCAGGCTGGCACCGGCCAGGCCCCCAATCAAACTGGGAATCACCAGCAAAAACAGGCGCGGCTCGGTGGCCTGCAATTCCCGGCGGTAGCCCCAACTGGCGCCGAGAGTGGCCGGCCAAATGGCAACGGTGTTGGTGGCATTGGCGGTCACCGAGCCCAGGCCTAGCCAGATCAGCGTGGGAAACGTCAGCAAAGTGCCTCCGGCTGCCACAGAATTGACTACGCCCGCCACGAAGGCGGCGCCGAACGCGGCAGACGCGTGGAGAAAATCGAGCGAAGGCAAGGTACCAGCTTAAACCGAATCGGCTGCGCGGGTATCATGGTTACAGCGTGGCCGGCGTCTATCTTTCCTATCCTTTCTGCGCGCAGAAGTGCACTTACTGCAACTTCGCTTCGGGCGTATTTCCGCGCGAAGAGGAAAGGCGCTACGTCCACGCGCTCGCCGCGGAACTGGGAGCGCATTCTTGGCAGTGGCTGCCGGAGACAGTTTACCTGGGCGGTGGGACTCCCAGCATTCTGGAAAACGAGGACTTGCGCGCGTTGCTGGCACTCATACCCGGACGGCCGTGGCGAGAAGCCACGATGGAAGCTGCCCCCGCCTCGATTACTTCGGAACGGGCTGGCGCGTGGGCAGAGTACGGCATCAATCGCGTTAGCTTGGGAGTGCAATCGTTCGCCGAGCAGGAGATCCGCCGCACCGGTCGTAAGCATACCGCGGCGATCGTCGAGCAGGAGTTGAGCCTCCTTCGGCACGCGGGCATCGACAACGTGAATATCGATTTGATCGCCGGACTCTCCGCGCAAACCGAGGCGAGTTGGCGTCAATCGCTCGACTGGATCGAACGGCTGGCGCCGCCGCATGTTTCCATCTACATGCTGGAAGTGGACGAGGATAGCCGGCTCGGCAAAGAGATGCTGCTGGGCGGCGTGCGTTACGGAGCCGCCGAGACGCCGGACGAGGAGCAGACCGCCGCTTTGTATGAGATAGCGGTGGAGCGGCTCGCGGCCATCGGCATTCGGCGTTACGAGATTTCGAATTTCGCGCGGCCCGGCTTCGAGTCTCTGCACAACCTGAAGTATTGGAGGCTCGAGCCATATGTGGGCTTCGGCGCCGATGCGCACTCGTTCGACAGCCGTACGCGGAGCCAGAATCCAGAATCCCTCCAGGCGTACCTTGCGGGCGGGCCGGCCGAATCGGCGCCTGCGCGCGTGGATGAGGAGCGGTTCTTCGTCGGTCTCCGCCTGATGTCGGGAATTCGGCCCCAGGCGGAAGAATGGCTGCGCTTCGCGGCACCCATCCGGCGTTACCTGGATGCGGGCCTGCTCGAAACCGAAGACGGCATGCTTCGGCTCACCAGCCGCGGCGTGCTGCTTTCCAACGAAGTATTTCAAGAGTTCATCACCTTATGATCGACCTGAGGAGCGACACGGTCACCAAGCCGACAGAGGCGATGCGACGCGCCATGATGGAGGCGGAGGTCGGAGACGACGTTTACGGCGAAGACCCGACGGTGAACCTTTTGGAGCAGCGGGCCGCCGAGATCACCGGCAAAGAGGCGGCGCTGTTCGTGCCGTCCGGCACTATGGGAAACAGCATCGCGGTGAAGCTGCACACTCAGCACGGGCAGGAGGTGATCTGCGATTCGCGTTCCCACGTGCTCAACTACGAACTGGCCATGATGGCCTGGTTTTCCGGTTGCCTGGCGCGGGATATCGCGGCACACGATGGCATCCTCACCTGGGAGCAGGTGCGCCACGAAATCCGTCCGCACGGACCGCATTGGGCGGAGACTGGCCTGATCACGATCGAGAACACGCACAACATGGCTGGCGGGACAGTGTACCCCATGCACGTCATTCACGAAATTTGTGAAGGAGCCCACGAGCGGGAATTGAAGGTACACATGGATGGAGCGCGTGTGTTCAACGCTTCCGCCGCGACGGGTCTCCCCGTTCGCGAGATCGTGGCGCCGGTGGACACCGTGATGTTCTGCGTCTCGAAAGCCCTGGGCGCGCCCGTGGGCTCGTTGCTGGCAGGTCCGGCGGAGGCCATCGCGCGTGGCCGGCTGTATCGCAAGCGCCTGGGCGGCGGCATGCGGCAGGCGGGCGTGCTCGCGGCCGCTGGACTGATCGCGCTCGAAGAGACGCCGAAACTTCTGGCTGACGATCACGCGAATGCGAAACTCCTGGCGGAAGGGCTTGCTCGCATCTCCGGAATCGCGGCGCAACCCGCCAAAGTGATGACGAACATCGTGATTTTCGACGTTAGCGAAACGGGCCTGGCGAGCGTAGAGATCAGCTGGCGGCTGAAGCAGCGCGGCGTCCTGATGAATGGCATCAACGAGCGGCTGATGCGCGCCGTGACCCATTACGATGTGGACCGCGCCGCGTGCGAGAAGGCGCTGGAGGTCATGGAGTGCTGCGTACAAAAGCACTGATCGGGCTGGTGCTTGGCGCCACTCGGTCTGTGGGCGCAGGCCGCCGATGAGAGCCGCCGCATCTACCACCAGCGTTATGCCGCGCGGATGGAGCCGCTGCTCTGTGAAGTGGTCAAGTTCCGCACGGAGGCCGGTCATCCGGAGGAAGTAGCGAAGCAGGCGCGTTGGGTCGAGCAAGAGGCCAAGGCACTGGGGCTGGCGTACCGCGATGCTGGGCCTGTAACCGAGGTGGAACTCGCCGGTCCCGCTGGTGGGCCCACGCTCGGCCTGATGGTGCACGGCGATATCCAGCCAGCGGGTGACTCGGAATGGACGGTTCCCCCATTTACTTGCACGCGTAAAGAGGGATACTTTTATGGCCGCGGCGTAGCTGATGACAAGGGTCCGCTGGTGCAAGCACTTCTTGCGATGGCCGCCTTGCGAGACAGCGGCCGGCCGCTGACGCACACCATCCGGTTGCTCGTCGGCAGCGACGAGGAAAGCACCAACCTGGATATCGCGACCTATCTGAAGTCGCACCGTGCGCCTGATCTCTCTTTGGTGCTCGATAGCGCATTTCCAGTGGTCGTCGGCGAGAAAGCTTGGGATCGGCTGGATGTGACCGCGGCCGATCCGTACACACTGCGTGGAACCGTGGGCAACGCACCCCTTTGGCAGATCGTGCAGGTGGAAGCAGGGATTGGCGCCAGCATCGTGCCACCGAGGGCCACCGCGCGACTGCGCGCGCGTCATCGTCCTGAGGATTTGCGCATGATCTGTCCGCCAACTGTCCCGGCGGGCTATCGCTGCGAGATTAAACCGGAAGGCGATGACGTGACCGTAACTGTTACGGGACGGGCTGCACATTCCGGCGTCAACATCGAAGGCGGCCGCAACGCCTTGGTGCTTCTGGCAAATGTCCTCCGCGACAAGACTGTCTTCAGCGGAGCTCATGACCTGCTGGATTTCGCTGCCATGGCCGGAAAGGACGTGTACGGCACCGGGTTCGGCCTGACGAAGACCGATCCGGTATGGGGCCGTTATGCAGTCAATGTCGCCACCCTGAAACCCTCTGACAATGGCGGCCTTACACTCGCCATCAACTTACGCCGGCCTCCGCCGACCACCCAGCAGGAGATTCAGGCGTATCTCCAGCGGATCGTCATGGAATTCAACAGGGAGCATCGGACATCCCTGCAGTTCGGAGGCTATTTCCAAGATGAACCGCTGGCGTTTGATTCGAACTCCAAGATCGTGAGGCGCCTTCTGGCGGACTACAGCCGCGCCACCGGCCAGACCGAGCGGCCTGCGATTTCAGGAGGTGCCACCTACGCCAAACGCCTCCCCAACGCCATCGCCTTCGGAATGTGGTTTCCCGGCAGACCCTATCCGGGGCACGACGTGGACGAACGAATTCCCGTCGCAGACCTGCACCGCGGCGTGGATGTTCTGCTCGAAGCGCTCAGCGACATCGCCTGCTCGCCGCCGGTCAAGGAACCATTCCGGCCGTAGGCTCTACCAGAGATGCTCGTTGAACACCGGCTTACGGCAGCGCGCGCAGAAGTCTGCGCCCTTGACGTCGAGGCGCTCCACGCCATGGCTGGAGGACATGACGCAACGCCAGTCCGCGCAGTGGCGCAAGCCAAACGTGTGCCCCAGTTCATGCACGGCCTCTTTCAGCAGGCGGTCGCGCAGTAATTCTTCACGCGCCGGCAAGCCGTAAAACTTCTCGTCGAGCCGCGCCATGGAGACTGCCGCGCAGTGGCCATCCAATTGAGCTTCGCCGAAGACAAACGTCAGGACCGGCACAAACAAGTCGCACGCCGTCACTCCCAGTACGCGCGCGCCTCCGTCACAGGAGCGCTCCAGACACTGCAGGATTGCAGTCGAGTAATACTGCTGCCGGGCTGCGTCCCACGTGTTCACGATGTCCAGCGTTTGCGGACGGACCTGACAAGATCTGCGGAAGATACGGGCCAGCGATGCAGCCAGGAATTCCAGCCGCTCGAGGGACGGCTCGATACGGGGCCCCGGAGACACCCCGCCCATCAGCGGGATTAGATGGATCGGTCTCACCGCATTCCGTAGCGCCGTATTTTGTTGTAGAGCGTGGTCCGGTCGATATCGAGAATCCGCGCGGCGCGCGACATGTTGTGCTGTGTCTCGCGCAAGATGCGCTCGATGTGCGCGCGTTCCACGTCATCGAGGGTTCTGCCCATCGATGGCGCCTGCGCCTCAAACTGGAACGAAAAATCGGACGCCCGAATTTCCGGACCGTGGCCCACTACCAGCGCGCGCTCTACGGCATTCTCCAGCTCGCGCACGTTACCAGGCCAGTCGTGGCGCGTCAACAAATCCAAGGCCTCTGCCGAAATCTGCGGCACCGGGCGGCTGGTGGCCAGACAAAACTTGTTCAGGAAATGGCTCACCAATAATGGAATATCCTCGCGACGGTCGCGCAGCGGCGGCAAGTCGATGCAGAAAACATGCAGCCGGTAATACAGGTCCGGCCGGAAGCTGCCCGCCTTCACCAGGGCCTCCAGGTTTTTGTTGGTGGCAGCCACACAGCGGAAATCCACCTTAATGGGTTGGGTTCCACCCACGCGCACAATCTCGTGCTCCTGCAGGACGCGCAGCAGGTCGGTCTGGGTCTTCAGACTGATATCGCTGATCTCATCCAGGAACACGGTGCCGCCATCGGCCGCTTCAAACTTGCCCTTCTTGCGATACTGCGCGCCCGTAAATGCGCCCTTCTCGTGCCCGAACAGCTCACTCTCGAGCAGCGTCTCGGTCAGCGCGCCACAATGGATCGTCACCAGGGGCATGTAGCGCCGCGGGCCCGATGCGTGGATGGCTCGCGCCACCACTTCCTTACCCGTGCCGCTCTCGCCCGTCAGGAGCACGGTGGCATCCGTGGACGCCACCATCTCGATCAGCTCCTGCACTTTCTTCATGGCTGGACTTCGCCCGATCAACTCGGTGCCCGGGGCCGCCTCCTGCAGATCCTCGCGCAGCCGCACCACCTCGCGCCGCGTGCGCTGGTGCTCGAGCGCGTTGGCCACCAGGTGCGACAGCTCGTCGGGGTCGACTGGCTTGGTGATGTATTCATAGGCGCCTCGCTTCAAAGCCTGCACGGCGGTTTCTACCGAAGCGTAGCCCGTCATCACTATCACGGCCAACTCGGGGTCGGCCTCTTTCAGACGGGCCTGCAATTCCATGCCGTCCATCCCCGGCATCTTGATATCGATTAGCGCGATATCGAATTCCTGGTGCTGGATGGTCTCCAGCGCCTCGCGTGCGCTTCCCGTCGGGTACGCGGCATACCCTTCGCTGGTAAACCACTTACCCAGGGAATCGCGTACTACCAATTCATCGTCGACGATTAGAATCCTGGCCTTGGTCTTAATCGCCGTTGGAGTCTCGACAACCGTTGCCATAGATGCCTCCCGGTCCTTCCCGTTACGTGTTTCCCCTGTCAATTCTTCCCCCTACCGCGGCGAGAGCCGCGGCCACAGGCAGCGTTATCGTAAACTCGGTCCCTTCGCGCGGCGTGGAGCGGACCGAAATCTCTCCCGCGTGCTGCTCTATAATGCTGCGCGCCACTGCCAGACCCAGCCCGGTGCGGTTCTGGTCTTCCTTGGTGGTGAAAAAGGGGTCGAAAATGCGCGGCAAAACATCGTCCGGGATGCCGCTTCCCGAATCTTTCACGCGGACCACGACCTGCTCAGCGGCCGGGTCGAATCCCGCGGAGATTGTGAGCACGCCGCCCTTGGGCATGGCTTCCGACGCATTGACCAGCAGCACCAGGAGGGCCTGCTGGATCTGATTGGCGTCGCACTCCACCGGCGGCAGGCCGGAGGCCAGGTCCTCTTGGAGATCGATGTTCTGCAGCTCCAGTTTGTGCTTCACCAGAGCCACGGCGCGGCCCAGCACGGCGGGCAGATCATTCGGTTCGCGGTGGCTGGGCGCCTGGCGGCTGAAGGTCAGCAGACTCTTCACCAGTTCGCCGCAGCGCTTGCTCTCCCGGTCGATGGTCGCCAGATGTTCGGCCATTTCGTCGCGCGCTGGAATATCGTGCTTGAGCAGTTCGCGCAGCACCAGCCGCGCGTATGTCAGAATGCCGAAAAGCGGATTGTTGATCTCGTGCGCGACGGTGGCTGCCAGTTTTCCCATGGAAGCCATCTTTTCGGAGCTAAGCAGAGTCTTGTGGATGCGTTCCAGCTCCGCCGTCTTGCGCAACACTTGTTCTTCGATGCGCGCCTGCTCCCCGGCCACTTCCTCGGTCATCTTGTTAAACGAGGCGGCCAGATCGCCCAGTTCGTCATCCGAGCGGACGGGCAGGCGGTAGTTCAGATCGCCACCGGCCACGCGGTGCGTTCCCTGGATCAGCTCCTTGACAGGCCGGTACACCACGGTCCAAACGAATATCGCCGCTAAAAGCGATCCGAAGACCATGGCAACCACCAGCAACCCGATCAGCGTCGCCTGGTGCTGCGCGATTTGCGCGTCGACCGCGGCAAGCGAGAGGTTGGCATCCACTACTCCCAGGACACGCTGGCTGGCGGGATGCACATGGCAGGCGGCATTGGAGCAGGCCGGGGAATTCTCAATGGGCCGGATGACCCCCAGGATGCGATCGCCATGCTTGTCTGTGAAGATGCGCCCGCGGTCGGGCCGGTTGAGCTTGGCGAGCGGCTGGGATTGCGCATGGCAGCCGTAGCACGCCTCAGCGGTCTTATCCACCACCGTGTCCAGCTCCCGGGCGTCGGTGGAAACCGTGATGCGGCCTTCCTTGTTGAAGACGCGGATGCGCCGGATACCCGGTTCCGAGCCCAGTTCCTGAATGACGTTATAGAGCGCTTCGCGGTCATTGCGCAGCATCAAAAAGTGCGTGCTGCGAAGGATCAAATCGGTGATGCGCTCGGCCGACTGGAGCACCAGATCCTGCGCCTGACGCCGCTCCACGCGCAAGTTGAGGTAACCGAATAAAGCAAAGAAGACCGCCGTGCTCGCCACCACGCAGATCGCGAGCTTGGCGGCCAATCCCACGCGTACTGGCTTGTGGATGTTCATCCCACCTCGACACGGTCCTCTTCCACTTCTCTCGCCTCGGAAAGTCCAATCTCGTGGGCCTGCGCTTCAAAAACGGGAAAGTATTCCGCGACCATGCGGAAGGCAGCAAAGCCCACCGCCACAATGGCGAGAGTGATCGCAATCTCGCTCCAGCGCGGCACGTAGTGCGTTCCGGAACCCGCCTCCATAGCCGTGATACCCACGTTCAATCGATTGGCGATGAACCCGAACACCACCATCACCGCGGCGGCGTAGAGCGCGCCAGGTTTCAGCCGTATGCTTCTTTGAAACAGCAGCACTGCCGGCGTCGCAAGCAGCGCGATTTCCAGCAGAAACAGCCAAGTCTCGGTCCGATTTTGCGTTAACAGCGCCAGTGCGTGGCGATGGCCCAGATCGAGGAAGCGCACCCACAGATAAACCGACAGGAGCACCGCCAGCACCCGCCCCATGCTCGCCAAAAGCGACAGTTCCAGCGCGCGGCCAAAGGCGCGGCTGCTGTGCCACGATTCGAAGATGGTCATCGCCAGACCCACCGCAATCGCTGAAATGTAGAACAGCAGCGGGAGCAGAGGCGTGTACCACAGCGGATACATCTTCTCCGGAACGATTAGGTAGAGCGTCCCCAGCGAACTCTGGTGCAGCGTCGAAAGCAGCACGCCGGCAATCATGAGCGGGACTGAAATGTTGTGGATCCATCCCAACGGCTTATGCCAGCCGAACTTTTCCAGCACCACCGGAATGAATTCGAGGAACAACACAGTGGTGTAGAGCATGACGCACCATGCCACCTCGAACAGCGCCGAGTGCGGGTTCCACATCACCAGCGGATGCCACAGACGATCCGGGCGGCCAAGATCGAACAACAGCGCCACCACTACCAGCGTGTATCCGAGGAACGCGGTGAGGATGGCGGGGCGGAGGATTGGCTTGTACCGCTCGATATTAAAGATGTGCACGATCGCAACCAGCGTGAAGCCGCCGGCGGCAAGCCCAACGCCGCACAAGATGTCGAAGGCGACCCAGAGGCCCCATGGGAAGCGGTCGCTCAAATTGGTCACACCGCCCAAACCGTAAAGCACGCGCCGGTACGTGGCGTATAAGGCCACCAGCATAATGGCGGCAAAGATCGCGCGCCAGACAGTGATCTTCGGCAATCGACGGATCATTTCCGTTTGCCCTCCGCTTTGGCTACTTCGGTGCGGCGATTGGTGATCCACCAGATGCCGCCCAGCAGGACCGAGCCCGTGGAAACCACATCCGGCACCAACTCCAGCACGCGCCAGGTGAGCTGCGGCAGCGCCTCATGCGGCACATTGGTGCGCAGCCCGATCTGCTCAAACGGCACGGCCGACAGGTACAACACCGAAGTACCGCCGGCTTCCTCGATACCGTAGATCTTGCCGTAGTAATCGCCCGGCTTATCCGCGAGGCGTTGGTGCGCTTCGGCAATCAACGCATCCCGATTGCCTGATTTCGTGGCGCCAGTCGGGCAGGCGGCCGCGCAGGCGGTTGACTCGCCGCGGCTCTGCCGTGCAAAACACATGTCGCATTTCCGCATGCGAGGCAGACGCTTATCCCACTCGTACGACGGCACCTGAAAAGCGCAGGCCTGCACGCAATAGCGGCAACCGAAGCACTTCTCGGGGTCATAGACCACTGGGCCGAGGGCGGTTTTCTGGATCGCTCCCACGGGGCAGACCGAAGCACATGCCGGCTCTATACAGTGCATGCACAGACGGCGGCTATATCGTTCGCCGTGGGTCTCGATGGCGGTCAGTTTGTGAGCTGAGATCTTCTCTTCCGCCGCCACCTTCTCGTTGTAAGGGAGGTTCCAGCGCTCCGCACAAGCTCCCTCGCAGGACCTGCAACCGATGCAGAGGGTGCTGTCGTAGAGAATGGCTTTAGACATATTAAGACCCTCAATTCTGTTTTAACAGAATGCTACCGGAAAATGTAGCAAAACTTCACAACCTACGCCGTCAGGAAGAACTCTGCGGTGACTTTCTTCCAGTTGGCATCAGGAAGATTGCCGAGCAGATCGTCGACGGGACGGCCGCCATCGGCTGCCACGGCTCCCGCCAACCTCGGTTGGGTGGCGTAAAGGCGCTCGACCGCTTCACGCATCCACTCTCGAATCAACCCTTTAGGCACCAGGTTACGAGTCGTATTCTCTTCGTCCGGGACATTCAGCGTCATCAGCCAGCCTTTGCCGTAGGGGTCGCGCCGTAGAAGTGCCGGATTGTTGACGATCTCGGCGTTCACTTCCATGATTTCGCCTTCGGTAGGCGAAACCATTTCGACTTTCTCGCCATTTCGATAGAAACTAAGGACTTTTTGTCCCTGCCGGACCCATTGGCCGGGCCTGGGCAACTCGATCTGTTCCACTTTGCCGACGAGTGCCGCGGCAAACTCGTCCGCGCCGATCCGGACCACGCTTTTGCGTTCCCGCGTCAGCCAGGTATGACCGGGGTGATATGAGAGAGCCTCGGGAACTAGAAAACCATCGACCATCTCACCGCTTATATGCGCCGGGGCAGGTTCGCGAACCTCGACCGGAATCGTCGCGACGACCTTGTGGCGATTCAGAAAATAGTCCAAAACGATAAACGTCAAAAACGTAACCAAGACCAAAATGACTGTCATAACCATCCATCCTTTCTGCTTCTGATAAGGGCATTCGGAATACCACGAAGCGGTGAAATTTACCCTTTTATCTGTTGTGAATTGTTGCATTTAGAAGGCGTAGATTTCTGCAACATGGCCTCGACGTTGATTATTTCAACGGCCCGGTGTTGCGAATTCTTGCGAACCTGTTGACCGCGCTGCGCTTAGGTTCAGCGTTGCGGAATTCATCGGGGGTGTTGAGGAGTGCGGCGGTTCTGGCGGTGATTTTTGGTCGGGGCGAGTTCGAGCAGGAACGGCTGGACTCCCCCGGCCGTGGTTGTCGTAGGATACAATCGACGCGAACGGAGGCTGCACGATGGCCTACGAGGAAAAACGCGTCTCGCTCACACCCCTCCTTCGAGTGTCCGCCAGCTTGCTACTTCTGCTTGGCACCGCTGCACGCCTGACGGGGCAGGACGACACTAAAACGCTGCTTCTCCGCGTCAGCCAGAGCGTGATGGACACGGTCGAACGGCTTCCTAAATATGTGTGCACCCAGACCATCGACCGGATCCGATATGAGCCGGATCGCCGCCGGTTTGCTTCGTTCGGTCCGGAACGCGCACATTCCTGCGACGAGATTGCCGCGGAAGTCAAAAGCCCCGACTGGAAACGGCGGCTGTCGTCGTCGGATCGTCTGCGCCTCGATGTCGCGGTAAGCCATAGCATGTCAGGTGTCGAAAGCGAGATGTACTCATGGGTGGGAGAGGGCGGCTTCAGCGACCGCAGTCTGTTTGAAGTGGTGCGCGATGGCGCCGTTTCCACCGGCAGCTTTGCCTCCTTGCTAGCCTCCATCTTCGGCAGCGGCGCCGCGAGGTTCTCCTACAACGGCGATAGCAAAGTCGATGGACGACTGCTCTCCGAGTTCGGATTCCGCATCCCGGAAGAGAAGAGTGACTATTTGTACCTCTTTGGGCATGGCCGAAAGCAACAGGCGACGATTGGCTATCACGGAACATTCCTGGTGGACCCCCAGACCGCGGAGTTGGTGCGCCTGGCCATTCGTACGAGCGAGCTCCCCAGTGAAACCGGCGCCTGCGAGCTCTCCCAGACATTGGACTACGGATGGGTAAGCCTCAATGGCGCGGAGTTCCTTCTCCCCAACGAAGCGCGCGTGTCCTTGATTCACACCGATGAAACCCAGGCTGAAAACCATATCCGATACTCGGCCTGCCAGGAGTTTCGCGGAGAATCCACGGTGCGGTTTGAGCCGCCGCCCCCAGCGGAACTGCGAGCGTCCGGGGAACTCCGGCCGTCCGGTGAGCACTCCGCAGGCGTGCTCGCCCTACCGTCGGGATTGAGTTTCCGCATGGCTTTTACGGATCGCATTGAGACAGCCAGCGCCGCAGCCGGCGATCGGATCCACGCCAAACTGATCACGGCCATACGTGACCGATCCGCCAAAGTCCTGGTCCCGGAGGGCGCTACGGTAACCGGCCGAATTGTCACCATCCGGCACTTTTATCCGGCGTCGAGGCCGCAGACTGGCGGCGATCGCGAACGCGGCCGCCAATATCCACCCTGGTTGCTGGCAGTAAGGCTGGAAACGCTGGAGGTCGATGGAACCTCGCACCCCTTCAAAGCCATTCTCGACTCACGCGTGCAGAGGTTTGCGAAAGCAACTGGAGTACTTTCGCGACAGGTGGAACTCGGATCTCTCGATCGAGTGCAAGACCCTGACGCAGCGGTGTTTGAGTTTTGGGACGAAAACCCGTCCTACCTGGTGGAAAGCGGAACGGAATCGAGTTGGCTGACCGTGGCGCGCTAAGCCAGCGAATGGCGCCGCCAGGTGCCCCGGTGTGTTTTCGCTGGGCTCAGATTTCGAGTTTGCCCTGGAACTCCATCTCCGAGAGATCGAAGGATTGATCCACCACGATTCGCCCGATGTGCGCCTCGAATTGCACCCTCCCGTCCTTCGGCGAGATTTCGGCGGATAGCGGGAACAGATAGACGACCACCCAACCGTCGCTCCGCGGGAAGACTTCGACAAGGGAAGGCTTCACATCCTTCTTGCCCTCGCGTTTCAGCAGCGCCTCGTCCTTCAATGGATCACCCAACTTTTTGGGATCGCCTTTAAAGTTGCCGCCGGGAAGACCGTAGACCGCGATGCGATAGCCTTCGCCTTCGAGCGTGGGTGGCTCCAGTACCTGGGATTTCAGCTCCGCCAAGCGGACCGGCAGAGCGCTCTCCCAACGCAGCATCAACGGCATGCTTTGGACTCTCGCGCGGGGGCTGGGGCCGGACTTATCCGGTAGGAAGATATCCGTTGGCGAGGATGGCAGCTTCGGACCGCTACCCTTCGGATCCACGCCATCGTATCCGATGCCTTTGGGCTGGCCCATCTGTCCGCCCTCCCGGAGCTCGTCCTCGCTCTGCCGGCGGGCGATCCCGGCTATTACCGGCCTCGCCCAGGGAGACTTGGTGAGAACCTGCCGGGCATCTTCTTCGGTCCACTGGGCAGTCGGCTTGGCCTTCCACGACGCATCCGCAGCGATTAGCAAAACGCCGGAGATGCACGTCAGACAAAACAGATTTGCTCGGAAACTAAGCATTCGTTCACCTCCCAAGAGCGGAGAGCGGCCCTACTACCTGTCATTCTCTCCCGAAACTGTATCCAACGCTCATCGAATAACGAGGCACCCAATTGCTCCCGAATGGGTAGAAGTCGTGCACAAAGTGAACATCGACTGCCGGCCGCAGAAAGACGTGGTTAGAAATATAGAAACGGGCGGCGACCGCCATGTGTGCTAGAAAGAAGCGGTCGTCGGGACATCCCGGAACTTGAGAGCAGCTCACCGGGTCGTTAAAATCGAAGCGCACGCTCGCCAGTCCGAGGCCGGCACGCAGTTCCGGCACGAAGCGCTTGGTACGGATGGGACCCGGCTGGTAGATGCCATCGAAGACTTGGAAATTGGCGTGATACCCGAGGCCGGCATAGGGCCCGGAAGAGAACTTCCAGGAACCCGTCCAACCCACTCCGAACTGTTTGCCGAACAGTACGTTGGCGCCCCAATCCGTAAAGGCGCCATCTAGGCTCCCGGTGGCATGCAGAGTCCCGTCGCTAAAGGTGTCGATCTGCTGGCCATTGGAACCGGCTCGGGCCGTGCCGAATCCAACATACCCATCCACTTCTTGGGCACGCACCAGCTGGAGCGATGCGACAAGCCCAAGAGCGAGCAAAACGGCGGCTTGGCATATAGACTTCAAGGAGCCTCCTCAGTTGGCATGTGGAGTTATGATCGGCGGACTCTGCTTGATGGTGATCGATCCGCGTCCCATGCGCAGATAGACACGGCGGGAACTGCCCTCAACAGGACGGGTGAATCCTGTACCGAAGACGAATTGTTTGATACCGTGACCCACAAAATCGGAGCTGACGCTTCCCAGGCGGCTTTTCGCGTCGATCGCGTATGGGCCCGGATCGGGGAGCATCACGATCATGTCGCCGGTATGGCTGCGTGCCTCGATGTCGCCAGTAACGTCGCTGACCCAGACGTACCCGTTATCCTGATGGATCGTCAGACGCGAATCGTTCGGCACGTGAATTTGCAACTCCACGGTCACGCCTTCCGAAACGGTGCGCGGTAAGGGTGGCACGCGATCCTTACGCAGAGGACGCGCAGTCGTAATCGACAATTCCGTTTCGGAAACACGCTCAGTGGTGACGTGGATCAGAGCCAGCTTCTGCTTTGCCTCTTCCTCCTCGCTGGGATTGAAGAATCGGTTGGTGGACTTGATCACCTTGATTTCGACCTGCGGTTGGTCCCACCCGTCAATGCTGGTGTAGCCATAAGAGTCGTTCAACCGAATGGTGCCGCCGGGAGAAAAATTCACGCGCTCGGTAGTGGTTACTTCGAACGAATGTGGAAACTCGTCCTCCACACACCAAGCCTGCCCAGATTGCAAAACACCCAGACCTACCAAGACCATTGCCGATCGGAGTGTCATGCCTTGGCCTCCTTTTGTATGCTGCGCGCTTCTTTAACCATGTTCAGGTACCGCCGCGACAGTTCCATAATCCATCCCCGTTCACGTCGCTTGATCGCGTCCTGGTGAATCAAGTCTCGCCCGATGCCTAGCGCCACGGCGCCCGCGCGAATGAAATCGATAGCGTTAGTTTGATTGACACCGCCGGAAGCAATCAGCGGGACTTCCGAGAACGGCGCTTTGAGAGACCGGATGTAATTAGGGCCTCCGTTCGCCGAGCAGGGAAATACTTTGACGAAATCGGAACCTGCCTTCCAGGCAGCCATGACTTCAGTGGGAGTTAGAGCGCCGGGAAAGACTACAATCCCGCGCCCCAACGCGAAGTTCACGATCTCGAGATCGAGTCCGGGCGTAGTGAGAAACGTCGCTCCGGCATCCAGGCAGCGCCGCGCGGTTTCCACGCGAAACACCGTACCGGCACCCACGAGAATCTCGGAATTCTGACGCGTGAGTTCGCGGATAACATCTACAGCACCCGGGACCGTCATGGTTACTTCGACGATAGGGATACCACTGCTGCTGACCGCCTCGGCGGCAAACAGCGCGTCATCGTGAGAGTATAGGCGTACCGCCGGGATGATGCCGACCTCTTCGATGCGCGCGCGAATCTCTTCTCTGGTCATAAGATTGTTCCGGCTCGACGGCGTGAAATAAGAAGTCCGGGAGGCCGAGGACTCAAAGCAATTCCCTGGCGCCCACCGCCTCGCGAAGCTGTTCGACCGCGCTCAGGTACGCCGCTACGGCCTGGCGGTAAGACAGTTCGACGGCGTCATAGTTGCGCTGGGCGACCAAAAAATCGAGCAGCGGTATGGCGCCACGCCGATAGGCGTACTCGCTGATATCCCGGCTTAACTTCGCATCCTTCCGGGCGCCATCGACATAGATTCTCGCCACGCGGCCGTTCGATTCCACGGCAACATACGCGTCTCTGACATCCGTCAGCACTTGGCCGGAGGCGGCTTTCTGCTGTTCTTGCGCTTGTGAAATGGCGATGCGGGTTTGCGCAATATTGCCTTGGTTGCGATCAAAAATCGCCAGCGGAATACTGAACGACCAGGTGGCGGCATTGATGCCGTTGACGTGTGAGTAATTGGCCGACACGGTGGGATCCTGTTTCCCATTCGCCTTGGCGAGGGCATATTGGCTGCTGGCGGCGGTAATACCCAACACCGCTGCACGCAGATCCGGCCGATTCTGAAGGGCTCTCTGCTGCAGCTCTTCCAGTGTCACCACCAGCGGCTTGTATTCGAATTCGCCAACCACATCGTACTCTGCCGGCACGGATTCGTAACCCATTTGTTGGCGGAGGTCGGAAAGGGCTTGACTCCGCGCCAGCACGGCGTTTTCCGCATTGGTCTGAAATTGAACCAATTGAAGCTTCAGTTGCAGGAAGTCGTTCTGACTAATGCCACCATCCTTGTATTGGATTTCGCCGACGTCGACGGTTGTCTGAAAACTTTTTAGATCCGCCCTAGCCAGTTCCAGCGTCGATTCCGCAAGCTCGACATTGTAGAAGAGTTCGCCAACTTGATACGCGATCGTGCGCTCGTTGTCGGCCACCTGCGAGCGAGTCACAGCGGTTGCGTCCCGGGCTGCCTGCAAACGGCGCGCCCGCTTGTGACCGCGTTCAATCAGGTAACTCATTCCGAGATCGGCCTCAGTTGAGGCTTGAATGTACTCCGACACCGATTGACCTTGCGAACGGGTGAAAAGCGGCAGGTATTCCCAATCAGTGAAGAGAGTCGGATTGGGGCGCAGGTTAGCGGTGATTTCCGCCGCCTGGTTTTGTTGGATGACGGTCCGCGCGGCCAGCAGGGTGTGGTTATGCTTTAGCGCTAAATCGATGGCTTGTTCGAGCGTGATCCTCGCCGGCCCCTGCGCACACACCGATTGCGCTGACGCCAAGATTACGACAACCGCCGCCCACCTAACCCGGATGTTTTTCATAAGTAAAACTGCCCGCTTAGTTTTCATTAGGCCTCGAAGGAACTCTCCGGCGCAGGAAGTGTATCGCCGTCCCTCGCGATCCAAACGTACAAGGTGGGCAAAAGGACCAGGCTCATCAGAAGCGCTGCCATCAGACCGCCCACAATGACGATGGCGAAAGGGCGCTGCGAATCAGAGCCGATGTCGTGCGATAGCGCGGCCGGCACCAATCCGAACGTCGCTACCAGCATCGTCATCATGATGGGACGAAGCCTCAGAACCGCGCCTTCCACCGCGGCATCCACGATCGAGTGACCGCGCGCACGGAGCTGGTTAATGTATTCGAGCATGATGACGCCCGTTTGCACCGAGACGCCGAATAGCGCCAGGAAGCCGATGCCCGAGGAAACACTGAAGTACGTTCCGGTAAGCAGGAGAGCGAGGAGGCCGCCGAGCGGCGCCATGGCAACCACCGCCAGGATCAGGGACGCCCACTTCGCCGAGCGGAACATTGTGTAAAGAATGATGAAGATGACCAAAATCGTTAGCGGCACAATAATTCGCAGCCGCGCCTCTGCGCGCTGTTCGCTCTCGTATTCGCCGGACCAACCGATGTGGTAGCCAGGCGGCATCTTCACTTTTTCGCCGATCTGTTTGATGGCGTCTCCCACGGTGGTTCCCAAGTCGCGACCCCTCACATTGAAGGTAATCGCCACGTAGCGTTGGTTGCCTTCGCGGTAGATGTCATAAGCGCCGTCCTTGACTTCTACTTGAGTCAATTGCGCCAGAGATACGCGTTCTCCGGTTGGGGAAAGCAGACGAACATTTTCTATGGCCTTGGCGGTATTCCGGTAGGGTTGTTGGTACCGCACCACGACGTCGTACCGTTGCTCGCCAATTAGTACCTGGCTCACGGCGTTGCCTCCAATCGCGGTCTGAACGGCGTCTTGAATATCCGCTACGTTGATTCCGAAACGCGCAGCCTGGCGCCGGTCAATAGTCAAGTCGAGATTAGGCTGCCCGAAGTCGCGCAACAGCTTGACGTCATGCATGCCCGGAATGTTAGACATGACCTCGGTGATCTGCTCACCCTTCTGCTCGAGCAACTTCAGGTCGTCCCCGAACACCTTGGCCGCCAGCGAGCCCTTGGTGCCGGTGAGCATCTCTCCCACGTTGTCTTCTATCGGCTGCGAGTAGTTCCAGATCGCTCCGGGGCATCTCTTGGGCAACTCCAGGTTCATCGCAGCGATTAGTTCGTCTTTGTTTTTGTGAAAGACCGGCCGCCACTGGTCGTGAGCTTTCAGATCGACGAAAAATTCGGTGTTGCCGAATCCACCGGTATCGGTTCCGTCGTCTGGTCGGCCGGTCTGCGAAACGACCTTTGTCACCTCCGGGAACGACGCAAAGACATACCTGCCACAAACCGTGAATTTTTCCCCTTCAGTCAGACTGGTACTGGGCGCCAGCGTTCCGCGCGCCCAGATAGCGCCTTCGTCCAGATGTGGCAAGAACTCCGCGCCAATAACGCCGCTAAAACCGAGATAGATCGTTACACCCAGGGCGAGCACACCAACGCCAACCGTGATGTAACGATGCTGGACAGCCCAGCGTAGCCGCCTCCGATAGCGCTCCGTGACGTAAGCGAGAACCGGATTGGCCACCTCTTTGATCCCCCGGCGAAACAGCGCGGCGGAAAGCACGGGAGCGATGAGGATCGAAAATGTCATCGCACCGAGAAGAGCAAAGGCTACCGTCCAAGCCATGGGCCGGAATAGGCGGCCCTCCACGCGTTGCAGCGTAAAGATCGGCAGATAAGCAGTGATGATGATAGCAATCGCGAAAAACACTGGCCGTTGGACTTCGTGGCAAGCCTCGCGAATCATCTCCTCGGTGGTCTTCATTGTCCCGGGGGAGGTTTGGCGGCGGCTGTGGTGGAGGTGCCGGATAATGTTTTCCACCATCACCACCGCCCCATCCACCACCATCCCGAAATCCAGAGCGCCCAGCGACAGAAGATTCGCCGGAATGCTGCTGACATTCAGCCAGATGGATGCAAAGAGCAAAGAGAAGGGAATAGTGAGCGCGACGATAAATGCAGCCCGCACGTTGAGGAGGAAGAGGAAGAGAATGATGGTCACCAGAATCATTCCTTCGGTCAGGTTATGCAGCACCGTGTGCAGGGTGAAATGCAGGAGATCGCTGCGGTCTAGCATGGAAATGACCTTGACACCCGGTGGCAGGAGGCCGTTATTGAGCTCTTCCACCTTCTTGTGAATTCCCTCAAGAGTGGATTCCTCTTCCGCGCCTTTGCGCATCAGTACTCCGGCCTGGATTACATCGGGCTCATCGATGATCCGCCCGTCCTCCATGTGGTTGGCTCTCGCCATGTGGCCCAGCCGTATTTTGGGACCCTGGGCCACTTCCGCAATGTCCCTGACCCGCAGAGCGGTGCCGGTTTGCGTTTTAAGGACGGTCTGCTCGATGTCATGCACGGTGTTGAAGAGTCCCAGTGCGCGCACGTTCATCTGCTGCAAGCCCACTTCAACGAAGCTACCGCCGGCATTGATATTGTTGTTGGTGAGTTGCTGCTCCACCTGGCCGATGCTCAATCCGTAGGAGACGAGTTTCGCCGGATCCACGCGCACCTGGTATTCACGCACCGTGCCCCCGAAATCGGACACGTCGACAACGTTGGGAACGGATTTGAATTGTTTCAGAAGCACCCAGTCTTCGATGGATCTCAGTTCCATCAGGTCATAGCGCGGATTGGTGCTTCGCAGCGTGTACCAATAGATCTGGCCCGTAGTGCTCCAGTCCGTGCCCATCTGAGACTGAACGCCCGTAGGCAGGTTGACCTGCGAAAGTCTCTCGAGGACTTTCTGTCGGTTCCAGTCGTTCAAGGATGCGTCGTCGAAAATCAGGAGCACGAAAGACAGGCCGAAAATGGATTCCGATCGGAGATAACTCAGGTGCGGAATTCCATTCATCTGAATTTCAACCGGGATCGTGACCTGTTGCTCCACCTCTTCTGCGGAACGACCTGCCCATTGCGTAATGATCGTAACGTAGTTATCAGCGATGTCGGGATAGGCTTCCACCGGCAAGGTGTGGAACGAGATAGCTCCCCAACCGAGCAGCAAGACGGCAAACGCCAACACGACAAACTTGTTGTTAAGTGCGAAATCGACTAGAGCGCGAATCATCTTCCTGTCCTCGTTACTGAGCCGTGACCAAGGGGAGCGATGTTTTTCACTGTCCCAGCACGTGATCCAGCACCAACGCGTTCGTGACTACCTGCTGGCCTGGCACGAGTCCGGATCGAATCTCCTGCAGGCTTGTGTTGTCTGCCAAAAGGTCTCCACCCACCACTTCCACGCGGCGAAATTGGTTGTTGGGCGCGGGCACATAAACGAAATCGCGATCGTGCATGTGCAGAATGGCGGATGCCGGCACAATGGTGTGCATCTCCTTGGTTTGCCCGCGGAATGTGGCTCTCACAAACATGCCCAGCCGCATGATTCCAGGGTTGGCGATCTCGATTCGAACCTTGGCCGTGCGGATGTTGGGATCGAGAACCGGACCGATGTTGCTCACTCTTCCGGTAAACATGCGGTCGGGATATGCGTTCAGGCGAATCTGCGCAGTGTCGCCCATCTTGACACTGGCCAAATCATTTTCGTAGACATCGCAGACAATCCAGATCGACGATAGGTCGGAAATCGTGAACGGGTAGGGAGTATTGTAGGCTTGAACGAGAGAACCCGTAGTCGCTTGCTGATCACTCACTACTCCGGAGACCGGGGCGAAGATATCCACCATCGAGTTCATCTTGTCGGGATCGTTTCCGAGCAACTTCAAGTGCTCGGCCGCAGTCTCCATGGCCACTTTGGCCTTGGCTTCGGTATCCTGCGCGACCTGTAGATCGTTCAATGCAATGGCGCCGTGCTCGTAAAGATCCGTGGCGCGCTCCAACTGAGTCCGTCCCAGAATTTCATCTGCCACCGCCATTCTATAGGTCGAATAACCGCCCGACACGTCGTCGCTTCGAACGGTCATCAATAACTGGCCCTTCTGCACGGTGTCGCCAAGCCGTGTGTGAACAGCCATGATGCGTCCTGAGGCGAGCGAGACGACGGGGACGTTGCGCGATACGTCAGGCGTGACTGTTCCCGTAACGACCAACTCGGAACTCGTAGGAAGTTCAGTCGCCGTGGCAAGCGGGAATTGGTCGGGCCGGTCTACTGTGAACAGGTTGGGATCCGGAGCGAGCGTAACCTTCGCCGGAGGCGGAGCACCGGCGGCCGCCGGGTCTACGCCGCCTTGCGCCTGGACCTTGCCACAACCCGCAAGCACCAGTGACGATGCCACCGAAATCAGAAGAATTCCAACTACCAGAGATTTGTTTTTCATCAGAGACTCCAAATCAGCACGGCCGGTTCACTCAGGATATGGCACGCGACATAAGGACCGCATAAAGCTAGAATCAAAAATCCTATTCACCTCATCAGACTTGTTTATGGGCAAGGCTGGAAACTGTTTCTTTATACCAACATGGCGTATCAGGAGGCCTCGCGAAAACGGTAGCCGAAGTGAAGTTCCGTCAGCAGGTACTCGGGTACCGAAGGGTCGTCCTCCAGCTTCCGTCGCAATTGGTGGACGAACGTGCGCAGGTATTCCAGTTCCTGACCGTACTCCTCTCCCCACACAGCGCGAAGCAGTTTTCCATGGGCGACGGGGACCCCGGGATGTTTCATTAGATAATGGAGCAGATCAAATTCCTTGGGAGTCAAGCGCAAAACGGAACCGGCCTTGCGTACGATCCGGCGGGCGGGATCAAGTTCGATTTCTCCGATGAGGATTGGTAACCCTGTCTCGGGCAGGATCGCGAAGGAACGCCGGACTGCGGATCGCAATCTGGCCGTGAGTTCCGGGATCGAGAAGGGCTTGGTAATGTAGTCGTCGGCGCCGGCATCTAAAGCCTCGATCTTGTCCGCTTCCCGATCACGCACCGTGAGCATCAGGATTTGCAGCCGAGGATCTCTCCTGCGAATTTGCCGGCAGGCTTCAATCCCACCGATACCCGGCATATTGACGTCCAGAAGCACCGCATGGTATGGGCGGGCTTCAATCTCCTGCAGGGCTTGCTCGCCGTTTGGGGATTCCCTCACCTCGAAGCCCAAGGCGTCCAGCGTCCTTCTGAGCACGCGCCGCAGATCCGGGTCGTCGTCAGTCACCAGAATATTTCCATTTACAGAGGGCATCATCAACTCGCACGTGCGACCGGGAGAGACAAAGAAAAGGAAGTGCCGTAGTCTGTTTCACCTTCGGCCCATACGCTGCCATGGTGAGCTTCGACGATCTTCTTGACTATCGAAAGGCCCAAACCGGTGCCCGCCGGCAAATGATGAGTCTCCGGCGCGCGATAGAATCGCTCAAATATCCGTTCGCGTTCCTGTGGCGAAACAACCAGGCCCTTGCTTCGCACCTTCAGGACCACCTCTGACTTTCCCACGATGAAGGAAATGTCGATCAGTGATTCCGGCTCTGAGTATTTGATTGCGTTGTCGATCAGTTGAACCAGGGAGGTAAGGATTAATTCCCGATCGGCAAATACAGCAACCTCGCGGATCGGGATGGTGACACTAACTCGTTTACGGTCCGCCGGCTGGTCGAGCTTGTCCAAGGCAGAGTCGATCAGACGAGAGAACAGCAGTGCTTCACGTCTTGGCCTGAATTCCTCACTGTCGAGCATGGCGGCTCGCAGAAGGCGCGAGGCCAAGTGATCGAGCTTGCTGGCCTGTTGGTCGATGTCGGTGACGAGTTCGGTCTGCAGCTCCGACAAACCACCCAGCGCGAGGAGTCCGGAACTGGCGGTTCGTGCGATGGTCAAGGGCGTCTTGAACTGGTGCGCCAAGGCGTCGAGCACGGCCGTTCGCAGTTGTTCCGTCTGCCGGGCGGCTTGGGCATGCGACTCTCTTTGGAGGGCGCGCACGCGTTCCAAGGCAATTCCACTCAACGATGCCAGGGCCGTTGCCGCAAGCTTGGTCATTCCGGCATCGCGCAGGGCCAGACCGCCCACGGGGCGCGCACCCAGTCTGAGCACGCAACACCAGGTTTTCGCGGCCTGATCGTAGATATCCTCACCCAATAAATATGCATCTCTGGCCTGCTGCCCAACCCCGAGCGCGTTCTCCCCGCTTTCATAAGTAGTGCCAGAGAGGGCGTCGTACAATTGAACGGCTGGCAACACGAAAATTTCGCGGATCAGCGACGTGATGGAGCTGCCGGCGTCGCCGGAACTGTCCAGAAGCAGGATTCGTCGCGACGTTTCATAAAGGCGCTCCATATCGCGCCGCCCGGCGATGGCTTCGATGGCGCGCAGTTGCGCGCGGAGTGACAGCCGGCTGATCACCAGAGCTGTAAATTCGAACGCGCCGAGTGCGACCCAGTTGGCGGGGCTATTTACAAAACTAAATATGGGTGGAACAAAGAAATAATTCAGGCAAGCCGCGGCGGCAACAGAAATCACGGTAGCTTGCCAGAACCCGCCGTAGAGTGCAGCCAAGACTACCAGGATGAGATAAAGGAAACCGGTAAATGCGAAGCCCTGACCAAAGTGGAATGACCCCCAAGTGCAAGCGGCAAGACCCCCGAGAGAAAGACTGAGTGTTAGAATGCGGACGGAACTGAACCACGAGGTTTCCCGCCCCACGTTTACCGTGCCCGCTCCGCTTATCTCAACATCTGACGAGACGCTGGAAAGACATTTCCAGTTATAAGCTGCGACAGACGAAAGAGGCATGTAAGTCAACTATCCGCAGAGATAGGGGCCCTGTGTAAGGCGGCCCCTCTCTCAGCACATCGGATTTGACTGGACTAAAATTTCACCATGACGCCAACACTCAGCTTCACTTCACTTCTCCGAAGATCGGGGAACCAAACCGTCCCCGGTCCGCCACAAGTTGCGGTTGCTGTCGGTAAGTCAGCCGTTCCGGCGCTAGCGCCGCTCATGCACGTATAGTATTGCGGAGCGCCGTTGTTTCCACCCGGTGGCGTGACACCGCCTCGGCCGGCGAAGTATGGTACGTCAGAGTGACGGTACCCAACCTCCCCCCACCAGGTTATGTACTGTCTGGGCATATATTGGAACGTGACCGTGCTATCCCACATGTGAGCCTTCTGGCCCGGATTTTCCGTGAAGTAAGGCGTACCACTTGCTGCCCAAGCTCCATCGATCGGCGGCAGAAGCGTCAGATAGCGGCCATAGTTGCTCATCTCTCCGCCGCCGAGAGTGATGGCGTACAGATCCTTGTGGAACCAGTACCGATCGTACAGCATCCACCCAATAAAGGACTCCTTGCCTTGGCTTGGCGCGCACTTGCCGCACAGTCCGCCCCCATACTGGGCTCCTGCGTCCGCAGTGAGAGAAAATGCCGCCTTCGAAAGGCCCAAGCTTTCCGGCTTGTTTAAATACCGCACCTCGATACTGTCGTCGGTGTGGATCCGTTCCGTATTGGGGAGCCCCAGATTGTCCTGTCCGTAACCGTATTGGTTCGCGACCAGCTTGAACCATTCCTTAGGCTGCCACAGAAGCTGCCCTCCCAAACCGGGATGGCCATTGAACTTGGCATAGGATTGCCACCCGTTGATGAACCAAGGCTCGATTTTCAGCTTATTCGTCGGGAACCATTGGACGCGAACGCCGTTAAAGAACCAAGGTGTGTTCGAGGAGACATACGACGGCTGGTAGGTCCAGTTATCAAAATTGTAGTAACTGAAGAGGCCGATGTACGACACGAAGATTCCCGCGTCGACGTTGAGCCCGTGATTGACGTTGAAGTGATACCCGCCGTAAGCTTCCGACACATACTTGTAAGCATTCTGGAGGTCCCACTGGCCGACGCCGCCGGGCCCCGGCCCAGAGCTGGTTTGCGAGCTTGCGTCGTTGCGGGGTGTGGTGGTGGCAAACAGCCCCTGCATGAACAAGATCCGGCCGCGGACGTTCTGCCAGTGGAAGTCGCCGCCCACGCTAGCCTGTTCGATCTGGATCTCCCCCGAGCGAAAGCTCTCGGTGGCTCCTACGATGGTGTGGTCTTTCGGCTGGTTAAAATCTGTCATGTAGTGGGTATCGAATCTAACTTCCGGTGTAAAGAAAGGGGTATCGACTACGACATCTTTGTTTCGGGAAGTGCCGTTCAGCCAGGTAAAATCGCCAAAAGCAAATGGCGTCTGGTTGTCCACCGCGGGAGGAGCCGACGCAGTAGCGGGCTGGCCTGCGGCTGCGGCGGGCGGCAGAGCCGCTTGCGCCGCTGGAGGAGCGGCCTGGGCCACTTCCACCGGCTTCGCAGGAAGCGGCTTCGCCAGCGCGAGTTGTACGTTCGCGTTGGAGGTTCTATTCTGCGCCACTACCACAGTTACCGCGGGCGGACTGGAAAAGCCGTCTTTAGTGACGCTGACCTGATAGGAGCCCGGCGGAAGGTCCTTCATGACGAAGGTTCCGTCAGTATCGGTAACCAGACTGCGATCGAGTGAGCCAGCCACGCTGTGGACCGCGACATTCACGCCGGCCAGGGAGAATCCATCCGGAGCCAAAGTAACACCGCGCAGAGACCCGGCCACGCCTTGAGTAAGTTGCACATTGGCATTGGCGGTTCGGCTGGCCGCGATTTCCACTGTTGTGGCGGTTGATGTAGCAAACCCTTCCTTGGACGCAGTGACTTGGTAAGTACCCGGAGCCAGATCCTTAATGGCAAATGTTCCGTCAGCGTCACTGATGAGCTGGCGCGGCGTGGCATCGGTCATGCTGCGAATCATGATGTTCACGGCGGCTAAGGAGAATCCGCCCGGGGCCAAAGTCACTCCGATCAAGGCACCAGACGCTCTGGGCATCAGCGGCGCCGCGACGGCTGCATCGGCGGCGATACCGGCCGACGCCTCGTTGTTGGCCTCAGCGGCAGACAAAGGCTGCGACAGCATGCCAGCACACGCAACCACCATCAGCAGATTCCGTGTACGACAATTCTTGAACTGCACGTTCATTTTGTTCTCCCCCTAAAGGCGAATGGAAACCTCTCGCCGAACATTATGGGCATCGTTCGACAGGGATTTCGGACCGGTTTGATGAGAATGAGCAGCCACACCCTCGCAGCAGGCTCGGCTGCGCTAACTGGTATTTCGCACTAAACCTCTTTTGATGACCCGATCATCGTAAGTATGCGGGTGCCTCTATGTAAAAGTCATAAAAATTCAAACGGAAGGGTGGATAGCGCCTATAACAAGAATCTATACAGCGTGCTCATCGGTGCTGTAGAGTTCGCTAACACATGAACAAATCGTGAAAGGAAACCGCTGCCCTTACGTCGCTACTCAATAGGAGTGGAAGAGTTTCTCACTTCGGAACGTGCATCTGGAGGGCGTCACTAGCCGCAGCCGCCGGTATCTGGAGGCGATATCCAACACTCGGATCGGTCACGAGATACCGAGGATTCGTGGGATCCGGTTCCAGCTTTTGGCGCAGCCTGCGAATGAACAGGCGGAGCGAGTGCGCGCCTTTATGAGGGTCGGATCCCCACAGTGTTTTCACCAGCTCATTCCGCGGTACGGTCTGATTCAGGTGTGCCACCAGATATTCCAGAATTCCGCACTCCGTCGGAGTTAGACGAGTTTTGCGGCCGGTTGCCGTAATCTGCCGAGCCTCTAGGTCTATGGTGCCTTGTCCCACCGAGAGGCGCCGTAAGCGCCCATCCTGGGTACGAAAGCGACGCAGAGCGGCGCGGACCCGCGCGCGTAGTTCCGGAACTACCAAAGGTTTCCTCAGACAGGCATCGATACCGCTTTCCAACAAGGCAATGCGATCGGCGCGGGTAGTGCGGCTCGCCAATACCACCAGCATGGTATCCGGTGCGGCTTCGCGCCAGGCGTGCGCGGCATTCAACAACAATCCTGTCAGGCGTTGTATATCGAAGACCACCAGACAGTAGCCCTCTACCGGAACTATTGCCCCGGCCGTCAGAGGCGCTTCCTGTACTTCGCATCCCTGTCCGCACAACAGCGATCGCAGTAACTCGCAGTTGCTGTCTTCCTCGTACAGTAGTACCCTCTGCGGTTTCATCGAACGCTTTCCCGCCCTGCCGGCAGCGACTTGGCCGCTAGTGATGAATTGGCAACTTCACCGCGCGTCAGCGGCCGTGTGCACCTGAGGATGGGACAGCTGCGCGGGACTACTTGGGGATAGCGGAAGCGCCAGGCTTCTCGTATCATGCGCAGCGGTGTGGGCCAACGGAGAGTCGGCGGCCGGGGTTTCCTGAGTCTTCACCTCAACCTCGTCCCATATTGCTTTGGACAATTATCCGCAATAAGCCGTGAAAAAGGTATGAAATTCTGCGGCGCCCCAGCAACAGGGCCCGGCACGCGCTACCCTGTCTGGTGGAGCTCACTACATGACCACACAGAACTACGCCAAACACACGCAGCTTGTGCCGCTGTTTCACTTCATTCTTATGCCTGTGCTCCTGCTGACCCTGATCGGCGCCGCAGTGAACCTGTATCAATCCTGGGATGACCACGAGCGCATCTACAGTGCCTCCTTAATCCTGGTGCTGGTGATCTGCATGATCATTTTGTCCTTTCTGGCCCGGACCTTCGCACTCAAGGCGCAAGACCGCGCGATTCGGGCCGAGGAAAACCTGCGGTTCTTCGTGCTGACGGGGAAACTCCTGGATTCGCGGCTAGGTATCCGACAGGTGATCGCATTGCGCTTCGCCCCAGACGCGGAGCTCGTAGCGCTGGCCAAGAAGGCGGCCGATGAAAGCCTGGCTTCCGACGCCATCAAGCGAGCCATCCAGCAATGGCGGCCGGATACCTATCGCGTGTGAGCCGGCTGGGCGATTTGCCGGCGGTGGGTCACCACGAAATAGGACGAGCCGAGCAGGAATAAGGCAATCGAGATCCATTGGGAGGTGTCGAGCGGGCCGCCCCACAGGTTGCCCTGCTCGTGGAAGCGGAAGAATTCCACGATGAACCGGGCGGTGGAATATAGCATCAGGTAGAGGCTAATAATGAACCCGGCCGAGTGCGGTTTGCGGAAACGCCAGTACAGCACGCCGAAGATCAGGAACTCGGCGAACGCTTCGTAGAGCTGCGTGGGGTGCAGAGAAACGCCGAGGGGCACGCCGACCAATTGATTCGCCGTCGGATTCGTAAAGGTCACCGACCAGGGCAAATGGCTTTCCACGCCCCAGCAGCACCCCGCCGAAAAACAGCCCAGGCGCCCAATGCCGTGGCCCAACGCAATTCCGGGAGCAAACACGTCCGCGGTAACCAGCGCGGGGAGGCCGGCCTTGCGAATGTACCAGGCGGCCACCGCCAGCGCGCCGAGGAGCCCGCCATAAAAGACGCCGCCTGCCTGCAAGGTGGAAAACGAAAGGATCTCGCCAGGATGCTCGACGTAATACGGAATGTCCACGATGAGCATCATCACTTTCGCGCCGGCGATCGCGGCCAGCGCGCAGTAGATACCCAAATTGGTAATCGCGTCGGCATTAAGCTTGGCCTGCCGGCCCAGACGCGTCGCCATCCACAGGCCCGCCAGGAATGCGATGGCTACCAGAAAGCCATAGGTGTGCAAGAACGAAAGATGGAAAATTTCAGGGTACATTGGCCGCCTGCCGTTTAGGACGCAACAGTTCCAGGACCAGCAATCCGCTGCCGATCACCACCGCCGAGTCCGCTACGTTGAACGTGGGCCAGTGATAACCGCCCACATAAACGTCCAGGAAATCCGTGACGCGTCCCCATAGAAGCCGATCGAAAAGATTGCCCGCCGCTCCGCCCAAAATGAGCGTGAACCCCGCCAAAGAATACCGGTCGAGCCGTTCCGCCCGCCAAATAATGCCTGCTACCACGATCACAGCCGCCAGGGCAAACAGCGGCAAGATGAAAGTTCTCCACTCGGCCGAACTGTCGCTGAAGAGGGAAAACGCGATGCCGCGGTTCTGCGCATGAACGATATCGAAGAAACCCGGGATAACGCGCAGGGTATCCAGGAAAGAAACCCGAGTTTCGATCAGCCACTTGGTGAGACGGTCAACGGCAAAAATGGCCGCGGCAGCACAATAGGCCTTTAAGCGGAGGTCAAGCATTTGAGGACGGCGTTTCCCGCCGGGCGTATTTGAACCACGCCACTAATCTCATGTTACCAGCGGAAAGCTCAGTTCGGACACTGACGGTTCATCAGGGCCGTCATGATCTTGTTGACGACCTCTTCGCGGATCACTTCGTCGCGTGCATCCAGGGGCGACACCTGGATGTGAACCAGCTCGTGCACGATGGTGCATTCCATGTCGAGCTTAAGGTCGGAGCCGTGCAGATTGTAGTCGCGGGGGTCCAGTACGCTGATCATGCCCGTTTTGGCCTCGGGATCCCATTCCGCCGCGCCCCAGGAATTGTGGTCGATCTCCGACTGCCGAACGATGCGTACCGTAAGGTTCCACTCTTCCAGGCCCAGACGCTTCTGCCAGGTTCGCATCTGATGCTCCAGCCGGGTTTCCAGCGGATTCATCGCAGAGGCGCTAAAGGCAACCAGTAGTAAGGTAGCAGCCGCACGCATCACTCAGGATTGTACATCGCCCTAAGCAAAATCCTAGGCCTAGGACGTAATGGTACCGGACATGGTACCCGGAAGACGTGCGCCCCCCGACGCTGCCAATTCCGCGCCGAGCTTGTCGAAGAATCGCTTAATCATCATCTTAGAAGTGGTATCGAGGAGTCGCTGGCCGACAGCCGCAATGGTTCCACCGACTTCGACGGAACCTTCGTACTGAACGTTGGTGCCGCCTTCGATCGGGATCAGCGTGAGCAAGCCATCACCCTTGATGAATCCGATCTTTCCAGCGCCTTCCACAATCAACCGGAAGCTGGCCGGCGGATTCTGATCGGCTATGGACACAGTTCCGTCGAAGAGCCCCGACATGCTGGCCATCACCATTTTCATTTTCATGTGGAACCGCGACTCGCCGATCTTCTCCAGCGCATCGCAGCCGGGCATGCATTTCCCCAGCACCTCGGGGTCTTGCAACAACGCGTAGGCTCGCTCCTGCGGAACTGCCAGGGTATGCGCGCCCGCGATTTTCACGAAGCCCTCGTGAGGGCTATGGAAATGGCCCGGCGGCCATGCACACGCGCCAGGTGGCGGCGGTAATCCGCGGAAGCGTACAGATCGGAATTGGCTTCCTCACCTTCGCCTAGCGTGGCGGCGGCCTTCTCCAAATCCGCGCCCCTTTCCAGCAGCCGTTCCGTTTCCAATGCCCGGAACGCATGCGGGCCTAAGCCGGTGACGCCGATCCGAGCCAACGAAATACCGCGGCCACCCTTCTTGATGCGCACGCCTATTCCTACGATGGCGAAGCCGGAAGCGGGATGCTCCAGCTTTTCGTAACGGTAACCTTCGCTGCCGTCTTCGGCGGGCACCAGCAGCTCAACTATAATCTCCCCAGGTTCCAGAACGGTCGTGAACGGATCGAGGAAGAATTCGGAAGCCGGCACCGTGCGCTCGGACTTGGCGGACGCGATGCGGATTTGGGCTTCCAGCGCCAGCAGAGCCGCCGGGTAATCGGCCGCCGGGTCGGCATGGGCAACACTGCCGCCAATGGTTCCCCGATTGCGAACCTGTACGTCGCCAATGTTGCTGGCGGTCTCGGCCAACAACGGGCAGCGCGCACGAATCACGGGTGAAATCTCTACGTCGTGATGCGTTGCAGTGGCGCCGATGTGGATCAAGTTCGCCTGCTCGCCAATGTGGTTCAGGCCGGGGACTCGCCCCAGGTCCACCACGTGTTCCGGCGTCGCCAGCCGAAGTTTCATCATGGGGATCAGGCTCATGCCGCCTGCGAGGATTTTGCGCTCGCCATCGGCGATGAGCGCAAAAGCTTCCTTCAGCGTGTCGGGTGCGGTGTAGTCGAATTCCTGCGGAATCATGCGCGGCCTCCCGCCTGAACCAGTTTCCAGATCTTTTCGGGGGTGAGCGGCATGTCGATGTGCCGCACCCCAAGGTGGGAAAGCGCGTCCACCACCGAATTCACAACCGCGGGGGTGCAGCCGATAGTGCCGGCCTCGCCCACACCCTTAACGCCCAGCGGATTTACCGGCGACGGCGTCTCGGTATGGCTGCTCTCGATCCACGGCATCATGTGCGCGCGGGGGACCGCATAGTCGGTCAGCTCACCCGTAAGGAGCTGGCCGTTGCTGTCATAAACCGCCTCTTCCCAGAGCGCCTGGCCCAGACCTTGTGCCACGCCACCGTGAACTTGGCCGGATACGATCAGCGGGTTAATGATCTTCCCGCAATCGTCCACGGCCACATAGCGCCGGATCTCGATCTTCCCCGTCTCGCGGTCCACCTCGGTGATTACCATGTGGGCTCCGAAGGGGAAGGTGAAGTTGGGCGGCTCCCAGAACTGTGTGGCTACCAGTCCCGGTTGGGTACCGGGCGGCAGCTTCATGGCTCGGTAAGACGCTGCGGCAATCTCGGCTACCGACACCGACTTCCCGGATTTCTCATCAACACATGCCCCGCCCACCAGCGTGACCTTGTCGGTCTCGAGCAGCATGGCGCCGAAACTGCGGATCTTATTCTTCAATTCCTGCAAGGCATAGTAGACCGCCGTGCCGCCGATGGCCGTACCGCGGCTGCCGAACGTGCCGATGCCGTATGGCACGATTAACGTGTCGCCGTGGAGCACCACCACATCATCGATATCGACTCCGAGTTCGTCCGCTGTGATCTGAGCGAAGGTAGTCTCTTCGCCCTGACCGTGCGGAGAGCATCCAGTCATCACGGACACCTTACCGTCGGGCTCAATCCTGACTGTGGCGCTTTCCCATCCACCGGTAGGCGTCGCCGGTGACGGCCCAAAGGCGCAGATTTCACCATAGGCTGACATTCCGATGCCCATGAGCTTGCCCTGAGCCCTGCCCTGCTGCTGTTCGCGCCGCAACTTGGAGTAGTCCACCGCATCCATGGCATTTTGAAGCGGCAGCGCATAGTCGCCGCTGTCGTAGGACAGGCCGGTCGCGGTAGCAAACGGGAATTCGTCTTTGCCCGGGAAATTCTTCATGCGGAGTGCGGCGGGATCCATTTTCAGTTCGGCCGCCAGGATATCTACCATGCGTTCGATGCCGTGCGTAGCTTCCGGGCGCCCCGCGCCGCGGTAAGCGTCCGTGGGAAAGCAATTGGTGAACGCCCCTATGACATCCGCCGAAATGTTCTGGAACTTGTACAGGCCCGGCATCATGAGTACGGATAGCGTGGGGATGGCGGGCGTAAGGAGTTGGAGGTAAGCGCCGATGTCCTGGATAATCTTCAGCTTCAACCCGAGCATGGTGCCGTCGCGCTTGGCCGCCAGCTCGTAGTAGTCCACGTGTCCGCGACCGTGGATGGTGCCCAAGAAATTCTCGCGGCGCGATTCCACCCACTTCACCGGCTTATTGATCCGGCGGCTGATGAAAGCCATCAGCATGTCTTCGGCATAAACGTCGATCTTGGAGCCGAAACCGCCGCCCACTTCCGGAGCGATTACGCGCAGCCGGTTTTCCGGAATGCCGAAGATCGAAGAGAGCAGGCTGCGCAGCAGGTGGGGCGCCTGAGAGGAGGAATAAAGCGTCAGGGACTTTTCCGCGGCGCGGTAGTCGGCCACTACGCCGCGCGTCTCCATCGCCATGGGAATCAGGCGCTGGCTGGTAATTCGCTGCTTGACGATGACATCGGCTTCGCGAAACGCCTGTTCCACATTGCCGCCGTCCTGATGAAAGGTAAAAGCGGTGTTGTCAGGCCACTGCGGGTGGATGGCTGGGGCTCCGGGAGCCAGAGCTTTCTCCGGGTCGGCCACCGCCGGCAGTTCTTCGTATTCGACTTCCACCGCGTCGGCTCCGTCGGCCGCAATGTAACGATCCGTGGCGACTACCACCGCGACCGGATGCCCCACGAAGTACACACGATCCTGCGCCAATATGTGGTGGTGCGGCCGCCGGAGCCCAGGCAGGTTCGCGACGCAGGGAACCGAGCCCACATCCTTCACATCCGCGCCCGTGAAAACGGCGACGACCCCCGGCCGCTCCAGCGCAGGCTTCGTGTTGATGCTCTTGATGCGCGCAGCGGCATGCGGGCTGCGCACCACACAAGCATGGTGCATGCCGGGCATCTTGACGTCATCCACATAAGTGGCGGTGCCGGTGATGAGGCGGGGATCTTCGCGGCGGCGTATCTTCTTGCCGACCAGAGTTTCGGGCTTGATCGTGGTGGTGGCCATATATTAGCCTTCCACCTTTGCTGCGGCGGCCCTCACCGCGTTAATAATGTGCTGATAGCCAGTGCATCGGCAGATATTGCCGTGCAGGCCATGGCGGATCTCCTCGTCCGTTGGACTGGGATTGTCGGCCAGCAGTTGCTTGGCGGTCAGGATCATCCCGGGCGTACAGAAACCGCACTGTAACCCGTGCTCGTTCCAAAAGGCCTCCTGCATCGGGTCGAGCTTGCCGTCGGCGGCCAACCCTTCGATGGTCAAAACCTGACGCCCCTGGACCTGGACGGCGAATATGGCACAGGACTTCACTGCCTTGCCGTCGAGCATGACCGTGCATGCCCCGCAGGTGGAGGTTTCGCAGCCGATGTGGGGGCCGGTCAGGCCCACGATTTCGCGGAGGTAATGGATCAGCAGAAGCCGTGGCTCGACCTCATGTGTATGCGGTTTCCCGTTGATGGTGAGTGAGATTTTTTGTTTCATGGAAGCCGGACGGTCTATGAAGTTAGCAGGAAAATCACGGAAAAGCAAAGGGAACCCGGGGCCGCTTCCCTCAACGGATCACCTCCCGTTTTTGGCGAGAAAGGTATTCCCTGATACCACTCGGCAGCCGCAACAAAGATTGGGAAATCGGGTTCACATTCGTGAATGCTATAATCGGCCTCCGGAGTCCGCCGGATGAGGCGGGCAAAAACGCCCCATTGCCAAATAGGAAGGAACCGTCGACGATGAATTTACTCAGACTGAGCACTCTGTTGGTGCTGACACTGCCCGTTCTGCTCCAAGCCCAGCCGAAATGCACGAATGCCAGCTTGAACGGAACCTTGTTCTACACGATCGGGGGACAAATCAAGAATGGTTCGACAGTTGTCTCGTATGACGAGCAAGGGCAGGTAACCGCTGACGGAGCCGGGAATCTCACCTCGGGGACGGCCACTACCAGCACTGCTGGTCTCATCGCCACGGCTGTTTCCGTTTCGGGCACGTACACCGTGAATGGGAACTGCTCAGGAACGGTGACCCTCACCACCGGCGCCAATTCCTTGACCGCAGTCCTTCAGGTGGTTAATGGAGGAGGGCTGACGTTGTCGTCGATCACATCATCGTCACTTGCCGAACTAGGGGAGGTTCGATTCTACCGGGCCGCGAATGCTACCGGGAGCCAGTGCGGCAACGGATCGATTTCCGGCGCCTATGGTCTCCTGCTGGCCGGTGGAACCTATTCCGGCGGCGTTCGGACTCCATATGAAGCTGCGACGCAAATGGTATTCGACGGCAACGGCAATATCACCTCAAATACGGGTGAAGTGACAACGGATAGTACGAATGGGCCGCAGTCGTTCAACGGCACAGGAACGTATTCCATCGCAAGCAACTGTTCCGGTACAGCCCAGCTTACCCTCCCGAATACCACGCAAGTAAACTATCTGATCGCCCGCGTTGAAGGAGGAACCGTGCTGTTTCTGGAAACTGACTCCAGTACGACAGTATCGGGTGCGGCTAATCCTCAACTGCTGCAACAAGTACTTCCCCAATTTGTCTTCGGCGCAGGCACCTGGTATTCGGCGATCTATTTCTCGAACCCGACCAGTGCTACAGTCTCTTTTTCGGTGACTTTCTTGACCGATACCGGGACGCCCCTGGCAGTGCCTGGAGTGCCGGCTAGCGGTGTCAAAACGGTCACGCTCGCACCCGGTTCCACTACAGTCATCGAAGCTCCGAGCACGGGAGCGAATGTTCTTGAGGGATACGCCTCATTTGCGCTGCCCGCGGGTGTTACGGGATATGGCGTCTACCGCCGTAGCCAGGCAGGACAACCCAACCAGGAAGTTCTGGTGGGGTTCAGGAGCGCAACCCAGACGGCGACGAGTCTGATCTTCGATGAAACCAACGGCCTAGTTACAGGTCTCGCGGTTCTGAATAGTAGCGGCGTGGCGACAACCGTCAATATTGCGGTGTTTGACAACGCCGGTAACTCAATTGGCACCACGACGCTGGCTTTGCCGTCAGGCAACAAAATGACCGTCCCGTTCCTGGACCAGCTTCCCAATTTAAGCGGGATGGTAGGCAAACGAGGCTACGCGCTTTTCTCGGTTGCGACGGGGAATGTTTCCGTCTTGGCGCTCCGGTCTAGCGGGGTGGCATTCACGTCGGTTCCGACCGTGCAGGTACAGTAGTGCTTTTCGCATTAGTGCGACAAGTACTTCTCTAAGAACCGGTCCGCGGCCTCGTATGCTTCGCGCCAGTGGCGATACAGCAAAAACTCGTGGACCTCGTCGGGAAAGATGAGGTCCTCCACAGGCACCTGTCGCTTGCGTAGGGCGTCCGCCAGCATTACGGTTTGATTGAATTTCACGTTGCGGTCGTCGTCGCCGTGTACTAGAAGCACGGGCGAGCGCCAAGTTGAGACGAACGCCATTGGCGAGGAATCGAAGGCCACCTTGCTAGCGGGGTCTGTGGGTGGAATGTCGTATTCCAGGCTCCAGTCATGCACGCCGTGCATATCGACTCCCACCCGGAAGACATCCGACGCCTTCGCCAGCGCCATGGCAGTGAGGTAGCCTCCGTAAGAACCGCCCCACACGCCGATGCGCGCCGGGTCGACGTCCGCGCGCGCGCGAAGAACCTGGCCGGCCGCCACCACATCGTTGTATTCGCTAGCGCCGGTGCTGCCGAAGTTCAGGGCTTCGCGGAAATTTAAGCCGTAGCCGATGCCGCTACGATAATTCACCGAGAGCACAACGTATCCTTTATTCGCCAGGTATTGGTTCAGCGCATACGCGTTGTGATAGTAGGAGCGGTAGTGCCAGCCAAGCAGCATCTGGCGCCGCGAGCCGCCATGGAAAAAGATCACGCCCGGCGCGCGTCCGGCGGCCCGTTGAGGCGGCAGGAAGAGCTGTCCGTGGATGGTGAGTCCATCGGCGCTGGTAAACGTCACCGGCTGAGGCGTGACCATCTTGTCAATGGGAAAATCGGAGGGAATGGCGGAAGGATCCATATCGTGGATCTTCTTCCCCAATAGGATGGAGGGATGGGCGGGACGCTGCGCATCGGAGCGGATTAGAGCCACGGCTTTGCTGTCACTGGTCTCGGCCGGCGCCCACTCAATTCCCTGTCCTGTTGTGAGCGCAACGGCAGGCCCACCCTTAATGTCGACCTTCCAGAGATGCCGGCGATCGACATCGCCCTGGTTGGAATTGAAGACAACCTCGCGGCCGCTGGGAGAAAGAGCAACGAACTCCACCTCAAATTCGCCGGGAGTCAGAAGGTTCTCTTGTCCGCCCGCCGCCGGAACGCTGTACAGATGCGTCCAGCCGTCGCCTTCCCACGGGAAGACCAGGCGGTCGCCCGCCCACAGCAGTTGATGGTCGGCCACCACTTCCCGGAAGACGCTGCCTGGTCCCTCGTGCGCCCTCCACACCTCTCGCCCCTTACCGGTGGCGGCTTCAGCCACACGAATCGACCACGGCTCATCCGACCGGCGCGCACCGTAAATGCGTCCTTTGCCGTGGCTGGGCTCCCGCAGGAATGCGACGCTCCGGCTGTCGGGCGACCACGCGGGCTCGCTGTCCTGATCCGTGCCGGGGTCGAGATAGCGCAGGGTGTTCGCACCGGTCTCGTAGACGCCAACGAAACTGTGGTCCCCCCGCTCGCTCACGAAAGCAACGGAGCGCCCATCCGGCGACCAGACCGGTTGCTGCGATTGGCCGCGGGTTTGGAAAGGCTGCGCCGGCACGGTTTTCCCGTCCAACGACGCCCACCAGAGTTGCCCGCGCCGCGCATAAACCACTCGGTCGCCCGCGGGAGAGACTGCCACTGAGTTTCCTTCGCCAATCTTGCGCGGTACGGAACCGTCAAGGGCCACGATCCAAACAGTCTGCTGCTCGCCTTGGGGATCAAGCGCGGGATTGGGGATTTCGCCGGCGCGATTTGGGCCTCCGCCACGGACATACACAATCGCGCGAGCGTCCGGTGCCCACGAGAGTTCGACGATGTCCTGACCGTCATCTTCGGCGTAACTGGTAATTTTGCGGGCGGTGTAAGCGGGCGGTTCCGCCACCATGATATTGACGACGCCCCTCGCGTTCGAAACCCACGCCACCTTTCCCCCGGAAGGAGCAGCGGTGAGATGGGTGGGAAACGCCGAGCCGAGCACTTGATTGATAGTGAACGGAGCCGGCGCGGCCCCGGCGCCCATTGCAGCGCCGAGAAACGCCAAACAGAACCACGACCGTGAGGGAGTGGCGGCGAATCGCACCATGACCTCACTATACGACGCCATCACTCCTCGCGCAGTATCTCAAGCGGCTTCCGCCCGAGGATTCGGAAACTGGCCGCCCATCCGGCCGCGGCGGCTATCAGAGCCGCCAGCAGCATGGTGACACACGTAGTAATGAGGTCGAAGCGTGGATTGATTTCCATCAGGAACTTCAAAATAAGCGCTGCAAACCCCGAGGCCAGCAGGCTGCCCATGAGCCCCGCCACCGCGCCCAACACCAGAAACTCCACCGAGAAGATCCCAGCGATGCGCCCGCGGGTGGCTCCCAGCGTCTTCAGGATAACGACTTCGCGCATACGGCGAAAACGCGAGCCGGCCACGCTCGAAGCCACCATAATGGCCCCGGCCAGGATGGTGAATGCCGAAATGAAGCGAACCACCATGGAGATGCGGTCTACCACTCCTTCCACGGTTTGCATTACGTCGGCCATGTTGATCACAGTAACGGTGGGAAACTGCTGGTACAGCACGCGCTGCAACGGCGCCACGGCGGCAGGCCGCACCCGCGCGCTCCCATAGTAAACCGCCGGCAGATTATCCAGTTGGCCTGGGTTGAAAATGAATTCAAAGCGCGCCGCCATGCGCAGCGACTCAGTCCGCTGGATGGCAGCTATGCGGGTTCGTATGGCGTGATTCCAAATCATCCAATCGACGGTTGAGCCGGCCTTCAAGTTTAGAATGTGCGCGGCTTCGTCGGTGACCGCGACTTGCGGTGTGTGGTCTCCGGCCGCCCACCATGCGCCGCTCAGGATCTGCATATCAGCGGGCTTGTCCGCCATTTCCGTGACCGAACGAGTGCGCAAGAATCGGCGGCCCCAGTCGCGCAGCGGCAGTTGGTCGATGGGCGTGCCATCCACCGCCGTGATGCGGGCCGCCACCGCTCCCGTGACATCGGGGGCCTGTTCGACTCCCGGTTGCCGGCGGATCACTTCCGCGACGGCTTGCCGCGCGGGACCGGGGATATCGAGCAGAAAGACGTTGGGCGTGCCGGGCGGCGCGCTGGTGCGGATCTGCGCCAGCAGCCCGTTCTGGATTAGAAACACCGCCAGGGTGAACATAACGCCGACTCCCAGCGCCACCACCGCCGCCTGCGCCTGGTTGCCCGGGCGGTACAGGTTGGCAATGCCCTGGCGGAGAGTGCTGGGCAGACGCGCCGGGGCATGTCGCAGGAAGAGACGAACCGCGCGCAAGAGAAGCCACGCCGCCGCCGAGAGCGCGGCAACACCGGCCGCAAGCGCCAGCGTGAAATACATGCCCGTTCGCAACGCGAGTCGCAGGCCGCCATCGGTGAGGGTAGCGGCGACCAAGCCAGTCCCGATCAGGATCGCGGCCCCTGCCAGCAGCGCGGGCCTTGTTTCGGAGGAGAACCAACGGCGATGACGCGCCGTGACCTCCGGCTCCATATCACGGCGGAAGATTTTCGCGGGCCGGATAGCGCGGATTCCCAACAGCGGCGGCAGCGTAAATAGGAGCGTGACCAGGCATGCGATGGCCACACCTTGCAAAGCTGGCCACGCATCAACCACGGCAGTCGCCGGGATCGTGAAGTATTGCGCGAGAAGACTGGGAAACACCGCCGAAACTGCTGTACCCAACACGACGCCGAGCAGGCCCCCGCCCAACCCGAGCAACAGCGTCTGCACCGTGTAGATGCGGATTACCTGCCCCGAGCGGCCGCCTACGCACTTCATCACCGCGATAGAATCCAGCCGCTGCTGCAAGTGGCTGTGCATAGCGCTGCCTACGCCCATGGCGCCAATCACCAGCGCGATCAGGCCGATCAAGCTTAGGAAGGTAGTAGAACGATCGAGCCCGCGCGTGATGATCGGATGCGTTTCGGTGTAATCCGCGATGGTGGCCTCGGGGAGCGCGCTTTTCAGAATGTGGCGCACCTCTACCGCGCTTGGCGTACCGGTGGCTGGCAGGCGGAAAAGAAACCGCTCGGAGGCGCGGCTGCCCAGGCTGATCAAACCCGTACGGTCGAGGCCTTCGCGCGTGATCATCACCCGCGGGCCCACGTTGAGCGTGCCGGTCATGCGGTCCGGCTCGGAGACGATCACGCCGGCAATGCGAAAATCCTGCCCGCCGATGCGCAGGGTGTCCCCCGCCTTGACGTTGAGCCGCAGCAGCAGGTCGTCAGTGACGACTACAGTTTGTGCGTTGAGCGCGTCGCGCAATGCATGCGGCGGGCTCAGCTGGACCTCGCCGTAAAAGGGATACGCGCTTGGATCGACAGCCTTTACCGAAACCAACAAGGGATCCGGATTAGCCGCGGAAGACGCCATTGTTACGGTCTCGGTGATCCAGGTGCGGCGCACGCCACGGGCCGCAAGATTGTCGAACACGGCCTGCTGTTCCGCCGTCGGTACACCAAAGACACGTGCGGAGAGGTCGGCGGCCATGAGCGTGCGGGCATCGCGGAGCAGCATTCGCCGGAACGAGCGGCTGAAGCCCCGCACCCCGGTCAGCGATCCCACACCAACGGCCACCGCTACGATCACGAACAGGAACTTGGCCCGGGAAGCATGCATTTCGCGCCAGGCGATGCGGAACGCTGTGGACCAGGGCAATGCTGTGCTCATTGGCTCACCACCAGCCCATCGCGCAAAATGATGCGCCGATCGGCGCACACCGCAATGGACTCCTCGTGCGTAACCATCACCAGAGTGGTGCCCTGCTCGCGATTCAGCGCCAGCATCAAATCCAGGACCACTTGTCCGGTGGCGCTATCCAAGTTGCCGGTGGGCTCGTCAGCCAGGAGTATGGGGGGCTGCAACGCGAATGCCCGCGCCAGGGCAACGCGCTGCTGTTCGCCACCCGACAACTGCACCGGGTAGTGACCTCGCCGGTCGGCCAATCCCACACGATCGAGCAGTTCGCGGGCGCGCTTTCGGCCGCCATGATCATTGCCCGCCAATTCCATGGGCAGGAGCACGTTTTCCTCGGCGGTCAGCGTAGGAATGAGATGATACGACTGGAACACGAAGCCGATTTTGCGGCCGCGCAGTTGCGCCATCCGATCTTCGCTCAGAGAAGTGATGTCTTCACCATCTAAAATAATCTGGCCGCTGGTAGGAGAGTCGAGACCGGCGAGCAGGCCCAGCAGCGTGCTCTTGCCGCTGCCGGAGGGGCCCATGATGGCGGCGAACTGGGCGCGCGGGATCTCCAGGTCGATGCCCTTGAGAATATCCACACGATACGTTCCGGTGTGGATCGACTTCGTGAGGCCACGGACCTGAATCAAATCTTATTATGGCATTGGGATGAGAAAAGCCTGGTGGATTCCACTCGTTGTGATCATGAGCGCCATCCTGGGCGCATGCCGGCAGGAGCCCGAGCGACCGCAGATCGTTCGGCCGCAGGACAGTACGTCGGGGTCCGCCGCGAAGGCGGCTCCTGTAGCCGACACTCGGCCCGCTATCATTTGCTTCGGGGACAGCCTCACTGCGGGATTCGGCGTCGACCCGGGCAAGAGCTACCCGGACGTGCTGCAGGCCGCGTTGGACCTCGGCGGTTACCGCTATCGTGTCGTCAACTTCGGCGTGAGCGGCGACACCACGCAGGATGGCCTGGAACGCATGCGGCTGGTTCTGGCGGAAAAGCCGCGCGTGGTGGTGCTGGAGTTCGGCGCCAACGACGGCTTGCGCGGACAACCGGTCTCCGTCGCCGAAGCCAACCTGTCGCAAATGATTGAAGCTCTCCAGAAGGCGGGGATCACTACTGTACTGGCCGGCATCACCCTGCCGCCCAACTACGGCCCCGAGTACATTACCAGGTTCAATGCGATGTACGGTGCGTTGGCTGCGAAGTATCAGACGAAGCTCATTCCGTTTCTGCTGGCGGGAGCTGCCGGGCATCCCGAGCTGATGCAGAGGGACGGCTTGCATCCCAACACCGAAGGCACCAGGCTGGTAGCCGGCAACGTGGCGCGCGTGCTGGAACCGCTGCTTGACAAGAAATAGGGCGGGCCATACTTGGAACGACCACCCATCAAATTGCTCTACGCCGGGTTTGGGGCAGCAGTGGCGGCCTTGCTTCTGTTTGCGTGGCTCGCCAACGAAGTGTTGCAGGGGGACACGTTACGCTTCGACACCGCGGTGCGAGACACAATCCACTCGTGGGCCTCGCCGCAACTGACGATAGCGATGCGCGGCATCACGCAACTCGGCGCGCCGACTTTCCTCATCTTTATCACTCTGTTTCTGATCTTGTGCCTGATTTGGATGGGGCGCAGACGCGCGGCGATGGTGCTGACCGTAGGCTCCCTCGGCGCCCTGCTGCTGAATGAGCTTCTCAAACATCTGTTCCATCGCGTGCGCCCGGAAGCATTCTTTGGCTACGTGGAACCGCTCGGTTACAGCTTCCCCAGCGGGCATTCGATCTCCTCCGCCTGCTTTTACGGGGTCGCGGCCGCAATTATAACGACGCGCATGCGGTCGCGGGCCAGGAGAGCGCTGGTGTGGGCCGGGGCAGCGTTACTGGCAGGGCTGATCGGCTTTTCGCGGATTTACCTGGGCGTTCATTACCCGAGCGACGTGATCGCCGCGTACGCCGCAGCCATCGTCTGGGTGGCGGCTTTGCGAGCGGGTTACGGCGCGTGGCTGCGTGCATTACGGAACCGCGCCCGTCAGGAAGAGCGATCTACGGGCTAGCCAGTTCGCCGTGCGGCTTGCGCTGCGTTACCTCTTCGTAGGCGGCCTTGATCTGCTGCTTCAACAGCGGGTCGCTGACCCAGTCGTTCACCGCCATTGGCAATTGTACCGACGATTGCAGCTCTTCGAGCTTTTTCCCCTGCCCGACGCCCTCTTTAACACCTTTGAACAACTCCGTCATGAACTGGTCCTCGCCGGTGAGCAGTTCGCGCCCGCCGGGACGCCCGTGTCCGGGCAGGACGTACTTCACCTTCAACTTCTCGGCAGCATGGAGCACGTTCGGCCAGTTCTCTATGTAGGCGTCAGCCACGCTGTTGTATGGACCATTCGTCACCGCATCGCCCGTAGCCAGAACTTGGTCCTTGGGCAGGTATACGAAGCCGTCGCCGCGCGTGTGGGCCCAGCCGAAATGGTGGAATTCGACTTTACGGGAACCGTCGTTGAGCACGAACATCGCTTCGTTGATGTCCTGTTTGGGCGGCTCCGGCCCGTCCTGGTGCAGATCGGCCACGTCCTTGCGCGTCTTGGCGGCGTCCTGCCAGCGGCCCGGCTCCAGACGTTTCAGCTCCTCGCCTACCTGCTTGAAGGCGAGCGTGGTGGCGCCGGCCTGCGTCCACAAAATGTTGCCGTAAAGGTGGTCGCCGTGGTGGTGCGTGTCGAACACGTATTTAACAGGCTTAGACGAGAGCCGCTTGACGTCGGCCATAGTGCCGCGCGCACCATCGGGAAAATTGGCATCCACAACGATCAGGTAGTCCTTCATCTCGATGATCACGTTGTTGCAGTGCGTCTGATCGATGTCGCCCTCGCGGAACCAGACTCCGGGAACAATCAGCCGGATGGTTTCGGGATTGGCCTGCGAGCTGGAAACGAAAAACGCTACGCCGGCCAGCGCGGTGAAGACGAGCAATAGCCACGCACGGAGCCGTTTCATCACCCACCCCCTTGAAGCACTACGTTACACCAAATGCATCGTCCCACGACCAGCCGCAAAGTACAATCAAGCAGATGGGGTCAAACGGGGGAGGCTTCGGTGGGCGCTTTTGGGCGCTCATTGGCGCTACTTTTTTGGGTTTCCTCGGTATTGGAACGGTGCTGCCGGCGCTCGGCCCGCATGTGCGATATGACCTGGGCGGCTCGGATCAGACGGTCGGATTCGTGATCGGCATCTTCTCGTTCGTAGCGTTGGGGGCGCGGCTGGTTTCCGGCCCGCTGGCCGACCGACGCGGGCGGAAGATCGCTTTCCTTACCGGCCTGCTCAGTTGCGCGCTCGCGGGCACAGCCTACCTGCTGCCTCTGGGAATCACCGGCGCTTATATTGGCCGCATGTTTCAGGGGCTCGGTGAAGCTTGCCTGTACACCGGTGCAGCCACCTGGATTGTGGAAACCGGCGGCCTCGATCGCGGCAGCCAGGCGCTGGGCTACATGAGCAGCGGCATCTGGGGCGGGATCTCGGCGGGACCCGTGGTGGGGCACTGGCTGGGTACGTTCCAACGCGCGGCGGGAATGCAAGTGTTTTTGGCGCTCGTGGCCTTGGCGATTGTCGCGCGGGTGCCCGAGGATTACCGGCCCGTCGTGAAAACCGGAACTGAGCGGTGGAATCCGCGGTGGCTTTTGCCGCCCGGTCTCGCCGTAGGCTTCGTGAACGTGCATTATCCGGTGATCGCTGGTTTTCTGATTTTACATTTAGCGCGGCACGGAAACTCAGGCCCGATGGCGTTTTCCGCCTATGCGCTGCTGATGCTGGTTTCGCGTTTCTTCCTAGGCGGTTTGCCCGATCGCGTGGCGCCTGCCATCACCTACTACAGCGGACTCGCCGCGATGGCGCTGGGCCTGATCGTGCTGGCATCCGGTCCGCCGCCCCTTTTGGCCGTGAGCGGGGCCGCCGTACTGGGCTTCGGGTTCTCGTTTCCCTGGTCGTCGATCCTGGCGACCGTTTTGCGCAAGACGGCGAGCGGGGACCGCGGTTCCACGGTCGGCGTGCTGAGCGCGTTCTATGACCTGTTTGTCGGCATGAGCGCCTTCGCCGCCGGAGCCGTGTCCACTCATTTCGGATACTCGGCGGCCTTTGTGATGGCAGTAATAGCATTGGCAGGGGCGGCGTTCATGGGCCGGTGGGTGTTCGTAGAGGCGAAAGACCGTTCCTTGACGGCCGTGGCTCAGTAACAACGAATACCTTGGACTTCTACATATCCTGTGTTAAATATGTAGAAGATCGAGGTGTAAACATGCCGCTCAAGTCGGACCTCCCGCAAGGCACCCTGGACCTGTTGATCCTGAAAGTCGTAGCGCTCGGCCCCGTCCACGGGTACGCCATCGCACAACGGCTGCAACAGGTCTCGCGCGAGGTAGTCCAGGTGCCGCAAGGCTCGCTTTATCCGGCGTTGCATCGGCTCGAAAACCGTGGCTTACTGGCCGCCGACTGGAAGGAGACCGAGACTGGGCGGGAGGCCAAGTTTTATCGCCTGACGCGCAAAGGCCGGGCGCAGCTCGAAACGGAAGCCGCGAGCTGGCGTCGGTTGACCGAAGCTGTCGGTCTAATTCTGCGCCTGTCGGAAGGAGGCGCCGAATGACCTGGTGGCAGCGCTTCTGGCGTCGAAACCAGATGGAGGAGCAGCTCGAAAAAGAACTCCGCTTCCATCTAGAGCAACACACGGCCGATCTGATCGCGCAAGGCCACAAACCGCAGGAAGCGCGACGCCAGGCCAGGCTGGAGCTCGGCGGTCCGGCGCGGGTGAAGGAAGAGTGCCGCGAGGCGCGTGGCACACGCTGGCTGGAGGATTTGCTGCAAGACTTCCGCTATGCGCTGCGCACCTTGCGGCAGAAACCGGGATTCACAGCAGTCGCCCTATGCACCCTGGCCCTCGGCATTGGAGCAACCACCGTCATATTCACGGTGGTCAATGGTGTTTTACTCAAGCCGCTCTCTTATCCGGAGCCCGACCGGCTGGTCACGCTGCACGAACACACAGGAAAGCCGACTCAGTTTGGCAATCTGTGGGCATTTGCATACCCCAATTTTCTCGACTGTCAGCGCGAGAGCCGCTCGCTGGCTATGGCTGCGTGGACCTGGGGCGGCGGTACCGTGAGTAATCCCGGGCAAGCGGAGTACGTTGATGGGCTCCAGATCTCGTCGGAGCTTTTCTCCGCCCTGGGCATTACTCTCTCACGCGGGCGCGCTTTCCGGCCCGATGAAGACCGTCCGGGTGCGGCCTACGTGATCATCATCAGCCACGGTTTGTGGCAGCGCCGGTACGGCGGGAGCCGCCAAGCGATAGGCATGCCACTTGTGTTTGAAGGAAAGCCCTATACGGTTGTCGGCATCGCTCCCCCGGGTTTCCAGTTGGCCGGAGCAGTGGTGGACGTGCTTACACCGCTAGGCCAGAACACCGAACCAAGAATGCAGACCCGCGAAGCGCATTTCCTGTCAGTGCTGGCCCGCCTTCGTCCCGGCGTTTCCGGAGCTCAGGCCGAGGGCGAGCTAGCGCTGATTGGCCGTCATCTGGCCGAGCAGTACCCGAAGTCCAATGCGGGCCGTTCGTTCACAACGCAACCTCTTCGCCAGGAAATGGTCGCCGATGTTAGGTCCACGCTATGGTTGTTGCTCGGTGCGGTCAGCCTGGTACTGCTGATCGCGTGCGTGAACGTCGCGAGCTTGCTGCTGGCGCGCGCGGTTTCGCGGGAGCGCGAGCTGGCCATGCGCGTCGCGTTGGGGGCCAGCCGAAGCCGGCTGGCGCGCCAATGTCTGACCGAGAGCGCAGTCTTGGCGCTTTCCGGAGGCGCGCTCGGCGTCGGGCTTGCGGCAATTGGGATCCATCCGTTCGTGGTGTTCTGGCCCGGTAGTTTGCCCCGCGCCCGGGAGGTCCATCTCGATTGGCACGTGCTGGTGTTTGCTTTAGGCGCCTCACTTTTGTGCGGCCTCCTTTTTGGGTGCGCGCCGGCGTTGCGCGGCCCCGCACGCTCGCTGGAGCAGGCGCTGCGCGGCGGAGCCCGGACTGTTGCCGGAAGTACGCGCCGTCTACACGGGGGTTTCGTCATCTCCGAGATTGCCCTCGCTGTGGTGTTGTTAATCTCGGCTGGGATGCTTGGGCGCACCATCCTCCATCTCGCGTCTCTTGATCCGGGTATTGACATAAACAACGTACTAGCGGCACGGGTAGCGATTTCGCCTGCCGCGTTCGCGAATCCCGCGCTAACACGCGCCGTTTGGCAGGATTTTCTGGAGCGCGCGCGCGGCGTTCAGGGGGTTCAGTCAGTAGCGCTGGTCGACACCGTGCCGATGCGCGAGGGTTACAACGTGGTTGGCTATTGGACCACGCCGGCCGCTCCTCCATTGAACGAAGTACCGTTGGCACTAGCGACTACCGTGACACCGGACTATTTGAAGGTCATGGGCACACCGCTTCGCCTTGGCCGATTCTTTGATGACCACGATCTTATGGACACCCAGCCCGTGATCGTAATCGATGAGGTTCTGGCGCAGCATGCCTTCGGGGGATCAGACCCTGTCGGGAAGCAGCTCTGGATCCAAGGACTGGGCCCCGCCCAGGTGATCGGTGTCGTGGGCCATGTGCGGTATTGGGGACTGGCTGGCGACGACCAATCCCATGTGCGCGATGAATTCTATTATCCGCTTGCCCAGGTGCCGGACCGGTTTATGCGTCGTTGGTCCGAGCTCATGTCGGTGGCCGTCCGGACCAGTACCCCGCCGATGACAGTGCTCGAATCACTGCGGCGCGAGGTGGGAGGAGCTACCAACGATCAGACTCTCTACGAGGTTCGTACCATGGAGCAGCTCATGACCGCTTCACTCGCACGGCAACGCTTCCTGATGCTGCTGTTCGGCATCTTCGCCGGCTTGTCGCTACTGCTCGCATGCATCGGCATCTATGGCGTGCTGGCCTACTTGACCAGCCAGCGCGTACCGGAGATCGGTGTACGTATGGCGCTGGGGGCTACGGCTCGCGATGTCGTGCGACTGGTGCTTCGCGAGAGCATGGCTATGCTCGTCGTCGGTGTTGGTGTCGGGATACTCGCTGCCCTGGCGGCGGGTCGTCTCTTGGAGCGTGTCGTAGTCGGCATGCGTCCCAGCGAACCGTCAACGTTCGTCATCATGATATCGGTCCTGGTAGCGGCCACCCTTTTCGCCAGTTTTCTACCGGCCCGGCGCGCCAGCCGCATAGATCCTATGAGCGCCTTGCGACAGGATTAACTTCCGTTAGCACTGGCACGGTTGCCTTTCGGCGTATTGAGCAGTTGCCAACCCGGACCGCATAGTGGAAACTTGAGCACTCTCTCGATTCCGCTGGGCTCTCGCGCGAAGGACGGCTGGATCATCAGCCGGCCGGAAGATCTCACCTGGTTCATCGGCCCTGCATTCGTGAGTTACACCGCCCTTTTACTGATGGCGGGCGGGTTTCCACTGACACCGCTCTACCTGGTGTGGCTCATCGGAATCGACGGCCCGCACGTAGTTGCGACCTTTACGCGAACCTACTTCGACAACAACGCGAGGCGTTCGCTGGGGCGGCTGCTGTGGGTGGTGATTCCGGCGGCGCTGCTGGGGCCGCTAATGGTGGCCGGTGGCGCCGAAACATGGTTCTACATGTTCGCGATTTCGTGGCTGCATTACCATATCGCCAAGCAGCACTTCGGATTCGTGATGCTGTACAAACATAAGGCCGGCGAGCGCGACCGCACCGATTTCCTTTTGGACCGCTGGTTCCTGCTGACCTCTTTAATGCTGCCATTTGGGCGGTTTCTGGTGAACAGCAATTTCGTGGTCCTGCCGAATCTGCCGCTCGTGAAAGGTCTCGACACGGTTCTGCTTCTGCTATATGGCTGTTTTGCGGCGACCTTCGTTCTGCGGCAACTGTACAAGTGGAAAGAGGGTCAGGCCTTGAACCGGCCCAAGCTGCTGCTGATGGCGGCCATCGTCCCTCTGCAATGGCTGGCATTCCGCTATGCGGGCACTACGCCGCTCGACGGCATGACACGGGCCGGCATCATCCTCGGCCTGTTCCACAGCTTCCAGTATCACCGTCTAATGTGGTTTCACAATCGCAATCACTATAGCGAGCCGCAGTTTGAAACCACCGCCGGCCTGGCCGCCACTCTGGCGCGGCGCTTTATCTACTACTTCGGCGCGGCGGTGCTGTTGAACCTGGCTCTGGCATACCTTCCCTCGCACCTGACGCCCAGTCCTTTCGTGAAAGCTGCGCTGTGGGGCATCCCTTTCACGCACTACATCCTCGATTCGAAGATTTGGCGCGTCCGCGGAAACAAGGAACTGGCAACCGCACTTCGGCTCGGCTGACTCGCGCTGCCCCACCCTATATACTGGACGAAAAGGAACGACCAGTATGCGGGTGATTCGACTTTCCCTCGGGCTCTGCGCCGGCGCCCTGTTTGCCCAGCACGGCTACAGCCCCGCGGAGGTGGACGCGGGCGGCCGGCTGTACCGCTCCAATTGCGTGAACTGCCACGGCCAGGAAGGAACCGCCATCCAGGGCGTCGACCTGGGCCGAGGCAAGTTCCGGCGCGCCTCCACCGATGACGACCTCGCCCGCATCATAATTAACGGGATTCCCGGCTCGCCAATGCCGCCATCGAATTTCACCCAAGCGCAGGCGGATACCATCGTGGCTTACCTGCGCTCTCGTGTGGGCGCGACGACAGCGACCGCGTCCGCAGGCGGCGATGCCGTGCGCGGTAAAGCCGTCTTCGAGGGCAAGGGTGGTTGCCGCATGTGTCACCGCGTCAACGGCAACGGCTCACGGGTCGGTCCCGACCTGAGCGAGATCGGCGCCTTGCGCAGCCCTGAGAACCTGCAGGAATCGATCGTCAACCCCAATGCGGAGATCCGGCCCGAAAATCGCACCGTCCGCGCGGTAACACGAGACGGCGCCACCGTCACCGGCCGCGTCCTCACGGAGGATACGTTTGGCGTGCAGATCATCGACTCGCATGAGAAACTGGTGTCGCTCTCGAAAGCCAACCTGCGCGAGTACGGCTTCCTGAAAGACTCTCCCATGCGTTTTCTCAACTTGAACCTCAGTGCGCAAGATGTTGCCGACTTAGTCAGCTATCTGCAAACCCTGAAAGGCGTGGACGCCCAATGAAAGCATGTGCCTTGTTGCTCGCCGTAGCGGCCGGAACTCTGCCAGCTCAAGTTTCGTTCGACCGCATCGTTCACGCCGCTCAAGAGCCGCAAAACTGGCTCTCTTATTCGGGCGGCAACGACGGCCAACGCTACACGCCGCTCAACCAGATCACGCCGCAGAACGTCAAGAACCTGGAATTGCAGTGGGCCTTTCAGGCGCGGTCGCTCGAAAAATTCGAGGCCACGCCGTTGGTCGTCGACGGGGTTCTGTACACCGTGCAAGCGCCCAATGACGTAGTGGCGCTCGATGCCGCTACCGGCCGCGTCTTCTGGATCTATCCGTATAAACCCTCGCCGAAATCTCGCCCGTGCTGCGGCAAGGTCAATCGCGGTCTGGCGATTCTGGGCGACACGCTGTTCATGGCCACCATCGATGCCCGCCTGATCGCCATCGACGCCACCAACGGGCACGCGCTGTGGAACGTGGAAGTGGCCAAGCCCGAGGCCGGGTACGCCATGACGCTCGCGCCACTCGTGGTGAAGGACAAGGTCATCATCGGAACCGCCGGGGGCGAATACGGAATCCGCGGATTCATCGCAGCCTATGACGTGAAGACGGGCAAAGAGGCATGGCGCTTTTACACCATTCCCGGCAAAGGCGAGCCCGGTAACAACACCTGGGCGGGCGACTCCTGGATGCACGGCGGCGCTCCCGTGTGGGTGACCGGTGCTTACGATCCGGCGCTCAACCTGACGTATTGGGGCATCGGCAACCCCGGTCCGGACTGGGTCGGCGACGTCCGCGGCGGCGACAACCTGTACAGCGATTGCGTGGTGGCGCTTGACCCCGATACCGGCAAGCTCAAATGGTATTTCCAATTCACGCCGCATGACGATTTCGATTACGACTCCGTGCAAGTGCCGATTCTGGCCGACATGGATTTTAAGGGAACGCCGCGCAAAGTCATGCTCTGGGCCAATCGCAATGGCTTCTTCTACGTGCTGGACCGGACCAATGGCCAGTTCCTGCTTGGCAAGCCCTTCACCAAAGTCACCTGGGCGACGGGGCTGGATGAGCGCGGCCGGCCAATGCGCGCACCCGGCGCCGTTCCCACCCCCGAAGGCAACAAGATTTATCCGGGCAACATGGGCGGGACCAATTGGAACTCGGCCTCCTACAGTCCCCGCACCGGTCTCTTCTATATTCCTTTGTGGGACAACTATTATTCGGAATACGTAAAGGGTCCCGCTGAATTCGGCGAGGGCCGCGTCTACGTGGGCGCGATGCCGCGGTCGCCGGTGCCGATGATCCAGGCGCCGCAGGTCCAAAACCGCAAGGAAGAGGACGGCTACGGCGCCATCCGCGCATTCGACCCGAAGACCGGCGAGAAGAAATGGGAATTCAAGCTGAGCGAAGTGACCGACAGCGGCGTGCTAAGCACCGCTTCCGACCTGGTCTTTTCCGGTGGACGCGACGGTTACTTCTTCGCGCTGGACGGCCGCAATGGCGAACTACTCTGGCGAGCGACTCTGGGCGGCCAGGTCTCCTCGGGCCCGATGAGCTACTCGGTGGGGGGCAAACAGTATATTGCAGTGTCGGCGGGGAGTACGTTGTTTACGTACGCGTTGCGGCAATAGGCGAAATCTACTTGTGCCGTATGTCCTCCGGCGCGCGTTGCCGGTCGAGCGGTAGTATTTTGACCTGCCATTGCACGTGCACGGAGTTAGGCAAAAAGCACGTCTTGCTATCGCACGCCTGGTAGCGAAGCGTTCCGTTAATCGCGAACGCGCGGGAGCGTTCGGAACCTCAGGTTCGAAACGAGGGAAAACGACCTTGACAACATAGGGGTTAGGAGCCGTTTTCGAACTTGAGGTTCGGAGGTGTCGAATACAGATGCCATATGCTCCGGGAAAACCTCGCTCGGCGTTACGAACGAGAAGCCCCTCGGTGGCAGGATGACAGGTGGCTGCACCTTTCTAGGAAGCCGGTGACCGGCAAAGGATCTGGCGCAGGGTTCCAGTCGGGGATCAAGGGAGCTAGGGGGACGGTAATGTCCGGCGGACATTGCATCAGATTATCGGAAGCTGGCGAGGCGCAGTCACCCGTCCCAGTCATTCGCTCGCAAAGATAACTTCCGGATGCGCCGTCACTCGGGACCTAGGTGCTTCTTGAGTACGACAGCCGGCACGCGTGTCAATTTGGGTCGCCAAAACCCTGATTTGAGGTTGTTGGCATCCGAGCCAATTTGAAAATCGGGCAACAGGCAGGCCGTCCAGCTGCTCTTCGATCAGATGGCGGGATCGCTTTGGGCCGCTGCGTGGCTCCTGGGCCGGCGGTTGAGCCATTAATGCCGGCGCCAGCGCCAGAATACTCAACACGAGAATCGTATTCTTGACCAGTGCGTGGGTTGCCTCCTCATCAGTTCCGGCCGCCAAGCCTTTACTGCCCTCCCTACTGATTAAGGGCGGAACACGTGTGCGAGAACTGTAATCGCTCGAAGAATTTATTACTGCCGAAAAGGGTATCCCGAATGGGACCGGGCATAACTGCGGATCGGGCGGTTTGGGGGCGTCTTGGGACGGGCTACCACGGCCCGCCCGCAAGATTGCCTCCGAATCAGACTTCCGCTGTTCGCCGCTGCTGCTACTCCGCCGGCGGAAGAGCTGTGGCGGAAACTTCAGAATGGAACATCAACCAGTAAGCGCCCCAGATGTGATCGTTGCCCAGCCCCGGGGCCGCAGTCCCGAAGATGAGAGGGGTTACCGCGCTGCTGCTGATGGAAACTTTGTAGACGGCGTCGGGAGTGCTGAAAGGTGTCTGCGGCGCGGGAACGTAGGAAGTCGTGTAGAGTTCGCCTCCCCGCAACACCAGATTGCCTTCCAGTTGGTTCGGGGCGGTGGCAGGGGTGGCCAGAAGTTTGATCGGGCCGCCAGGCATCACTTCCCTGACCACCTGGCCAGTGAATATGCTGGTCAGATACAGCCGGTTGGCCGCGTCAAAAGCCAGCCCGCCGGGCTCTATACCCAACCCGCTGGCCTGAATCTGGGCCGAGTAGTCGGCGGCGGGCAAGCGCGTGGATGTATCGAAGCACTTCACGTCTTCATCGATGAAACCTGCGATGCAGATATTCCCATACGCGTTAAATGCCATCTGATCGCCACGGTACATATTGTTGACTGTGATCGACGTTCCGGGCGACGGATTAAGGTCGGCGAGGTTGGCGGCCGGGTATTCGACAATGTAGATCGGCTGGCCGAGGTCCTTTCCAAAGTGAGTGGCCACCCAGAGATTGCCGGACGAATCGAAGAGCAGACTCTCCGTCGAATTTTCACAAGGAAAGCCGCACGAGAAGTTGAAATTGTCCCAATTTGTGTCAAAGTTGCCTTTGGCGTCATATCGCAGAATGACGGGCGAGTTCTGCCCCACCTGCGGTCCATCCCCCCAGAGCGTGGTCACGAAGATTTCACCGGTCAACGGGCTTTGGGCCATTGAAGTTGCCTGATAGGGACCCGTGGTCGCGAAGGTGCGAACCCAGGTTCCAGTGGTGGTGAACTGCTCGATGGAATGGCTCCGGCTGCTGGCTACCAAAATGTTCTCGGCCTGCAGCGAAGCCGATCCCAGCAACGCTGCTAAAACGCCGATCAAAAGTCTGTTGTTCATGGTCTACCCTTCTACTGATCAAGGGCGGAAAGCGGGTGCGAAAACTGTAATCGGGCGAAGAATTTCTTTTTTGACTGGCGAGGACGTAACCGAGATGGGGACCGGGCATAAACGCGGATCCCGAAGGCCGGCATGCGTTATGATCTCGCGCCGGACGGCAAACGCGTGGCCGTGCTCACGCCCGTGGAATCCGCGGAAGCGCCCAAACAGGAGCATGAGATCGTGATGCTTCAGAACACCACTTTGAGGCTTCGCCGCCGCTCGCCTGATGCTCACAAAACCCGTGAGGCCCAAACCCGGAGACTTACTTGAACTTCTTGCAGGATCCGTCGAGACAGAGTGAGGTTGGTTCGCCATCAAGGCGACTGAGGATGGTGCCGGCGAGGCCGACGAGCCAGCACGTCGGGCATCCCCCAAAGGAGACAAGCGCTGCTGCCCCCGGTAGTAGTGCCCACCATCCCAACACCGGCGCGTATGAAAGAGTGAGAGCCAGGAATCCGAAGCCCAATAGACCTCTCGCGATGTGAATCTTGACGCTCGGGCTTTGAAACAGACCCCACTTCATACCATAGTCATTGTACTGCCGGTGCATCGCCCTTGCTCAAACTCTCGCACAAGCCACGCCGGTAATCCTGGACCGTTGCCTCAGCAGCGGCGGCTATCCGGCATGGCTCCCAAACAAAAGGGTCTACTGCGCGGGGGCGTGGAAGCGGCCATAATACGCGGCTTTGCCAATGACGTGGCCATCCATCGCCTTCAGTAAATCCTCGCGCGTGGTAGTGGCCGGCAAATCCAGTTTCGTGTCCAGAGCGTAGAACTCAAACACGTAGTGATGGATCGGTCCTGGGCCGGCGCCAGGGCCGAAATAGGCCCCTGGATTTCCGCCCCGAGCGGCAATTCCGGGACCGTTGCGCGTCCCATCGGCTAGATCGCCTGGGCCCAGTCCCTCAGGCAAACCCTTGGCGGTGCCGGGGATGTTGAACGCCGACCAGTGCAGAGTGTCGGTTGTGGTTTTGTTCGTGGAATTCTCGATGTCGTGGAAGATTACGGCGTAGGTTTGCAGAGTGTCCGGCGCGGCAGCTGGCTCTGTGCCCATACTCCAGTGGAACTCGAAAGCCGGCGACTTGTTCCCGCCGCGGCCGGCATTCGCCATGGGAACCTCTCCACCGTCCGGCCATGCCGTGGAGGTGACCGATAGCACGATGCGGGGCGGGCCGCCTTTTTTTCCGCCGGGCTGCTGCGCCATCAACATGGCACAAGAGCACATGACGACGATTGTCGAAAACAAAGCTCGTTGCGTGATCTTCATTGGCTTTCTCCTCAAGGAAACTTGTAGCTGGGTCAAGTTGTAGTGTAAACGAGAAGGGGCCCGGATTCATCAACGGCCTCGGAGCCGTTTGCCTTGACGCCGGCCCCTTTCCCTCTATAAGATCAAGGGCGCATTCGGCATAATAGGAATTGTGTGCATCGCCGCCGGGGCCCATCCCGGCTTGGCCACCAAGGAGGACTCACACCCATGGCGAAATCCAAAAGTTCTGTCGGCCGCCGCGGTTTTCTGAAGGGCGCTGCCGCAGGCGCGGCCGCGCTGGTAGCTAAGCCGGCCGCCGTGAAAGCCCAACAGGCTCAGGCAGCCCGGCCTGCTGCTCCGCTACCTTCGGCGACGCAAGTTGCGTTCGAAACCGGGACACCGCCGGCGCACGCGGATGTCTATACCACCGACCGGCCCGGCGCCGATTACATGGTCGACGTCCTCAAGAGCCTGAAATTCGATTACATCTTCGCCAATCCGGGTTCGAGCTTCCGCGGCCTCCAGGAGTCCTTCATCAACTATGGCGGCAACAAGAATCCCGAGTGGATCACCTGCTGCCACGAGGAGTCGTCCATCGCCATGGCGCACGGCTACTTCAAAATTGAGGGCAAACCGATCCTGACCATGGCACACGGCACCGTCGGTTTGCAGCACGCCTCCATGGCTATCTACAACGCGTACGCCGACCGCGTCCCGGTGTACCTGATCCTGGGCAACGAACAGGAAATCAATTTCCGCCGCAGCGATGTAGAGTGGACGCACAGCGTGCAGGACGCAGCCGCCATGGTCCGCGACTATACCAAGTGGGACGATTCGCCGGTTTCGCTCGGCCATTTTGGCGAGTCCGCCGTGCGCGCCTACAAGGTCATGATGACGCCGCCGTACGAGCCCGTCGTGATATGCGCCAACGGCGTGTTGCAGGAAGAGCCCATGTCAGAAGAGGACCGGCGCACCCTGCGCGTCCCGAAACTGGTGGTGCCGACTCCGCCGGCGGGCGACTCCAACGCGGTTGCCGATCTGGCCAAGATGCTGGTCAATGCCGAGAATCCGGTGATCGTAGCCGGCCGCGCCGCGCGCGATGCCGAGGGCATGAAGTTGCTTCAGGAACTGGCGGAGACGGTGCAGGCTCCCGTGCAGGATCGGCGCATGCGCATGACGATCCCGTACCGGCATCCGCTCTATAACAGCGGCAACATCCGAAACGCGGACGTCGTGCTGGGCCTGGAAGTACCGGACTTCTGGTACACCACGCACTCGCAAACCCCCATCAACCGGATGGGCATGCAGACCGAATCCATTGTGAAACCGGGCACCAAGCTCGCCACCATTACCTCCAGCGATCTGTTCGGCCGCAGCAATTATCAGGATTTCGGGCGCTACGCCGATGTTGACATGGCCATCGCGGCGGATGCTCAGGCAACGATGCCCGCGCTGATTGAAGCCTGCAAGAAACTGATTACGTCCGACCGCAAGACGGCCATGGAAGCGCGCGGCAAGCGGCTGGCCGCGGAATGGAAACGGAATCGTGACCGCGATTTCGATCAGGCCGCCACCGGTTGGGACGCCAGCCCCGTCACTACCGCGCGCATGGCAGCCGAGATCTGGAACGTCATTAAGGATGAAGACTGGTCGATGGTTTCCGATCTGACCTTCGTGAGCTGGTGGCCGCAGCGGCTGTGGGATATGGAGAAGTATCACCACTTCATCGGCGGCCATGGCGCTTACGGAATCGGCTATGGCGCGCCGGCGGCCGTGGGCGCGGCCCTGGCCAACAAGAAACACGGGCGCATCAGCGTCAACATCCAATGCGATGGCGACCTCAACTACGCTCCCGGCGTGCTGTGGACCGCGGCGCATCACCGAATCCCACTGCTCTCGATCATGCACAACAACCGCGGTTATCACCAGGAGCGCATGTTCCTCCAGGACATGGCTTCGCGGGCGATGCGCGGACCTGAGAATACTCACATCGGCGTGGCCCTCTCTGACCCGAACATCAATTACGCCACCATGGCTAAGGCTTATGGCATGGCCAGTTGGGGACCGATCGAAAATCCCAACGATCTCGGCCCGGCGCTTCGAGCCGCGCTCGATGTGGTGAAGAAAGGCGAGCCGGCGATGATCGATCTGGTCACGCAGCCGCGTTAAGGACCTTCGTCCATGAGGAAGCTTCTTGGATTGACTCTGGTGTTGGCAGGGATCGCCTCAGCCCAGCAGGCAGGAAATGCGGACAACGGCAAGAAGTTGTTCGCCAGCAAAGGGTGCTGGGAATGCCATGGCTACGCGGGTCAAGGCAGCCGCGATGGAGCCAAGCTCGCCGCCACGGTGCTCAATGAGCAGGCGTTCCTGCGTTACGTCCGCAAGCCAACCGGGGCTATGCCGGCATTTGTGGACAAGATCCTGCCGGACTCCGAACTCCGCGACATCTACGCCTATGTGAAGACGCTTCCCGCGCCCAAAGCGGTCAAAGACGTTCCGCTTCTGAACCAGATGAAGAACGCGAACGCGAAGTAGCCGGCGCGGATGCCCGAGCTCCCCGATGTCACGATTTACGTCGAGGCGTTGCGGAAGCGCATTCTAGGGCACAAGCTCAACCGGGTGGTGATCCGCGGCCCGTTTCTTCTACGCACCGTGAGGCCGCCGGTGGATGCCTTGTTCGGCCAGACTGTCACTCACCTGCGGCGGTTGGGCAAGCAGATTCTGATTGGCTTTGAGAACGACCTCTGGCTATCTCTGCATCTCAAGATTGCCGGTCGCCTGCACTGGCGCAAGGCCGCACCGAAGGCTCTCGCCAAGAATATCCTCGCTGCCTTCGAGTTTGATTCCGGCACCCTAACCCTCACCGAAGCGGGAACGCAGCATCGCGCATCGCTCCATGTCGTGGCCGGAGAGGAGGGCTTGCGCGCGCTGGACGCCGGCGGTCTCGAGGTCCTCGAAGTGGACTTGGATGAGTTTGCCACGGTACTGCAATCGAGCAATCACACGCTGAAGCGCTCCCTCACCGACCCGCGCCTCTTTAGTGGAATCGGCAACGCGTACTCGGATGAAATCTTGCACCGCGCTCGCCTGTCGCCGGTGGCGATGACGCAGAAACTCGCGCCCGCCGGGATCCAACGGCTATACGAAGCGATTCGCGAAACCATGACCGAGTGGGTCGACCGGCTGCGCGCGGAAGCCGGTGAGGACTTCCCGGAAAAGGTGACAGCATTTCGGCCCGCTATGGCGGTTCACGGCCGTTACGGGCAGCCCTGCCCCCGTTGCGGCGCCAAGGTGCAGCGCATCCGCTACGCCTCCAACGAAACCAATTATTGCGCGCCTTGCCAGACCGGCGGCCGTCTATTGGCTGATCGCGGTCTCTCGCGCCTGCTCCGGCAGGATTGGCCGCGCAGTCTGGAAGAACTGGAAGAACTTAAGAAGCGGTGAGCGTCAAAGCTCGAGCCTGCCCGCCAGCCTCATATCCTCGACATTGAAAAGCGGCGCCAGGAAAAGCCGATCGAGCTGCGCTACGAAGTAAATGTAGCGGTCCTGCCTGGTTATTTCTACCGAACGGCGAAAGAGGTAGACTACTGTGGCTAGTCCGTCATCCCCCCGCAGAATCTCGACGCGCGCCGGCTTCAGTTCCTTCTTCCGCCCCAGTTTTAGGTATGAGACGCCCTTTAGCTCATTTGCCAGATTCCAGCGCCGGGGAAGGGGGATGTCGTAGACCACCAGCACATAGTAGCTAGCATCCACAGCCGGGGCGTCCTCACCTGCTTTTGTCTCCGCGGCGCGGACGGGGGCACTCTCCCATCGAACCACCACCGGATCGGCCGGCGGCTTGTCGTGGGCGCGTCGTACGGCTTCGGCCTCCCGGCGCCCGCTGAACAGTCCCGCGAGCCCCTCCAACCCGACGCCTCTGCCTATACCGGCTTCCATATTCCCGCCATCCCGCCGCTCATCGGGACTCAGGTCGCGAACGTGCTCCGGTCGAAAATGCTTAACCCACGGCGAATCGGCTAAGACTGCCTTTGCGTCTTCCTCATTCCACTGAGCGACTGGTTTGGATTGCCACAGCGGATCCGCCCCAAACGAACCTCGGGCAAAGAACAGGACTGCGGAGAAAGACAGCCAGCAGGTTATCAGTGCCCGGCGCATGCGAGACCCAACTGTACTGTAGCATTAGTCGCCTGTCCAACACCTTCCTGGCTAAGCTCCCAGGCTAGGCCATCTGGAGAATTGAATTAGAACTAAAAGAAAAGTAGATTGTATTGGCACGTTTAAGTACTAGGAAAAAATTCGGGGAAAGTGGGCCAAAAGCTATGCGTTATGCCAGTCGAAGTATGTCTGGACGGTGGGCGATCCTCGTCCTCCTCAGTTTGGGGTTCTTCAAAGCGGAAGCGGCCGCGCCTGCGTGTCCGCTCAGCGGCGCCTACTTCCGGGGGGCCAGGCAACCGGTTCCGGCTCGGGGCCATTTCATCTGACAGCAACGAATAGCACCTTCAGTGACGTGGACTTCGTACCGAATCAGACCTTCACCTTCTCCCAGCTCACCAGCTTGTTCGCCACCTTTCACAGTAACTCCGGAGGCTCTGGCGGCGGGACCCCGCGCTTGGTCGTGGACTTGGTTGGAAGCGGCCCTTTGGTCATCTACCTCGGCGACTCGCCGGCCTTTACTGACAGCGACGCCGTTCTGAACACCTACAGCGGCTTCAATGTAATCGGCAATAACGATCCTGGCCGATACGATACTTCCTTTACCGGCCTTGTAGGAGGGAGCCCGTCCACCACGTATTCGGCGGCGCTGGCGCTAGTCGGATCGGAACAGGTCTTGGACATCGACTATGTTACCGACACGTTCGGCGCCTTCCCCAGTCGCGACGAGACCCTGTTCTCAATCGGTGGAGGTCTTAGTGCCTGTGTCACCGACGCCTATCAACTCACATATGTCCCCAACTTGACAGCCGGAGCTGCTCACCTGGATCTCACGAGTGCGGGCACTGCCGGTGGCGTCGACCCTGACGGCGACATCTGCGCCAATGTCTATGTGCTCGCGCAGGACCAACAGGTGATCGCCTGCTGCTCCTGCCCGCTGACCCCAAACCACCTCAAGACCCTTTCGGCGCAGGACCTGATACTGAATACCTTGACGCCCGGTGTGCCGACTGCCATAACCGTGGCACTGGTGGCCACCGCGAATCCCACTGGCGGCACATGCAACGCTTCCTTGCCGACCTTCGCCGCTCTGGCGCCGGGAATGCGCGCGTGGGGCACCCGGCTTCACGCCCTGCCGAGCGGCGGTTTCGGCGTAATCGAGAACCCCTTCACCCAAGCCGCCATCAGTGCCAGCGAACTAAACAAGCTGACTTCGTTCTGTGGGTTCATTCAGGCGGACGGCAGCCAGTTTGGCGTCTGCAAAGCCTGTGCGACAGGCTCTGCTGGCGCTGCCAAACAATGATGACGAAGTAGCCTCCTGGCTGGCGCCATTGCGGTCAGCCCCTCCGTTTGCTATAAAGACTACATTGTCCACAAACTCGATAGAGTTTGCCGCTATTGAGGGATCCGGGGGAGGGCTGACGTTTCGTGATTTCTCGAGAGTCCACAAGACGCATTCCCTGGTTTGTGTTTGGAACAGCCTTGGGGATCGGTGTTCTGGCTCTCGGATGGCTGCCTGCCCGCGCGCAGATCGCGGTCAAGAATCAGGGATTCGTACCGTTTAGCGACGAGCCCATCAATTATCGCACTGCCAAAATCAGCGACCCCATAGCCAAGCTGCAAGCGCGCATGGACCGCGGCGAAGTAAAGCTAGAATACGAACCGCAGCACGGCTACTTGCGGTCGGTGCTTCAAAAGCTGGATGTCCCCATCGATTCCCAAACCCTGGTCTTCTCCAAAACGAGCTTTCAGTACAAGAAGATCTCTCCGCAATCGCCACGCGCGCTCTATTTCAATGACGACGTCTATGTGGGACAGGTGCACGATGGAAAGGTGCTCGAGTTCGTTTCGTTTGACCCTATGCAGGGCGCGATCTTCTACCTGATGGATGAAAAGAAGACCGACAAACCGGTCTTCGAGCGAGCGGAGCTGGATTGCACGCAGTGCCACGTGGCAGCCTCGACGCGCGGTGTCCCAGGCGTCATGTTGCGATCGATTTTCACCATGCCCTCCGGGACGCAAGCAGCGCTCGGCGCGTCGTTCATTACCGGACAGCAGAGCCTCCTTAAGGATCGTTGGGGTGGCTGGTATGTGACCGGCACACACGGCAACCAGACGCACATGGGGAATGTGCTGGTCCAGGACGAGGACAATCCCGAGCAACTGGACCGCGCCGCCGGCGCCAATGTGACAGACCTTTCGAAGCGCTTCGATTCCAAGGCATACCTGATCGGCGACAGCGACATCGTGGCACACCTCGTGCTCGCGCACCAGACCCAAATGCACAACCTGATCACCCTGACCAATTACCAGACGAGACTGGCGCTCTACGCCGAGGCGCAGCGAAATAAGGCGGGTGGCCGCGCTGAGACCACAGCGCTCTCCGACGCGGCTCGCCAGCAGATCGAGAAACCGGCCGAAGAGTTGGTGCGCTACCTGATCTTTCTCAACGAAGCTCCGTTGGAGGGCCAGGTCAGGGGAACCTCCGGGTTCGCGGAAGAGTTCGCCGCCCGCGGCCCTCGCGATCCTCAAGGACGCTCACTGCGCGACTTCGATTTGCGCACGCGGATCTTTAAATATCCCTGCAGCTATCTGATCTACAACGAAGCGTTCGATTCCTTGCCCAGCCCGGCGAAGGAGTATGTGTACCGGCGGCTGTTCGAAATTTTGACCGGTCGCGAACGAAGCCCTGAGTTCGCCAGGTTGACCGGGGAGGATCGCCGGGCGATCCTCGAGATCCTGCTGGCCACGAGGCCAGGCCTGCCTGAGGAGTGGAAGCAATACACCAAACAGGCATCAGCGGCAAATCACCCGAGTCACTAAAGGAAGGCAAAAGTATGAGAATTTCCAAATATCTCGTTGGCTTGGCCATCGTCATCACCCTCGGTGCTTCTGCAGCCATCGCTGAGTCATTAGAAGGGCGCTGGGACGCCAGCGTCACCATCCGCGGTACAGTGATCCCGTTCCGCCTGGATCTTTCGGGCGAGGGAGCTAGCTTCACGGGCACGCTCTTTAATGGCGATATTCCCGTGACGCCCACCGCCGCCAAGTTCGACAATGGCACGGTCACACTGAACTTCGAGCACTATCTCACCAAGATCTTGGCGAGAGTGAAGGATGGACAGCTCGAAGGTACCGTGGCCGGGCGCTTCGGCGATCAGGACCGCTACATCAGCAGCAATCCCTTCCACGCAAAGCGCTATGCACCGTCCGCGCAGGCTTCGGCGAACGTGCCCACAATCGAGGGCCAGTGGGTAATTCCGTACAACAGCCCCAAGGGTGAGAAAGCGTGGCGGTTTATCGCGCGCCAGAAAGGCCCCGAAGTTTCGGCCGCCATTCTGCGCGTAGATGGCGACACCGGGGCGCTCACGGGAACCTGGCAAGACACCAAGTTCGTGCTGAGCCACTTTGACGGCTCACGCCCGGCCCTGATGGAAGTCACTCCGACGCCGGATGGCACCCTCGAGATCCTGCAGAATGGAAGAACCACCAACAAGCTGGTGGCGTATCGGGCTGAGGTCGCGCGGGCGAAGGGGCTACCGGAACCCGAGAATTACATGACCCACACCACAGCGCGCGATCCGAACGAGACGTTTGCCTTCCGCTTTCCGGACGTCAATGGCAAGATGCTCTCGAACGAAGACCCGAAGTTCAAGGGCAAGGTGGTGGTTGCCATCATTACCGGAACCTGGTGCCCCAACTGCCACGATGAAGCGCAGTACCTGGTGCCGCTTTACAAGAAATACCGCGACCAAGGGTTGGAAATCGTGGCGCTCGATTTCGAAGAGCCGGAACAGCAGGACCAGCTCAAGCGCGTCAAGGCATTCGTGGATAAGTACGGCGTGGAGTACACCTATCTGATCGCAGGCGCGCCGGTGGAGATGTGGGAGAAGGTCCCGCAGTTGATCAACTTGAATACCTGGCCGGCAACCGTCTTCGTGGGCCGTGATGGCCGCGTAAGCGCTATCCATGCGGGTTTCGCCGCACCTGCCAGCGGCGAGTTCAATCTCGAACTCAAACAGGAATTCACATCGACGATTGAGAAACTCCTGACGGAGAAGGCCGGCGATCAGGAAATTGCGCACCGGTAGCGCGCGTTCCAATACGAAAGGAATGTTCATGAATCGATTGCTAGTCTCATCACTACTGCTAGTTATTCCCGCGGCTTGGGCGCAGTCGCCCGCCGGGCTTTGGGACGCCACCATCAACCTCAACGGGACGGAGATCCCCTTTCAGATGGGAATCGCTGGCGACGGCGCCAACGTAAAGGGCTGGTTCTTCAATGGAAGCGACCACGAAAATTCCACCGGCGGTAGCTTCGATAACGGCACGCTGGTTCTCAACTTCGATACGTATGCCTCGGTGTTGAAGGCAACGCTGAAAGATGGCGCCCTGGATGGCGAGTACTCCACCCGCGGCAAGCCACTCGCGATTCATGCCGTCCGAGCAACGCCGCACAAGGCTTCCACCGTGAAGGCTCCCGATATCGGGGGGCTGTGGTACCTCGAGGGCGTCAACAGCAGCAAGAAGGGCGAGAAGGCCTGGCAGTTGATCCTGCGCCAGCAGGGCGCTGAGGTTTCCGGTGCGATCCTGCGCGTGGATGGCGACACGGGAACGCTCACCGGCAGCTACAAGGACGGCAAGTTCGTGCTGTCGCACTTTTCGGGAGCGCGGCCGGCGCTGCTGATCATCACGCCGCAAAGCGACGGAACCCTGGCACTCGATCTGGGCGGTCAGCACCATGAAGGCCAGATCACCGCGGTACGGCCCGCGGAGGCGAAGGCCAAAGGCCTGGCAGAGCCGACCGACGCAAACCTGCACACGGGCGTGAAGGATCCGTCGAAACCGTTCAACTTCAGCTTTCCGGATTTGAACGGCAAGATCGTTTCCGATACGGATGCGCGGTTCAAGAACAAGGTTCTCGCGATCGTCATCACGGGCAGCTGGTGCCCGAATTGCCATGACGAAGCCCCGTTCCTCCAAGAGGTGTACGCCAAGTACCACGCGCAAGGATTCGAAGTCGTGGCATTGTCCTTCGAAGAGGCCGAGCAGCTGTCTAATCCCACTCGGCTCAAAGCGTTCATCAAGGGTTACGGCATCAAGTACACCGTACTTTTGGGTGGCGAGACGAGCACGGCCAAAGATAAGCTGACTCAGGCCTTGGATTGGGATGCATGGCCGACTACATTCTTCGTGGGCCGAGACGGGTTAATCAAGGGTGTTCACGCCGGCTTCCCGAGCCCCGGAAGCGGCGAGTTGTACACCAAGGAGAAGGCGGAGTTCATCGCCAAGGTGGAGCAATTGCTGGCGCAGAACCAGTCGGCGAAGAACTAGGGCTTGGTTACAGTCGCAGACGGAACGGCGTCATCTGCGACCGCTCAAACCCGGCGCGCCGATAGAAGCGCATCGCGTCTTCATTCGTCTGATCGGTTAGCAGCGTTACGCGTGAACATCCCGCTGCTTGCGCTTGGCTGATGGCGTGGGCCAGCAGTTGTTGTCCAACGCCCCTTCCCCGCCATTCCGGATGCACGATCATGTCTTCCAGCCACGCAGCGCGACCGCCCTCGGCCGTGCTGACCGTGAAGAGAATGCTGACCATCCCGATGACCGTCTCCGAGTGAGCCGCGCAAAACACCCGCCCGATCTCGGCATTTGCAATGACGAGCGATAATCCACGAGCCTGTCGTTGCGGATCGGGAGTGAAGTCCGCCTCTTGCGCAAACAGTAGGCCCAGCAGTTCCGAGAGCCGTGGAATGTCATCCGGGGCTGCCGGTCGAATGATCATGGCTTCCCAAGTTCCGCGGGAGCATCCTCTTTCAAAGCGACTCCCGACAACTTCCGCGCCCGCGCCTCACGCATGAGGAAATGGATCTTGTGGGCGGCGACGTCGTAGGCCATTCCCTCGGTCCGTACGTTAGAGATGCAGTTTCGCTCGGCGTCGGTGCGGCCGGGCCGCGGATCCCAGGTGAGATACACTCCGAGGCTGTCGGGCGACGTCAACCCAGGCCGTTCGCCGATCAACACTAGCACCAGGCCGGCCCCGAGCAGGCTGCCAATTTCATCTCCGACCGCCACGCGCCCTTGGAGCACTACGGTGAGCGGCGCCAGACGCCATGTCTCAGTTTCGAGGCGAGGCGCCAAAGCTCCGAGCAGCGGGACGGCGTGGTGGTGGACAGCGGTAGCCGACAGCCCGTCCGCAATCACGATGGCCGCATCGTAGTCGCCGTGTTGGAGTAATGCCCGCGATTCCTCGCTGAGCGTCCGCCCCAGGTCAGGGCGTCGCAAATAGGTGGTGCGGTCCCCTGCCCTGCTTCGCAACAACAAGTGCGGCACTGCCAGCGAAGCCGGATCAAGCTCCTGATAAACGGCATCGCGCGCGCGGGCATGGTCCAACTGAAACCGGAGCAACTCCGCGGTCGGCACGCTATGACCGGTACGGCCAAGCGAGACGCGCGCCGGAGTGTACAACCTCAGGTCAAGAGCCATTGCGCGGGAACCAGTTGCGGATGATGTTCTAGCCAAGCCTCGAACTCGGGCGCCGGTTTCAGCCCCAGCACCGAGCGCAAGTAAAGAGCATCGTGAAAGCTCGTACTCTGGTAATGCAGCATTACGTCATCGGCTCCAGGAACGCCCATGATGTAGTTGCACCTCGCCACACCGAGCATGGTGAGAAGCGCGTCCATATCATCCTGATCGGCTTCGGCATGGTTGGTATAACAGATGTCGCAACCCATGGGCACGCCCAGGAGTTTGCCGCAGAAGTGATCCTCCAGCCCGGCGCGCAAAATCTGCTTCCCATCATATAGATACTCCGGCCCGATGAAGCCGACCACGGAATTCACCAGCAGTGGCTGATAGCGGCGAGCCACCGCATAAGCCCGCGCCTCACAGGTCTGCTGGTCCACGCCGCCATGGGCATTAGCAGAAAGCGCGCTGCCCTGTCCGGTTTCGAAGTACATGACATGTTCACCGCGGCCCAGTTCGCGCGCGGCTTGGCAGGCTTCATCGAGCAGCGCAAGGTTCACCCCGAAGGAAGAATTAGCAGCCTCTGTCCCTGCAATCGACTGGAAAACCAGGTCGACCGGTGCGCCTCGCGCCAGCGCCTGCATTTGGGTGGTTACATGCGCCAGCACACAAATCTGGGTAGGAATCTGGTAGTGCGCCCGAATGCGGTCGAGCATTTCGAGCAGCGCTACAACCGTGGCCAGGTTGTCGGTGGCGGGGTTGATGCCGATGACCGCGTCACCGCTTCCGTAACAAAGACCGTCGAAGATGCTGGCGGCGATGCCTTTGAGGTCGTCAGTGGGATGATTCGGCTGGAGCCGCGTGGACATCCGTCCGGGCAGACCAATGGTGGAGCGAAACCGTGTCACCACACGGCACTTGGCGCCGACCGAAACCAGGTCCTGCAGGCGCATGATTTTGGAAACGGCCGCCACCATTTCGGGAATCAACCCCGGCGCCAGAGCGCACAAGCGCGCGGTGGTGGCTTGCTCGGAGAGCAGCCAGTCACGGAACTCGCCGACGGTTAAATGTGCTACCGGAGCGAACGCCGCGGCATCGTGCGAATCGCAGATCAGACGGGTGACTTCGTCTTTTTCGTAAGGGATAACGGGCTCGAGCAAGAAGGCCTTCAACGGCACATCGGCGAGCTTTATTTGCGCGCGGACGCGTTCCTCGGCGCTGGCCGCCGCGAGACCAGCCAACTCGTCTCCGGAACGCGCCGGAGATGCTTTCGCGAGCAGCGTGCGCAGGTCCATGCTACCTGTTGTTCCCGGCGGCGCGGGCGGCCGGCACACGCCGCGCCTCTTCCTCGCGATGCGCCAGGGCCGACTCCTCTTCGGGGGCCAGCACCAGTCGGTGACGGGCATATCCGGCATAGTAGGCGATGCCGAGCACAAACCATACCGCCGCGCCGATCACGCCTTTGTTGTAATCCGAATTGCGGAAGATCGTGGCCAGTGTCACAGCCGCGATGATCGCCGCGATGGCCGCGCCAGGGATGCCGAGTGGGCTGAGGTACGGCCGCCCCATGCGCGGGAACCGCACGCGCAGCAGGATGAAGGAAGCCATCTGCATTATGTACGCCAGCACCGCGCCGAACACCGCCATGTTGAGCAGGATAGCGCCAACCGGGCTGCCTTGCGGGGTCAAGTAGATCGCCAGGGCCACGGCGTATCCCAAGACTGAGCCGGCGATCAACGCGCGCTGCGGAGTTTTGCGCTTGCCGTGAGTCTCGGATAGCCAGGTGGGAAAGTATCCGGCACGCGAGAGCGAGTAGATCTGACGACCATACGCGTAGATGATGGTGTGGAAGCTGGCGATGAGTCCCGTGCAAGCGGCCAAGGCCAATACGCGCGTGCGAAGACCCTGCCCGAAGATGGTCCGAAACCCCAGGAAGAGGGGTTCATTAGAGAGAGCCACCTTGGCTGCACCGGGCGCAATTCCGGCGCTTAGCACGATGGTGAGAAAGGAAACCGCGATCAACGTAAGCAGGCCGTAGAGGATACCGCGCGGCATGTCCCGCTGCGGGTCGTGGCTCTCTTCAGCAGCCAGCGGCAATTGCTCAATCCCCAGGTACAGCCACAGCGCGAAGGGAAGCTCGACCGTGCCCGACGCCAGTTTGCTGGCACCCGCGGGGAAATAGGGAGACGCCCAGCGCGCCAGGTTGAAATGCGGCGCTGCGCCCACCCAGAACACCGCCAGCACGGCAAGAGCGATGACCGTCACAATAGCGGAGACGCGGAATGTGAGCGCTACACCCCAAATGTTGAATGCCACGAATAAGGCGTAGCAGGCCAGCCACCAGGCGGGCTCCCAGGCTCTGGAAGTTCCGAACACCGCTCCCAAATAGCCCCCGATGCCAACCACGATCACCGCCGGAGTCAGTATGTACTCCATGTTTTCCGCGAGGCCGGTGATGTAGCCGCCCCACGGCCCCATGGCCGTGCGTGCGAACGAGTACGCCCCACCCGCGTGCGGCAACGCCGGCGACATCTCGGCGATGGAAAAACAAAGCCCGATATACATCACGGTCATGACCAGGACCGCCGCCAACATCCCGCCGAAGCCCCCGGCGGTCAATCCATAATTCCACCCGAAGAAATCGCCGGAGATCACGGCGCCCACACCCATGGCCCAAAGAGACCACACGCGAGCGTGGCGGCGCAGTCGCCGGCTATCGAGGTAGGCCCGATCCGCCGGCGTGTACGTGACTTTCATGCTTACAGAGCCGCGATCAAAGGGAGCGGTATTGAGGATAGCTGCTGGCGCGTTAGCTTTTCCCGCCGGCAACGCCCCGTTGCTTGCGGGTCAAGATCTCACGCACCGCATAGATGCGTCGATCCTGGCTTTCGAAATACGTGCGCATCATCATCTCGCCGATCAGTCCGGTGCTGAACATCATCAAGCCTGCGAGCAGCAACAGCGCACCCGCCACCATGAGCGGCCCGTGCGAGAGGACAATCTCATAACCCATCAGCTTCTTCACAGCCAGGTAGGCCATGATGCCGCCGCCCAGCGTAGTCCCAGCCAAGCCAAGCGATCCGAAAAAGTGCATGGGTCGCGTGAAGTAGCGCAGCAAGAACTTGATGGTCAAAATGTCGAACAGCACGCGAAATGTGCGGCTGATGCCGTAATGGGAAGCGCCCGATGCGCGAACGGTGTTACGGATGGGGACCTCGGCAATCCGTGCGCCGTAAAAGCTGGCTAGCGCGGGAATGAACCGGTGCAGCTCACCGTACAGATTGACGTCCTTCAGCACCTCAGCGCGGTAGGCCTTAAAGGTCGTGCCGAAATCCCGCAGTTCCACGCCGGAGGCTTTGGCCATCAACCAATTGGCAATGCGCGAGGGCAGTTTGCGGCTGAACGCGTTGTCCACGCGGTTCTGACGCCAACCGCTGGCGATGTCAAATCCCTGGTCGATTTTCTCCAGAAGCGCCGGGATATCTTCCGGAGCGTGTTGCAGGTCGCCGTCCATGGCGATGATCACATCGCCCTTGGCTTCGTGAAACCCCGCTGAGAGCGCTGCCGTCTGGCCGAAATTCCGTCGCAGCCGCACCACCTTCAGGTGGCCATCGGTTTCCACCAGGTTGGCCAGCAGTTCGAAACTCCGATCCGTCGAGGCATCATCCACGAACAGGATTTCGTAGGGCCTCTGCAACTGTTCCAATACCGCCGTAAGGCGGTCGTACAGCGGGAGGATGGAGTGTTCCTCGTTGTGAATCGGAATTACGATCGACAACATAAGACGTGAACTCTTAGTGTAACAAACGAACGCGGCGCTGCTTTTCCGTTTTATGCTGGATTTCACCGCTTCGTCATGGATCGACTGCCTTTTTTCGCTACGCGTACTGGAGCTGTTTACGAAGGAATGGGACCGCTACCGGTTTCCGTCGTGTTAGACAACGTACGTAGCCTGTACAACGTTGGCGCTTTCTTTCGTACCGCCGATGCCGTGCGCCTTGAGAAGTTGCACCTCTGCGGCATCACCGGGAGGCCGCCAAAACGCGCCATCACCAAGACCGCTTTGGGAGCCGAGGAAACCGTGGCGTGGGCACACACCTGGGAGGCGGTTCCGTTGGTGGAAGAGATGCGTAGACGCGGTTACGAGATTGCCGCGGTGGAGACCGCCGTGCACGCGGTCGACCTGTTCGATTGGGCGCCGCGCTTCCCGGTTTGCCTGGTGTTCGGTCATGAGGTGGAAGGCATCCGGCCCGAAGTTTCCAGCCTGGCGGACACCCACGTGCGAATCCCTATGCTCGGCTCCAAGCATTCGCTGAATGTTGCCACCGCCGGTGGCGTTGTCATCTACGAGCTGCTTCGCAAGTATTGCGTCCAGAGAGCTGCGCTACGATAGGAGCTTGCCGGAACCCATCCCGCGCCTTCGCTTGAGTCTGGATTTCATGCCCTCTCCCTCGGAGGAGCACCCGGGATTGTTCATCCGCGACCCCTACCGCTATTCCGATGCCATGCTGATTATTCCGCCGGTGTTGGTGGAATGCCTCCAATGCTTCGACGGGCAACATACCGACCTCGACCTGCGGCAGGCCCTGGTGAGCATTACCGGCAATCTGGACGTCAGTGACATTCAAGAACACCTGCTGGCTACACTGAGCGCGTCCGGCTTTCTGGAAGATGAAAATTTCGCTCGGTTAAAGGATGAGCGCCGCCGCGAGTTTGCTGCCAGTCCCGTGCGCGAGCCGGCTCATGCGGGCGCGGCCTATCCGGCCGAAGCGGGAGAGTTGCGCGCCACCATGGAGCGTTATCTAGGCCCGCAGGATGGGGTGTCCGCCGCACCCTCGTCTAAGAAACTGTTTGCCCTGGCAGCGCCGCACGTCAGCCCAGAAGGTGGCTGGCAATCTTACCGGTCGGCGTACCACCTGCTCGGCGAGGAGCACCGCGACCGCACGTTCGTCATTTTGGCAACCTCACACTACGGAGAGCCCGAAAAGTTCGGGCTTACGCGCAAGCGTTTCGTGACGCCGCTGGGAGAGACCGCAACCGACGAGCGCCTGGTCGATTGGCTAGCCGATCGCGGCGGCGACGCGGTCGAGATGGAGGACTACTGCCACTCCTTCGAGCACACCGTGGAATTGCAGCTGCTCTTTCTGCAACACCGGCTGGGGCCGAACGTTCGAATCCTGCCGATTCTTTGCGGCCCCTTTGCACGGAGTCTGTATGCCGGAGGGGACCCCGAAAAAGATGATGGAGTCCGCCGTTTCCTGGATGCCCTGGGCGAACTAGGGGATCGCGAAGGCGACCGCCTCTTCTGGATTCTTGGGGTAGATATGGCGCACATGGGCGCGCGCTACCAGGATCAATTTTCCGCCGTCGCGGATCAGGGCGTAATGAGCGAAGTGGCAGCTCGCGATCGGCAACGGATCGACCGCATCAATTCCGGCGACGCCGCCGGCTTTTGGAACCTGGTGCAGGAAAAGCGCGACGACCTGAAGTGGTGCGGCTCATCGCCCTTTTATACGTTTCTAAAGGCCCGGCCCGCCGCCCGCGGTGAGCTCATGCGATATGAGCAATGGAACATCGACGAGAAGAGCGTAGTAAGCTTCGCTGGCATGGCGTTTTCAAAAAATCATTAGCTCGCCTGCCCCAACACCAGCCCCAACGGAAACTCCCGCAGCAAATCCTCCACCCGCCAACTCACAGGGATCAGGCCAGTCAGCGCGTCCTGCCCCGTCTCCGATGCCGCCGGGGGTGCCAGGATTTCCGTATTGCCCCAATCCGTCAAACGCGATGTCCACCGCGGTGCGATCACGACTGCCCATTTATCTTCCCAGCGGCGCGCGAAGGCGCAAATATGCGCGGCATGCGCCCCGCTGGCGTGCAGCGGGATATAATCACCGCGCGCGAACAGTTCCGGATTCGTTCGCCGGCATCCCAGCGCCCGATACATCACAAAGAGTTTGATCTCATCGCGCGTGGGATTTCGCGCCAGATCCCGGATCAGAGCTATCTGGTCCTCCGATTCTCGCTTCAGCAACTGATCGAGCATCGCGCGGCGGCGCTGGTAATCCACCGGACGCCGGTTGTCGGGGTCCACCAAACTGAGTTGCCACAACTCACAACCCTGATAGAAATCCGGCACGCCGGGCGACGCGATCTTGAGCAACACCTGACCTAGCCCGTTGCGCGCCCCCGATCGCGCCAGAGTCTCGCGCAGATCGTGGAAGTCCGCGAGGAACGGCGACCCCTCGCCCACAATCCGCTCCACGAACCCCTGCACGGCGCATTCGTATTCCTGCTGCGGGTCGATCCAACTGGTATTCAGCTTGGCTTCGCGCAGCGCCTTTACGACGAATTCCTTTACCCGGCCGGTGAAAGCTGGCTCCTCTTCCACATCGTTTGGCCATGCACCCAGCAGTGTCTGGTAAATGAGAATCTCCTCTGCCGAGTTGGGCGCCAGAGCCCCGCGGACCGTCGCCTTCTTCCCCGCATTCCATTGCGTCCAGCGCTCCAGACAGGCTTCCCACCGCTCCGGCATTTCCGTCAGCACATTGAGCCGCGCTCGCACATCTTCGCCGCGCTTGCTGTCGTGGGTCGCAGTCGCGCTCATGGTGTCCGGCCACTGCTCCAGTCGGCGGCGGTTGAACGCATGGAACTCCTCCACATCGAACGGAGGCTGCTCGCGCAAAGGATCGCCTCCCACCTCATTCACGGAGAGCAGGCTGTTGTGCCGGTAGTTCGCGGTGTCCTCCAGCCCCTTGGCCATCACCGGCCCGGTGAACTGCTGCCAGCGCATCACGAATTGCAGCCAATCACGCTTGCGATCTTGCAGGTATTCGGGCGGTTGGAGCAGGAGCACCGCGCGCAGAAATTCGAAGGCGGCGTCGCTGATTTCGTCCGGTTTGCGGCGCCAGGCCAGCGCCAGGGTCCGCTCGATATAGCCGCGGTCCCGTTCTGTGATCTCAAAACTGTGGATGTACGTGCGATACACCGGTAGACAAGCCGTCACTTCCACCAGGGCGTGCATAAGCTCAGAGAGCCGGATGTCGCGGGCGTGCCGGTGCTGCGCGGCGAGCCGGCCGAGATGATGACCCAGCGCGTTTACCTCGCCTTTGAAAAGCGTCTCCATCACCTCCTTGTTGGAGGCGTAGCACAGCTCTGCGAAGGGAAGGTAATTGCCGGTATGGCGGGAATAGATCTCCTCCATTTGCCGCAAGCCGTCCGGTTGGATGAAGACGCCGTTGATCGCATTCAGGAAATCGTAGCCCGTCGTGCCGGTCACCGGCCAGTCCGCCGGCAGCGCCTCGTCGCGGCCCAGGATTTTCTCGACCACTATGTACATCCCGCCGCCAGCCGCATTCTGCAGCCGTTGCAGGTAACAGCCGGGGTCCCACAGACCATCGATGTGATCGATGCGTAAACCGGTTATCTGGCCGCGGCGCACCAGCTCGAGTATCTTCCGATTGCGATTTTCGAACACTTCCGGGACTTCTACCCGAAGTCCCACGAGCTCGTTGATATCAAAAAAGCGGCGGTAGTTGATCTCCTCAAACCCGATTTTCCAGTACGCCAGCCGATACGCTTGCGCGGAGAGCAAGCGGTCGAGCTCATCCACATTGCCGCTGAGATACAGCAATGCATCGTCGACGACGCGTTTCACCTCCGGATTGCCAAAGTATGCGCGCCATAGGCGTTCCTTAATGCGCTCTTTGGCGCGGCGCCGTTCGGCGAGAGCTTCCGGCGCCGTTTCTTCGCGGCTTGGCATCCGTTCCAGGTCGGCAAGCACCTCCTCCAGCTCCGGCAAACCACCTGCCTGTTTCGAGGCATACTCCAAGACGGTGCTGTACGTTTTCGGGTCGAGCGGCAGACGCTTTTCGTAATAGCTTACGTGGATCCCGGTATCCTCGATTTTCAGATTCAGCTCGCCGCCGGCCAGGACGTTGCCATAAAGATCGCCCAGAATCGGCAGCAGCACACGATTCTCTTGCAGGAAGGCCGCTTTACTCGTGGTGGGATGCCAATCGATATCGAAATACGAAGCGTAGGCAGAAGACGGCCCGTTTTCCAGCACGTCCACCCACCATGGATTCTCGTAACTGGCCGCCATATGGTTGGGCACCGTGTCCAGTAGCAGCCCCATGCCGTAGTGGCGCAGCTTCTCGGCCATCTCGTCGAAGTCCTCTTCGGTGCCGAGTTCGGAATTGACCCGCAATGGATTGGCGATGTCGTATCCATGCGAGCTGCCGCGGCGCGCTTTGTAGCGCGGCGACGAGTAAAGATCCGTGATCCCCAGGTCGCTCAGGTAAGGCACCAGGTCGCGGCCATCCACGAAGCGGAAATCCTTGTGAAATTGAAGGCGGTAGGTAGCGCCCGGTACTCGGTATTCCGGCGTCTGTCTCGTCATGGGCGCCCTCCTGCGCGGCGGTTCGCTCCAATTGAGCAAGTGTTCTTCCCAAAGGCCATCCCCGTTTGGTATAACGTGATCTTTCGAACTTATATGCCCTATCTCAATGGACACACACACCGTCATCGCGCACCAAGCGGGTTTACTCTGACGGAAGGGGGTGGCGGACCACGCAACGAGAAAAAGTACGCTCCCTCACACGATGAAATTGCCCGATTGGCCTATTCGTACTGGCAGGCCAGAAGGGGCCGCGGGGGATCGGCTTGCGAGGATTGGCTTCGCGCCGAACGGGAGCTGACGCGTCAAAGACAAGGTAACGTCGAACTAAAGACAGGGTAGGGTGGCACTCATGTTGCGCTTTCTGGCGTTAGCAGTGGTGGCTGTAGTAGCGGCGCAACCCGTACGCTCACAAACTCCCAGACCCCAGACCCTGACGTTCGTTTCCAGCGTGGACGCTTCCGAACAGCCCTACTCCCTATATCTTCCCAAGTCTCTCGAGGCTGGAAAAAAGTACCCGGTCGTCATTAGCCTTCATTCGGAAGAGTCGAATCATCGACTCAACCTGCTTCAGGTGTTGGCCCTCTCCAGCCGGGCTGTCGAAGGAGCGCGGTTCTCGCTGCTATCCGCCAGAGCAGTGCCCGATCTCGATTTCATCGTGGCGTCACCGCTGGCTCGCGGCGGCATGGGGTATACGGGCATCGCCGAAACCGACGTCTATGACCTCCTTGCCGATCTCGAACGCCGTTTTCCGGTGGACCAGGATCGCGTGTATCTTACGGGCATTTCCATGGGCGGCGCAGGGGCGCTGCGGCTGGCCCTGACCCGTCCCGACGTGTGGGCGGCGGTGGCTCCTGTTTGTCCGGCACCGTCCCCCGAGATCGCCGCGCTGGCTCTGAATGCACTTAACCTTCCCGTGCGCCTGTTCCACGGTGAGCAGGATCCCGTGGTTCCCGTGGCATCTTCCCGCCTGTGGCAACGCTGGTTGTTGGATGTCGGAGTCGCAGCCGACTACATCGAGTACCCCGCCGTGCGCCACAACGCCTGGGATTTCGCTTACAAGGATGGCGGCGTGTTCAGTTGGTTCGGCCAGTTTCGCCGCGATCGTTATCCGCAGCACGTCCGGTTCGTGACCGATTCGTATCGCTACGCTTCGGCCTACTGGGTGCGCGTGGACGCCCTTACGCCTGGTGTGGAGGCTTCCATCGACGCCCGGCAAGCCGGCGCCGGTGAGGTGCAGGTCGAAACCCGCAACCTGGATGGGTTCACCCTGTCTCCCGACCGTCCGGTGTCCTTGCTGCTGATTGATGGCGCCCTGTTCACGGTCAGGCCCGGTTCCCTCTCGTTTCACAAGCAGGCGGGCCGTTGGGTGGCCGGCCTGGCTGCTCCCTCCGCAAAGCGACGCGGATTGGAGGGGCCGATCGCCGCGGCCGTTTCCGAGCGGCACATCTATGTCTATGGCACCGGCGGCGACCCCTCTCCCGCCGAGTTAGACTTCCGCCGCCGGACCGCCGAGACGGCCGCTCACTGGTCCAGTCCCCGCGAATCTCTACAGCTCTCTTTCCCTGTGAAGCCGGACATTGCCGTTACTGACGAGGAACTGGATTCCGATTCGCTGATTTTGTTTGGAACGCGCGAAACCAATTCGCTGATCGCGCGCTTTGTCGACCGCCTGCCACTCGCGCTCTCCGCCGGCGCCGCGGATTACGGCCTGCTGTTCGTCGCCGCGCTAGGCAAACACTATGCGCTCGTCAGCTCCGGCCTTCCCTGGTGGACCGACTTCGAAGATGCCGGCCGCCCGGTGAATCCCTACGCCCCGCCCATCTTTGCGGAACTGGCGACCCTCGGCGACTACGTGATCTTCAAGGGCTCACTGGCCCAGGTAGCTGCAGAGGGACGGTTCGACCGGGAGTGGAAGGTCCCCGCCGACGCAGCGGCGAAGATTGCGGCCACTGGAACGGTGAGTGTGCGGTAGCCAACCGTGGGGCATGCTGTAGCGTGCCCGTTTTAAGGCAGGAACTACCCCGCCGCCCGCTGTTTTCCTTCCAGCATCTTTTCCAATTTATCCAGCACTTGCATCGCCGTGAAGCACTGCTGGACGCTGGCGTTGGGCTCGCGCTTCTCTTTGATTGCGGCGAAGAATTCACGGTCCTGGAGTTCGATGCCGTTCATCGATACATCCACTTTCGACACGTCGATCTTGTTCTCCTCGGCATCCACCAGGTCGTCGTAATACGCCCGGTAGGTGCCGTTGTCGCAGATGTAGCGGAAGAACGTGCCGATCGGTCCCTTGTTGTTGAAGGACAGCGAAAGAGTACAAATCGCGCCCGAAGGCACCTTCATGACGATGCCCACGTCCATGGCGATTTTCAGCTCGGGGTGCTTCGGCCCCTGCACGCCGTAGCATTCCGAAACCACCTCGCCGGTCTGATACTGGAACAGGTCCACGGTGTGGCAGGCGTGGTGCCACAGCAAGTGATCCGTCCAGCTCCGCGGCTTGCCGGCGGCATTCATATTCGTGCGCCGGAAGAAGTAGGTCTGCACATTCATCTGCTGTACCTTGAGTTCGCCGGCCTTGATCTTCTTATGAACCCACTGGTGGCTGGGATTGAAACGGCGGGTGTGTCCGCCCATGCAAACTACGCCGGTTTCCTTGGCGACCTTCACGAGCATCTCGGAATCCGCCAGGGTGTCGGCAATGGGGATTTCGATGTGCACGTGTTTCCCGGCGCGCATGCACTCCACTCCCTGCGCCGCGTGCACCTGCGTCGGCGATGCCAGGATCATCGCTTCGAGGCCCGGCTGCTTCAGGCTCTCGGTAATGTTCGAGGTCCAATGCGGGATCTTAAACTTCTTCGCCACCTCTTCGGTGGAGGCGGGACTGCCCCCCGCCAGCGTGATCACTTCGATGCCTGGAATATTCTGCATCGCCTCCAGGTGTTTCACCCCGAAAGCGCCCTGCCCTGCAACGCCAACCTTCATGGCTACTTCGTCACCTCTTGCTGTTGTTGTTTCTCCTTCTTCAACCGGCGGCCCTCCGCCTGCACCACCACCAGGCACATTAGGAGACCGAGCGGGTGCGCCCCCAATTCCACCAGCGGATGAGACTTGAGCGATCGGAATACGTCGATGCTCTCGTCGGCGAGCGTATCGATCTTCTCCATCTCCTCGGGCTTTAACCCGTAATCCTTAGCCACGGCCTTGGGGTTTTCCAGCAGACTGATTCGCAGCCGCTGCTTGTGCCGCAGGTCGTAGATCAGCTTATTCAGGGGATAGGAGGCAGGAGCCGGGTGCTTATAGAATTGGTACCCACCCAGGTTCTGGAAATCCCACTTGGGCTTGGGCGCATCGCCCGTGGGCGCCGTCTTGCGAGTTGGAATGAATTGCATCACCGCGTGACCGTGGTGCCACGTCGGCTGGTATGTGATCAACTCGCCGGGCGTCCGTCCGATGGCGCCGAACATAATCAGCCACGGCAGCATTTCGGTGTTGCCCACTTCGTCCAATTGCTCGATCGTGCAGTCCAACAGCGCGTCGTGATTGCCGCGCTCCATGTGAGCGATGGCCCAATAATCGAAATCGAAAGCCGGCTGCGGATACTTCCACGTTCCCGGATAGTGCGACATGCCGCCGCTGGCGATGATTGCCACCTTCTCGGGGCGTGAGTCGATCACTTTCTTGATGGCCTTTCCTAGCGCTTCGGCGCGCCGCGGCGAGGGCAGGGGCGGCAGGTAGGTGTTGACAAAAATCGGCACCAACGGAATGCTGCGGCCTCCGATGACCCATTCGAACACGGCGGCAAAGGAGTGGCCGAGCACGGCGTCCTGTGAATAGGCCATGTCGAAGCCATCGGCCACCAGCGAATCGAGCATCTGCTCGGCAAACGGCAGGTGCGTCGGAATACTGTAATCGCGGCCCGCGAAAGTGGCGTTGGTCCGCTCGCCCGCAATTACCGCAAAGGTCGGAACCGAGGAAAGAAAAAACGTCTCCAGGTGGTCGCTGCCGATGATGATGGCCAAGTCCGGCTTGGTCTCATCAAGCGTCTTGCCAAGTTGCTGCATGGCGGCGATATCGGCATCCAGCTGCGCCGGGTCCTCACTCGGCGGACGCGTAAACAATTGCGGCGCATGCACCGTTGCCATTGCCGCTACGATTTTTCCCATGATGTGCCTCTCTCAGTGGGGCAGGCTTCAGCCTGCTGCCGGGCTTTAGCCCGGCGCTGCCCCGCGGTTCACTTCGACGATCCTATACTCTTACTCTCAGCCTCATCCACGAACTCGACACCGAGTTCCCCCAATTTGGCGCGGAGGCCGTAAAAATCCAAACCCAATTCGCCCTTACGCAGACGCTCGCGGGTCTTCTCTTCCTTGGCAATGCGCGCTTCGCTGGCCTTGGCCACTTCAGCGGCCGCCTCGCGCGGCACCACCACCACGCCATCCGCGTCGGCGATCACCACATCGCCGGGGTTAATCAGCGCGCCCGCGCAAACCACCGGAATATTCACGTCGCCCGGCACATTCTTAACCGTGCCCTGCGAGGACACGGCCTTCGACCAGACCGGAAACTTCAATTCGGTCAACTCGGCCGTGTCGCGCACGCCCGCATCAATGATCAACCCGGCAATTCCGTGCGCCTGACAGGAAACTCCCAGAAGCTCTCCGAAATAGCCGTCGGTGCACTCCGAAGTCGGCGCCACCACCAATACATCACCCGGTTTGCAGACCTCGATCGATGCGTGAATCATGAGGTTGTCGCCCGGAGCGATGGAAATCGTAACCGCCGGCCCCGCCAGCTTCGCCGTCGGATAAATGGGCCGCATGTAGGGTCGCAGCAGGCCCGTGCGCCCCTGGGCTTCGTGCACCGTGGCCACGCCGCAATTCCCCAGCACCTTCACCACCGCGGCGTCCGGCCGCGCAATCCCGCGAACAATCTTGTGGCTCATGTCAACTGATCCGTCACCTGCGGATAGATCCTCTGGAAGGCCTCCGCGTACTTGATGTTTCTCTTGCCTGAGTTGCGCACGGCCTGTACGCCGCGGCGCTCGCCCAAACCAGTGTAGTACCGAACCAGATGCTCCTGGGCGGCCATCGATTCCATGGCTTTCAGCTTGCGCTCCCAAACCGGCGTGATGTCCAGCAGCACCTGCGGCTTGAAATTGCACTGCTCCGGCTGATGTGGCTCGAAGATGAAAACCGGCGGCGCATCGTCCTGGCTGCCCTTGCCCTTGGCCGGGTAACCTGACGCTTGCGCGTACACGCGGGCTTTCAGCGACAGGTCATTGCACATCGGATGATCCATATTGTACGGATCTTCGAAGCTATGCGTCAGCACGATCGCGGGCTTGTGCTCGCGGTACTCGTTCACCAGCTCCACCATGTCCTCTTCCTTGGGGACGATGGGGTAGTCACCCATATCGAAGAAACGGATCTCAGCGCCCAGAAGCTTCGCCGCGCGGCCCGATTCCGCCAGCCGGTCCTCTTTCACTTTCTCCACCGTCATGCCGGGGATCTTCCACAACCGCTCGGATTCGCCGCGCTCTCCATACGACAAACAGATGATGCGCACGCGGTATCCGCGATCGGCGTACAGCGCGATCGCCCCTCCGGCGCGCCACACAAAATCGGCCGCGTGGGCGCTAAACACAAGAACAGTCTTCTTCTCTTCAGCCATATCGCTCGCAATCTTCCATGGTACGCTACGCGACTAACGCAGCGGAGTTGGTGGCCGCCATACGGCGGACCTCGGCGACACTGAAACCGCCGTCCAGCAATGTCTGCGCAAACAGCGCAAATCCTTCCGCCACTGGGGGATTGATGGTCTGTCCCAGGTCGGTGGAGAGCAGGCACCGCTCCGGTCCCACTGCACGGATGGCATCGATCACACCGGCCCAAGTAGCCTTCCCGGTGTGCATGGTGGTGAAGCAGTGTTCGATGGAAGCGCCCAGGTCGGCCAGTTGCACTTGCTCGTCCGCACTGAGGTTCTGGGACGGAAACTCGGCATGCGTCACCAGCACCTTGCGCACTTTCATCTCGCGGGCGGTTTTCACCAGAGCGAAGATCTCTTTGCGGCCCAAGTGGCCCGTAGCCAGGATCATGTCGTGCTTGGCGATCAGCTCGATGCATGACCGCGTCGCCGGTGTCAGTTGCCCCTTGTCATCAAGCACCGTCATCCGAGGCGGCGCAATCCCCATGGCGGAAATCTCGCGTTGGATTTCCGCCCAGAACGGCAGCTTTTTGTTGCCGCCTGTCGGTAAACCGGCAGTTTCATTCTCCGCGTCGACAGTTGGGAACCACACAATCTTGGCGCCGGAGCGCCCCGCGATATCCACCGCCACCGGGTTCAGCCCGCCTACAGAATGGTTCAGCGTGATCGCTCCGTACGCCTGGATACCGGGAACCGCCGCCGTCACCACCTTGGCACGTTCCGCCGTCGACATGTAATGGGACTTCAGCACGAAGCCTTTCAAGCCTCGTCCCAGGAACTCCTTCGCCAGGCCCAGATCGTCGATCCGCCGCGCAATGATATCCGGCGCGACATGCACTTGAAGATCGTATGCGCCCTGGATCGAATCCCAAGCCGCTTCAGACGCAGCGGCAGCAGTAGCAGTGATAGTTGCAGTGGTCATATGGTGGTACGCGAAAGGCGAAAGTACTGAGTATGACAGGTAGTCTGTGATGGGGTCAAGACGAGCTACAGCTACCGTTCCTTCACGACAAACCGATAGACTTCCAGACTCGGTCGTCCGTACGAATCCGAAATCACCGTCAGCACCTCGCGGCGGTAACCGTCGGTCGCGGCCATTCGCTCGAGGCGTGCCTCGACCCCGGCCAGGAACTCCATTCGGGGCGTATGTGCCAGGAAAACACTGCTCGGAAGTGCGATAGCCGCATCGATCTCTCGCAGTGCTTGTGGAGACGGCTGTGCGCTCGACACGTCCGTAACGCGGAGTGGTAGCCTGCCCCGGTTGAGCAAGCGCAGGCTGTCGAGAATCCCCCAATCGACACACCAGACTGTCGATGCTTTGACTCCCTTCATATAGTCCGACAATCGGTCGATGGCGTCTGACCAATTTTGGGCGCCGCCGTTTCGTACCATCGTGGCGTAGTACTGGTTGATTACCACCAGACCCGACCCGACCACCACCACCATGGTGACAGCGAGCAGCGTTGTACCCGCCCGGCGCAAACGCCGCGAAGCCGCCGCGAACGAAACACCAATCACCATTTGGGGAAGCGGCCACAGCAGGATGGTGTGATGGAGGCTGGTGCCGGTTGTCGCCGTGAACAGCATCTGGCCCCAGGCCACCGCCATGGCGATCAGGGCAAAACCGATTGCGCGAAGATCCGCCCCCCGCGCCAAAGGCGCCAGCAAAAGGGCGGCCGCAAAGGCGTACAGCAGAAGGCTGTTCTCAGGGTTGCCGGCCAGAGTGGCAAGACGGACCGAAGCTGTTTCGAGCCACCCTTGGGGCGTATGAGGCTGCGGCGGCGCGTCAGCCGTAACCCATCCGAACAGCCCCGAGCCGTCAAACGTCACGCCCATGATGTAAACCTTCTTGGTTAACGCCGAGGCGTCGTAGGCTACCGTTCCGTGTAAGGTCCCCAGACGAGTGTCCAGATTGTAGACGATTAGTGGCAACGAGCCGACAAAGAACCCCGCCGCAGCCAGCGCCGCGCGCCGCATTGTCCAGACTTTCCGGATCTGGCGGGGAACCGTGACCAGGGCGGCGACCGCGAAACCGCTCAGGCTCCAAACAGCCAAGGCCTTGTCCCATACAGCCAACCCCAGCAGAAAGAAGCCCGCGGCCAGGACCCGTTCGTTGCCGTCCTGCCAGAACAGCACCAGCAGCAGCAAGCCCCCAACCAGCAGAAGATGCTGCAAGGCCACGGGTCCCCAGTCGAAGCAGGTAGTCAACAGATAACTTGCATCCGCGGCGAGCAAACTGCATCCAATCGTAGCGGCGCGCTCGCCGGCTACCCGGCGCAACAACAGATAGAACAGCCACACGCTGGCCACGCCGGCCAGCAACACTGGGATTCGTGTGACTGACTCGCCTGTGCCAAACCAGTGGAATAGCGGGCGATAGATCCAGGATTTAACGGTGCCCAGATAGTTCATGAGCATCAACGGAAGGCGGGTGTGGCCCACTTGCAAACCGTACTCTTCCCACTTCGGTTGAAACCAAGGGGAGGCGAACAGGGCCTCGTCATTCTGCATCCCGAGACGAGGAATAAAAGCTATCCCGGCGAGGAAGAAAAACGTACATGCGGTGAGAGGGAACCGCGCGCTGAGCCACCAAGAGCGCAGGCTTGCTCTTTTGGTAGGGGTTTCCAAGAGAGATAGTAGCACTGCGGACGATAAGACATGAAGTTGCGAACCCAGTTCGGAACCACACCGAAGGTCGCCGCAGCTTTGGCATGTTGATTGCTTACAAATGGACTCGTGAAAACGTTGTTGGGTGAAAACACGACAAAGCGAATGGCCCTAAAGAAGGGGGCCCGCACGGTGAAACTTTTACCGTGATTCTCCGTCTATATTGGTGCGGAAAGATCGCTAAAGAGAACAAATACAAAGAGAAACCGGTTGACGAAGGGAGAGGCAATGTCACATAGCGAGATGGAAAAATACAAGAAAATGTTGGAGGCCAAACAGGCCGAACTGTCGATCGGTCTCCTGAATCGTGAGGATATCGCCATTGAAAAGTCCGCTGACGCGTTGGATGAGGTGCAATTGGCCGGTGAGCGCGAGCTCGCCATCCGCAACCTCGACCGCGAGTCGAATCTGCTGCGTAACGTTCGAGGCGCACTAAAGCGAATTGCCGACGGCAGTTACGGCGTCTGTATGCATTGCGAGGAAGACATCAAGCCCAAACGGCTGGATGCCGTGCCTTGGACGAAATACTGCATCCGGTGTCAGGAAGCGGCAGACCGGCACGAGTTTGAGGCCGAACCCGGCGAGTCGATCGACGAGTTCTTGGCTAACGCCGCCTAAACTTTGGAGACACCCGGGCGCGGAAGCAACTTCCGCGCCCTTCGTGTTTTTATGCGTGTGTATCTTCGGGGGTGCGTGAAAGATAGACACGCAATACCTGCCTGCGCAATTTCACCCCATCGGACTTTCAACTCAGCTTTTCGGCGGAAAATTACTGTGGAGTAGCCCCGGGACTGACCACCGGGAAAGTCACAATGTTGCTTAGATAGATGTCCTGCGCGATATGGATCTGCGTTACTGGATCGGTGGGCAGCGAAGTATTGAGCTGCAGCAGGATCTCAAAGACTCCCACTGTACCCGGTTGGAGCCCAGCCCTAAGAATGTTGGCGGTGCTGCCACCGGCCAACGACGAGACGAAATTCAAGGGCACGGTTACCGGCCCGTTGGCAGGATAGGCTACGCCTGTATTAATCAAGGGCTGAATGCTGGCGTCCACCACCGGCAAACCCAGTCCGGTGGCGTAGATCAAAAGAGTCTCTCCCGGCACCGCCGGATTATCTTGGGTCACCGGGCTGCCGGCGATATTGGCGCAACACAGGGTGGAATTGGTCGCGGTCATGATCAGGGTGGCGGTGCCGCTGGCGTGCGTGCTGGTAGCCGAGTATGGGATATTGTTGCCGTCAGGTCCCGGAACCCGCGCCTGGATGATCAGATTGGTCGCAAAGGTGGAGCTGCTGACGGCCGTCACCTTAGGATCCTGGTTGATCAAGGCGGTCAGTGCCAGGCGGACGGTGTCGAGCGTATCGCCAACCTGGATGGTGTAGTTGTACGACCGGTCCTCAATCTTTACAGTTGCGACATCGTTCGGTGTAATGGTGCCGTCAATCAGCACCACGCCGTTCGCATGGCTGGATGAATGCAAGACGACACCAGGCTTCAGGTTTCCTGTCGAAGGTATCTGTTGCGTGAAGATTCCCGGATTCTGCGTCACGATGGTCACCGCAACCGGTGTGGTGACCTGTATGTGTCCGGTGGGATCAACCGATCGCACATATGCGTTGATACTGGTTTGGTCACCCACTTCCCAAGGGACCTGCGCATTAATCTGGCTTGGAGAAACATAGAAGAGTGGCGCCGCGATACCGTTAAAGAACACCTCGGTACCGCCCAGCCTGGTGGGGAGCGAACCTTTGCTCAGATCAGCCGTGGCCGTGTTGAACGAGAGACTACCGCTGCCGAGGATCGACACTATGGTTCCCGGGGCGATCTTGGCCGCATCGGCGCCGCCCGTCAGCGTGGCGCCGGTGGCAGTGGCTGTAATCGTGGCACTCGTCGAAACCGTGGTACTGATGGTGACGTTATTGCCGTCAGTGCCTTCGCTCTTAGCCGTCAGTATGATTTCTTCGTCAGGAAAATCGGCCGATGCCGTGACGTTGGCGTCGCCGCTGCCGGAGTTGATCTGGTTGGTCAGCCCATTCACAATGTTGTTGAGCGTGTCGTTGGTTTGCACTTCATAGGTATAAGCCGGGCCGCAGTTGGTGGAAGTCGTACCGGTTGTGGTGGCGGTGGGGGCCGTACAGGTGGCGGCGTTGGTAGCCGAGTTGCCAATCACTATCGTCGCCGCATTTCCCGCTGTAATCGAGGCGCTCGCATTTAGGGCGATGGTCACGGCGCCTACCGCGTAAATCGCCAGGCTGGCCGCGTTTCGGACGCCGGTATAGGGAATATTGTTGGCGCCAATGGAGTAGACGTTGATCCTTCGGTTGAAGGTGTCGCTCACATAAAGGTTCGTGCCGTCCCAAGCCATCGATACGGGCGTGCGCAGAGAATCGACACCGTCATACGCCTGATTGATCTGGCCCCCCAGTTGTCCAATTACGACATCGGCCGCCTGGGCATTTTGGGTCGGAATTTGTTCGAACACCAGAACGCGGTCGTTGCCTCCATCGGCGATGAACAATCGCTGCCCGTCAGAAAGAGCGAAGCGGGGAAAATTGAGCGTGAAGTTGCACTCTGGCGGATAGGTCGGATTACCATTGGCGTCCGTGCCGTTGGAAACCGTGCAAAGCACCGGGGTCTCAATCGTTTGACCAGCGGCATTGGTGGAAGTCGTGAAGGCATTGTTCGGTACGGCGCTAACCATGTCGGGTTGGCCGACCACTACGTCTGCCGCCTGAGCGTTGGTGGAGGGGATGTTATTCCAGATCAGCACCCGGTTGAATCCTAAGTCGGTCACGTACAGACGCGTTCCGTCCGAGGTTACCGAAACCGGATTGAGCAGATTCGTGGCCAGCGCTCCGGTCTTTTGCTGTGTCAGGTCCGGCTCGACAAAGGTGGTCATGTTCGGCTGTCCCAGCACCACGTCGGCGGCCGCCCCGTTCGTGGTAGGAATGCGGTTGAAGATCAGAACGCGGTTATTCTGCGTATCCGCCACGTACAGCTTGCCATTTTGGAGCCAGACACCTTGCGGCCCGCGCATCGAATTGGCAGTCGGAGTATTGCCCGGGATGCTGCCGCTGGTGAAATTGGCTTGGCCCACGACCACGTCCGCGGGCTGATCGTTGGTCGACGGGATACTGTTCCAGATCAGAACGCGGTTGTGATCGGTGTCAGCCACCACCAGATGCACGCCATCCGACGTCACGGCAGTTGGTGTACGCAGATTGCTCTGAGTAATGACCGGCGTGGGGTCGGTGGTAGTCACAAAATCCGGCTGGCCGAGCACCACCGAGGCCTGGCCCACGCAGACCGGGCACTTGATAAGGTACGGCAAATCGGCCGTGGGCGCGGGCAACGTGCTGGAAATATTCTTGAACAACAGCACGCGATGGTTGATGGGTGAGGACGAGACGCGATTGGAGTCCGCCACGATCAGAGTGTCGGTGGCGGCGGCGTACGCCAGACCGCTCATGGCGCCGAGAACGGTGGCGCTGGACTGATCACTCTGTGTGGTGAAGGTCGGCTGCCCGATGACTGCTCTAGCGGCTTGTCCTGTCGTAAAATCGTCGGCTAATACAGCCGACATGCTCAAAAGCAAAATCGGAATACACTTCATGCGCAATCTGTCTAAGGACGCGAGACGTTTGAGAATTCCCAATTATAGCAAGGGCTTATTAAAGGTGTTCCCGATCGGTGGTGCTCCACTGCCACACCCGTGAGTCCACAGCACGCCGCCGGCCCCGCGACGGACGTCCGCAAACTCCTGTACCTGCATCATGATTTCGAATAACCATCGGGAGTCACGGGGCCACGTTTTGCACGCTCATTGCCAACGTCGCTGGCTTACCGTTGGCCTGCTCTACCGCCTTGTCGTGCTAGTGTGAGGCTTAAGGAGCCGCCATATGCACTATCGTCGCCTGGGAAAAAGTTCGCTGGTCGTATCTGCCGAGGGTCTCGGCTGCATGGGAATGTCCGAGTTCTATGGTGATACCAACGAGCACGAATCCCTCGCCACCATTCACCACGCCATCGACCGCGGTATCACGTTCCTCGATACCGCCGACGTGTATGGTTTGGGCAAGAATGAAGAACTGGTAGGCCGCGCGATCGAGAAGCGCCGCCACGAAGTCATCCTGGCCACCAAATTCGGCAATGTCCGTGGAACCGACGGGTCCTTCATCGGCGTGAACGGCCGCCCCGAATATGTCCAGCAAGCGTGCGAAGCCAGTCTTCGCAGGCTGCGCATCTCCACCATCGATCTCTACTATCAGCACCGCGTCGATCCCAAAGTTCCCATCGAAGAAACCGTAGGAGCTATTGCGCGGCTGATCGAGCAGGGCAAAGTCCGGTACCTGGGGCTCTCGGAAGCGGGCGAGCAGACGATCCGCCGGGCGCACGTCACCTATCCGGTCGCGGCACTGCAATCCGAGTATTCGTTGTGGACACGCGAACCCGAAGAGGCCATTTTACCCACGTGCCGCGAATTGGGAATTGGCTTCGTTCCTTACAGTCCATTGGGCCGGGGCTTCTTAACCGGTCGGTTTCAAACGCCCGACGACCTCGACCCCACGGACTTCCGCAAGTTTTCGCCGCGCTTCCAGGACGAAAACATGCAAAAGAATCAACGGATTGTCGATGGCATCCGACGGGTTGCCACGCAGAAAGGGTGTACACCGGCCCAACTGGCGCTCGCCTGGGTGCTGGCGAAGGGCGAGGATCTAGTGCCCATTCCCGGAACCAAGCGGATCCAATATCTGGACGAAAACATCAGGGCGCTGGACGTCAAGCTTTCACCCGGGGATCTGAAGAGTCTGGAGGAGATCGCGCCAGTCGGGGTAGCTGCCGGCACGCGCTATCCGGAACAGCACATGCGGGGTGTGGGCATCTGATGGCCAAAACCACAGTCCGGTAGGTTAGAATCTTCGCTTATGCCAAATGAACCCATCATGGATCTGGCCCACCTCGGCCACCTGGAGCTTCTCACTCCCAAGCCGGACGAGAGCCTGCGCTTCTTTGTCGATGTTATGGGGTTGACCGAGTCAGGGCGCGAAGGCGACTCCGTTTACCTGCGTGCATACGACGACTACGAACGCCATTCGTTGAAACTGACCGCATCGAAATCGCCGGGCCTGGGACATGTGGCTTACCGCGCGCGCAGCCCGCAGGCGCTCGACCGGCGCGTGGCGGCGCTTCAGGGTTCCGGCTTTGACATCGGCTGGACGAAGGGCGACCTGGCACACGGACCCGCCTTCGTCTGCTGCGATCCGGACGGCCACAAGATCGAGCTCTACTACGAGACGCAGTGGTATGAGGCGCCGCCCGAGCTGCGTCCGGCGCTGAAGAACCAGGCGCAGAAGTTTCCGGCGCGAGGCGTCAACGTGCGCCGGCTCGATCACTGGAACGGCCTGGCCGTGGACATCGAAGCCAACCGTCAGTTTTTTGAGAAGTACCTGGGCTTCCGGTTGACGGAGCAGATTGTGTTGGACAGCGGCGTGGAAGCCGCCATGTGGATGACCTGTACGAACAAAAGCTACGACTTCGCGTACAGTAAGGACCACACCGGCACAAAGGGGCGGCTGCACCATGTGACTTACGCGGTGAACAGCCGTGAAGAAGTCCTGCTGGCGGCCGATGTTTTTCTGGAGAACGGCGTGTACATCGAGACCGGCCCGCACAAGCACGCCATCCAACAGACGTTCTTCCTTTATGTGTACGAGCCGGGCGGAAACCGCGTGGAAGTAGCGAACGCCGGCGCGCGCCTGATCCTGGCGCCCGATTGGAAGCCCATCCGCTGGACCGAGGCGGAGCGCAAGAAGGGCCAGGCGTGGGGCCTGAAGACCATCGAGTCGTTCCACACCTACGGTACGCCCCCAGTAGATGTGAAGACGTGAAATGTGGGGCCGAACTACTGCCGCTCGATCTTGACGCCCTGCTTCAGTAGCTGCTCGTAGCGGTCCGGGTCGAGGTTGTTCTCCGCGCAAACTGACTCGTGCAAGCGAGTCCCGTCACGCAGCATCATGGTGGAGTGGTAGGGCCAGGGCTTGGTCAGCACGTTGGGATCTTCCATGACCACGTCGTAGTTGATCTGATCCTTGTCCACTCGCGTGAATCGCTCGGTGATGTGCAGCTTGTCGGAGTGGAACGTTCCCGCTCCTAACAACCAGGTCTTGTCGTTGAAACTGGTGATGTCTACCACCAGCGTGTCGCCTTCCCAGTGACCCACAGAGTCGCCCAGGTAGGCCGGCTCCGCATCCTCGGAATGTTTCGCATTCAATGGAATCACACGAAACACGTTCATGTATTCATACAGGATGATCACCTGTTTCGGGGTCTGCACGATCTGCACGGGGAACAGGCCGAACGAATGGAGGCGGGGAATTCCGGCGGGGAGACAGCGCGCCGTGGGATCGTCAATGCCGCGCTTGTTGAACGACTCCAGCACCTTCTTGGCGGCCCAGGGTTGATAGGGCGCACCCTCGCCGTGGCGGTCGGCAGAGGAGCCAGCTACCGGAGCGGATGAGTCCTTGCCTGTTCCGCCGAGTCCCGTCCCGGTATTGGCTTCTTCCCAAGATCCTCGGATGGTGCTGGCGGGCTGCCAGACTCCGGTAAGGTCGGGCTTTCCGTCGGCGGCGCGGGGCACGGCGGATTTCGTGGCGTTGGCGCTCTGCGCGCCGAGTTGCCCGGCGGCCAGCAGCGCCGCCAGGATTGCGAACCACAATGTCAGGATGCTTCGCTTCATGGCTCCCTCACTTCACATCGACCGCCGGTTTGTCGCCACCCTCGCCCGTGCCGGCCGGAGGCCCATAGAACAGCTTGGTGCCATTCGCAAAAGTGACCTGTCGCCCGTGTCCCCAATTGGTGCCGTCGCGAGCGAGCCATCCAAACACCGTGACTCGATCACCCGGCTTCAACGTGGCGTCTCTCTTCCACCCGGTCCGCGAGAGGACCCCAGGAGGATAGCCTTCGAATTTCCAGTTGGCCGTGTTCCCCTTGCTATCGGTTACGTCCATGTAAAAGTGGCTGTGGGGATTGGTCCATTCGACTTTGGTGACGACACCGCTGATGGTGACAGGTTTGTTGGCATCGTATTCGGCGCCGAAGGAATGATGGGCCAAAAGGGGAGCAGTCGCTAGAAGCAAGGTGCAAAGCACGGCGGCACAGAAGGATGATTTCCGCATAGGTTTCTTCGCTCCACAGTATACAGCGGGCACGGCTGCTACAAAACATTCACCGCCCGCGCGGCCAGAATGACCACTGTGCCCAGCGATATGGACGACTGGACCATCATCATCGCCTTCGCCCAGCGCGACAGCACCGGCACGTCAGTGGGCGAAAACGCAGTGCTCGTATTGAAGGCGAGAAACAGGTAGTCGACAAACCCGGGCTTCCAGCCACGGTCGCGAATTGTCATCTGGGGGAACAGGAAGGCCCCGTCCTCGTGGTGTGGCTGGTGTTCCCGAACGTTGGGGCCGCCGCCGTCCAGCCGCCAATACCAGGATGCGAATACCAGGACGTTGCTGGTCCACAGTCCTACGGCAGCAACGAGCAGTTCCCGCGGCGTCTCCTTATGAGTCGGCAACCGGGCAATCAGCAAGCCCAAAGAAGTGATCATGTCGGCCGTGACTAGGATTAACAGAATGTAGCCCAGAATCTGGTTAGGTCGGTGCCGGTGCCGCTGATGCATCCAGATACTGGGTACCAGCAACGCCACCACCACCGGGGCCATGGCCCAATCGGGCCCCACGCTCAGCGCGGCGGGCAAAAAGAAGCGCAGGCCGACGATGGCCAGCATCGCAACCGCCGCCGGCCAGCGCGGTTCCGGGTCCTCGGGAATGGCAGCTTTATGAATGGAGATGAATCCAACATATCAGGACAGCGCGGCCGGTGCGCGCGAAGAGCGGTTTGACATCGGGCAGGTTCCAAGAATACGATCGAAAACAACCGTCTGATGGAGGTTTTCGATGAGCGAACGATTCCGCAGGGCGCCGCGTATGGCGGTAGTGCTGCTACTGGCGGCCGCCGGCGCTTTCGGCCAAACCACAAAATCCGCCAATAGGACTTGGACCCCGCCGCGCACGCCGGATGGGCAGCCCGACATCGAAGGAATCTGGACCAGCGCCACCATTACACCTCTGGAACGTCCCGCCGACCTGGCTGGCAAGCCGACCCTGACGGACAAGGAAGCAGCCGAGTACGAAAAGAAACAACTGACGCAGAACAACCGCGACCGCCGCGACGGAGGGGCCGACGCCGACCTGGGACGCGCCTACAACGAGTTTTGGTACGACCGCGGAACAAAGGTGGTGGGAACGCGGCGAACATCGCTCATCGTCGATCCGCCGGATGGGTTGATTCCTCCATTGACTCCGGAGGCTCAGAAGCGAATCGAAGCGAACCGCGAACATGCCCGGCTACATGCTTTCGATGGTCCTGAAGACCGTCCTTTGGCGGAGCGTTGCCTTTCGTGGGCTACCGCCGGACCGCCCATGCTTCCCAGCGCGTACAATAACAACTACCACATCGTCCAATCGCCGGGGTACGTAACGATTCTGAGCGAGATGATTCACGACGTGCGCATCATTCCCTTGGACGGCCGCTCGCATCTGGGAGCGAATATCCGTCAGTGGATGGGAGACGCGCGCGGACACTGGGAGGGTAACACTCTGGTGGTGGACACCGCCGATTTCAACGGTAAAGCCGCCTTCCGCGGAACCGGCCAAAAATTTCACCTGGTAGAGCGGTTCACGCGCGTGGATCCGGAGACGATGCTGTACGAATTCACGGTAGACGACCCGACCACCTTCACGAAACCCTGGACTGCGCAGGTCCCCATGTCCAAGACCGAGGGGCCGATCTTTGAGTATGCGTGCCAGGAAGGCAACTATGCGCTGAGAGGCGTGCTGGCGGGAGCGCGGGCCGAAGAGAAGGGATCGAAGTAGAGCGCTACTTCGCATCCTCGATCGTGAGATCCACGGGCTGCGGATCGCCCGCATACATCTTCGCGGAGTCGTAGAAGCCAGCCGTTGACAGATGGATCATCACTTCCTTTTTCTCTTTGTTAACTAAGAACCAGCCATGAATCCCCGTTGTCGGGGCAGTGAAGGAACCGTAGGAATGATCCCGCCCTACCTTGTCGTCCAACTCGTAGCTCTCGAAATAGTCCTTATTGGGTTTCTTATCCGGTTCTCCATGAAATTCGAATTGAACCTTCCCGTCGGCCTTCCAGGAGTAGACCATCACCGCACCTTTTTGCATGTGATACTTGATCTCCACTCCTTCGTCCGGCCGGAGACTCAGGTCTTCCGAATCCGTCTTATAAATTCCGGTTTGTGCCGTGTAGATTCCAGCTTGGACCGGTGTCGCCCGCCCTGCCGCCGACTTGTCGGCGGCTTTCGAGAGCCCGGTCAAACCCAGCGCGGCGCCAGTTTTCAGGGGATCGATGCCATATTCGGCGGGTAGCACGGTGGTAAACAGAATCACCAGAGCAACCGCCAAAGCAATGGCAGTCGCTTTCACAATCGCAGCTTTCGAAGGCCCTTCCATCATGATTTACCCACTACCCAGTATCCAGTGAGCTGGTATCCGACGAGAACGAAGCCCACCACCATCAATGCTGTATTGGTCACAAATGCATAGCGCAGGAACCCGCTCCGCGTTCGCCAAATGCTCAACGCGATCAGCACGGCAGTGAGCGCCAGAACCTGGCCGATTTCCACACCGACATTGAAACTGATGATGTTGGTGATCAATCCGTTGCGGGCGAGGTCCAGCTCTTGCAGCTTCGTCGCCAGACCGAATCCATGGAACAAGCCGAAGATCAGAACGGCTAATTTGGTATTCGGTTGAAACCCGAAAATGCGTTGGAAGCCATCCATGTTGTCAAAGGCCTTATAGACCACGGACAAACCGATGATGGCGTCAACGATATACGGATTCGCATGGATGCCGCCCAGAACGCCCGCGAGCAGGGTAATGCTATGCCCGAGGGTGAACAAGCTGACGTATAGAACAATGTCTTTCAGTTTGTAGAGAAAGAAAATCACACCTACCAGGAACGCCAGGTGATCGTAACCAGTCACCATGTGCTTCGCGCCCAGATAGACGAAGGGCGCGATGGCGGCGCCTTTGGTCGACTGCACGAAGCTGGCATCCCGTTTAGATACGTTGTGGGCGCTGGCTGAACCGGGAAATAACAATCCGGCGATCACCAGCACGAGAGTGAACAACAAAACGGCGCGGCTGAGCATGGTTGGCTTTATCGAAAGAGAAGTCTATCACGTGGACGCTTCAGGCTGCGGTCAATCGCGGTCAACTTGCGGTCAGTGACCCGGTTTTAAGCCCTCTGCAGTAGCGGCCGAAGTTCCCGGACGCTCTTCACGTTCTCGAGATTCATCACGCGCTCGATCAGTTGCGAGCAACGCGCGGCTCCCAGGACGGGCGTCATCAAATCGCGGCACTTCAACACCACCTCGTCGTGAGTCATCGGGTTATCGGCAGTCCCGCGCACGGCGGCCACCCGCTCGGTAAGTTTCGTTCCACCTACCAGAGTCACTTCGACGATGGTTTCCCGCCGTGGGTAGAGCTTTTCCAGTTCCTCATCGGGCAGCAATTCCACCTTGGCTCGCTCGCGAAGGACGGCCGGGTCTTGCATGCGCGTCTTGTCATGGGCTGCGCGGAAGGAAACCGTCTTATCGAGCAGCATCACGGCCACCAGGTGCTGCAAGGAGATATCGGGCATCTCGCGGTTATTAACAGTCTTAGCCTCGCTGGTGGCCACTCGCACGATGACCTTCTGCACCTCGGCCGCCTCGAAAGGCCGCTTCTTGCGCAGGTTTTCCAGGGCGTCGAGCGGCGCCTGAACGGGCGAGCCAACCGTCCACTTCTTGATGTTGGTCCGCGTGACTTCGTAGCGCTCGCCAAGCCGGTCGATCAGGCCGGCGGGATCGGCTTTCGGGTTGAAGGTGAGGAGGAAATTGTCGGCGCCGGAAAAAATGTCTTCCACGCCCGTGCCGCCCAGCTGAATGATGAGAGCTGCGCTGACACCGTCGCGTGCCGGCATGCCGGCGAAGACCAGCGATTTCTCAATGTGGTCGGTGTCGCGCTGCCAGGCGGCGACTCCCGCGGCTTGCTGCGCTGCGTAATCGAGCACCCAGCGCATCTGCTGGGCCGTGAGCCCGGCTGCGCATGCGGCCGCCGCGGCGGCGCCGAAAGTACCGCAGATGCTATGCGTGCTGTGGTGGGTGGCCATCTGGTACGGCAGGCCGCCCAGCGTCATTCCGACCCGCGGTCCAACGTCGTAGCCCAGAGCCACGGCCCGCACAAAGCGCGCACCGTCGATATCGAACTGCTCCCCGGCCGCAAATGCCGCGGGCACCACGGCACATCCCGGGTGCGACTGCGACGGAGCGTGCGAATCGTCGGTCTCATCGGAATGGGCCAGCATACCATTCACCATGGCGGCCTCGATCGGCCCGCAAAGTGCCCCGGATACCACTACGGTGGCCGCCTTCTCCCCGGCGTGGGCGCGCGCGAATTGGAGAGCCACGCGCGCCGGCGGAAGATCGCAGCCCGAGACCATGGCAGCGAAGGTGTCGAGGATGTGCTGCTTGGTCTTCTCAATTGCCTCCTGCGGAAGGGCACGGGCGTTGGCCGCGCCCATGTAGGCGCTGAGCCTGGTCATTACGCTATCGGATTCGGCCGCAGCTACGCGACTGGGGGAGAACGCCGCCGCTCCCAAAGCCCCTCCGGCGCTTGCCAGCAGGTTTCGTCGAGTCAATCGATGCGTCATAACTATTTGAGATCGTTTCGAAACACCACGCCGCCCTTCATCACGAACCTGACGCGCTCCATCTCGGTGATGTCGGCGAGCGGATCACCCGCCACCGCGACGAGGTCGGCGAATCTGCCTTTCTCGAGGATGCCCACGTGCTTGCCCAGATCGTAATTCAACGTGTCGGCGGCATCGCTGGTGGCCATGCGCAGCGCCTGGGCCGGCTTCATTCCCCACTTCACGTAGTATGCGAATTGGAACGCCTGCACTCCGTGACCAACGGTGTAGGCGCCGCTGCCGAACACCTCAGTAACCCCAGCGGCTACCAGTTTTTTGAAGCTCATTTCCGTAAGGCGGAAGCGTGTGTTGCGGCCGCCGCTGGCCTTTAAATCGCGCGCTTCCAGGTCACCGATCAGATCCCACAGCGTCTGATTGACCGCGCGCGGCTTGCCATCCGCCATAGGCTGTTTGACCAGCCGGATGGTCTCATCGTCAAGCCCTTCGGCTCCCGTTACGCCAACCGTGAGATGCATCGGCAGATCCACACCGGCAGCCAGACAGTTGCGCAAGCCCTCCCCGCCGTACGCATGGCAGGCGACCTTCAGGCCGCGGCGGTGCGCCTCGTCCACGATCGCCTGATTCTCTTCGAGCGTCAAAGAAGGAACCAGGATCATCTTGCCATCGGGCCGGAACGCGCCGGCGCCCGCGGGCTGCGGATAGCCGCCGCCTTCGTAATCCTCGGTTTCGTAAATCTTGATCCAGTCGGTGCCGTAGTGGGAATGCTCTCGCACGGCGGCACGCGCCAACCAGGGCGAGTTGAGGTCGCTGGTGAGCTGCCATACGGCAGCGCCGGGGCCTTGACCGAACGGCGTGGGGACCGATGGCGCCGGATAGTAAGTAGCTCCGCGAGGGTTGATCTGCGGGCCGGCCACCTGCAGCCGCGGTCCGGGGACCGTACCCTTATTGATGGCGTCGCGCAACTCCACTGCGGCATAGGTAAAGGCAGAACCCATGTCCTGCAGCGTGGTGAAGCCCGCCATCATATCCTTCAGGGCGTAGTTTAAACCGATGAACGCACCGCGCGAATCGTTGGGCTGCTGTTCCTGGAACAGGTGCACATGGCGATCGATCAATCCCGGCAGCACGGTTGCGCGGCTAAGGTCGATGACCCGGACGCCATCGGGAATCTTCACGCTGCCGGCCGGCCCCACTTCGGCGATCCGGTCGCCCTGAATCAGGATTACGTAATTGCTCAGATTGGTTCCAGAGCGGGGATCGAACAGGCGGCCGGCGCGCACGGCCGTGCCCTGCGGGGGCGGCGCCTGCATGTTGATCTGCGAAGCATCGAAGGGTCCGGCTTCCGGCCTCACCGATTGTGCGATCGAAACGCCGGAAAACGCCAGCACCGCGGCTATCGTCAGGACTGTATGCCGCGCGAGTGGGAAACGCATCCGCCAAGTATATACGCGAGCCAATTGTGACTCAACCTGCTATTGGTTCTGGCGGCCTTTGGTCAGGAGAGTATGCAGGCTCATCGAAAACGCCTGGCCCGATCTCCGCCCGTTCGCACCGCCCCCTAACACTCGAGTCATGAGAATGTCCGGTGAGCGCAATTGGAACTTGGCAACCACGGTAACACCTAGTGACGACAAAACAACGACATGGTTCGACGCGCGGGAGTATACCCAAACGGGATGGGCCCAAGCGGGGTGCGTGCTGGTTGATTCCAGGCCGGCGACGAAGAACTGCGAATCGGAAGTCCAGGCGCCGTGGACTACGCCGTGCCCGTGGGCGCCATCCGACGAGGTGTCATCGCGCAGGAGCAGGATGGCCCCGCTGTGCGTGTCTTCGATGCGCACGCTCGACTCGTTGTGCAAATCGGTGTGAACGCGCGCCCTGAGTGTACGGTCGGGCGAGACAGAGATCGTATCTTTCTCCGGCTGGGAGCCCTGGCCGGGTATGGCTACGAACAGAACGAGCGCGGCCATTGCACCCCAGTAAGGGAATCGCTGAGCCATGCTTTACACTTATCTTACTTACGCGCAAATCGGTAGTCGCCGGACACGTGCTTTACAAAGAGTCCCGTCGCCGCTCCGGTGTCGCCCTTGATGAAATCGACACCCAGCCCATACAGGCCGGAAAAGCCGGTTTCCGACTGCGCGACCAGGGGCACCTTTCCCCTACCATCCATATCGGCGAACAATGCGCCTCCCGTGAACGTGATCTCTACGACTCGGGGCTTGAGCCTCCAGAGCTTCGGCTGCTCCACATAAGTGCCCACGTACTTCGCCAGGATTTCAGGGGCGACCTTTACCGCGGACTTTGTTTCGTCGGAAGCTTGGCCAATATAGTGTTCGCGGCCACTGCCTTTCTCATTGCACACCCACTCGATCATCTCCGTATCGGCGGCCAATTCCGCGCGGACGGCGACCGTCCAGGGCTTGGCATAAACCTTGGGGTCGGATAGAGTCACTTCGATATCCATGTTGCCGAAATCGCGACGGCGGTATCGTTCGATCGTCCGCAGCGCCTCGGTGTGCGGATGGCCATCGTGATCGAGCCAGGTGCGGTCATTGAATCCGAAACTCTCCACTACCAGAGTGTCTCCATCCCAGTGCCCCACGGAGTATCCCATCCAACTGGGATTGGGGGCGGTCTCCAGAGCGCGGCCATCGAGATAGATTTGGCGATACGTGAGATCGGGGTTGAGGATGATGATGAGCCCCGGAGTCTGGACGATCTTCATCATTTCAGCGCCAGTGCTGTCGGCGTCGGTGGTGTAGCCAGGACCCAACGGCAGGCACAGCACGTTCATATAGTCTTTGCCGAGATCTTCCTTGCGCTTCTGAACCAAGGCCTCCACCGAGGGCTGAACTTCTCCTGGCTTCAGGTCCGCGGCGATGTTGCGGGAATACTTTGGGGAAATCTTATTCCAAAGGCCTGAGAGATCGGGCTTCCCGTCGGCGGTGCGCGGCGCGGGGGCGTTGAGGTTCGGCTTGCCGCCAGGCGTGCGCGGGATGCCGGGCGTAGGGTGATTGAGCCACTGCGCCGCGAGTGGCGCGCTCAAAGCGACTGTCAAGACCGCTATAGCGGATAGATTCATGGCGCGACCTCCTTTGGACCGCCTGGCCGTCCTGGATGATTCTATCGAATCCTCAGACGGAGGCAAGGCCCCATGCGGAGGCAAGGCCTCATAAGGATTAACTTAAGACCCAACGCTATCGTTTCTGCGGATGGCCGATCACCTCGGGTAGGAGCGGTGGTCATTCAGCGGTATAGCGACAACGCGACCAAGTGGACTCGCTGAAACGGAACAGTCGGAGCTTGAAACGTTAAACGGAGCGGATCTTTTGCAACCGTCTTCGGCGAACCCATCCGGCTAGGGCGCCAAGGCCGAGAAAAAGTCCAACCAGGCCGCCACTTGTTGGTTCGGGTACCTGCGATAAGACAAACTTCCCTGAATTGTCCGGATAGAAATTATCCGCCATGATGAACGTGATGGTCGGGTTCACTTCGCTAAAGGCGCCGAAGCCGAGTGCGGAAAGGGAGGTTGCCGGAAGCGTTAGGCTCGAAGGCGGGGTTGCACTACCCAATCCATTGCCGGCATTGGCTTGGAAGATCTGAACTGTGCCCACGCCGGAAATCTCCATCAGGAGGGCACCGAAATCCCAACTAGCCGTTGTTCCTCCGAACGTGCCGGTGAAGGTCGTGGCAGCGCCCACCGGCGAAGTTCCAGCCACTGTGACGACGCCCGCTCCGTTCGTGCAGTAGGAAGCTGGTGATTGCAGGCAAGGGCTCCCAGTCTCAGTAAAAGCGAGCGTGTCGTTTTGCGTGAGCGTGCCTGTGAATGGGACTGGGACTCCGATTGTGCTCAGACCCGGCACCGTGATTGACCCGCCGGGCAGCAGGATGTCAGCGAAGAGTCTATCGCCAGACCATAAGATCGACGCTAGCCAAAGGGCCGCTAACAATGTTCTGCGAAGCATCTTGAAATTCCTCCGTGGATGTAAAGACCATATATCTGCGTACTCCGGTTTAGTCCGACTTTCTCGCATCCCAATGGCAGCATTGTATTGAGCCGTACGCGGTTAGCGCTTTTTTCAGGTGAAGCCCTGAGTCGTTTTCGGGTTGAGCTTCTCGGTGAAAGAAAGAATCAGCCTTGGTGCATAATTCAAAGGTGCCAGTAAAACCAGCGCCGCAAGGAGTTTGGGGGTCGCGCCGACGCGCACACAGTTCGCAGTTTAGGGCTTCTCGACGGCCAGGCGGTTGTCTACCGAGAACACTCCTGATACGCCATTCGCCCGAATGCCGACAACGTTCTTATCCATCTGGTTCGCCACTACTCCTTCCAAAGTGACGTGCCCGTTCTTAACGAGGATGTGGATGGAAGGCAATGCCCGGAACCCGTACCGCGTCGACAGCTCGGGATCGCCGTAGATTGCCCGGTACTCGGCCCTTCTGATCTGGTCGTCATTCGGCGAAAGCGGCAGAACCTCAATCTGGTTGACGACTCTGGTGACGCCCTCGACGTGTTTAACAGATCGCTCGGCATCGTCCTTCAGAACGGGGTTGACTACCTGACCAAGCAAAGTGACCGTGCCGCCATCCACTTGAAATGCCAGATCGTCGAACACCCCGTAGTAGGGCAAAGTGAGCAATTGATGCCGCACTTGCTTCGCGATCTGGCCTTCATCCACGCTACCGGGCATGAACGCATCATTGTGAGCTTTGTCACTCTTTGCGCCAAATGCTGCCGGGGACATCAGTAGAACAGCGACAAGGAGTCCGGTCGACCGGCGAGGGGCTCTGTTAGTAATTGCGCTCGAATATGCAAAGATTGACATGGTGGTTGTCCTCTCTGTTGTTTGTGCCAAGGTTTTAGGCCAATCATGGCCTCCCATGCAGGGAATCATGCAGGTTACATACCATAGGATGCGCCGGCCCGCCGTCTGATTCCGGGAGTTTGGTCAAACTCTTGTAACACCCGGGATTCGCGACGCGTAGAATAAGGCATGGCCTTTAGAGGAGTGGTCTTGCTCACGGGGGCTATCCTCTGCCTTGTGCCGGTTCGTGCCGATGAGCCGGTAGTCTTCCGCAGCGACGTCTCTCTGATGCGGCTTGATGCGCAAGTGGTAGACAGGGACAATCGTGCCATCACCGGTTTGGGCCCTCAGGATTTCGTTTTGCGCGAGCAGGGAAGGCCGCAGCCGATTCGCAACGTGGACGCGGAGAACCTGCCGGTGGATCTGGTCCTGCTGCTGGATGTAAGCGCCAGCATGCGGCCGCATGTGGAACGCATCGCTTCGGCATCGCATGAGGCAATGAGGCGATTGCGCGAGCAGGACCGTGTAGCCATCCTGGTTTTTGACCGTGAGACGCGCGTGCGCATGGGTTTCCGCAGCAGCCAGTCGGGCGTGGACCGCGAACTGGAGAGGGTACTCGATTATGAGAATTTCAAGGGCGGCACCGACATCACGCGGGGCTTGTTCGATGCGGCGGACTATATCCGGCGCGAAGGGCGGCGGGATTCGCGCAGCGCCATTGTGATCGTGACCGATGACCAGACCGAGCGCAACCGCGACGTGGAGGGTGTAGAACGGGCGTTGACGCGGGACAATATCGTATTGTGCGCATTGATTGCCCCAGACGCGATGCGCTCCCAGCGATCCCCGGACACCTATCCTGGCGGAGGAAATACGGGCCCGCTGGGCGGTCCGCTCGGTGGCATCATTTTCGGTTCACCGCGCGGCCGGCCGCGGAGTGGCGGGCAGATGAGCTCGCACACGCAGTCCGCCGGGAGCGGGGAAATCGCGCGCGAATCCGGCGGCGACAGTCTACGGGTCGACGATTCCTATGCGCTCGAGGACACGCTGGCCCGCCTTCGCCAACGCTACGCGCTGTATTTCTCCCTGCCGCCCGGCGTCAAGGCAGGTGAGGAGAGGGACGTCCAATTGCAGTTAACGGACGCGGCGCGGCTCCGCTATCCGGGCGCCGAAGTGCGCTATCGGCACACGTACTACGCTCCCATCAGCACCCAGGTATCGCCAGCAAATGCCGAGTCGGCCGTAGTAAGCCAAGGCGTGCCGTCTCAGGACAATTCGGATCGTCCCATTTTGCGCCGGCATCCCGGCGTGAGCCAGGTTTCGGTCGGCGCGCACGAAGGCCCGCTCGGCGACACCACGCCGCCCCCGCCACCGGCAACGGAACCCGCGCCTGCTGCCCAACAGCCCACTACCCCAGCGCCTGCAGCCCAACAGCCCACAACCCCAGCACCAGCGGCTCCGAGTGCCCCCGGATGGCGCAAGGCGCGGCCGGACGAATAGTTCTCCTAAGGTTTGGCGTCGGGCAGGGTGTGAGCAATCGCCAGCGACGCCCAACTGGCGCCGGCCGCCGAAATCCATTGGTTGCGGCCGTAGGGGTAGCCGCTTTCGAAGTAAGGCTGCACGGGATAAGAGCGGGTTTTCACCAGCCAGGAGCCATCCGCATACTGGTTGGCGAGTAAGAACGCGATCCCTTTCCGATAAACCTGGGCGGTAACGGGCATTCCCCCTTCGCGCAGCGCGTAGAGTGAGAGCCCCGTCGCATAGGCATCCGGCGCAAGCGGATCGGCCTGCGACCAACCGCCACCGTCGCGCTGCTGTGCCATTACCTCGCGCATGGCCGCGTCCACGCGCGGCCGCGCGGCTTTCGTCCACACCAAACCCATTAGCCGCATGCTGCGCTCCTCCGCGGAATGAGGCTCTGCTGCCAGCAGCCATTGTTGCGCCCGGCGAAGTTTCTCGTCCCGCGCGCTGTTAGGACCGGCAAGCGGGTACAAAGCCATGGCGCGGACGGCCATGGCGGTGGTGGTGATGAGGCCGCCCTCTTCGGGCGGGCGCGAAACGCCGTTGCCGAGCCAACGCCCATCCGGCATTTGCATCGACGCGGCCAGGTGCGAGTAGGCAGCCGTTATTTTGTCGAGCGGACGCCGTTCCGCAGCGAATGCCGCCATGATATAGCCCAGGGTCGTGGAGTTTCCCGCCAACTCGTCGCCTTGCATCGCCGCCTCGGCGGAGGTTTTCGAAAAAGCGAGAATCTGGTTCAGATTCGTCGCGGCCATCTCCTCATTCACCGCGACTCCTTTGCGCCTCGCCACTGCTGCCAGCTCGGCAGGCAGAGCCTGGCTGTGACAGCTGATGCATCCGCGCTTCTGGAACACGCTTGGAGCCGCGGACAGGAGCAAAGTCACGCCTCGGCTTAGAGAAGCGACGGGATCGGGATCGGGCGCGGCCGGCGTTTCCGGGGCCGGGTAAATCTGTTGCCGCGGCCCCTTGCCCCGTTTCGCGCCAAACTGTTCGAGCACTTCGATTCGGCCTTGGTCGTGGCGATACATCGCCCAATCGAGAGGCCGCTCACCTTCGGAGTCCTCCGCGTTGGGATCGGCGCCTTTCTCGAGTAGCATCCGAAGGGTTGCCGGGCCGGCTTGTTCCGAAGACGCAGCGGTCATCAGCGCCGTACGGCCGTAGGGGCCGGTGCGGGCGTTCACGTCGACACCCATCCCGATCCATTTTTCGATGAGCCCGGGGTCGTGCCAGGTTGACGCGTAGGTGAGGGCGTCACGATCGATCTTCGCGCCCTTCGACATCAAGTACTCGAAGGTGGCCAGATCGTGGCGGGCGAAGCGGCGTCCGGAAGAATAACCGGGTTCGTTGGGGTCGCAGCCGTGTTCTATCAGGAAGCGCACGACTGATACATCCGCGGTCAACGTCGCGCGTCCCAAAGCGTGTATTTTGCCCCGGTCCTTGGCGTGGATGTCGGCGCCTTTGGCGAGCAGCAACTGCAAAATCCCAACGGTCCCCGGATAGCTGGCCGCCACCAGCAACGGAGTCCGCTGCAGGTTGGTGGAGCGCGCGTTAACGTCGGCCCCGTGCGCCAGAAGCAGCTTGACCTTCGCCAAGTCCGGTATGGCCCACATGAGAGCCGTCGCGCCGACCGCATTCGCCGCGTTGGGATTCGCACCGCGCTCAAGCAGCACTTGAACGCAGTCCGCGTCCGCATAAAGCGCCGCGGCCATCAGCGCCGGCGTGCCCTCAGCGTCCTGCGCGTTGGGACTGAGCCCCCGGCTGAGGAGCTGTCTTACGCGAGCAGTGTCCGCTTTTTGAATCGCTTGGAATAAGGGCTCGCTTACAGGCGATTCCGCGGCCCAAAGCCGGAAGGCAACCAGAAAAATCAGCAACCGTGGACCAACAGACATCGTCTCCTCCTGTCTGACGAGCGTTCACTCCAAACGTGCCAACGCGGCGATCACATCCCCGGGCTTTTCGAAGGTCACCAAGTGCCCCGCTTGCGGAATCATCACTGTGTCGGTGCAGCCGATACCGCGCTGGAACGATCGCGCATAGATCGGGGGTATCAACTCGTCGTTCTCGCCCCAAATCAGAAGCGTTTTGGCCTTGATGCGATAGAGCCGCGTGGACAGGCCGCGCTCCGGAATGGGAAACAGGATTTTGCCCGCGGCGCCGAGCTGGCGTGCATTCCGCACCAGAAAGGCCTGCAGGAACCCGGGGTCGCTGGTATCCGTGTTGGCGGTAAACGCCTTGGTTCCGGCGGCCTGGTCATAGAACAGCAGTTTCGGCAAATCGTAGGGCATGAGCGAGAAGATATCCGGAATCGGATGATCATCCAGCCAAAGACCGGCCGGTGCAATCAGGGCCAGGCGCGACACATCGTGCGGCGCAATGGCGGCCATCTCTGCCGCGATCATACCGCCCATCGAGAAACCCACCAGAAGCGGATTCTTCACGCCGAGCGCATCCACCACATCCCAGGTGTGTAGCGTGAAATCCAGCATGTCGCGAATTTCCGTGCACTCCTCGCTGTCGCCATAACCCGGCACCAGCGGCGCATACACGTGGAATCGTTCCGCCAGCGTGTTCAAGAAATCCTGATCCAGGTCGAGCCCTCCGGCGCCATGTAGAAATAGCAGCGTGGCTCCCTGGCCGCCCTCGTAATACCGCACCTGCGCGCGCTTAGTTCCAATGGTCTTCAGCTCCATGGCGGCATCCTCAGGCGTCCGCTCCTACCAGTGAGAGTTCCGCGGGCGCGACGCGTTTCGGCAGCGGCTTGCACCAGAAGCGGCCGTCGTCCGCATATTCCGGAAACATATTGCTCAGTTTCGGGATTACCTTCTCCGCAAACAGCCTGGTAGAGTGCATGCATTTGTCCTTGGGCATATCGCCGATTTGCATGAGACAGAAAATGTTGCCCACGTGCAGGCCCTTGATCAACTCCTCCATCCGCTGCGTAACGGTTTCCGGGCTCCCCGCGATCACGTGCCCCGATTCGACAAAGTTCTTCCAGGGAAGCTCTTCAAACATGGTGCCCGGGGCATATTGCGAGAGTATGCCCTTCTGGATGGTCTTGATGGTGCGATACCCGGGCGCATCGGCAAAACCGGGATAGACGTTTAGGCAGCGGTTGTAAAAGTAGCTGACGTGTTTGGCGTAAAGCCGCTCGGCTTCGGCGTCCGTTTCCGCAACGCAGATGGTCTGGGCGAAACCGGCGCGATAGGGCGAAGTGTCGGGCGCCTTTCGCTCGGCCACGCGATCCCAGTAACCCTGCATGAGCGCCTTGGCGCGAATGTAACCGCCAAAACTCAAATAGGAATAGGAATACGTATGGTCGATACAGAAATCGAAGGTCTCCACCGAACCACCGCCCGGAATATGGATCGGAGGGTTGGGTTGCTGGATCGGCCGCGGCCAGATGTTCACGTAGCGCAGCTTGTTGTAACGGCCGTTGAAAGCGAATGGCTCCTTCTCATGCCAGGCGCGCATGATCAGTTCGTGCGCTTCCTGATACTTCTCGCGAGTCAGCGCTGGAATCGTCCCGTAGCAGTAGTTGGTATCCATGGAGGTGCCAACCGGAAAACCCGCCACCAGCCGTCCGCCTGAGATGCAATCGAGCATGGCGAATTCCTCGGCCACGCGATGCGGTGGATTGTAGAGCGCGATGGATGCGCCCAGAACCACCAGCGCGACATCTTCCGTGCGGCGCGCCAGGCTGGCGGCGATGATGTTCGGCGATGGCATGAGTCCGTATGCGTTCTGATGGTGCTCATTCACGCCGATACCGTCGAAGCCGAGTTTTCCAGCGTATTCGAGCAGATCCAGATAAGTGTTATAGAGTTCGTGACTCTTGGCCGGATCGAACAGGCTGGAATCGATATCGACCCACACCGAGTGATGCTTCTGCCGAAAATCCTCGGGCAGATACGGCCACGGCATGAGATTGAACCAGGTGAATCTCATAGGACCTCCCAAATTGGCGAAACCAGCCTAACACAAGAACTCACTTACCTTTGTTCGGGTCGGGAAAGAAAGCCGCGACGCGGTCGTTGAGGGTGAATTCCATCCCCAGGCCGGGATACTGCTTAACCACTCTCGCGCGCATGTCAGCCGCATCTTTCGACGCCGCGACGTTGGCGTCCCAGTCAGCGATGTATTTCTTCATGAACACGATCGCCGACACATCGTGCTTCGCACCCGGACCTTCGTGGCCGGGAATGAGAATGGCCGGCTTGAGAGCGGAAATCTGGTCCAGGGTCTTCATCCATTCTTCGCGGCCTTTGTCCTTGGGGACTCCGAAATAGACGCGGTCGAAAACCGTATCGCCAGCCACCACGGCTTTGAGCGAAGGAACATAAACGAAGCTATTCCCTGGTCCGTCACCCTGCACCCCGCCCGTGATCGGAAATTGCTCGCCTTCCAGGGTCAGCGCCGGCGTCAAAAGTTCCTCGGGCAGGACCGGATCGGGTCCGGGAATCAGGTTCCCATAGGTGGGGAACCAAAACTTCTGGCGCGCCGGCCACGCGTTCTTGATGGCATTGGCGGTGGCCGGCAGCGCGACAATTCTCGCAGACGGGAATGCCTGCTTCAGCACCGCGAGCCCGAAGAAATGATCGGGGTGAGGGTGGGTCACGTAGATGATGGTCAGGTTCTTCTTGGACTCAAGAATCTCCGCGGCCAGGCGGTGGGCTTCGCTGAGACTGAATTGCGGGTCGATGACCAGCATGTCCCGGTCGCCGGAAATCATGGTGGAGTTTACGTCGTAACCGTTCGCGCCGTGGCCGGTATGCACCTTCAACTGGAGAGTGGATTGCGCGCAGGCGGCCGCGGCCATCGCGATAGTGGCGAGAAGGACTCGTGTAAGCATAGGGAAATTGTATACGCAAATCCAGAGTCGATTATAATGAGTGGCCGTGACAAGGAACCTGGTGATCGTGGCGACCTGCCTTCTGCTGACGGCCGGGGTGGCGAATGCGCACCACGCGTATGCCGCGGAGTTCGATCTCGCAAAGCCGGTCAAATTGACCGGGGTGGTCACGCGGGTGGAGTGGACCAACCCTCATATCTGGATCTACCTCGACGTGAAGGATGATGCCGGCAAGGTGACGAACTGGGGCTTCTCGGCTTCGCCTCCGGGCATGCTGCAACGGAGAGGCATCACTCGCAACAGCCTCAAGGTTGGAGACACGTTGACCATCTCAGGCCACCGCGCCAAAGACGGATCGAACAACGCATCCGGCAATGTCGTGATTCTGGCGGATGGCCGCGATGCGTTGATCGGACAGGAACAGGCGGTGAATCCGACCGAGGCGCCGCCGGGCAAGAAGTAGACGCACGAATAAACATGGTAAACGCAACGTGAAGAAACTCTTGGGCCTTCGGATTCTGGTCGCGAGTGTAGTCGCTTTTTCGTGCGCGGCTCAGTCGACTGCGGTCAAATCTCCACGGATTCCGCGCCTGCCAAATGGCAAGCCCAACTTTACAGGGGTGTGGGCCGGACCGGCGTTTACGCACCTGGTAGGGCCCGGCGACACGGACACTCCACGCGTGACGAATTTCGACCGCAAGAAAATGGCTCCCTTCGTTCCGGGAGCGGAGGCCAAATTTCTCCAGCCGCCCACCGGGGACCCGCGCCACGATGATCCCACCGAGTTGTGTCTGCCGGACGGGCATCCGCGGGAGGCTCTGGCCCCCTACGCAACCCAGGTCATCCAGACTCCCGACACCGTGGTTTTTCTTTACGAATACATGCACTTCTTTCGAGTCATTCCGATCAACAAGCCGCACCCCGAAGAAGTGGAGTCGACGTTTATGGGTGATTCCGTTGCCAGGTGGGAGGGAGACACTTTGGTGATCGACACCATCGGGCTGCGGGAGTGGACGCTATCCGCCAGCAACGGATGGCATAGCGACGCGCTCCACACCATTGAGCGGCTTCGGCACCTGGATGCGACCACCGCTTCATATGAGATCACGGTCGACGATCCGAAGATCTTTACGAGATCCTGGTCGCAGGAATTTCAGATGAAGCTTCATCCAACCTGGAAGCTGTACGAGCAGGTCTGCGAAGAAAACAACCGCTGCCAAGGCGGGAACTGCAAGACCAACTAATGCGAGGGGAAATACTGCCAGCAGCGCGCCGCTCGATGTTTCCCCACTCCAGAATCCCGTACTCTCGGAATCTGTCTTTACCCGGGATCACACCGGGATTCGCACTCATACATGCACATTAGGTAATCCTGATTCAGGAGTTGAGAGCAAGTGCTGGGGTTCTTTGAGTGAATTCTTTTCAAAGCGACTAAGCGGAACCCACGTGGTCGTACGATCGATTTTGATCCGTGATATCGTTCTCCGCAAGGAGAGCGAACAATGGAAGAGCATGGAGGCTTAACGCGGCGCCGACTACTGGGAGGGATTGCCGGAGCGGCCGGTGTGGCAGCCATACCCACCGCGATCGCGACGGCCGCGGAGCCCGCCAGTCCGGTCATGACCAGGCTCAGCACCTATATGAGCGAGGCTGCGGGCCGCGCCCTTCCTGGCGAAGTGATCGAGAAGACTAAACATCACATCCTGGACACGCTGGCAGCTATGATCTCCGGCTCCGAGTTGCCCCCCGGCCGCGCCGCGATCCAGTTCGCGCGATCTTATGGTGGCGAGAAAGTAGCTACAGTTGCGGGTTCGAATATCCTATGCGGACCCATCGAGGCGGCGCTGGTCAATGGCGTGTTGGCCCATGCCGACGAGACTGACGATTCGTGGCCAGGAGGCTGGCACCCGGGCTGCAATGTAGTACCCGCCGCTCTGGCAACTGGGGAGCAGTTCGGCATCAGCGGCACGCAATTCCTGCGCGCGGTGGCGCTCGGCTACGACGTGGGAGCGCGCGTCCTCACCGCGCTGCGGCCCGGAGTGTTTGACACGCACAAAAGCACTCACAGCATCGGTGGGGTCTTCGGCGCAGCCGCGGCGGCGGGATGCGCGGCCGCCCTGAACGCTCAGCAAATGCGATGGCTGCTCGATTACACTGCCCAGCAGTCCTCCGGCATCGCTGCATGGGACCGCGACAGCGATCATATCGAGAAAGGCTTCGTTTTCGGCGGCATGCCGGCGCGTAGCGGGGTCACCTCTGCCTTGCTGGTTCACTCGGGCTGGAACGGCATCGACGATGTTTTGTCGGGCGACGACAATTTCCTTTTGGCCAACTCACCTCACGGCGACGCCGCGTTGCTGGTGGATAAACTCGGCGAGCGTTACGAGATCACGCGCACCAGCATCAAGAAATGGAGCGTGGGTTCTCCCATTCAGGCGCCCCTGGACGCTCTCGAGATCCTTCTGAAGCGCCGACCATTCGAACCCGACCAGGTGAAGGAAGTGACCGTGCGGATGAATCCTGGATCGGTCGTCGACAATCGCGAGATGCCGGATGTGTGCATCCAACATATGATTGCAGTAATGCTGGTCGACAAGACGGTAACGTTCCGGTCGGCTCACGATAAGCCGCGCATGCGCGACGCGGCGATTCTTCGCCAACGGGCCAAGGTGCGGCTCGATCCTACGCCCAGCCAACCACTGGTTTCGGTCACGCTAGCCGATGGAACGCGTTTGAGCGAGGATGCCGCTGCCGTGCTCGGCACTGCCAACAATCCGATGACACGCGGCCAGGTGGTAGCGAAATGTCGCGATTTGATGACACCGGTGATTCGGGAATCGGCCACTAAAGCATTGATTGAGAGAACTCTGGATTTGGAGAACGTGTCGAGCGTGCGAGGGCTTCGCCCCCTGCTGCAACGGACGTGAGAGTCACGGCTTCGGCGTGATTTTGATGACCATGGCCGTGAAGCTCTTGCCTGGCTCAACTAGAAATTGATGCACGGTGTTCGCCGGCACATAGAGGATGTCACCTGCCGCGATGGGGTATTTGGTCCCGCCGTCAATCGACTTACCGCGTATTTCATCCGGTCCGGTAGGCTTGCCTTCTACAATCTGGCCGCCCACCAGCACCGTTCCCTCGCCCGATCGGATGACTAACAGATCCGCCTGCTTGACGTGTATCTCGGCCTCGCCAGGCCCATTCCGGTACGCCACGAAAGCGGAGTCGAGCAATCGCTCTGTTCCTAGATGCCGCTCGGAATTGAGCTTGGAAAACGCCGACTTATCGAAATCCTTTTGCTGGCTGGCGCTCCAAAACATTGGCTGAGCAGGATCCGCAGCCTGCAGTTTAATCAGGAATGTTACGACGAGCAAAACAGCAGTTCTCATAGTAGAGGTCATTATAGAGCAGGCGATGAGGTGACGGAAAAATGAGCAAGAAGCGCGCCGCTGTGTCGGTCAAGATAAAACGCTGTCCAGGCGAGTCAAGCCCCTTGGGATGGGACCGGTCCCCGCTTCGTGGCCTTCGGCTCAGTCGCGAGCTTCACTGTCTGCATACCGCTTTCCATAGTGTGTACTGGGCGAAATCCGAGCACTCGGGACGCCTTCGAATTACTGTAAACGGCGCGGCTTACGAAACCATCGATGCTGCGATCGTCGAGGGGATGAACAAACCTGGTACCCTGCAGCTTGCGAAGCACGCGAAGCGGCAGAGAAGGTTCCAGCCATTTTTTCCCGTATACCCGGGCAGCGGCGGCATCCATCGAAACGGTCGCACTGTGTCCTAAAATCTTTTCCAACTCGCTGAAGTAGCGGCTCCAGCTGACAGGCGTTCCATCGGTTACGTTGAAAATCTCAAATGGCGCTCCGGATCGCGTTAACAACAACATCACGATCGCGCCGATATCGGAGACATGAATCAGATTGGCGGTGCCGTTACCATCATTTACTTTGATCAGCCTGCCGCGCCCCATTAGACTCAGCAAGCCGTCGGTCCACCAACCTCCTCCAGGCCCGTACACACAACCTAGACGTAGAACGGCTACTTCTGAGACCGGCGAGCGCTCGCCCAGGATTTCTTCGATAGCGAGCTTCGTTTGAGCGTAGCGGTCGCGCACCGGCACGGGCGGCGTCTCCTCTGTGACCGTTCCCTCCTTCGGATTGCCGTAGACCGAAATTGTGCTTAGGTGAAGAAACTTCTGAACTCCGGCTTGAGCGCAGCGATTGCTCAGCTCGGCAGTTGCTTCTACATCTTGCGAAAAGCTATCGGTAAGCGCCGCGTGGACTATCGCGCGAGCCCCGGGCAAAGCCGCATCATAGGTTGCCGGCTTTGTCAGGTCACCCACAACTACCTCGAGCGACGGATGCGAGGCTGGCGCGGGGCGGCGACGCACCAGCATGCGGACGTTGTAACCGTCTCTGATCAACCGCTGGACCACGTGGCTCCCGACGAAGCCGGAACCGCCCGTAACGAAGACTGTATCTTGTTTATTCACAGTTCCCTGAAGGCAAGCACGCGATCATAACGTTATTTTACTTTCTGCGGGGGACTCGGCTAACGCTGGAAAATGGACGTGGGTTTGCACAAGCCTCCGCGCGTAGTCGGCGTCAATGCGCTAGTAGGGCTCTTGGAGCCCTTGATTTCATTTCAATCGGTGCTCGAAAAAAATGAGCCTCGCTGCCTGCAGACCCTGGTGACGACGCTACTGGGAACCCCGACCTTTTCGGCGACGGTAGATGCGATGTTGGGCTGCGATGTTGGTCAGGTCCCCACCACCAAAATCTGATTTCAATATCGAATGTCCCTGAATGGCCGCCGAGGCCTCCTTGCTTGAAGACGCAAATCGCCGCCAGCAACATTGCCCGAGATGGACGGGTTATTCTTCATTTTATGAAATCTAGGAGATCCAAATGCAGTTGATGCAGGATTTGGTCGATCTTCTCAAAGGACAGAAATCGCTTGCCTTTGAGTACGTTGTGGAGATGAGGTTGGGATAACCCGGTCACGCGAGCTAGGCTTCGCTCTGAGATTTCGCCGCTGCGTACGCGTTGCCGCAGATGTATAACCAGTCTGCTTTGCAGCCCCTGAAAATTGATCGAGGAGGGGGGGGCGGTTGGGTGTGGAGCGATTCTGGTCGCAATGGCGACGCGGGCTTGCTCAGCTGCCGCCCTAGATTTGTCACGAAAATCCCAATCCGCGGCAATATTTCGGGCAATCCTGAACACCCACGCTTCAAATGACTCTCCGGGGACAGGAGTGTACCTATCAATCTTCAGGCGCGATATCCGAAATGCACGACACTGCCAAATCCTCAGCAGCCGGCGGCGTCAATCCTCGCCTAATAAACATAGCTCTAAACGGCGGGCCGAAGTGATCAGCGAATTCACGGAACGCCTCAGCTTCGACGCTTCGCATTCGCTCTACTAGTTGTTCGAAATCACGAACCCGCCTTTTAGCGCCCACAAACCTCCTATCGAGGATAACCGAACCGCGTCCGCGGTGGACATCTGAAAACCAGCCATGGGCGTACCGAAGTTCCATATTTCAAATCGGAATCGCCCACGCCAGAGATGGGGCGATTGTCTAACGCAGCCAGGAAGCAATCGCGCAGGCTATGACAAGGGCATCGACAATGATGATGATCGGATCATTCGGCGTACGTGGGAGTGGTATCCGTCCGGAGATTTCCTTGCAAGATTCTTAGTCCTGCGACACTCCTAATCCAGAGCGATTCCAACCCGCGTTCTGAACAGGCATGGTTCCAATAAACTACGCCACTTTGGGGCGCGGGCGCTCCTTCAGGGGCCGGCCTGGGGCCGCATTGCCCCCAATGATCTCTAGCATTAGCGTGGCATCGTGGCACACCAAGCAGATCGCCACAATGGTGAGAAGCTCGTGGGGCGTTCGCTTCCCGCAGGTCTCGCAATACTGCTGGATTCGTGGTGAAGGGCTCTCTCTGTTCTCCATTGTCAGAGGTGTGGTCTCCAGAGCGGCCTGCTCGTCTCAATAATTACCGCAAAGGAATGAGACCTTCTCTGGCATAAGCAACTATCCAAATGATCAACATGATTCTGTACCCTGCCAGGCTCTTGCTGGCCATTCCAGCGTTGCTGCTGTGGATTGCGCACTGGATCTTGTGCGCTGAATCGAAAGAAGACCGTGCTGGTGACCGGGAAATGCGCTGGTATCCGAATTGGTAGGCGCTTGCGTTGGACGCACCAGGAAAATTCTGGTATTCGCTCTACTTGGCGGGCTATTGATGGCCTCACTGTGGTTCGGCAGTCGGTGCTATCGGGAAATCTCCGTCCCCTAGACCAATCCGACGATGGCGACGGCCATAACAGGCAGCTCATCAGGCCACTGTAGGGGAGGTCGCGCGTATCTACTCCCTATCGAACAGTGAGGTGTTTGCAGCGATTCCTGCGCCGCATCAGCAGTCCAAGAGCGCGTGCTGCTTCGTGCAGCCTCAGGCCCAATCACGGGTTTCACATGCCGGCATCGTTGCAAACTCGTTGTTGCAACACTTCCAGGAAAGTGTAATACAGAAACAGCCGGTGGCTGGTATCGCCCATAGACACTAATGTTTTGGCGACGGCAGTGTTGCCGCCCTTGCGCACACCGCACTCCTTGGAATCCCCGGGAATCTGGTTGGTGATGTGTAGCGCGCCGCTTCAATGGCGGCAAGGTTGCGCTTGGGGCTGGTCATGGACTGGAAAAAACTCTGCTCATACTGTGGCCGAATCGCGCAAATTTTTGATTTGATTAGTATCTTCGGGGTCATCGTCCAGGCGGCGTTCAGTTTTGCTCCCATAGCCTGGCACGCGCGCGACTCGATAAACGCCGTTCGCGCATACGAAGTGCCCACCCCAGGATTCCAATAGGCACGAACAACGCGAGTAAGACGATGCAGGCAATCAGGACTAAACTCGACGGTCGCGCCGACGCGCGGCAGACTGCTTTTTCCCGGCCTCAGTCGAAGGGAGACAGTAGTGGTACGACCGCCGTTGAACATCGTTACGACGGCCTTCAGCCGCGTGTCGCGGAGGAAATCCAAGTCATCGTGGCGCGGTACTCGAAACACCCGCTGCAGAATCATGTCCTCTACCTGCGATTCCGTAGCGATGTCTACCGTTACTTCGACTTCTGAACTATATCGGGATTTCCTTGATGCCGAGTCCAAATGCCGATTCCCAAGCGAGATCCGCAACCAGTTCCGTTACGACCTGCTTGCTCGCCTGGCCGTGGCAAACCTTAAGTAGGTCGTCAAGACGGCCTTCCCGAGACGCTTACGGTCCTACACGAAAGAAGTTTAATGCTCAGGAAGCGTCGCGAGCGCTTTGACTTTCGTTTTCCGCCAGAAGCATGCGGCACAGTCGAGGCACCATCTTTCCACGTAGAACCCAAAGATTAGCCATCAACGCTCGTGATCACTACCTGCAGCTTTCTTAAGGTTCAGGGCCGCATTTAATCGAGATCATCGAGATTGGTCTTCTGGAGCGCGAATAGGATGCCAGAAACCGTCAGATACGCGGTGCCAGGATCAGCGGCAAGAGGAACCCACCACCATCCGTGGACGGCAGGAAACGGAAGTAAAAGACATGCACCAAGACCGGCGAGCCCCCCTATGAATGGGACAGGATAGCCACCCTTAATACCGCCAGAGGGAAACAGCAAGACGCGAATGTTATGGACTGCTAAGCACACAAACAAGACCGCCAAGACGTAGCCCATATAAATCACATTGATTGTACAACATTGCAGAATCAGGAACCAAGGGTTGTATGTACGGTCGTCGCTGGACTCGGAACCCAACACACAATACTGAAGAAGTCCCGTCAGTGGGAAACTACCTTACAGCGGGCGGAGGTTTCTTGATGATCCGTCATCTCCAGATCAGCCGCACGCGACCGTCAGTGCGATCACGGCCCCGCTCCCAGTGTCCGCAACTGGGTGGCCTATTGGTGCCAGATAGTCGCGCTCTCGACAGGAGCGATGGCAGGCCAGCCCCCGGGTTCGCTCCCAAAAGTAAGGAATTCTCTTCTTCCCGATGTTCACGGGGACTGGCACGTCCAGTTTAGGGGATCCGCATCCGATTAAGGGAGGTTGCTTCTCAGGTTGGCCAATCCAAATCTGTTTCTACCGGGATGTTCGCGCGGCAAGCATGTTCGCTGATGTGGTCCAAATAGGGTTACCTACCGGCACCGCCGAAGAACTTTGTCGGGCTCACGGGATGGTGATAGAAAAGCTGGCGTCTGGCACCCTCAGCCCCATCAGGCGCGCGAAATCAATTCATTGCTGGAAACTCGCCTGGAATTGATCGAGACGCGGGATTTGGAAGCACGTGTCAAAGCCGTCGAACAGCTCGAGCGTCCGAAATCGGGCAAGCCTATATACGCTCGCCGCCCCGCCCTTCAACGGTCTTGCCATCCAGGAACTTCACGCGACCGTGACGGGCATATTCGGCGTAAAACTCACTTTCTCCACAGGTTGCCTTTCTGCAGGTTTAGCGTCCCCGCGTAACACTTTCTTGACTGTCATGAAATGCTTAGTAGCTAAGCATTTCAGTACCTCAGCGGTTGCCTAGGGTGCTACGCACTGTGCATGGCTGGCAAGGATAAAGTACTGGTCGATGTGGTGGCGGCGGGCCGCAAGGGCGGGCAGGCCCGCGCCAAGAAGCTCACCGCGAAGCAACGTACCGCGATCGCGCGTAAGACCGCCGCTGCGCGCTCGGAAAGACAAGGCGAAATGAACGAAAGGCCTGCGGCAATGCCTAGGAGTTTGCGGAAAAAGCTACTGAAAACAGAATACCTATGGAATGTTCTGCTCGTCTCTTTGTCGCTTTGCTCCGCCACTTAAGCGTTGACCTAGGCGCCCCGGAGGTCTCCCGGTTCTCGTGCATGTTGTTTCTCAGCGTGCCAGGTACCAGACACGGCCAACCTCAAATGGCAAAAGGAATCGTGCAGTCCGGGTCTCGCCTATGATGGCGGGTTAACCTGCCAAAAAATAAGGTCCTAATCGCCTTGGTTGAGATTAGTCTATTGCGCAAATCTCCGGCGGACAAATGCCACCAGGCCAAGCAGGCCCATGCTGAGCAGTACCAAACCACGTGGCTCGGGCACGGGCGACCCCAGGCCAGCCACGGGCGCAATATCGTCCGCGCCACTGATAAATGGACTCGTTACGGTTATGAGCCCGGTCGTGAGATTGTATTGCACTCCGCCTGTATTCCGCTCGACGAAGTAAAGTAGATTCCCACTGCTCGCGACACCATCGAATACGTGTCCACTTAGGCTCGTGAACGTCGCACTGGTAAGACCGGGGTCAACGGTGTAGAACCCGCCGCCGTCAGAACTGACGTAGAGCTTCCCGGTGGTGGCGTCGAAGGTCAGACCGTCGGGTTGATTGGGAGTCGAAATTGTTTTGATGACGGCTCCAGTGACCGGATCCAGTTGCGCTACTTCGGTTAAACCAAGCACGGCAAATAAATTACCGCTACCGTCATACGCCAAGCCGTCGGGTCGGAGGCCACCGTTATATAAAGTCGTGGTTACACCGGTGGTATCATTCACCCGGTCGATGCTGCCATCGAATGCGTTGCTAACCAGAAAGGATGCGCCCCCTGGATCAAGAGCCATATCAGCAACCCCATTAAAATTTCCGCCGCTGGCCAGAATCGTGTTCGACTTGGTGGTCAGGTTGTATTTGCCGATACTGTTGGTGCCGATGATGCTGTAGACGATGTTACCCGAGGTATCGAAGATCAGGCTGTCTACCGAACCTCCATTAGCTGACGAAGTCACGGGCGAGATGGTGTTTGTAACTGTATTCCAAGACGTGATGCTAGTGCCCCCTGAGATGTACGCTATGTCGGCGTGAGCGGATGTAATTGCCAGAAAGGTCAACGCGCCAAGTAGCACCGACCGCCAGACAAAACGTAGATTCTTCATAAGCCCTCCCGAACCAGAACTTCGCTAGTGGACCAGAATTTCCATTTTGGGATGGTAAACAGCAGGAGTATATACCGTAAGCCTTTGGTTTGCGCCGATTTTCTCGCAGCAAATTGTACTGGAACTAGAAGGTACAAACTGGCTATACCGCCTATTCAGGTGAAGCCCACCCGCAAGGCTAACCCGCTTCAGCATTCGCATGATTTCAGCATGGGCTTGCGCCGGGTGGCGAACAAGGGCTTTCGCGAGTGGTAAACGGTTACCGGAAAACAACCCAGACGGCGGGCTTTCCCGATGCCGATTTTCGCGACGGCGAGTCAATTGCGCTCGCCGAAGCATCGGTAAACGCCAGAAACTGTGAGGATGCATCGCCACGTCCTCGGTTCAAATCCGCGGCGAGCCGATCCAAGGACCGGATCAAGACGGACGAAAACGGAACAGGGCTACACTTGTTATAGAGGTCTGTATGACGGTCGCCGGCGAAAAGCGTGAGGCGTCTATACGAAGACCAGGGACACAGGAGTTCCCCGACAGGCGACACCTATGACCTCAAACGTCGCTTCAATGGCGGCAAGGATACGCTCAGGGCTGGTCATGAACTGGAAAAGATTCTGCTCATACGGTAGCCGAATCGCGCAAGTAGTTGATTGATTAGTATCTTCGGGGTCATGGCCCAGGCGGCGTTCATTTTTGCTCCCATAGCCTGGCACGGGCGCGACTCGATAAGCGCCGTTCGCGCATACGAAGTGCCCACCCCAGGATTCCAACAGGGACGAACAACGCGAGTAAGACGATGCAGGCAATCAGGGGAGGGTTGTTGTGGGCTAGGGGCGGAAGCATTGCTGTTGGCCGGATCATAGCAAGGAAGGATAGCTGTCTGCAAATTTCCACGGTATATACTGCAGTCTGGCCATGGAGCAGTTCCCACGCGGCATTGTGGTCCTTAAGATTTCCGGGAGCGATGTAGGCCAACTGGCGAGGCTCACTGTTCGGTGCTGCACACCGGGTAAGCGCCTTGTATGGCGCAGGGGGCCGTGGTCGTCGCCGCCCAGTTCGCTTGCGGCCATACGGTCTGCGCCCATGCGGCCAGTTGGTTGATCAGAGTCTGGTTCACCCCGATGTAACGGAACTGCGGAATGGAATACCACATCGAATCAATGAACCTTTGCTG
>DASZIV010000071.1:0-40842 GCA_035948775.1 Bryobacteraceae bacterium
GCATACAAACATAATGTACAGCAAATGTTTTTGAGAGGAAAGGGAAATTCGGCGGCGTGGCTAAGGTGGTATAACGCACGTATGGATTTGCCGCTGGATTTGCGCCAAACGCTACACGATATAGGCCGCCCGCTAATTGCCTACGCCCTAGCGCTTCCGGTGGGGTGGTATCGCGAGAAGGAAGCCCACAGCATCGGCGTGCGTACGTTTCCGCTGGTAGCTATGGCTAGCTGCGCCTTCGTATTACTTGGCACGCCCGCCGGGACGCTGAACTACGAGAATCAATCGCGCATTATCCAGGGACTGGTGGCCGGAATTGGCTTCATTGGCGGCGGGGCCATTCTGAAGGCGGAGGGCAATGTGCACGGCACCGCAACTGCCGCGAGCATCTGGAATACCGGGGTACTGGGAGCAGCGGTCGCGCAGGAGCGTTACCTCCTCGCCTTCATTCTGGCGGTGATGAACCTGGTTGCCCTGCGTGTGTTGCTTCCATTGAAGATGAAGTTGGATGCCCGCAAAGGCCTCGAAACCGAGCCGGGGGCGCCCAAGTAAATCCTGCTTTGCGCGGTTCCACCCGCCGGTACGCATTCGGTGGCACTCCGTCTGCACACATCCAGCGCGGGAGGCGACCAAATGTTTGTTCGTTATTTTGGGAACCGGGGCTTTGGGTCTAGGCATGCTTTTGTCACTTGCCGTACAGCCCGTGGCGATCGGCCAGGACGCGAATCGCGCAAGTCTACAGTAAGACGGACGTCGGTGATTCGGTGCAGCGAGTCGCCCGACGGTCAGGGAGCGGTGCCTTTACTTCTTTCTCACCGATTCCAGCATCTCTCGCAACGCCTGGCCGCGGTGGCTCACGGCGAATTTCTGGTCTGCGGTAACTTCCCCGAAAGTACACCCGAACGGCGGATAGTAGAAAAGCGGGTCGTAACCAAAACCGCCGCTGCCCCGCGATTCTTCGGCGATCTCGCCTTCCACGGCCCCGCGGAATAATCCGCATACTCGATCACCTTCGGCCAGCGCGATCACGCAAACAAAGCGTGCCTTCCGATTGGTCACGCCCTGGAGTTTTTCGAGCAGGAGCCGATTGTTGGCTTCGTCGGGGGCGCCGGCGCCGGCGAAACGCGCAGAGTAAACCCCGGGCGCACCTCCCAACGCGTCCACTTCCAATCCCGAGTCATCTGCGAATAGCAGTCCAGATGCGTGTGGCGCATAGTAACGCGCTTTGAGGATCGCGTTTTCCTCAAAGGTGCGGCCGTCTTCCACGCACGGTGGGATCCGCTCGAAGTCCGGCAATGACTCGATTTCGATTTCCGGATGATCGCGCGCCGCCAGCCGGAATTCCCTCAGTTTTCCGGGATTGCCCGTGCCGCACCACAGGCGGATCAAATGGGCGCCACCTTCTTCTGCATATCCACTAACTGGGAGATACCAGCACGCGCCAGTGCAATCAGTTTGGCCATCTGGTCGTCATCGAAAGGGGTATGCTCGGCGGTGGCCTGCACTTCGATGAAGCGTCCGGCGCCGGTCATCACCACGTTCATATCGACCTCTGCGCGCGAGTCCTCGTCGTAGCAAAGATCCAACATGGGCGCGCCCCCCACCAATCCAACGCTGGTAGCGGCGACGTAGTCGCGCACGGGCATGGACTTGAGAACCTTGAAGTTCGCCAGTTGCCGCAGGGCCAGCACCAGGGCCACGAAAGCGCCTGTGATCGATGCGGTGCGCGTGCCGCCATCGGCCTGCAGCACATCGCAATCCAGCATGACCGTGCGCTCACCCAGCGCGGTCATGTCGACTACCGACCGCAAAGAGCGGCCGATCAATCGCTGGATTTCATGGGTCCGCCCCGAAGGCCTGCCTTTAACTACTTCGCGCGGCGTTCGCTTGGCGGTGGCGCGCGGCAGCATGGCGTATTCCGCCGTGACCCAGCCCTTGCCCGAGTTGCGCATGAAAGGTGGCACCGAGTCTTCGATACTTGCGGTGCAAAGCACCTGCGTGTTGCCGACCTTGATCAATGCCGATCCTTCGGCGGTCACCAGGTAACCGGTGACGATTTCGACTGGACGCATTTCGTCCGGCTGGCGTTTATCTGATCTCATTTTTTAGTACGTAGTAGAGAAAAAGTCCTAACAGAACCATGCCGGTCAAAATCAAGACGACGCAGGGCAGCGCTGCCGGTGGACGCGGGGCGGCGCGTCCCTTGCCCTTCGCCAGTTTGAATTTGGCCATAACTGCGATGGTATCACCGCGTTCCCGGCAGTCTGCGCGGAAACGCAGTGCCGTGTAAGAATCGGATTGGATGCCCTGGAGAAACTGGCTGTGGCTCGCGGTGATTCTATGCGGGTGCCGCAGTGCAGCGCCGCTGCCCGATCTGTTCCCGCCCAGCGTGGCAGGCGTGTGGCGCCGAACCGCGCTCGAAGACCCTCCGCCTTCGAGCACCCCCGATCCCGTGCCGCGAACGGCCGTGAACCGGCTCCAAACCGCCACCTACGAAGGTCCCGGCAAACTGCAAGCACGAGCCTACGAGCTGGATTCCCCCGCGGTGGCGCTCGACCTGGTGCAGCGCTGGCGCCCTTCCGCGGACACCGTCTTCTTTTATCGCGGCCGATTCTTCGTGGTGGTGAAGTGGGACCAGGCGGACCGCAAGTCGCTGGAGGCATTCGTGCGCGAATTGGAAGCCCGGCTGGGGAAGCCCAAGGAGCAAACCAGTTGATTCGCGCGGCCGGCGGCCTGCTTTGGGACAACGCGACCGAACGTCAGCAGATCGCCGTGATTCGCCGCCTACGCTACGATGACTGGACGCTCCCGAAGGGAAAACTGAAGGAAGGCGAGCGTTGGGAAGAAGCCGCTCTGCGCGAAGTCGAAGAGGAGACCGGGTACCGGCCCAGCCTGCTCGGATTCGCGGGAGCTCTGGCTTACCAGATACCCAAGGGTGACAAGGTGGTGCGCTTCTGGCACATGGTTCCCGTCAACATGGAGCAAGCGGAGATCGACCTCAGCGAGGTTTCCGAAGTGATTTGGCTCCCCACCGCGGAGGCTTGCGTGACGCTGACCTATCCCGTGGAACGAGCGCTCGTTGAGTCCTGGTGGGCGAGGTAAAAGTGCCCCACCGCCAGTACTTATAATAGAAGACAGCATGTCGACTTCCGTCATCAGCCTCGTGCCCCCCGAGGTCCTTGCCCGCTACGAGCCGGTGATTGGCCTCGAAGTGCACGTGCAACTGGCGACGGCCACCAAGATTTTCTGCGGGTGTCCCACCGGTTTTGGCGCGCCGCCCAACACCAATGTGTGTCCGGTGTGTCTGGGACTGCCGGGAGCGCTGCCGGTGTTGAGCCGCGAGGCGGTGGAGTTGGCGATCAAAGCGGGGCTGGCCATCGGGTGCACGATCCGTCCGAAATCGCGCTTCGCGCGCAAGAACTACTTTTATCCGGACCTGCCTAAGGGCTACCAGATCTCCCAGTATGACGAGCCTCTGGCCGAGCACGGGTATGTCGATATCGTAGTGGACGGCCGGCCCAAACGCATCGGCGTCACCCGCGTCCACATGGAAGACGACGCCGGCAAAAGCATCCACGACGGATTCCGGGATTCCGATCGCTACTCGTATGTGGACCTCAATCGCAGCGGCACGCCGTTGATCGAAATCGTCAGCGATCCGGATATGCGAAGCTCCGACGAGGCCTATGCGTACTTTACCGAGCTCAAGCAGGTGCTCCAATTCATCGAAGTCTCCACCTGCGACATGGAGAAAGGCCATTTGCGCTGCGACGCCAACGTTTCGGTGCGCCTCAAAGGGGCGGAGCAGTTGGGCACTAAGGCCGAGGTCAAGAATTTGAATTCGTTCCGCTTTCTGAGGCAGGCTCTCGACTACGAGATCGGCCGCCAGATTGCGCTCATCGAAGGCGGCGGCAAAGTTTTGCAGGAGACACGTCTTTATAGCCCGGATACGGGCGAGACGGCCGGTATGCGCAGCAAGGAACATGCGCACGATTACCGCTACTTTCCTGAGCCGGACCTGGTGCCGTTGAGCGTCAGCGAGAAGTGGCGGGCGCGCGTTGAGGCAACATTGCCGGAGCTACCTGCTAAGAAACGAGCGCGCTTCATCCAGGAATACGGCCTGCGCGAGTATGACGCTGATGTGCTGACTCAGACTCGCGCGGCCAGCGAGTACTTCGAGACCGTGGCCAAAGTTTCGGGCGATCCCAAAACAGCCGCCAACTGGGTGATGGGCGACCTGATGGGAATGCTCAAAGCCGAGGGCAAGGAGATCAGTGCCTCGCCGGTCAGCGCCGAGAATCTGGGAGAGCTGATCAAGCTGATCGCCAATGGCGAGCTTTCCGGCAAGCTGGCGAAGGAGATCTTTTCGAAGATGGCGATGAGCGGCGAACCGCCCGCTGCCATCATGAAGCGTGAAGGCTTGCAGCAGATCAGTGACAGCGGCGCCCTGGAGAAAATCATCGCCGAAGTGATCGAAGCCAACCCGAAACAAGTGGAACAGTACAAGGGGGGGAAGGCCGCTGTGATCAATTTCCTGGTGGGCAAGGCCATGCAGGCTACCCGCGGGCAGGCCAACGTTACCGTGGTGACGGAACTCCTCAAACAGAAGCTGGGGTGAGCATGTTACAGGAAGGCAACCGGGCTCCGGACATACGCGTCCAAACTGATACCGGGGAAGAGTTCCGGCTATCGGGCCTGCAAGGGAAACGCGTAGTGCTGTATTTCTATCCCAAGGCGGATACGCCCGGCTGTACCACCGAAGCCTGCGAGTTTCGAGATGATGTGAAAGCGTTCGCCAAGAAGGGTGCGGCCGTGGTCGGCATTTCTCCCGACAAGCCGGCGGCGCAGGCGAAGTTCAAACAAAAATACGGGCTGCCGTTCACGCTGCTGGCGGATGAAGAAAAGGCTGCTGCCCAGGCCTACGGGGTCTGGAAGGAAAAGAATATGTACGGCAAGAAGGTGATGGGGATTGCGCGCACCACGTTCGTTATCGGTCCGGATGGGAAGATCGAAAAAATCTACAACAACGTCAAAGCGAAGGGCCACGCAGGACAGGTTCTGGCGGAGCTGGAGTAAGAGAGACAGAGTGGCCGCCAGGTTGCCGGTTGTAATGTCGCGTATATTCATCGCGTTTCTGGCCACCCTGTCTGCATCCTTCGCGCAGGACGTTCTCGATCCGGTCTTCACCAAGATCCCATTCGATAGTTGGCTCACCGATCGCGATCAGGCGCGCTTTCAGTGGAGTGCTCGAACCAGCGGAGGCGAACTCGGCAATTTCCAGCGGCTACGGGCGCAGGTGGAGGTCACCGTCGATGGCAACGAGGTCGCTAAGCGGCGCGGACACGGCGAACTGGTTTTCTTCGTCCAGTTCAGCGACGGCGACCATCGGCGCTACCAGTCCCACGGGTCGATTTCACTGGACGAAGCCACGGACGCGGCCGCCAAGTCGGATTTCGTCTTCACGCAGAATGTGTTGGCAATACCTGGGGATTATCGCGTCGTGGTCGGCATCCTCGATTCCAAGACCGGGGAACATGCCGCCCTCGAGCGAACGGTGCATGTCGGTCCGCTCAAGAATGACCCGCTCCCGGATTCCTGGCATGGCCTTCCGGCGGTCGAGTTCATTGAAGGGGGCGATCCGCCAAACGTGTGGTTTCAGCCTCAATTGACAGGGCGATTGCACCTTCCGTTGGAGACGCGACGGGAGACCCGTGTCGAAGTGCTGGTGAACGCATCGCCCTCGGCGCTCGGCCCCAAATATCGACTCGGCGAAGTGAACAATCGGAGCATGGCCGATGTTCTGCCAGGTCTTAAGATCCTCTCGGACGTGGAGTTGCAGCCCGGCACTCTCGGCGTCTCGTTGTTCGATCTCACGCGGCGGCAGGTCCTGTTTACACAGGACCGCGTCAATCCACGGAGCCAGCCGCTCGATTGGACACGCCTCCGTCCGGCCCTCTTGGAAGCCAGCCCCAACAAAATCGACGTTCACGAACTGGCCGAGCGCGAGCAAAATGCACAGTTCTTCGTTGAGGAAGTTCGGCGCCGCATCACGGCCGGCCCGGCTCCCACGGCGCTCGTCATTCTCAGCGGACCCATGGAGTTTTCGCACGGCGCGGATATTCGTCCCATCGAAGTCGCGAGGCGGCCCGAGTGCAAAGTCTTCTACATTCGCTATCATCCGCCCGCCATGCGGCTATCGGTCGCGTCGTCGCAGGCTTACCACGGCCGGCGGCGTGGTCTGGTGGGCTCGGAACCCGCATTCGCGGTTCAGGAGCCGATCGATGCGGTGGAACCGCTGTTGAAGCCCCTGCAGCCCCGCGTTTTCGAAGTCTACGACCCCGGGCAGTTCCGCAAAGTCCTGGCCGAGTTGATGAAAGAAATCGCGCGGATGTGAAGCGCGGCGCCTTTACGTCCTCCTGACGACGTCACTTACTGCGATAGTTGAACGTCAACGCGGTTTCTTCGTCCACCACCAACGGCCTCACGAAACGATAAGAGTTGCCGGTGCGTGGTATGTTCACCGAAATAGGCAACACGCCTACCACGCGGCGTTGGAGGTCCGATACATTCACCGACGCGACCGTATCGGCCACAGCGGCGTTCTGCCGGGCGTTTCGTTCCACGTCCTTCGATTCTCTGCGCAGCGGGTACGTGCTCGCTTCGACCGTTACCATTTCGGCGGCGGCACCAACCTGAAGGGCCGTACTGAGGCGGACGCCGCGGCTGGCATCGTGATCGATTTCGCGGACGTTGAGTTGGAAGCCGGCTGCGGAAGCGGTGATTCGAACACGTCCGGCCGCAACGTTTGAGACTAACCAACGTCCTTCCTGGTCGGTGAACGTGCGCTGGGTGACCTGGCTGGCAATGTGCAGAACAGTCACGCTGGTTCCCGGAACTAGGCCTCCAGCGGGATCTTTGACGATCCCCCCGATCTGGCCAGGAGCAAAGGAATCCAGAGTGACGTCGTCGGCAATTGGCCTCGACAGGGCGGCGAATTGGTCAAGTTCCTCGAAGCTTGGATACAAGCGCGCGCGGCTCGCATCGCCGCCGAAGTCCGTTACCTTATACCGCTCTGGCAGGAATACTTCCCACTCCACCAGTCCGACTGGAATGTCCATTTTCGGAAGCGAGAGTGCCGCGCCTCCCTTCTTCGCAAACGGGGCTCCTGCGTGAAGAAACACGAACGAAACGGTGTAGGGACCGGTCGGACGGAATCCCAGGCGCAACAAAGGGACGCGATTGCCATCCGCGCCCTGGACGGGTTTCACCTTCTCTCCCGCCACTTCCGAGGTGAGGATGCTGGCGCCCGCGGGCAACGCCACCTTGAGGAACGGCTGCGACTGGTTCCGTAGGGTCAGTTTCACTTCCGTGAGCGAGCGCCCCTCGCTGGTGACGAGGGTGGTGACCTCGGCCTTTTGGCCGACAGCCGACAAGATGCTGCTGTTGGGGAACCGGACCCATTCGAGCGTCACCCCAGGTGCTTCGGTTGGCCGCTTCTGATAGCGGAACGCGGCTTGCAGTGTGGCGCGAGCCAGCGCGCGCAAGTACGGGCTGGTCTCTTTCAGGTCCATGCGCCGCAGGCCCCCGCCCCCGGTTGCACTGAGTTCGATTGCACCATCGCCTTCTACCAACACCTCGCCGGTCTCGCGCTGCGCACCCACGAAGCTGACCAACGGAATGTCGGCCTTGGTGTCCATGTTGCTCTTGGCCAAGGAAAGAAGGAATTGGTGGCTCCTCGCGGCAGTGTTGCCGACGTTTAGGAGTATCGCGTGCCCCTGCAGCTCGCTAGTAGTCAGTGTGGAGCCCGTGGCGCCGGTCAGTTCGTATCCCTCCGGCGCTTGAACCGCAAATTGCGAGGGTTCGCCTTGCACCACCGTGATCTCCGCCAGCGCGGCCACAGTAAGATCAGCTTCGCTCACTGAGATGAGCGTTTTGACGTCAGAGAGGAAGCGCACTTCCTTCGGTGCCACAAGCGGGACCGGATCGCTCAGACGCGCCGCCCACCAAAGGTTGGCTGTTTGGCCCGGGACCAACGTGGCCTCGATGATGGTGCGCCCTCCATTCGACGAGCGATCCGTGATCAGCCCTGGCATGAGGTTGACCAGCGTCTGATCGCCAGGGACTGAGAGCGTGAGCCGCGCAGCGCCGGCAGCAGGCACCGGAAGATTGAAGGAAGCGCGGCCCGTTCCGACGGTCAGAGGCAATCCGGTCTCGAGCGTCACAGAAAAGGCGCCCGGCCGGGAAAGTAGCGCCGAATGGACTCCACCCGATTGCTCGATGGGCAGTTCTCTACCTTGCTGTTGCGCGTTCAAGATGGTCATCCCTGTGACCAGCGGCACCTTGCGGGTGCCATTGGCGAAGACTTCGCCGTCCAGCATGACCGTCCCCGAGACCGATTCCCCCTTTACCTCGAGGTTCATTTGAACGCTATTGACGACGAAGGGATAGGGTGGTGTATCGGGTTTCTTGGGCGGCTGGCCGGCCAGTTCCACCAGCTTGTTGTACTCTACCAGCGGCAGCGTTACGCTCCCTGCTGCGGGCACCGGGAAGCCGTTTTGCGCCTGTGCGGCCGCGGACAAAACCGATATGACAAGCAATAAACGGGTTCTCATTTCACACCTCCCTTTTTGTCTTTTTGATAGTCCAGTTCAATCACCGGCGCTTTGCTCTCGCCGGTCAATTCTGAAACCAGATACAACTTGGGGCCCACCGCGGGGAACGCCACGCTAGTGGGCAAAGGTTCGGTCGTCTTACGCGCATTGGTACGCGCGCGGTAGCGGTCCACCAGGGCCTGCGTGGCGGCGTTGGTGTTCTGGACATCCGCAACTTCCACCTGCGGAGTAGTCGGCGCGGTCCACACGTCTGATTCCGGTCTTTCGTAAGGTTGGGCGTGAAATGCTCCGCCTTGGGGCGTCAGACGAAACAGCGGCGGATAGTAGAGAAGCAGACCGGCTCTCGATACTGGCAGATCGAGCGCAGGTAGAGCCAACGTATCTCGACCTTTCAGGCTCCACTCACCACCGTGAGCCAGGTAAACAATTTCGATGCGGAACAGGGGCGCGTCTTCGCCCGCCCGGCTCTTGGACAGCGGGAACAGAAGACTGCCCTCGGGGCCCTGCCCCGGACGTACCGGCCGGCCACCCAACGAGGAACTCCACACCGCAGCGCCCGTGGGCAGGGTGATGCGTACGAAATTGCGCTGATTATTGCGGACGGCGTAGCGCGCCTCTACCAGCGTCTTGCCGTCCGCGGTGAGGAGCACCCGATAGCGCGCCTCTTCTATGTTGGCGGTCAGTACGGCCTGCTGAGCGTAACGAGCCACTTCCAGGTTGAGAGCCTGGGCTTGGGCGCCTACACTCCAGCGATACGCCGCCAGCGATGGCGATTGCCGGCCGGCCACCATCTGTCCGAGGTCGGCAGCATCCACCGCTTCCAACCCCTGCAGTTTGGTTTCCTTAATCTCGCCCGCGCCGATTACTTCCACGGCCACACCGCCGGTGTCCCGTTCAGCCTCGAGGAGGTGCAGCAGCGGGACTGCGATGGAGCCATCCCGCGCCAGGCGGGCTTCTCCGGCGATGGCGAACTTCACCGAACGCTCTACCGGTTCGAGGAAGTTCACCACCAGCACGCCGGCCTTCACGTCCCAATCGGCCACCGTCGCTCCAGGTACCTGGTTGATGACGACGGAATCCGGCACCGCGATCTTCACCTGTTTCGCGACGCCTTGAACCACCTCGACTTCGACCTCTGCGTTGAGAGAAGTCGAATCCTCTCCCAAGCCGAAGAGTTGCGTGAGGGAGCCTCGCATGCGCAAAGGCAAATCCACGTGCCGATCTTCTATCTTGCGCCGCCAGGTGAAAACCAGCGGCTCGTTGCCGCGCGCATAGACCAGCCAATGTGCAGCGGATTTCTCCGCCACAAACCCACCGGTCACCTGGACCTCGAGATCCTGGTTGGTGACGTTGTGGCGTGCCAGCGCCACTGAGGCGCGGGTTACTCCTGAGGGCCCGGTTGGAAGTGCCAGCCGCTCTTCGCCGCTCGCCGAGCCGAGCGTAAAGGCCACGTCGAGATCTAAGACCGAGCGCCCCTTCTTTGTGAGGACAGCGGATAACTGGCCGTCACCGCTTCCTACGCGGACCAGTGATACTTGCTGGCCGCCCAGCCGCGCTTCCCGCACCAGCAGACCCGGTGGCAGTGGAACCCGCACCCATCCGTCTTTCAAGACATCCACCGTCACACTGGCGCGTCCCGTGGCAAGGGCGCCGTCAATGCGCAGGTCGTAATCCACGCGTGTGAGCGTGGCATCGGGGGATGGTGGTTCGGTTTCGCGGCTCAAGGGGTAAGCCTTACCCCGCAGCGCCGCATAATCGTTGAGCGAGATGACGACCCAGCCAGGTGATGGAACTGAGTCTTGTGCCAGGCAGATGCTGCCGAACAGGAATGCGGCAGCACGGAAATGCAGCCTCTTCATGACGGACTTCCTCCCCTGGAAGCTTGCGGAAAGAATGCAACGGCCCCCCCTTTGGTCAGGCCTCGTTAACGCCGTGAAGGCGTTTTAACGCTGAGCCTTGACCAAAGGGAGCCGTGCATTGACCCCGTTTTTCCCGCAACTCCCCAAAGCTAGACTAGACTAAGCACGTTCTATTCCTGAGCAATCCTGAAAGCCATGGTTAGCAGAGGTGATTAACATGGTGTAGTAAAGAATGCACACTGTTGCCTGGATCGAACTCCTTGCCCTCTGGGTCCTATGGTTCTCTCCCTATGTGTTACTCGCCCCCAAAGTTCAGAAGCGGGAGTCGATCACGGTAACCGGGCCCTCGCGCCGCGGCTTGCTGCTGCAGGTGTTTTCCATTGCGATGCTCTTCCTGCTTCGAGTGCCGGGCGCGCCGCGAACCGATGCGCCAATCCTGATCATGGCTTTCATCCTCGGGATGATTGCTTGCGTGATGATGTGGATGGCCATCACCCACCTGGGCCGCCAGTTCCGCATACAGGCCGGCCTCTATCACGATCACGAACTGGTGCGTAGCGGGCCCTACGCGGTGGTGCGCCACCCCATCTACGCGTCCCTGCTCGCGATGACCGTGGTTACGGGGCTGTTCCTGACGCCCTGGCCATGGTTAGTCGCTGCGATTGCCATTCACGTAGTTGGCACCGAAATACGCGTGCACACTGAAGAGAAGCTGCTGGCATCGCGCTTCGGCGACGAGTTTGCAAAGTACAAGAAAAGCGTGCCGGCTTATGTGCCGCTGGTACGGTAAGCTTCCGCCGCCCGCTTTCCCAAACGAATGCAGTCCGGAATCCCGATTCCTTCGTAGGCATTGCCGGCCAGTTGCAAGCCGGGCAACTGAGCTACCCGCGCTTCGATTTCCTTCAGCCGTTCGGGATGCCCCACCGTGTACTGCGCCATTGACGACGGCCAGCGCGAAACACGAGTGAACTTCGGCCGCGCTTCGATACCCGCAATCTCTCGGAGCTCTTCCATCACCACCGCCGTCACTGCATCATCGGATTCGTTGAGCACAGCCCCGTCGTCCATGCCGCCGAGGAAGCAGCGCGCAACGATCTTTCCATCCGGCACGCGATACGGGAATTTCGCGCCGACCCACGTGCAGGCCATCAAGCGCCGTCGTTCTTTCTTGGGGACGAGAAACCCGTGGCCCTGCGGCGGATTGCCGATATCCTTGGCATCGAAACCCACAGCCACCGTCATCGACGAGCTGTACGGCACTTGGCACAGAAGTTCGCCCAGGCGCTCATCAACGCCCCGGATCAGAGTGGAAGCGTGGTGAGCTTCCGTCGCTATCACCAAGTGCTCGGCCACGATCCATTCGCCCTCGACGCGGACACGGTACCCGTTGGGCGCCCGCTCCACCGTTTGAGCCTTCGCCCGCCGCACCGCAACCGAGCTCTGAATGGACGCGGCCAGCGCATCGATCATCTGGCTCAGACCACCCTTGAGGGTGCGGAATAGGGGAGCGGCATTGCCATTCGAATTGGCCGTCCTGGCGGCTTTAGCGCGCTCAGTCAGGACACCCCTCGTGAGGCTGCCATACTGCTGGGCCAGCGTCACGAAACGCGGCAACACGCTGGTGACGCTGAGCTCGCGCGGGTTGCCTCCGTAAATTCCCGAGAGCAGCGGCTCGGCCAGATAGTCCACCGCCTCCGCGCCGTAGTGTTCCTCAATGAACGCGGCCACCGACTGATCTTCCTGGTGTGGCTGAGGCGCGTGAAGCAGTTCCAGACCCATCCGCAGCTTCGTGCCCCAGCTAAGCAATGGCGTCGCCAGCAGCGGCATGATCTTGGTAGGCACCATCATCATGAGGCCGTCTGGCAACGGCACCAGCCGTCCCCGTTTCCAAACGTATGTCTTGCGCGAGAAATCGTTGGAACCGATCACCTGGTCGGCCAAGCCGAGCTCGCCGATCAGCTCCAACGCCGCCGGCTTCGCCGAGATAAAACTGTCGGGCCCCGCCTCCACCGTACAGCCGTCAATGTGCTCGGTTTGAATCACCCCGCCCAGCCGCGGGCGCGGTTCGAGGATGGTGGAAGGAACCCCGCGCTTGGCCAGATAGTAAGCCGCTGAGAGTCCGGAAATGCCGCCGCCGATGATGACTACGCCAGGCATCGCTTGGCTACTTCCGCCAACGCTGCCGTAAACTTCGGGGAATCATTCAACGACTGCGGCCTGAAGAGAGCCATGCCCCGCTCGGCGGCGTACCCACGGAAGAGTATGTCAATATCGTACAGGATTTCGACGTGGTCGCAGACGAAGCCGATCGGGTCGACCACCACCTCGCGCAAACCCTCGGCGGCATAGTGTTCCAGGCGGGATTCTACGGTCGGCCCCAGCCAAACGTCTCCAGTCATGCCCTGGCTTTGGTAAGCGAAATCCCAATCGCGGATACCGAGCCGCGAAGCCACTGCCGCCGCTGTGGCGCGCGCCTCACGGTCGTACGGGTCTCCGTTCGCCAAGGCCTTCTCGGGCAGGCTGTGGGCTGTGAAAAGCACTCGGCGGTCGCCGGCCACGGGCGCCAACCTCTCCGCGAAGGCTTCGATCAACAGCGGCTCCTCGTGGAATGTCTTTGCCCATACGATTTCCGCCTTGACCCCCGCCGCCTGTTTGGCCTCCTCCGTCCGCTTGATGTACTGCCCCACGCTCAGTTCCGAGTACTGCGGGGCCAGGCAGACTGCGGCTAGCCGCTCCAACCCGGCGTCGCGCACTTTTCCCATCATCTCCGCGATGAACGGGTGCCAGTTGCGCATGCCAAAGAATACGGGCAGGCCTAGCAAGGCCGACAGCGCTTCCGCTTGCCGGCGCGTCCATGCCAGGAGCGGCGAGCTGCCGCCGATTTCGGCATAGCGGCTCCGCACCTCTTCCAGCACTTTGGGCGAACCAGGCCGGCCGCCGCGCACATAGGAAAGATATTCTTCGACGTCTTCTACTCGCTCGGGAGCCCCGTGAGCGAGTAGAAGAACTCCTGCCCGTTCGCCCGGGCCCTGCTTCACGGACGGAATTCCCGCACCATCTCCACTACGGCCTTCACATTGGCAACGGGAGTCTCAGGCAAAATACCGTGACCCAGGTTGAAAATGTGTCCTGGCCGGGCGCCGGTGCGCTTCAAGAGCTCGTGCACCTTGGGCCGCAGTTCGCTGAGCGGCGCGAAAAGCGCCACCGGGTCGAGATTCCCCTGAATCGCCGAGCGATAGCTGATGTCCATCCACGCCTGGTCGATGTTAATGCGCCAGTCGACGCCCATCACGTCGCCGCCGGCTGCGTGCAGTTCGCGGAAAAAACCGGAAGCGCCGGTGCCGAAATGAATGACGGGCACACCCGTGGAACGGATCCGCTCAATCAGCGCCCGCGAATACGGCGCGGCGAAGCGCACATAGTCGTCGGAGCCCAACGCGCCCACCCAACTGTCGAACACCTGGATGGCGCGGGCACCGGCGGAAACCTGCAGGTGCGCAAACGGCGCCAATACGTCCACGATCTTGCCCATGAGGCGCCGCCACAGGGTCTCGTCGCTGTACATCAATTTCTTGGTGCGAATGAAATTGCGCGATGCCCCGCCTTCGATCATGTAGCTGGCCATGGTGAAGGGAGCGCCTACGAATCCGATTACCGGCACCTTGCCGGCCAGCGCGCGGACAACGTTCTGAATGGCCTGTCCCACGTAGCCCAAATCGTCGGTATTAGTTGTGGAGAGCGAATCGACATCATCGGTGGTGCGGACCGGATTCTCGATGATCGGACCCTCGCCGGCCGCAAAGCGCAGCCGCAGTCCCATCGGTTCCACCGGCAGCAGCAGGTCGGCGAAGATGATGGCGGCGTCGACGTCGAGGATTTCCACGGGCTGCAGAGTTACGGTTGCCGCCAGGTCGGGCCGCTTGCAGATCTCCAGAATGCCGTTCCGCTCGCGAATCTGGCGGTATTGTTTCAGGTAGCGGCCCGCCTGCCGCATAAACCAGACTGGCCGGACATCCGTGGGCCGGCGCCGGCACGCGTCCAGAAACCGGCTTGTCATGGGAGCAACTCGCATGGTTGTCAGAACAAAACTAGCACAACGTGTTTGAATTTAGGGCTGATTTTCGGTTCGGCCTTGAGATTTTTTCGCCCTTTTGATCAGGAAGTCGATGCGGCTGTCGGCATCCGGATTGCGGTCCCGTTCGAAATGCAGTTCCGGAACATGACGGAGGGTCAGGCGGTTGCCCAGTTCGTGACGCAAATAATGCCGGGCATGATCCAGGGCAGCCAGCGCGTCCTTTTGCCGGCGGTCATCCCCCCGAACCCCGACCTTCACGTTGGCATGCCGTCCGTCGTGGCTGATGTGCACCTCGCTCACATCCACATCCAGCACCCGCGGATCCTGCAATTCAAAGGCGATGATCTCGGCCAATTCCTCGCGGACCGCCTCCGATACCCGCAATGTACGCCGCTCGTCCATAACTCGGTGGGGCAGGCTTTCAGACTGCCGCCGGGCTTCTGCCCGGCGCGCCGCGCGGAAGCGCGGCAGCAGCCCGCAAGGGCTGCCCCACTTACTCCAACCATTCCACCGTGGCGTCGGCCAGCTCCGGGCCGAGCAGCGCCACCGCTTCGTCCTCCACCGACCGCAGTACCTTTTCCGCAAACGAGTGGCTGGAAGAGACCGTCACCGCCGCCACCGTGGCCCGCTGCCAAAGATCCTGCCCGTCGATTTCGGCCACCGCAACATTGAACTTGTGCCGCAGCCGGTTCTTCAGGCTCTGCACAACGTTGCGCTTATCTTTCAGCGAATGCGCGTTCTCCAGCCGCAATTCGAGCGTCAGAACTCCGACTACCGCCATGATCGATCAGGCGAAAACTTCAGTTGCCACGCGCTCGGTGACGAAAGCTTCAATGATGTCGTTCTGTTTGACGTCGGAATAGTTCTGCAGCGTGATGCCGCACTCCATGCCGCTCTTGACTTCACTCACGTCATCCTTGAAGCGGCGCAACGACGCGACTTTGCCGGTGTACACCACCACGTTGTCACGCAGCAAGCGTACTTCGGAATCGCGCGTGATCACGCCATCCTGAACCATGCAGCCAGCCACGGCGCCGACCTTCGAAATGCGGAAGGTGTCGCGCACCTCCGCCCTGCCCTTGTAAACTTCTTTGAACACCGGTTCGAGCAAGCCGGTCATCGCGCGCTTGATCTCGTCGGTGATGTTGTAAATGATGGTGTGCAGGCGGACGTCGACCTTCTCCTGCTCCGCCAGCGCCGCGGCATTACGTTCCGGCCGCACATTGAACCCGATCACGATGGCGTTGGACGTGGAGGCCAGAAGCACATCCGACTCATTGATCGCACCCACGGCTGAGCGCAGCACGCGTATCTTGATCTTTTCGTTAGAGAGCTTCTGCAGCGTCTCGGAGAGCACTTCGGCCGATCCGCCCACATCCGTTTTGATGATGATGGGCAGCTCTTTCACCTCGCCCGCTTCCATCTGCTGATGCAACTGTTCCAGCGTGAGGCGGCTGGATTTCGCCAGCGCGGCTTCGCGTTGCTTCAGGTCTCGGAAGTTGACGATCTGTTTCGCTTTGGCAGTATCGGTCACTACCTGGAAGTCGTCGCCCACTTCCGGTAGCGCATCCAAACCGAGCACCTCAACGGGCATGGAGGGCTCCGCATGCCGCACCTGCGCGCCGCGGTCGTTCTGCATGGCGCGCACTTTACCGAAAACAGCGCCGCAGATAAAGAAGTCGCCCACGTTCAGCGTTCCGTTGCGCACCAGCACGGTGGCTACCGGTCCGCGGCCCCGATCGAGTTGCGCTTCGATCACCGTGCCCATGGCCGGCCGGCCGGGGTTCGCCTTGAGATCCTGCATATCGGCCACCAGCAGAATCATCTCGAGCAATTCCTTCAAACCTTGGTGCGTCTTGGCAGAGACCGGCACCATGACCACGTCGCCGCCCCAGTCTTCCGCCAGCAATCCGCGGTCGTTCAGTTGTTGCTTGATCCGTTCCGGTTGAGCGCCCGGCTTATCGATTTTGTTGATGGCTACAAGGATGGGTACGCCGGCCGCGCGGGCGTGGTCGATGGCCTCGATGGTCTGCGGCATCACGCCGTCGTCCGCCGCTACCACCAGCACTACGATGTCGGTAACCTTGGCTCCGCGGGCGCGCATTCGAGTGAACGCCTCATGGCCCGGTGTATCGATAAAGACGATCTTGCGCCCGTTGAGTTCCACGTGATAGGCGCCGATGTGTTGGGTAATGCCGCCGGCTTCGCGCGCCGCCACATTGGCCTCGCGAATGCCATCCAGCAGCGAGGTCTTGCCGTGATCCACGTGGCCCATGATGGTCACCACGGGCGCCCGCTTCTGGAGGTCCTTGGTGTCTTCGGCGCTTTCCACCGCCTGCATGGCCTCTTCTTCGTACGTGACCGTTGCCGTGGAAGCACCGAACTCACGCGACAAGTCGGTGGCCAGCTTGGAATCGAGCGTCTGGTTGATGGTGGCGAAGACGCCCTTATCGAGCAGCTTCTTAATCACCAGGTTAGCTTTCACATCCAGCTTCTCGGAAAGCTCCTTGACAGTGATGCCCTCAGAGATGGTGATCTCGCGGTTGATGGGAGGCGGTCCTTGCTCCACGTGGCGGCGTGTGGGCCGTAGGATCTTCTCTTCCTCAACCCGCTCGCGCGGCTGACGCACCGGCCGTTTGTCGCCGGGGCGGCCACGTGCCGGCTCGGCCGGAGGCGGCGCCAGCCCGGGTTCCATACGGCCGCGTGAAGTCGGATGCTGCGGTCGCGGCCCAGTACCGGGCCGCGTGGGCATCGGGGGACGCACTCCAGTCCGGGCGACTAACGGCTGCCCCGGCCGGATCGGCCCGCGATAAATCGGTTGCCCCGGCACCGGCGAACTAGGCGCTCTGGGAACTCCTGGACGCGGCGGGGCCGGCTGCGTCGGCATGGCCGGCCGCGGAGCGCTGAGCCTGGCCGCTAAATCGGGACGAGGCGGTACCACCGGGCGGGCTATCGGTTGGCCCGCCAGCGTTCGGGCAGAGCCTGGAGCGGATCCGCCTCCCGGAGTTACTCCAGGCGCTGGCGGCGGAGCCGACGGCGTGGCCGAACGGTTCGTTTCCAAAGGACGCGTCGGGCGCGGGATCACACCCGGCCGCGCGGGAGAGCTGATCGCGCCGGGAGCTCCTGGGCGCAGGCCTTCGGCGGGCGCTGCCGGAAAAGGCTGTCTGGGACCGGAAAGTATCTGGCCGGGCCGCGGCGTCGATGCGGAGGGCGAAGTCGGCAGCGGTTTGGCAGCCGGAGGTACCGGACGCCCCGGCGCGAACGCAGTTCCGGGCGGTGTAGGCGGCGCAGCGCTGGGAGTACTTGCTCCCGGAGCCCCGGGTGCGCCCAAGGGCGGATGTACCGGACGGCCGGTTCCCAGCGGGGGACGAATGGGGGCTGCTGTCCGTGATTCCTCCGCGGCGTGCCGCTCGCTTGGCTCCACTGCGGCAAGAGCTTGCGGCATGTTCACCACCGGGCGGGCCGCAGGCGGCGCGCTCACCGCTGTTGGCGCGGTCTGGACCGGAGCTTCTTCTTCCACGGTTTCGGTGGCCGTGCCCCCGGATTGTTCCAAATCGGGTACGTCCTGGCCGTACAGCCGCCGCAGCTTGATCGCCACGTCCTCGTCGATGGAGCTGGAGTGGGTCTTCTTCTCCGTGACGCCCAATTCCGGGAGCCGCTCCAAAATTTCATGAGCTTTGACTTCCAACTCCCGCGCCAGCTCATTGATGCGAATCTTCTTCATAAGAGCGAAATCAACGTCTACACCGAGCGCACCCGGACTACTCGCCATGTTCATTTTCCGGCGTGCCCTGTGGCCCCGCACCTTCCGGTCGAATTAGAGTGGGGGAACCCGCATCATCTATCCTACCAAACTGTTCCCCCTCGGCTTCCGGGCCTCCTTCGGGGGCAGCCTCCACCCCGGTTTCGGGACTTTCCGCGACTTCTTCTTCGGCCACTAGCATGCCTTCCGCCGCCATGACCTCGTCCAGAGAAGCGCCTAAATCGGGCGCCACCGCCAGAGCCGGCTCTTCGGACTCCGGCGCCTCCGCTCCCTGCGTCTCGAACTGGCTGTAGTAGGCATTTACTGCCACCTGAATGCCTTCCACCGCCTCGTCCCCGATGTCCTGGATCTCCTCGAGTTGCTCGGGCGTCATCCCGCCCAGCTTCTCGATAGTGCCCACGCCCGCTTCCACCAGCTTTTCCACAACTTTCTCAGAAAGGCCGTAGTCGATCAGCACCGATACCGGAGCACCCGGCGCCACCAGGGCAGCCATAGCCGATTCCACTTCCTGGCGCTTCTCCTCTTCGCTCTTAATGTCGATCTTCCAGCCCAGCAGCTTGGCAGCCAGGCGGACGTTCTGCCCCTTCTTGCCGATCGCCAGCGAGAGCTGGGAGTCGTCCACGATCACTTCCATGTGCTTTTCCAGCGGGTCGATGATGCTGATGCGGCTCACCTTGGCGGGGCTGAGCGCATGTGTGGCGAAGTTCACCGCATCATCCGAGAATTCGATAATGTCGATCTTCTCCCCACGTAGCTCGCGGATGATCGACTGCACGCGCATACCCTTCATTCCCACGCACGCGCCCACGCTATCGACATCCCGGTCGCGGCTCTGCACCGCGATTTTGGTACGCTCGCCGGCCTCGCGCGCGCACCCTTTAATCTGCACCGTGCCATCGTAAATTTCGGGAACTTCCTGCTCGAACAGCCGCATCACCAGCTCTGGAGCTGCTCGCGAGACCAGCACGCCCGGCCCCTTGCTCAACTTGTCTACCAGCCGGATGACGCAGCGCACGCGGTCGCCCACGCTGTAGCTCTCCAGGCGCGACTGTTCCTTCTTGGGCAGCTTGGCCTCGGTCTTGCCGAGGTCCAGAATGTAGTCCAGCCCTTCCACCCGCTTGATGGTGCAGTTTACCAGCTCCCCCGTACGTCCCGAGTACTCCTGGTACACGGTTTCTCGTTCGGCCTCGCGCACCTTCTGAAAAATCACCTGCTTGGCGGTCTGCGCGGAAATGCGCCCCAGGGCGTCGGTCTTCTTTTGAATGCGCACCTCGGAGCCAACTTCCGCCGCGGGATCGATGCGCCGCGCTTCCGCCAGCGTCATCTCGTGCACCGGGTCGGCCACCGCTTCCACCGCCTTCTTGACTGCGTAAAGCTGAATGGCGCCGGTCTTCGGATCCATGTCAGCCACGTAATCTTCGTTGGTGCGGTAGTGCTTACGGGCAGCGATCAGCATCGCATCCTTGACGGCGTCGAGGACAATCTGCGGATCGATGCCCTTCTCCTTGCTCAGGATCTCAATGGACTGAAAGATTGTTTCCAAGTGCCCTCTCTATGCAATGTCTCTGGTTGTGCGTCTGTCTGGTGGTTTACCACTCGAACTTGAGGTGCGCCTTCTGCACCTGTTCGAATGGGAACCGGATGGTCTTGCCCGGCCCGATTTCGAGCGCGACGGAACCCTCTTCGAAGCCTGCCAGCGTGCCTTCCCAGTTACGCCGCCCTTCGATCTCATCGCGGAGCTTAACCGTGGCTTTCTTGCCCTGAAAGCGCTGGTAGTCGCCGGGCTTCAACAGCTTCCGTTCAACGCCGGGCGAGCTGACTTCGAGCGTGTACCGGCCGCCCGGCACAACGTCTTCGACATCGAGAATCGTGCCCACCTGCTGCGACACGAGTTCGCAATCGGCGTGCGTGACCCCGGCCGGCTTGTCGATGGAAATCCGGACGAACCGCTGATTGCCGCCGCCCTTCACTTCGACCTCGACCAGTTCCATGCCTTCCGATTCAGTCACGCGCTGCGCGATCTCTTCGATTTTCGACGCCATTGCTTCCCGCATCGTTGCAACAAATGTCAAACCTAACAAAAAAGTGGGCTTTCGCCCACTCAAAAAGTTCGATACTCAAATCACATTGTACCCCGTCCGGACCAGCTTCGCTAGTTCGCTGCGGCATGCCTGGGTTGCCCACCCGAAACCGCTCGCACGGCCCGGCTATATTATCCTGAAGTCTCAGGAGGGCGCTCCGTGATCCGTCTGGTCTTTACCTTATGTGCAGCTTGGGGCTTGCATGCCGCCACGTCCTTATTCAATGGGTCGTTTGAGAAGCCGACTAGTGCATGGACCAGCAGCCGCGGGTCGGCCAAATTGGATTCGTCGGTTTTGCATGATGGGAAGAAATCGCTGCGGGTGGAACAGGCTCCGGGCGCGCCCGACGCCAGCGTTCACTCGACCCCGATTTCGCTGACGATTGGCAAGCGTTACGAGTTGAGCGGCTGGGTGCGGACCGAGGACCTGTCAGTCACCGACTCCGCGCGCACCCCGATTGGGGCCGGCGCCGCCCTCGCCATGGCTTCCATGCCCTTCGATGTCCATTCGGCGTCGCTCGGCGGGACGCAGCCCTGGACACGGCAGACCCTGCGCTTTACCGCCTCCCGCGCGCAGGATCAGGTTTTGTTGGTCGCCGGCAACGGCGGCGCGCTTCGCGGCAAAGCTTGGTTCGAAGGCGTGAGTCTCGAGGAAGTTTCCACGGCCGGAGACTGGCCGGCGCGCGAGGCCGTCCAGACTTTCGGACCGGCTTACCGCTATCCTGCTGCCGGCTGGATCTATCTCCACATAGAAGGCAAACCCTACGAACGCGGCTTCCAGCACGGCTACCTCATGGCCCGCGAGATTCCGGAATATCTGAAGCGCTGCGCTTGGGAACTGGCCGGCCGGTCCGACGCCGAAACGTGGAATCAATATCGAACGGCGGCGAATGCGCTGTTCCTGCGCGGCTTCGACAAGGAGATTCTGGAAGAGATGCGCGGCATTGCGGACGGCGCCAATGCGAATGAAGCCAAGTGGCTGGGGCGAAAGCTTGACCTGATCGACATCGTCGTGGCCAATACCACGGTCGAGATGGGGGAACTGGCAGCAGCTCTGCCAATGACGCGCACGGGCCTCGAGGGCACGCACTTCGATCCTCCTCCGTACGCGCCGCCGGCTGTCAAGCGCGACGCGGTTACGGACCACTGCAGCGCCTTCGCCGCCACAGGGCCGGCCACTCGCGACGGAAAGATGATCATCGGGCATGTCACATGGTGGCCGCAAACATTAGCCGAGCAGACCAACGTCATGCTGGATATCCAGCCGGAAACCGGCCACCGCATGCTGATGCAGAGCTATCCCGGGGGGATTGAAAGCGGGACGGACTGGTATCAAAACGACGCCGGCATGGTGCTCACCGAGACAACCATCCGGCAAACGCCGTTCAATGCGCAGGGCACGCCAGTGGCGTTCCGCGCCCGCATGGCGATCCAGTACGGCGGCAACGTGGATGAGGTCGTCCAGCAACTCGGCACGCGCAACAACGGGCTGTACACCAACGAATGGCTCATTGGTGACGGCAAGAATGACGAGATCGCGATGTACGAGCTGGGCACCAGCCACACCAAGCTTTGGCGCAGTTCCAGGAATGAGTGGTTCGGCGGCACCCCGGGTTTCTATTGGGGAAACAATAACACCAAGGACATGGCGGTGAAGCTGGAATACCTGCCCAATCCGGAAGGGCCGCCGGAGTTCGTGCCGTTTGTGCCGGCGATCCGCGATCTGGCCTGGCAGGAGCTCGACCACCAGAACCAGGGACGCATCGACGAGCAGTTTGCGTTCACCGCCTTCCGCAGTGCGCCGCTCGTGAGCGTCGCGACCATGGACGCGAAAGTGGCCACGGCCGACTTAGCCAATCAGCTCATGGTGTGGGCGGAAATTGGCCGGCCGAATGAATCGGTCTGGAACCCCGGTGACGCGCGGAATCTACAGACTCCTAATCAGGGACTCTATCCCGCAGGGTACTCTTTGTTCAGCGCTGCGCCCACAGAGAGCCTGCTGGCTGCAGTCCGCGAAAACGAGAAGGCTCGTCTGGCGGCGGTCAAACCGCAAGACCAGCCGAAAAAGACACCGCCTGCATCGTACAAGGAGCGGCTCTGGAAGGGCTGGATCCTTCCGGCTTCGGATGCGGACAATTGGTTCGCGGCCGGTTCGGCGGCCTATCACCGGTTGTTGCAGGCGCGCGACGTGGAAAAGGCGATGGCCGCGGTCCGAGTCGAATATCGTGGTCTGAAGCTCTCTCCCGACAACGCGATCAACCGTTACCGGAAGGACGTGGCGCGCGGCATCCTGTTCCTGGATGCGCTGCGTAGCAAGCAGGGAGACGAGACGTTTCTGAAGCTGATGCGCGAGTACTTTGCCGCGAACACGACCAAGACGGTGACCGCGCAATCGTTCCTGGAGAAGGCCGGTGTAGCTTTTGAAGTTCCCGATCCCGGCGACGGTCCGGCTTGGTTGCCGGGCGATCTACGGGGGCGCGGCGTTCCCGCCGTGATCGTCTACGGAACCGCGCGCGAAGCCGGCGCCAACCGGTACGCCGCAGAGCAGTTGCAAGCTCGGTTTCGCGAGCAGGAGCAGCGCGAGTTTCCGATTTACAGGGATTTCGAAGTGTCAACCGGCACGTTGGCAGCAAGCGATGTGATCTTCGTGGGGCGTCCCGAGACCAACTCGGCCTTAGCCCAGTGGGCAGGGAAAATCGGTCTGGACTATCCGTCGGCGTTATTCCGGATCGAGGGAAAAGCGTACTCGTCGGAGCGCAATGCCCTGGTGTTCGCCGCGAAAAACCCGCTGGATGCTACACGGATGGTTCAGGTATACGCTGGGAATTCTCCGCTCGCGACGGTAGAGGCGCTCACCGCATCCGCAGAGTTGCCCTACACGGTTCTAGAGGACGGAAAGCCCACTGGCCCCTCGGCACTAGCGCAGGACGGCCGAACGAAGGAGTGACGGCCTCGCAGATGGGCGTCGGCGACGTTTAAGACCCTTAACTATTCTTATTCTAATGGGGGTCAGTCCTTCGGGCTAGCGCCGCCTGGAAAGGCGCCGACGGGCCGGAAGTCCCGGCCCTCTAGTGCTAACTTTAGTTACGGTTTTCGTGCTTTTCCCCTCTATTTCGGCAGGTGCTCTCTGTGTCCCTTCGAACATAGTTCCCAATTACCGGATTGAGCCGGCCTTGGCGCGTCGCTATGATGAGGGATGGGTAAGTCCGAAATTGACCTCTAGACCACGGGTAAAAGACCGGGACCAGAAGTTCGGCCTTTTATTCCAAAGCCACCCACAGCCAATGTGGGTCTTCGATATCGACAAACGGGTGTTTCTCGAGGCAAATGCCGCCGCCGCTGCCTTATTCGGTTACACTCCCGACGAGTTGCGCAACAAGCCTCTGGCCGACCTGCTCGGGGAAGATGACGCTCACCGTCTGGCCGACGAGTTGAACCGATCCGGGACACGGACTAACAGTCTCCGCCGCTATCGCGCTCGCGGAGGCCGCGTGATGGAACTCGAAACTGCGGTACACGAAATCGAATACGAGAAGCACAAGGCCGGTCTGGCAATGTTGCTGGACGCCACAGGCGCCCGGCAGATCGAGGAGCAACTGCGCCAGGCCCAGAAGATGGAAGCGGTGGGTATGCTGGCCGGCGGCGTGGCGCACGATTTTAACAACCTGCTCACCATCATCACCGGATATAGTCATCTGATTCTGAATAACCTCAGTCCGGGCGACCCTAACCACCACGCGGCCGCACAAATCATGAAGGCCGGGGAGCGGGCGGCTTCGCTCACCAAACAACTACTGGCTTTCAGCCGGCGTCAGGTCCTGCAGCCCAAAGTACTCGCCCTCAACGATCTGGTCACCGGCCTCAGCAGCATGCTGCAGCGCCTGATCGGTGAGGACATCGATCTGCGGCTGGCGCTCGATCCCGGTCTGGCTTGCGTCAGCGCGGATCCCGGACAGATGGAGCAGGTTCTCATGAACCTGGTGGTGAACGCCCGCGACGCCATGCCCAAAGGCGGCTCTCTGACCATTGAGACCCGCAATGTGGTTCTCGACGAGGGCTACACGGGGCGTCATCTGGCGGCCAAATCCGGGCCGCATGTTTTGCTGGCCGTCAGCGATAGCGGTCATGGCATGGATGAGGCCACGCGCGCCCGCCTCTTCGAACCGTTCTTCACCACCAAGAGCGCCGGCAAGGGCACCGGATTGGGACTCTCCACGGTATTCGGCATCATCCAGCAGAGCGGCGGCAGCCTTGAGGTGTACAGCGAGCTGGATCACGGGACCTCGGTGAAGGTGTACCTGCCGCGTATCGATCAGCCGGTTTCCCTCGAGACACAGGAGCGGAAGAGTAAGGTAGCGCGTGGCACGGAGACGATCCTGGTAGTGGAGGACGACGAGATGGTGCGTAAGCTCGTCGAGACCACTCTGAAGCGGGAGGGATATCTGGTGATCGAAGCCGCTGACCCGTTGGAAGCGCGCCGGGTGGCGGCTAGCCAACAGGGGGAGATTCAGCTTCTGATCACCGATGTCGTGATGCCCAAGGTGAGTGGCCCCGACCTCGCCCACGAGATCACCGCGGGCCGCCCTTCGATCAAGGTGCTATACATGTCCGGTTACACCGACAATGCTGTGGTGAACAGCGGGATTCTGGAAAAAGAAGCCGCCTTTTTGCAGAAACCATTCACTCCCGCCGTCCTCGTCCGCACAGTCCGCGAGGTGTTGGAAAACGGCTGCAAAACCAGCCGTGCCACCAAGTAGGGTCCGCGGTGCGGATGCCCCTTACTTCGCTTTTGGCGGGTACTTATCGAACGACTTCTTCACCATATCGTCGAGCTTCCCTTCGACCTTGCTGGCGTCGCTCTTATCTTCCCGCGCAATTGCCCGCCACACTAACGACTTTGTGGAAGCGTCGCGAAGATCGATCACCAGCGTGCCTTCCGTGAAGGGCACTCTCACAATTCGCGTGCCCCATCCGCGCCACCCGGCAGGATAGGCCTCCAGTTCCGTCTTCCGCGCCGCGCCCAGCGTATAACGAACGTTGAGATCGGATGGGCCCGATGCCGCTAGAATAAGCCCCTTCGCCCCCATATACTTCAGGATGTCGGCATCCAGCCGCTTGCGCACCAGTTCGCTATTCAAAGATGGATTCGTACTGTTGAGTCGGCCGTCCCGAATGGCGAACGTCTTGTACTTGGAGAAATCCGCGGTTGCGTCCGATTCCACTTCAATCTTCTGCGCAAAGGCGGCGAGCGCCACCAGAATCCCGAGTACGACGGTCTTCATATTCGGTGAATCTACCACATACCAAAGCCAGGGGCTGTTGATCTCGTACTATCGGTAGATATCCATGCCCAGCCTTCACGACCAATTCGGCGATATCGACATTTACTTGTTCGACCAACTCCTCAAAGACCGCATCGCCCCGGGGATGTGCATCCTCGATGCCGGGTGTGGTTTCGGCCGCAACCTCGTGTATTTTCTGCGGGAGGGGTATGCGGTCTATGGTGTGGACGCCGACCCGCGAGCAGTGGAGAGCTTGCGCCGCTTGGCCGCTTCCCTCGCGCCAACTCTTCCTGCCGAAAATTTCCGCTTGGAAACCATCGAAGAGATGTCTTTTCCCAGCGCCTTCGCCGACGTGACGATCAGCAGCGCGGTATTCCATTTCGCCCGCGACGACGATCAGTTTCGGGCGATGCTGCACGGCGCCTGGCGAGTCTTGAAACCGGGTGGGCTGTTCTTCTGCCGCCTCGCGTCCTCAATTGGCATCGAAAACCAGATACAGCGTAAGGAGGGGCGCCGCTTCCGGTTACCGGATGGTTCGGATCGCTACCTGGTGGATGAGCCACTTCTCTCGAATCTCACCGAAGAGTTAGGTGGACAACTAGTCGACCCGTTGAAGACCACCGTCGTTCAGAACCAACGTTCCATGACCACGTGGGTAGTGCGGAAGAACGGGTGACCCCCGGCATCCGTCTACAACCCCGTGTACCAAGGCAACACTGTCTTCGACGCGATGGCGATCGCCAGAGCCGCGACGCCTAAAAAAGTTCCCATGGGTAATTCGTAGGTGGCCGGGTCCTTCCCGGTGGCCCGGATGTAAGAGTAGCCGATGATCGAGCCCAGCAGCGAACCCGCCACCAGCGTCAGCAGCGCACCGCTCAGGCCCAGAAAACTGCCCACCATGGCGATCAGCTTGATATCGCCTAAACCCAGCCCCTCCCGGTGCCGCACCTTTTCGTAAGCCCAGCGGACGAACCACAGGAAAAACGCCGGTACCGCCGCCCCCAGGACGGATTCCATAATCCACGCGGTCCGTCCGGTGGGCTCGATGCGGGCGAATGCCAGAAAGAACCACACCACTGAAGTCGGCATCGGCGTGAAGATCGCAAACACGATGCCCGCCGCCGTTCCGCCCAGCGTCAGCTCGTCGGGCAGGATGAGCGCTTCATAGTCCGTGAACATCAGGCCCACCAGCAGCGCGGACAACACGCACATCTTCAACGCCACCAGTGTTGGCCCCAGCGTCCACACGAAATAGAAGAAGAGGAGGCCCGTTAGCAGCTCTACCGCGGGGTACCGGAGCGGGATGCGCTCCGTGCAGTGGCGGCAGCGCCCGCGCAATATCGCATAGCTCGCCAGCGGAATGTTATCGCTCCAGGTGATGGTCTTGCCGCAGGCGGGGCAGTGCGACCGCGGCTGCACCACGGAAAGATCCCGCGGCCACCGGTAGATACACACATTCAAGAAACTGCCGATGATCATGCCGAAGAGCAGTGCTAGCAGGGCTTCTATCACGAGAGCACCTTATGATAAATCCCCACGGTTTTCCTGACCATAATATCGATCGTGAACCTCTCCTGAACGGTCTGACGCGCCGCGCGGCCCAAACGGCGAGCCAGTTCGCGGTCTGCCGTCAATTCGCGCAAAGCCGCCGCCACGGCTTCCACCGTGTTCTCCACGAGCAGTCCGTTTTCGCGGTGACGAATCACCTCGCGCAAGCCTCCCACGTTACTGGCTACCACGGGGACCCCCGCCGACATGGCCAGCAGCGCCGCCGAACCCAATCCTTCGCTGCGAGTCAAGTAGAGGAATAGGCCGGCTTCGCGAAGATCGCGCTCCAACTGATCGCCAAACCGCAGCGTCAGTCCTGCCAGACGCGCGGCCTCCGCAGCCAGGGCCGCTCCTTTCTGCGGATCGCCGGCATTGGCGGGCGCGAGCACCGTGCTTCCGGATGCCGGCTCCAGAAGGGGCACGCCGTCATACACCACCTCGATCGTCTCGGGGCTCACGCCACCCGCCAGCAGAACCGAACGCACAAATTCCGAAACCGCAATGTAGCACCCGGCGCGCGCATACTTCCAGCGCGAGAACATTTTGGGTGAGCCCAGGGGGAACGCCACCCGACGCGCCACCACCAGGGGCGCGCCACCGGCCAGAGCGGCCAGAGTGTGGCTGCGAGCATCGTGCGCATGCACAAGGTCGTGCCGTCGCGCCTCCCAAAATACCCGCGCCATTCCCAGCGGGCCGACGTTCCATCCCCGCTTGCGAGCCGCTGCAAACAGCGGTGAACCGACGCGCGCGAGCAGGCTCACTTCCACGCCCGCAGCCGCCAGCCCTTCCAGTAAGCGCAGCACCTGCCATTGGCCCCCACGCATCTCCCTGCCGGCGTCGAGGTGCAGCGTGCGCATCAGCTCATGTTTCTCGCTTTGGAATATTTCAGGAACGTGTAGAAGGCAGCCATGTAGGCGATGATCAGCCCCTCCAGGCCGTCCAGGAAACCCAGTCGGAAAAAGTACGTGCGGATAAACGTCCAGGGCGGATCCACGATAAGCCGCAGCAGCCCGATGCGAACCTTGTGTCCGGCGAGTTCCTGAGCGGCCAGTGTGGTGTACCGGTCCAGACTCTTGACGTGTTCGGAAAGCGACTCGCAGGTGAAGTGCAGCAGGTTATCTTCCAGGTGGCCGACGTGGCCGTGGACCTGAACGCTTTCGTGCACAAAATCGCCCACCCATTTTGCCTTGCGACGGTCGTAGAGGCGCACCTTGCGATCGGGGTACCAACCCGAATGCAGAATCCACCGGCCGAGGTATTGCGCCAGGCGCGGCATCGTATAGGCGTCAAACTGCGGCCCGTTCTTCTTGAGATTCCAGATCTCGGCTTCGAGCGCCTCGCTCAGCGCCTCATCGGCATCGAGCGAGAGAATCCAGTCGTGAGAAGCCTGCTCTGCGGCCCAATTCTTCTGACCGGCATAGCCGCGCCATCCCGCTTCGATCACGCGGGCGCCCAGTTTCTGAGCGAGTTCCACGGTGCGGTCCACCGAACCGCTATCGACGATCAGGATCTCATCCGAACAGCGCAGGCTCTCAATGGCGCGCCCGATATTCCGCTCTTCGTTGAGGGTGATGATCGTCGCGGTGATCTTCATGGCCGGCCAGCGGGCCTCCGCTCTTCAGCCCTTCTCACCATCCTAAAACCCGGGGGAAATCGGCGCGAACGTGAAACACAAAAGGAAAATCGCCAGCGAGATCCAGCCGAGCTGGCGCCGGCCGCTATCCAGATGCGACGAATCGTTCACCACCGGGTGGCGTCGGCCGAAGAATAGAATGGCGGCCCAGAACAGCCACACCCACCAGAAAAAAATGCCGAGCGGAATTAGCGCAGCAATGGCGATCATCGAAACCCGCTTGTGTTGGTCCCCAAACATGGCGTAGAGAATATGGCCGCCATCGAGCTGGCCAATGGGAAGCAAGTTGAGCGCAGTGGCGAAAATCCCGATCCAGGCGGCACGGCCCACCGGGTGAAGGTAAATATCCGCCGCACCAGCGCCGGGGAAAACCGCCTTCTCCAGCAGCCGCTGCAGCAGAGGCGTGCCGAAGTGAATGGTTCCGAGTTGGCCGATTCCGGGGATCACTTTAGAAAACGCGAGTCCTACGGAGAGCGCAGGCAGCAGAAACACAAAGCCGGCCAGCGGCCCCGCCACGCCGATATCGAAAAGCACACGCTTGGAATAAATGGCGGAGCGAACGCGGATGAAGGCGCCGAAAGTCCCCGTGAGGGAAGGCGCCGGAAGAAAGTAGGGCAGGCTGGCGTCTACGCGGTAATACACGCAGGCTAAGTAATGTCCGAATTCATGCGCCAGCAGGATGGTCGCCAGAGTGAGAGAAAACGGCAAGCCCTGCAGGAGTTGCCAAGGATGAAGCCACACCCGCGCGTAAGCGTCGAAGCTGTGCTCGATGTCAAACGGCAGGTTGCGGTCAAAGTCATACTGCAGCGCCGTCCCCACCACGGTGGTGGTCAACATGGTCAGCAGGAACAACAGGCCATGCAGCCAATACCGCTCGCGCGCGCGAGACCGCGGGGTGAGATACTCCGCGCTCAGCTCCGTCACATAAGGATACGGGGCCGGCGAAAAATCCTGGGAGGCCACGATTGGGTGGAGGCGCGCAGGCTACTGCAGCGTCTGTAGCTCCTTGCCGGGCTTGAAGCGCACGGCCTTTCCGGGCGGGATGGAAACCTCGGCGCCGGTACGGGGGTTGCGGCCGATGCCGGTTTTGCGAGGCTTCACATTGAATACGCCGAAGCCGCGCAGCTCGATACGGTCACCCTGCTCCAAAGCTTTCTTCATGGATTCGAAGACGGTCTCCACGGCCATTTCCGCTTTGGTCTTGGTGATCCCGGTTTTATTAACTACTTCATTAATGATGTCCAGTTTGATCAAACCAGCCTCCTCCTCCCGGCACGGGCGGCTGCCCGTTAACGACAACCTCATGATAGGATTGAGGTTACTGTAATGTCAAGTGAGGGAGTGCAAACCCGCATGGCGCCGGTTTCGAGCGACGAATTCCGCCGCGCCTGCGGGCGGTTCGCCACCGGCGTTGCCGTGGCCGCGGTTCTCGACCCCGCAGGCGCGCCCCATGGGTTGACCGTCAGTTCCTTCACCTCAGTCTCGCTCCATCCGCCGCTGGTCCTCATCTGCTTGGACCACGCCGTTACCAACATCGAAGAGTTCCGCCATGCGACGCACTTCGGCCTCAGCTTCCTGGGTGAAGAGGAGCGCCGGATCTCCGATCGTTTTGCGCAAAAGGGGCACGATCGTTTCGACGGCGTCGAGTGGCATCGCGGCGAAACCGGCGTACCGCTGCTTACCCACGCCCTGGCCACTCTGGAATGCGCGGTACATCAGCGCTTCACCGCGGGCGATCACGACATCCTGGTCGGTGAAGTGATTCGCACGCATGCCAAGGAAGGCCCGCCACTGGTACATTTCTCCGGCCACTATCGCAAGCTGGCGCTAGACTGAAATGCGTGGGTAATCCTCTCTCGTATCTCAGCAACCAGCTCAACCAGTGGCGTAGCGAAGGCACCTATCAGCGCCTGCGCATCCTCGAATCGGAGAGCGCCGCCGAGTCGCGCTTCGATGGCAAGGAGGTCATCAACCTCGCGTCCAATAATTACCTGGGGCTAACCACGCATCCCAAATTGCGCCAGGCGGCGCTCGAAGCCGTGAAGAAATTCGGCGTAGGTTCGGGCGCGGTGCGCACCATTTCCGGCACCATGACGCTCCATATGCAGCTCGAAGAGCGCATCGCCGCTTTCAAAAACGTGGAAGCCTGCGTGGTGTTTCAGTCCGGCTTCGCCGCCAACGCCGGCACGGTCGCGGCCATCCTCGGACCGGACGACCACATCATTTCCGACGAGCTGAACCACGCCAGCATCATCGACGGCTGCCGGCTGTCGAAGGCCAAGATTCACGTGTTCCCCCATAAAGATGTAGCGGGAGCCGCCAGGATTCTGGCCGATCTGGAGACCTCTCCCGGCCACAAGCTATTGATCAGCGACGGCGTTTTTTCGATGGATGGCGACATCGGACCGTTACCCGGCCTGGTGGAAGCGGCGGAAGCGCACGGCGCCATCATGATGGTGGACGACGCACACTCTTCCGGCGTGCTGGGTCGCGACGGCCGAGGGACCATCGACCACTTCGGTCTCCACGGCCGCGTGCATGTCCAGGTGGGCACTCTGTCCAAAGCCATCGGCGTGCTGGGCGGCTACGTGTGCGGCAGCCGCGACCTGATCGAGTTTCTGTACCACCGCGCGCGCCCGTTTCTGTTTTCGACTTCCCACCCGCCCGCCGTCGCCGCAGCCTGCCTGGCGGCGTTCGATGTCCTGGAACAGGAACCCGAGCGCATGCAGAACCTTTGGGACAACACCAAGTACTTCAAAACCGGTTTGACCCTGTCGGGGTTCAACACGGGGATGAGCGAGACGCCCATCACGCCAGTGATGGTAGGTGAGGCCAAGCTGGCTCATGATCTTTCGCGGGCGCTGTTCGAAGAAGGCGTGCTGGCCACCGGCATCGGATTTCCCACAGTACCGAAGGGCAGGGCCCGCGTGCGCACCATCGTGACCGCCACGCACACCCGCGCCGAACTGGATCGCGCTCTGGATGCGTTCCGCAAGGCAGGGAAGAAGCTGGGGCTATTGGGGTAACGCCGGCGGCCTTTTGCCGCCGGTGCATCCCGCCGGTGCTGTCCCGCTTTACCTATTTGGGTACGACCAACGTGAGCCGCTGGAGCTTCCCCATGGCCGCTTCGAGGACGGCGCGCAACGCTTGCCGCTCGAGCAGGTTCATCTCGCACGTGCTCACGCGTTCTACTTCGATCAGACAGTTCAGCGGGCGGCGACCAGACGGCCACGTGGATTTGTCCAGTTTCAGCCGCGTTCTGCTTCCGCATCAATTACTGCCGGTGCGCTTCCGATACAACGGTAACGTCTCTCGTCGACAACGCCACTTTCGGGCCGGAGCCGCCACTTCTCACCAACAGCGACTTTACGGCCACATGGAATGCCTTAGCCGGTTGCAAGGGCGTTTAGCGTTCTTAATCCATGTGAACCGAGCGAAACTGTCGGAACACCAACGGTTCGAGCGTTTTTCGGTAATATCTGGTCCATGCGAAAGAATCAGGCGCGACTGTAAGAAAACGAGCCGATGCGGAGACTAAACCAATAGTAGGCAAAATTGAACGAGCGTGGAACGCCGTGAACAAGACGCGCTGTATGAGCAGGCGGTCGCAGAGCACGGCGTTGTAATTCGGCGGCTCGCCCGAGGCTATGAGGCTGATCCAGAGCGGCGGCGTGATCTCCTGCAGGAGATTCATGTTGAGCTGTGGCGAAGTTTGGAGTCGTTCGATGGCCGCTGCGGATTACGAACATGGGTCTACCGTATCGCGCATAACGTCTCTGCATCACACATCGTGCGCCAGCGACGCGTCGCCTCGCGGCTAGTCGACCTGGAAGCGCTGGAGGTGGAACCCGCTCCCATCGATGAGGAGACGCGGGCAGACCATCGCCATGCTGCGCAGAAACTTCTCGACCTCATTCACCAGCTACGGCCGGTCGATCGCGAGATAGTTCTGCTCTATCTCGAAGGCGAGACCGCCGCTCAGATTGCGGACGTGACCGGGCTTTCGGCTTCGAATATCGGTACGAGGATTCACAGGATCAAAAAGCTGCTCCAGCAGCAGCTCGTCGAAGGGAATAGTCATGAACGAAGGTGAGCGACCGCCCACACCCGAAAGCCTGTGGAAATCGATTGACGACAAGGAAGGAGACAATATGGAGATTGCATGGACACCGGATGAACTTCGAGCACTGGCTCGCTCACGCGAGCGCGAGAATCTGTGGGGCCGGCGCATTGGGCTGGCGCTATTGATCGCTCTTGCCGCGGCGTTCGCCTACAACATGTTCTCCATAAGCCAACTTTGGGTGAGACTGTCACAAGCATGGATGCTTGCTTGGACCGGCTTTCTATTTTGGACGTCCCGCCACAGCCCCGGCCGCATGAGTGCAGCGGAGACTAGCGCGGGCTTTCTCCGCCGCTCCTTCGAGGGCAAACGCGCCGGATTCCTGGCAATCCGGTGGTACCTATTCTTGTTGATCCCGCCCATGCTGATAGGCTGGTTGACTAACTCTGGCGCCGCAATCCGCGTGGCACGGCTGAAGGCGTTGGGCGTCGATCCATCCTCCCGGCTATACCACTACGCAATCGGGCCGTGGCCGTTCATCACCCTCGTGCTGTCGTTGGTGTTAGCTTGGTTCGCTTTCGGCTTGGCGGCGAAAAAGGCCACGCGCGAGCTCGAAGAGTTGCGTCGGCGCACTCAGGGGTAGAGGAATACCGAAAGGTCAGTGCCGGGGAGCGTGCTGACCACCGCTTGTGAGAAGTACCCGGCCGCGGATTACTCCCGCCAGTCGGCCAGCATCCTGCAACCGGATTGGGACTGCCACTTGGACGTATAACGGCCGACACGTCGGCGCGTGGGGCCGTAGGCTCTTGTCCAGCCGCATTGGAGGCGGCTGGGCAATGAGCAAACACGTCACCAGGAGGATCGCAAAGGCGAGAAGGCCAAGAACGAAGCTCGGGCTTCCGGACTTGGATCACAGCAAAGCGGCAGTTCTAGACAGCTTACGTTCGCCCGAATCGAAGCGAGGGTATCGGCACGCCATCGACGAATTCATCCAATGGTACTGCTCTGAGCCCCGACTGTCCTTCAACAAGATTGTGGTGACTCGGTTCCGGATCGCCCTTGAGAATCGCGGCCTAGCCGCGGGAACGATCAATGGCCGACTTGCTGCCGTGCGACGGTTAGCGTATGAGGCTGCAGATGCCGGTTTGCTCAGCCCGGAACTCGCGGCCGGCATTCGCCGGGTGAAGGGTGTAAAGAAACTGGGAGTCCGGCTTGGCAACTGGCTCACGGCCGAGGAGGCCCGCCGGTTTTGGCAGGCACCCGATGCCGGTAGCCTGAAGGGCAAACGCGATCGCGCGATTCTCGCGGTTTTACTTGGGTGCGGCCTGCGAAGACGGGAATTGGCTGATCTGGACTTCACGCATCTGCAGCAGCGAGAGGAACACTGGGCGATTGTCGATCTGGTGGGCAAAGGCGGGCATATTCGGACCGTGCCTGTGCCGACCTGGGTCAAGGCAACCTTGGACGCATGGGCTAATGCCGCGGAACTCAATACGGGGAAAGTATTCCGATGTGTGTGCCGAGCAGGAAAGCGTTGGGGCGACGGGGTAACCGAGCGACTGGTTTGGCACGTGGTGAAACAGTACGCTGCCGAGCTCGGTTTAAGGGCTGTGGCGCCTCATGACCTGAGGCGCTCGTGCGCGAAGTTGTGCCATGCTGCCGGCGGGGAGTTGGAGCAGATCCAATTCCTACTCGGCCACGTTTCAGTCGAGACCACCGAGCGTTATCTCGGCTGCAAGCAGCGGATTCGCGGAGCAGTGAACGACCGCATCGGCATCGAACCGTAGCGGGGCTGGCTTCGGCGTGTCTCGGCGACGATACGCTCATGTGGTCCCCGTGGCGGCGCCATGCGGCGGCGGATCCCTTGGGCCCTTCCAGTCGCGAACGCTGCTTTCATGTTACACAGACTTTGAGACTCCGGAACCCTGGTTTTCGTGGGGCTTTGTGTGTCTCAGAACTTAACCTTTGTGAAGATGGGGCGAGCTCCTCGCAGATGGTCCTGGCAAGGCACCAGGGGGCCTTCCAAATGGAATGTGATGAAAACACCGGCTGTGTGGAAACGGTTCATAAAACTGCTGCACCGGCTGGCGGTCGGGTATAGAATTCCTATCGAGACTCGGTGATCAAATCGGAAATTTCGGTTTAGACCGCTAAAGGCCCCTCGACGGGGCGGAAAGTGAGAGGAAAAATGGCGGACAAAGCGAAAGCAAAAATGGCGGACATCGTTCAAGACGGCGACATCACCCTACAAAACGTGACGCAGACGAGGGGAATGCAAATCCGGAGCAACAAGGGCTCAGTCACCATCGAGCAGAAGATCGACGATCACAGCGATGTGACAATCCACGCCGCGGTCGACGTCACGATTGTGCAGAAGATCGACCAGCATTCCGCAGCGACCATAACCGCGGGAAGGAACGTCAGTATCGGCCAGAAGATCGATCAGCACTCGCTCGCCCGAATCACCGCGGGCGCGAACATCTTGATCGGCCAGAAGGTCGACCAGCACAGCGTCGCATTCCTCTCCGCTCCGCACGGCAGCATCACCATCAGCCAAGGCATCTCGGCCGAGGCCGTCGTCCACAGCACGGCGAAGCATGAGAGCCTGGGCACGATCGACTCCGGTGCGTCCGCGGACCACAACATGAATGCGGCAGTGGATCCCACCCAGGTCGGACCTGATTCATGATCGCCGGTAGGTAAGCGTAACCGTGACGGGGCCGAGCCCGCACGCCACCGGGAGGCTCGCCACCGACCCTCAAGAATAGCGGCTATCGCACTTTTTCGTTGCAGGTCGGAATTCGTTCAGCTGTCGCCATGAGTCGTTTTGTCGCGCGATGCCTCAGAGGTAAAGGGGCTACTGCGTTATCGGAAACTTGGCGTTCTCAAAACTTTAGTCTGTGTGAGACGGTTATGAACGTTCACCCGGACGTATCACGCCCTACTCGCGGATTGGTGGGCATGAGCCTCTGCCTGGAGTTGCGAACGATAAATGGGGTTTCCGGAAACCAGTGGGCAGACGACTAATTCGGAAGAGCCTTCTTGTCGGGTGGCACCCACTCTCGTTTGGCAGCCTCGCTATCCAACAATGCGGGAGTCCAGAAACGGTGCAGCAGCGCGGGAGTCAGGCGATATTCGTTGTTGGTCAGGAACTCAGGGAAACTCGCTTCGTGGTGAGTGGAGAGCAGCTTCACCCAAGCAGTCGTGACCGTTTCATGGAAGAGGTGCGGCATTCCATGATGCGCAGCGAATCTTCGAATGCCGTCCCGGACGGATGTGAGCGCTTCATCGAACGGCTTCCGGTGGAGTTGAAGCCACGCCAACCGCAGATGATCTCCGTGGCGGAACAACGAATTGGGCAATTCGCAAGTGGTGAATGCCGCAAGGAATTCATCGTCACTGAGTCCAACAGAAGCAACCACGATTGCCATACTAAAATTCTAGCGGAGCGGCTTAGCGGCGGGTTCGGCTCCCCTTCGCCCGCGTCTTTACTACGATGGGCGTCCCGCGAAACTCGAAGTGCTTGCGCAGCTGATTCATCAGATAGCGCTCGTGGGAGAAGTGCAGGGCGCCTCCCTTGTCGGTAAACAGCACGAAGGTGGGCGGGCGGATGGATGCCTGCGTGAGATAGAAAATCTTGCGCTCTTCAAAGCGCAGGCCTTCCACAAACCGGTTCAACTCGCCGGTCGGTATGCGCCGGCAAGCCGATTCGTAGGCTTCGCGGATCACCTTGAAGAGACCCTGCACGCCCGCTCCGGTCTTGGCTGAGAGAAACACGACCGGCGCATAATCCAGGAATTTGAACTGATCGCGCAATTTGCGCTCGAACTCGGGCTTCTTCTCTCCCTTTTTCTCATCCCACTTATTCACGCAGATCAGCAGCGCGCGGCCGCCCTCATGCGCGTATCCGGCGATCGTCGCGTCCAGTCCCACGACTCCCTCGACGGCATCCAGCACCAGCAGCGTCACGTCAGCCATGCGTATGTGGCGGCGCGCCATCACCACGCTGAGCTTCTCGGCCATCTCCCCGGTCTTGCCCTTGCGGCGAATCCCGGCCGTGTCCACAAACACGTAATCGATCCCGTCGCGCGTGACCGTCTCGTCGACGGCATCGCGCGTGGTTCCGGCGATGGGAGAAACGATGGCGCGTTCCTGGCCGGTGAGCGCATTCAGCAGCGTCGATTTACCGACGTTGGGACGGCCGATGATCGACACCTTGATGGCTTCTGCCGGAGTGGCCGGTTCGGCATCGGCTTCGTCGCCGCCGGCGGCAAGGTCGGCCGTCACGCGGTCGAGCAGAGCGTCCACGCCGATGCCGTGCTCGGCCGAAACCGGAAAAACCTCGGGGATTCCCAGTTCGTAGAACTCGTTCGCCAGGGCGTCCTTCGCCGATGAGTCAGCTTTGTTCACGGCCAAGGAAACGGGCTTGCCGAGACGCAGCAGCATTTGGGCAAGGTCGCGATCCGACGCGGTGATCTCGCTTCGCCCGTCGACCACGAAGATAATGTGGGACGCGTTGCGCAGCGCCACCTGCGCCTGCCGCAGAATCTGGCTGGGGATAAACTCCTGGTCGTGGACAACGATCCCACCGGTGTCGATCAATTCAAAGCGGCGGCCATCATGTTCGGCAACCCAATGGATGCGGTCACGGGTGATGCCAGGTTCATCGCCGACAATGGCCCGCCGCTGTCCGGTTATGCGATTGAAGAGGGTGGACTTTCCTACGTTGGGCCGCCCCACGATGACCACTGTGGGAGTGGCGTTCGACATGCCCTCTCATGATAGCGCGCATGTGCGTGGTAGATTCGTGAGCTTGAGGCACTATCCTATCTTTCTCGATCTGCGCGAGCTGCCGGTGCTAGTGGTGGGCGCCGGTAACGTGGCGATACGCAAGACGCGCGGCCTGGTGGAAGCCGGCGCGCGGGTGACCGTAGTGGCGCCCCGGCAGGAACCGGGATTCGCCGAGCTTCCCGTGCGCATGGTGACGCGGCGTTTCCGCCTAGCGGATTTGGCCGGCGCGCGGTTGGTGTTCGCCGCTACCGACGACCGGCGGATTAATCGCCGCATCGGAGTGGCAGCCCGGAGCCGCGGCATTTTCGTCAACATCGCGGATTCGGCGGATGAATGCGGTTTTCTCGTCCCGGCGCGTGTCCAACGCGGGAATCTGCAGATTGCGATTTCGACTGGCGGCGTGAATCCGCGGCTAGCGGCCGCACTGCGCCGTCGGCTGGACGATATCCTGCCTGGAGAACGCTAAAAGCGGTGCTTTTACTTTTCCCACTCGCCGAGCAATCTTCGCACCAGCACCAGCTGGCCTAAGTGATACGCGTTGTGATCCGCGACCTGCAGTGCCTCACGGAATAACGTCTGCCCCTCGCCCCAAGGAAACGGCCGGTAGAGGTCCTGGCCGGGGTCGCGGAGCGCCGCCACGAATTCGCCGAGGTCTTTGCGAAAGCTGCGAATCGCTTTGTTCCACTCGCCTTCGTTCTTAGGCGCCGGTGTTGCCGGCCAGTATCCACTGGGCCATTCCGGCGACACATGTTCCGCCGAAAGACTGAAATGCAGCACATCGTGCTGGGCAATGCGCATATGTTCCAGCAACTCCCAGGCGGAATAAGGAACTCCCGATGGCCGCTCGCCGGCCCGATCCAATGGAAAGCCTTTTACGGCTTCGTCGAATTTTGTGTGGGCGTGGCCACCCTCGAGCTGCCAGATTAAATGCTCGCGTACGGCGGTGTCATTCGACACGGAAAGCCTCCTCGCAAAAGGGATTCCTGAGAATAAGATCCGCGCCGCGGAACCAATCGAACGAGACATAGCTGGAAGGTGAAACGTCCGGCACGGCGGTCTTACTGGACAATACCGTCGGAACCGTGCGGTTCCAGGCGGATTTCGCCGAACGCGGTCTCGTACTGGTTGACGTTTTGTTGAAGCACGTTCAAAAGCGCCTTGGCCTGCTGCGGGCTCACGTAAATGCCTTGAAAATTCTGGATGGTTACGTTATCGGCAGCGGTTTGATTGATTCGGCCGAACAACAGCAGAAAGTCCCACAGGTTTACGCGCACCTGCACGCTGTTGGCGTAGTTTTCGCGGTACTCGGCGGTGGTGCTGAGTTGGATCTTGGGTGCGGCCGGCTGCGTCATAGTTTCAGCGTAGCACCCGCTGCCGCGGACGGATCCGAACCTTGCGAACCCTGGACGTATCCAATCGCATCAAACAAAGATGGTCCGGCCCCCCTGCGGCGGATTCCATCAAAAATCTTTACGATTTTGGTACAACCGTTGCAAGGGTTTTCTCGTCGGATGAAGTGAGGGGACGTTATGAAAGCATTTGTTGAAAATCACAGCCTCGGCCACGTACACTGCCCAATCTGCACGCATACGGTTCCGGCCGATATCGATCTCAAGGGAAAACACCCGCGCGTAACCACGGGACAAAGGTGTTCGCGCTGTGGATCCTCGCTGGATGTCGCTGTTATAGTACAGATTCCGGAAGCTGCTTAGTACGCACTTTACCGGATAGTAGTTGTATCTTGGGCCATGTTTCTGCCATAGTGAAACAGAACCGAGGGACGGGATGAGACGCAAACCACAAACTAAGCTGGAGCCGGTAGTCCCAGTCGAAATACTGGAACAAGCAAAGCAGGCGATTTCGGCAGACAGGCTGAAGAAGTCGGCCAAGTGCTCGGTTTGCGGCGGCGAGACCTCAGCGTCGGCGACCGAGCCGCTCTGTTGGGTGTGCCGGCGTCTCAAAATCAGTGCCTGGCGCGACATCGAACAGCAGATGCCCGCACAGGAATAAACACTATATGGCCGTGACCGGAGGGGCGGTTTACCGCTTTTTACGAGTGCGCGGCCAGTAACTGCGCCACTTCTTCCCACTCAGCCATCAGCGCCGCCAGATTCGAACGCCTGGATTCCAGGAGTTCCGTCTGGCGGCGCGTTTCCTCGATGCTGACGAAGCTGGCCAGGGCACTCTCGCAACCCGCAATCTCGGTTTCCAATTGGGCCACTTCCTGTTCAATGGCGTCCTGCCGGTCCTTTATCTTTTGCAGCTTGATGGGGTTGAGGCGCTGCTTCTCGGGAGTTTTGGGCGTGGCCTCCACAACGGCCTCGGCTGGCTGATCCAACCCGACATCGGCAGCGGCATTGACGCCGCCTCCCTGTTTTCTCCAGAGATAGTCCTCATAGTTACCGGGGTAAACGGTCACCTGGCCATCTTCGATCTCGAAGACCCTCGTCGCCAGACGGTCGATAAAGTACCGGTCATGGGAGACAAACACCACCGTCCCGGTATATTCCTCCAGGGCTGTGAGCAGGACGTCTTTGGCGCGCATATCGAGGTGGTTGGTGGGCTCGTCGAGCAGCAGGAAGTTGGACGGCATCATGAGCATGCGCGCCAGTGCATAGCGGTTGCGCTCGCCGCCCGACAATACCCCTATGCTCTTGAAAACGTCATCTTCCGAGAACAGGAAACAACCCAGGATGCTGCGCAGTTCGGTGTTGGTGGCCCGTGGGGCTACTGTCGACAAGTCGTCAAGCAGGCGGGCGTTAGGGTCGAGTTCCTTATATTGGTCCTGTGCGAAGTAGTCGGGCTGGGCGTTGTGCCCCAGAGTATACGTTCCCGCGCTAACCGGTTCGGCGCCCGCCAGTATCTTGATCAAAGTCGACTTCCCCGCGCCGTTAACGCCCACCAAAGCCAGCCGGTCACCGCGCTCGATGACAAAGCTCGCGTCGGAAAAGACCGGATGGTTGCCGTAACTCTTGGCGACTCGTTCAAATTGCGCCACCACCCGCCCGCTGGGTTTAGGCTGCGGAAACTTAAAATGAATCGACTTCTCCTCAGGCGGAATCTCGATCTTCTCGATGCGCTCCAGCTCTTTGATGCGGCTCTGCACCTGTTTCGCCTTGGTGGCCTGATAGCGGAAACG
>DASZIV010000072.1:0-1515 GCA_035948775.1 Bryobacteraceae bacterium
CGAATGGCACTTCCACGCTGACGAGATGGTCAAGCCTAACTTCGAAGCCGACGATGCAGTTGAATTCTGGGACATGACCAACCGGGAAGACTGGGCCATCTCAGAGCTGTCGCAGGCCGGAATCAAGTCCCGCGCCTATAAGCCGGGCCCCTACTCCCGCTGCGAGTCGCTGCCCCACGCCTTCGACCAAATGGTGCTGGATCGCGAAAGGCAGGGACTCAAGAAACAGCTCCGCTAAGGACGGCATTGGGAGTTGATTTCTGTAAAGGGCTTTTAGACCAACAATGTGGCCGAGCCGATAACTGCCGAAACCGGGTGTTAATACAGGAAACCCGGGTCGCGCCCTTCAGTGGCGCCGCGACGACGACGATCATGAAGGTCCCGGGCTTGGCTGCCGGACGACCGGTGGCTCCCGGTTTCTGTTCCTCAAACTCGACTGTGGGCAAATACGCCTTGTTCGTCTCCAGGTCAACGTCCATTGTCTTGGCGCCGATTGGAGTAGTCACGGTTTGCACGATCTCGAACTGCGGGACGCACTCTCGGCGGCAACGAGTCTAAAACGGAACTTAGGTGATGCCGCTGATTCGTCGTGCCTGACTAATTGCTCGGAATTGGGTTCGCGGCGTTCGCCGCAGCAGTCGTGTTGACGACGGCTCTGTAGCGGGTCAGGCGGGGGAAAAATGGCGCGACTTCCAGCGGCATCTTTCGGCGCGCCGAGGTGATGGCCACCGGCGTGGCCTTGATCAATTCCGCATGGTCATCCCAGGGGTTGAGCTTGACGCGTCCGCCCAGAGGCAGGGCTGCGATCTGGTCCAGTTGGTTGGGATCGAGGGCCGGAGCAGAGTTCATCAACGCCGACATGCGATCCACGCCGCCCTTATGGTTGGTGAAGCCAGTGCCCAGGTGGGGAGTCAGCAACGCGGCAAGCGCCGGGCCCCGCGAAGCTAGCTCGCGCAGGAATAGTCCTGGTGTATTCAGCTTCTGGGCGTACGGTGAATTCTTCAGCAGATCGAGAGCTTTCTGATCGGCTTCAGTTTCCTCCTCGGGAGGGTGCCGGAAGCCCAGATTCTGATAGGTGGATTCATCGGAGAACAACATGCGATCGTAGAAGGCGTACTTACTGCCCAAGTTGTGCCCGAGGACGATGTGGGCCAGTTCGCGCGAAAGGACCATGGCCAGGCTGGCCTCATCCGGGAGCACGTCCACCAGGCCGCGGCTTACCACGATGGTGTTGCCGGCACTGAACGTTTCCAGCGGCAAAGTCAGCATCACACGAGTGCGCACCGGGCCCGGCAGTTCAATGTTGTTGGTGGTAAGCAAATTGTTGACCACGGTCTCCAGCACCTTGTCCACTTCACCCTCGGGAGCGAGCAGGCCAGCATTCTGTAGCCGCTCGATCACGTTGTCTCCCGCCTGCTGCTGCCATTGCCACTGCGCTTCGAGCGGAGAAGCGTCCTGCGCCGCCGCGCTTTCGTCCTTCACCGTGGAGTCCACCAGCACCTGGGTCAATTCGCT
>DASZIV010000073.1:0-1638 GCA_035948775.1 Bryobacteraceae bacterium
CGCCGTGGATGGCCAGAAGGCTTCGCTCAAGATCGGCGACCGCGTCCCGGTGGCGACTGGCTCCTTCCAGCCCGGCATCGGCGGCGTCGGCATCAACCCGCTGGTCAACACACAGTTTCAGTATCTCGATGTCGGCGTGAATATCGACATCACCCCCAAAGTCCACGCTAACGGCGAGGTGACCCTCAAGGTCGTGATGGATATTTCTTCGGTGACCGGAACCTCTAACATCGGCGGCATCAGCCAACCGGTGATCGGGCAGCGCAAGATCGAGCACGAAGTTCGACTGAAAGAAGGCGAAGTCAACATGCTCGGCGGCATGCTGGAGGATTCGCAGACCAAAGCGTTAACCGGCATTCCGGGACTCGGCCAGATTCCAATCTTGAAGTATCTCTTTGCGCAGTCAACCACCGACCACTCGGAAACTGAGACCGTGTTCGTGCTGATTCCGCACATTGTGCGCGCCCATGAATACAACGACATGAACCAGCAGGCAATCGACGTAGGCACAGCCAACGCGATTGAGCTCCGCCGCGTCAGCCATCCGATGGCGCCCGCGACGCCAGGACAGGCTCCTGCAGCCCCAGTTCCTGCCACCCCGGGACAAACTCCTGCAGTTCCCGTGCAACCGCAAGGCGCACCGACGCAAGTTGCGCCCCCGAATCAGCCACCAACGGCCACTGCACCCACCGGTCCAGCGGCCTTTAGTTTCGATCCGGCAAACATCACCCAGGCCAAGGGTTCTACTTTTGCCGTAAACGTTTTGCTCTCTGGAGCCCAGAACGCGTTTTCCGTCCCCCTGCAGATCAGCTACGATCCGAAGATGCTGCAGGTCGTGAATGTTTCGAACGGAGGTTTCCTCTCGCATGATGGCCAAGCGGTAGCGCTGGTTCATCGCGACGATGACACCACAGGAACTTTGCAGATTACCGCGACACGGCCGCCCGGAGCCACCGGAATTTCCGGGCAGGGAACGGTCGTGACTTTGACTCTAGTGGCGAAGGCGCCCGGTCAGTCCACGCTAACCATTGCCCGGGGAGGCGTACGCGACCCCGGCATGCAAGCTGCCCCCGCCGCCGGAGCCGCAGTCACGGTGACGATCCAATAGTGTCGCCAAGACTCAATGGAGGACGGGCGTCCTCGCCCGTCTCCACGGACGCGGTGGAACAAGGTACACCTTATAGCCGGGAAGCGGCGTAAGAATTCAGCCCACGACGCAAGCTGTGAGCAGAAGTGAAAAACAGACAAGCCCCTGCGGGGCGAAAGAGCAGTTCTCACCTGCGCCGCACCGTCCCGCCGGCGCTAATGCTTCGAATATGCGGTTAACCGTTGCAAGAAAAAATCTCGTGCGCGTAAGAAAGATGCGTGGGTTCACGCTGATCGAGTTGATCGTGGCCACCGCGATACTGGTCATCCTCACCAGCCTGGCGATCCCGCTGGCGCGGGTTACCATCAAGCGCGACAAGGAACACCAATTACGCCGCGATCTGTGGGATCTGCGCGACGCCATCGATCGCTACAAGGACGCCGCCGACACTGGTAAATTCCAGACCAAAGTGGGCTCGGAAAACTACCCTCCCGATCTGGACACGCTGGTGAAGGGCGTGGATGTGGGCGGCAAGAAATTAAAGTTTCTGC
>DASZIV010000074.1:0-1591 GCA_035948775.1 Bryobacteraceae bacterium
GTTGTCGATGGCGAGTCCGAAATAATCACCAAAAGGAAAACGGAAACCTTCCTTAGCGATATAACGATAGCCCGGGACGTAGCCCGAGATCCTGATCTCTTCTCCCCAGGTCGCGCCGCCGTTGCTCGAACTCCGATAGTAGGTATTCCAATAAGGAGAGTTGCGGGACGAGTTGCGAGAAATGTCGCGTTTGTCCATCCATGCCACGCGCACGTCGCCCGTGTTCCCCGCCACAATCGCCGGGAAAGCATGTTCGATTCCCGGCTCGGCATAGGAAACGCTGACCCGCGGCAGCCAGTTTTCGCCGCCGTTGGTCGACGACGAGAAATAAATCCGCTGCGGGCCCATGGGCGCGCTGCCCCCACTCCAGAGAGCGTACAGAGTTCCGTCGGCATCGGACGTCAGAGCAATCTGCGCGCCCAGAAACGCCTCGCCACATTCCTCACCCTTGCAGCCGGGCGCCGCCGCTGAAACGTCGAGCGGAGTCGCACTCCAGGTCTTGCCCGCATCCCCCGACTTCGCAACATAGAGGTTCACCGCGCCCCGGGCTCCTCCCGCTTTTGAGTAGGAAGCCCAGGCGAGATACGCGTTGCCTGCGGGATCGACCGTAGCCGCGCCGAGCAGAGACCATCCCGGACGGCTTTCCGCATTCACGCGCGTTGGTATAAAGCTGCGTCCTCCATCCTGCGAGGCCGCCACCCACACCTCTTCCTCATGATTGAAAGCCACGTAGACGCTCTGGCCGCGCACCGCCAGTGCCGGTTTATCCAGTTGCACGTCGCTGCGAACCGCCATCGTAAAAGCCCACGTCGCGCCGGAGTCCACCGACTTGGCGAGCATCACCGCGCGTTTACCGTTCTGCAGCCATGCCGCATACACGGTGCGCCGGTCGGCCGGGTCCACGGCAATCTGCGCGTCAAACTGGCCCGAACCCGATTCCAGCATCACGTGTGGTGTCTGCCAGGTCTTGCCGTTGTCGTTGCTCGCGACCAGCAACATGGTGGGTACGCGGCAGCTCTTGCAATCGGCCACTCGCCCGTAGTGCGGATAAAGAACGTAGATCCGGCCCGAACCATCGGCCGCCACGGCTGGTTCCCACTGGTCGCCGCTGGTCAGACCGACTCTGTTCTGTCTGGAAAACTGCGGCGCCGCCGCCCAAGCTACGCTGGCCAGCGCAAACAACAAGATCACGAGTTTCGAGCCTGCGAGTTTCGAATAGACGGGGCGCATGCAAACCATCGAACGTAAACCGGGGCGGGGGGAAGAAAACAGAAACCCTTGATGTTGAACTTTATCCCGAAGCCGGCCGCCGGTCAACCAATTCTGCCCGAATCGCCCTAATATGTCTGCCTTAACCAGCGGTCAGCAAAATGGGCGAGCCGGAAGTAATCACCAGAGTATGCTCAAAATGCGCCGAAAGCGCGTGATCGCCCGTCCGCACCGTCCAGCCATCTTTGTCCGTAAACACCTGCCCCGAGCCGCTGGAGATGATCGGTTCCACCGTGATGACAAGGCCTTCGTTCATGATCTGGCGGGCCTCCGGGTCAGGGTAGTTGGGGACATGCGGCAACTCGTGGATGGTGCGCCCGAT
>DASZIV010000075.1:0-97063 GCA_035948775.1 Bryobacteraceae bacterium
AAGTGCAATCCTAAAGCATAATCTTGCCGCGAGCGCATCCCTCCATCGACCAGCCGCCAACGGCGTCCGCTTCGCCCTCTTGTGTATATCCGTCCTGAAATCCTTTCGTTATACACCCTTAAGAGGCGGGGTTATGATCAACTTAGACCGAGATGCGATGAAAGATCTAAAGGAAATCCGGCTGCTTAGCCTGCTCGGCGCTCTTGGGCTGCTGTATGTCGCGATCGACAGGGTCTTTTTCGACAGGATTGTCGGTAGCGACCCTCTGTCCACGATCCAGAGAATACTTACCATCGTGGTTGGCATATTGCTGAGCACCGTTAGCGTCAGCCTCTTTGTGGTTGCCTGGAGAGGCCGCTTTCCGGTAACCGAAATGAACACCAACTCCATTACGGAGAAGCTACTGGCCCATGCCTTTTGCGCTGCACCCTCAGCATTCGTGTTTGGTGTGTTCCTCGTACGCACGATAAAGTACTTGAATATTCTGGACTTCACGGTCGTGCTCCTGTCCGCAGCGTCTCTCCTGTTCGTGCTGTTCTGGACGCGCCGGGCGGTCCGGCGGTTAACCACCGGCCAGATTGCAAACAAGCAGGCAGGCCAATTTCTGTGGTCTTGTATTTTCTTCAGCATGCTTTCCTTCATGTTTGGTATGGCAGTGTCGGGCTACGTTTGGATTGGCACCGATTTCATGCGGGGCTTTGGCGTGGTTTTCTCTAGCGCAATGACGGCTGTTGCGATTTACCCTATCCACCGGGATGCGAAACGCCTGGCCGATGCAATAGCGTCAAGCCACGGCACCTCTGTCCAAAGAGATCAGGGCAACAGGTGACGGAATGATGGTCGCACGCAGCGCAATTCGCGGTGAATACGGTTCGCTGCGCTAAGAGGCTCCCATCTTCACGGGCGGAGGCACCCACGATGGATTGTTGGGTGGCAGGATCGAGGGTGGGGCTGTCCTCGGCCAGTATATCCGCATGCACAGGATAAAGTCATCCTCCGGGGCCGGCAGCCAGTTTGCCTCCTCAATGCCGGTGGGCTGGACGTGCGAGAAGTAAAGATCGAGTGATCCGTCTGCGTTGTACTTCAACTTATTCCGTGCGCTCACTGTGAGTTTGTTCAACGGATTCGGATAGAAGTAGTACTGCTTGTCATACATGGTGATCGACCAGAAGCCTTGCGCAGGAGGTGTTTCTCCTTTGTTGAAATGGATCACGTAGGTGTGAGTCCCGGTCAGCGGATTGCCGGCGTCGTCAACCTTGGCCATGGGATAGACCGCGTCTTCCGGAAGATTGCATCCCCAGCCGAAGGCGGAAACGACTGCGCGGTTGCGATAGTCCGTGCCGTATTTTCCACAAAGCTCCGGTATCTGCCAGCCATTGACCGCCTTGCCGAGACCACTTGCTTCCATGCTGGCGAATTGTGCGTTCACTGTCTGCGGGGCTTCCTCCAGTACCTTCTGAACTTCTGGGCTGAGGTGGCTCATATCGAAGGGCTTGCCAGGAACGATTCCGATGCTCGCCATCCTGGCGACGATGGGAGCATCATGCGGCAGTGCGGGCGGGTTTTCCTTCATCGCCTCCGCCATGAAATTGAAATACTCGGATGTGCTCATCTTGGCAATGACATCGCGAACGATCTCTTTGGGCGTGTAGGGTCCTCCGGTTTGACCTGGAAGGGGCGTATACAACTTTCCGTGCGCACTCAACGGCACCAATTTGAATTGCCGCTGTAACGCGTGTACGCGCGCCAGATCCGACGGTGTGCCGTCCGAGTATACGCGTCCGATAACGAATGCCATGCTCGTTGGCGATTTCACGAGGGTCATTCCGGCGGGTACAGAGCCACGCCATGCGGGCCCGGCGATCAGGATGTTTTGCGCCGACTCTCCCGTGGTTCGCGAGCCGACGGAGCGGATCACAGTTGTCCACGCATCGTAAATGGGAAACAGAAAATATCGCTTCCCCATGTTGGGATACGAGAGGACCACAGGTTCCTTTGTGAGGTCGAGGAATCCCGCGGAATACAGCGTGTCAGCGTTCGGCGCCGTAACGCCGTGGTACGTGGCCGGCGGATACTCGGGCTGGCTTACGAGCTGATTCACCGGCGCCTGAAATGTCGCCGGATCCGGCTTGATCGTATTGGTAAAGGCGAGACCCGTAATTTTGGTGGTGACCAGGGCGTAGCCGTAGATATAGGCGTCAGTTGCGATGCCTGAGGCCTCCTGCTCCGTCATCGGAATGATCCGGTTCGCGGACTGGGCGTATAGCCACCCCATCGTCAAAAGCAGAGGAGTGGTTACGAGCACCCCCCACGTCCTGTATTGGTTGCTCCGTGTCATAGTTCGTCCTTTGGGCTTTGCCGGACAAAACTTTACCCGGCACACGAAACCTCTGGAGTTCTCGAGATCTGATGATTCAGGAGCGCGAGGGCAAGGCTCTAATTATTTGCGACACGATCCTCCAGAGATCGCCACGCTTCGGCTCTCGGCGCCTCATATATCTGTCAAATTCACTTTGCTGTGGGGAATAATAGAGCCACCTGCAAGCGGACCTGCCACTTCGGATACGGAAGGTCACGCGGATGGATGGCGTTGTAGTAGGCGTGGATTTGCCAAACCATAGGCTGATCAAAGAACCGAGTGATTTTCCCGAAGCCACCGCCAAAGGGTATTAGCCACTGATTGTCGCGTTGCGCGCGCCAGTTTGCAGTCAAGATCGGCGAAGACGTGACGAACCAGCCATGCTCCATGTTGCGAGTTACGAAATACTGAGTCAGAAACTGGTTCACGCGGGGACGCCCCTTATTGCCCGCGAAAGACCAGACGTTGTTGGACAGGAATCCAAGGGTCCAATGTTGCGGCTGGGTCAGTAGAACGATAGACGGCCCGGCGCCCCATTTGCCTTGGCCGAGCGTCGGGTCGGTAGCCGTGGGCATCAGGAAGGCAGGGCCCAACCCCCAAATCAACTTGCCAGGACGGGCCGGGGAAAGAAAGAAACTCGGGTTTAGGTCGCCGAGTCCGTTGGCTCCTCCAGCTTGCGCAGAGTTACTCTCTCTGGCCTCACAGGTTTCATTTGCCAGCTCGCCGCTCGTGCGACAGGAGGAGCCCAGGTTCGGCTGGTAGACCACGGGCGTAATCCAGCGCGATATGACCAACCAGTCTTCGTTTGCAGGAATGGGTACAACGGGCTGAATATTCAAAACATCCTGAACGCGGCTGAACTCGCCTATCGGGAAGTTGATGTTGTTCTGAAAGGGCACGCTGATTAGATCGCCCACCGGGTTCTGAAAGGTTGTGAGCAACTTGCCTTGATCGGGCGTCCCCTGGGACCAAAGTAAACCGGCGCAGGCGAGCGCCAGTGTCCAAGGGCTGGTTATCTTCTTCACTGCGATTCCCCGACATCACGAGATGCCGCACTCAAGCCATGGGATTTCTTTTTTGGCCCCTTGCCACGTAATATCGCGCCGTATGCTGATCACTCATCTGTCTCTCTCAGTTAACGCAAAGCCGCCAACCGTAGATTGCAGATCGTGCAGGCGCGGAGGGGTGGTTACTCCGATAGCACCAAACAAGATTCGCGCCGCACCGGGAGCGAAGACGCGGCGGACAAGCGCGGGGCGGTATACCCGCCGCCGCGCTCCCTCGCAGCCTCTAGTGGCTGAGGATTTCGTAATCCTTAGCTGTCTGTTCCTTTCCACCGAGACCGAAATTGCAGGTCGTCCACGTCTGCCTGGTCTTGCCAGGATACAAGCCTCCGGAGAAGAATCCGCGACAAACATGCAGCGGCGTGCCATCGGTATCGGTGCCTGCCGGAAAGTCAAAGTTGGGAATGCCGAGCCAGTCCGGCCGGAGCACGACATAGTCGGAGATGGTGTGTTCCACGCCACCGTATGAGATGTTGCATCCCCCAAAGCTGGAGTGCAGCTTGCCGGGGTGTCTGCCATTGTTGAAAAGGGCTGAGCAGATGTACAGCGGCGTGCCGTCGACATCCGTGCCGGCCCGGATGGCATCCTGGGGGACAAATCCGTTGCTGGCCGGAACCGCGGCAAGCGGCATCGCCGGATTCAGAGCTACCAGAACCTCATAATTGATCAGTAAGACCTCTGTGCCGGAATACGGCACAAAGCAGCCCCCAAAACCTGACCGGATCTTGCCGAGCTGCAGCGAGGGTGGAGTGACAGGAGGCCTGGGCAAAGGGCCGCCGCCAATTTTACCGCGGCAGAAATACAATGGCGGTCCTTCTGATTCGCCCGGCGCAGGTGTGTCAAAGCCGCCTGCAACGGCATTCGGGGGAACGAGGCCCCCGGTCTCCGCTTGCCAACTGGTCACGAGGAACTCGAAATCGGGAACCGTGTGCTCCAGACCACCATACCCTAAGGCGCACCCGGTGGTCCCCGGAATAAACATTCCGACCTGCGTGTTAAAGCCTTCGTTGCTTCCACCCCGGCAGCTGTAGAGAGGACTCTTCGGTCCTCCGGGCGAGGTAGGGCTCGTATAGCCATCGACTATCGCATCGAACGGAATGACCGGACTACCGGGTGTTCCGCTCGAAACCCAATTCTGAGCCGGTGCGGGGACAGAGGCCAGCATGAGGCCTCCAATCGCAAGGGCATTTAGTGAAGTGCGTTTCAATCTCAACATCTTTTTCCTCCTTCGCGAGTGTTTGATCCGCTCGCGTTCAAGAATAAGAGTAGAGTCGGCGCCAGTTATAAGCTGCAACGATGCGGTAAAAGGATTGTAAAAGGCGATCTGCCTCAGCGGAACAGCGGCTCGCACGCCGAAAGAGCAATCTCACCCGCAATTATTTCGAGCCAAGCTATTGGCGACAGGAGCGACATCGTCTTGAAAAGCGATTGATAACTGCGCCCCCCAAAAGCCACTCACTTCGGAGTGCCCGATCAGAATGTTTTCCAGTAGTGCCGGCTGACTCACTGTTGGCAGCGGCGACCTCTGGGCAGACTTCAATCCCGCTGGTTCGGATGGCGGACTAAAGTCCGCCGCAGGCTGAAGCCCGCCCCACACGGCACAGCACTATTTCACGTGGTCGCAGTACTAGGAACTCTTCAGCGCCAATTCGATCTGTTCCAGATGGTGGTCGTTATGTAATGCGATCTTTTGGAATTCATCCCTCAGGGTTCGAACTCCGGTTTCGCTGTGGACGAACTCGCGCTGGCCACTTCGGTCGTAATGCAGACGAGCCTGGAAGATGACGCCGGCACGGATCGACTCGTAGATCCGGCGAGACAGATCAAGCGGTATTTGCGAATAGCTGAGGCCTTTTGCCCAGGCATCCTGGTCGAACGCCCAAATTACTTGTCTCGGTTCGCTGATGACCCGGCGGACTCTGTCGAAGAGTACCGTCTCGGCGTCGGCCAGGTGATGCAGGATGAACCGGACCGGCCACTTGCCTGGGGCATAGCAACGAGCGAGCTGCTCCTCGCTCAGGTCAAAGTACTGAAGTGTTCGATTTCTGGTTTCTTCGAGTCGGGCGATGAGATCCATTTCGATTCCTCACACGGCAACTACCCTTGTACGATTTTTCGGTGAGACAAGGCAAGCGCTGTCGCGCTTTTTGCCATGGTCTAAACTGGGGAAAGCGATGCTGTTACGAGACTTGTTATACGCGTTCCGCGTGTTGCGAAAGACTCCTGTATTCGCGATCACGGCGGTGATCACCATTGCGCTCGGCATTGGCGCCAGTGCGGCCATGTTCAGCGTGACCAATACGGTGCTGCTGCGCCCGCTTCCCTATAAGTCACCCGACCGTCTGGTTCTGGCATGCAGCGACATGCGTCGACGAAACGTTAAGGATTTCCCTTTTTCCAACGCCGATTTTTTGGATCTGCGCAACGGCGCGAAAACGGCTTTCGAGGACTTCGCCGCGGTTTTCACGGGACGCGGCCCCGCGCAGCAGGCCGATGGCACTCCCGAGGAGGCCAGTTTCGCCCGTGTCTCTACGAATTTCTTTCGCGTGATGGGCGCACCCGTCGCCATCGGCCGGGATTTCGACGATGCCGACGGCTTGCCGCAGCCGCCGGCACCGCAAGCCGGAGTGCCGGCTGGCGGGTTGGCTCCGCCGCAGCCCCCTGTCTCCGTCATCCTGAGCTATGGATACTTTCAGCGGCGTTTCGGTGGCAATCGATCGGCAATTGGCCAAACTCTGCGCGTGCCGGGAGGCGTGAGCCCCGTCATTGTCGGTGTGCTTTCCCCGGGCTTTGAACTGCTGTTCCCGGCGGACGCCAACGTCGAACAGTTCCCGGATATCTGGTTCGCCGCGCGCATCCCTTACGATACGGCCAACCGCAACAATGTGCAGTGGCGCGAGATCGGCAGGTTGAAGCCGAGCGTGACCATGGACCGCGCGCAAGCTGTAGCCGACACGGTGACGGAGCAACTGCGCCGCGAGAATCCCATCGCGCGGACTGCCGGGCAATACATCCGCCTAGAGCCGATGAAACAACACCTGGTGAGCGCGGTGCGGCCCGCCGTGCTGGCGCTCATGGGGGCCGTGATCTTTCTGCTGCTGATCGCCTGCGCCAACGTGGCGAACCTTATGCTGGTTCGAGCCTCGCTCCGCGAGCGCGAGCTGGCGGTCCGGACCGCATTGGGCGGGAGCTGGTGGCAGTTAGTTCGCCAGATGTTAGCGGAAGCATTCGTCATCGCGGCTTTTGGAACCATGCTTGGTCTGCTGCTGGCTTGGTTGGGTATCCAGGATCTATTGGCGATTGCGCCCGGGGACGTGCCGCGGCTCAACTTGATTCATATCGACCCGGCCGTGCTGGCGTTCTCGGCATTCGCCGGTTTCGCGGCGGCGGCCATGTTCGGAGTGGTGCCTGCCCTGCGCGCGGCGCGGCCGGACATCATGCGCATACTGCGCGCCAGCGGCCGAACTGCGGGCCTGAGCGGCGGGATGATGCGGAACGGAGTGGTGGTGCTGGAAGTGGCCCTCTGCTTCGTGCTGTTAATTGGATCGGGCCTGATGTTTCGTAGTTTTCTGGCGATTCAGCGGGTGGATGTAGGGTTCGATCCGCACCAACTGCTGACATTCCAGGTGCTGGGTAACCTGGGCGATACCCCGCCGGCTCGCGAAGCGCTCATGCGCCAGCTTCACGATCGCCTGGCCGGGATGCCGGGCGTGCGTTCGGCCACTGCGTCATTCCCTATGCCGCTGGCGGGCGGCTTCTTCCCCATCCGCTGGGGAACCGGCGAAGCACAGACGGATCCAACCAAGTTCCAGGCAGCCGACCCGCAAATCGTTCTGCCTGGCTACTTTGAGACCATGCATACGCCATTGATTGCGGGCCGCACGTTCACCGAAGCCGACAACACACCCGACCGCAACCTGCTCATCATCGATCAGTCTCTCGCGTCCAAGGCCTTCCCTTTGGAATCGGCCGTAGGGAAGCGGATTCTTTTCCGGGCTCGCACGCCTGAGGCTCAATGGGGTGAAATCGTCGGCGTGGTGGCGCACCAGCGCGATGTCTCGCTGGCCACGCCCGGCCGCGAACAACTCTACCTGACGGACGGCTACTTCAATCACGGCGTCGCCGGCTTTTGGGCTCTCCGCACCACCGGTGATCCGGCCCGCTATGCGGGTCGGGTTCGCGACGAGGTCCGCAACGTGAATGCGCAACTGCTGGTCACCGATGTGAAGCCTATGGAGGAGCTGGTAGTGAAAGCGCAGGGAGGAACGCGGTTCTCTCTGCTCCTCATCGGCATGTTCGCCGTTATCGCGGCGACCCTTGCTGCCGTCGGACTGTACGGCGTGCTCTCGACGGTGGTGCGGCAACGCACCGCGGAGATCGGAGTTCGGATGGCCATCGGCGCACCGCCTGCCCGCGTCTTCCGCCTGGTGGTGGGTTACGGGATGAGGCTGATCGCGGCGGGCCTGGTCGCTGCACTGGAATTGACGCAGGCTTTGAAGAGCATGCTGGTGGATGTCAAACCCACCGACCCGGCTACTTTTGTCACCATGGCCGCAGTTTTCTTTGTCATTGCGACGCTTGCCGCCTGGATGCCGGCACGCCGCGCGGCCGCGCTCGATCCTGTCGAAGCGCTCCGCGAAGGCTGATTACATGGTGAGGACGACGCGGAATTCGGCCTTTCCGCTCATCATGCGGGCGTAGCCTTCGGCCGCTTTTGCCAGCGGGAACTTTTCGATCATTGGGCGCACGCCCGTCATTTCCGCGAAGCGCAATGTGTCCTCGGAGTCCGTAGGGGTGCCGGCCGCCCATCCTTGGATACGCTTCGTCCCTAAGATCAACTGGATGGGCGACACTTCGATCGGGTCGGTCGACGCACCAACAACCATCAAGGTACCGTTGGCCCCCAAGCCACCGATCAGCGCCGACATCGACTTTCCGCTGGGTGCGGTAGCCAGAATCACACGAGCGCCCCCCAGTTTTTGCAGTTCGGCCGCAGGGTCGGTGGCGGCGCTATCGATATAAGCGTCGGCACCGAGCTTCTTCGCGAGTGCGGCGTTCCCTGGCCCGCGTCCCACCGCTGCGACGCGATAGCCAAACTTCTTGGCGAACTGAATCCCCAAGTGGCCAAGCCCGCCGACGCCTTGGACGGCGACCAGTTGGCTGGGCAGCGCGCCGCTATGACGGAGAGCGTTGAAGGTGGTAATTCCGGCGCACATCAGTGGCGCGGCTTCGGCGACATCGAGGGATTCCGGCATATGAGCCACCGCCTCCACGGGGGCGACCATGTATTCCTGGTAGCCGCCGTCATAGCTGATGCCGGGAATCTTGAGGTTCGCGCAGTTAACGAAATCGCCGCTCCTGCAAGCCAGACATGTGCCGTCCTGCCCGCCGTGCCAGCCGACGCCAACGCGTTCGCCCTTCTTCCATTCCTCCACGCCAGCGGCCACTTCGTCGATGACGCCGGCGATTTCGTGTCCGGGAACACGCGGGTACTGGATGCCCGCGAAGGCGCCTTCTTTGGTGAAGACATCGCTGTGACAGACTCCGCAGGCCAGCACGCGGATCCTTAGTTGCCCCGGGCCGGGCTGCGGAATGTCGCGCTCCACGATTTCGAAGTCGGCTCCTGGCTTCGGCACTTGTACGGCTTTCATCTTCGGCATGGGTATTGGATGTGTCAACGTCGGGAAAAGCACCGCTGCGATTGGTTGCGGCTCAGTAAGACGCGTCCAATCGTGTATTGGAATACACGTTACGAAATCGTGACCGAAGGGAACGGTGTTTTGGATGAGCTAACGGTTAATCTCGAGTGGCCGTTTATGCAGGCTGAGCGCCGGCGCTCTCAAATTGAAAGCCACAATCCGCCGATTTAAGGCCGCCACGCGCGTACGGAAATCATCGCTTGCGGCGTCGGCCTGGCGTTGAAGGCGGCACGATTCAGCTTCAATTTCCTTGGCTTCTTCAATCCACGCCGGCACGAATCCGTTATTCTTCAACAACCGGTGGGCCATGCGCTCCGAGGGATCCTCGAAAGGGTTCTCACTCAGATCAAGCGGTTGGCCCGTGCCTTCGAGGTGATCAAACGCGCCTTCCTCCATCCCTTCGCGAATCTTGCGCTCAGCGATGAAATGCCACGCGTCCATGACTAAACTGTAGCACTGGCTCCCGAGCCAGAGCGCGGTGCTTATTCCACCGCGAAGGCCAGCAGGACGTTGCCGTTGCGCCCGTTCTGAACCCCCGGGTAGCCCGCTCCGGCAAACACCATTCCCCCAGCGACGGTAGGCCCAGAGGAACCCATGGAGCCGCCTTTGGCGGGAACGCCGTTGACCGTGTCGAAATCGCGGAGCATGTCGAAGGTCCACAGAATCTTTCCATCGCTGGTGGAGAGAGCCCGCAACACTCCGTCCCAGCCACCGGAGAAGAGCACGCCGGGAATTGTGGATACGGCCGCATCTTGTCCGCCATGTCGGCCACCTTCCGGTTGAATATCCGTAAACCAGAGGCGCTCCCCATTGGTCAGGCTGAGGGCCACGATTCCTCCACTATCGAGGCCGAAATAGGCGTTCTTGTCATCCGCACTGCCGCCGAAATTGACTTGCCCTTGGGGGGCAGGTTTCTTGGAGGCCACGGAGGTCTTCCAGGCAACGGCGCCTTTGCGGTCGGGATCGTGCGCCCAGATAATACCGCTCTTCTGCCCGGCGATGAGCAGGTTTTTGCCGTTGGGCATCGTTCGCAACATCGGCGACGAGCCGAAATCAAAGTCGGGGCCGGCATCTTTGGGGCAATTCTCAGACGAGCCCCGGCCCTCAATGCAACTTACCACCCATGCGTCCCCGGCCAAATCCTGCGCCGACCAGAGCACCTTGCCGCTATCCATGTCGAGCGCCAGGATGGCATCGGTGGTCTTGGGCGCCGGCGCCGTGTAGGCATCACCCGTTCCCACATAGAGCGCATGACGCTTGGGATCGAGCGTCGGCGAGTTCCATACGCCGCCGCCCGAGGGCCCGAACTGTTGGGTGCCTTTGGCATTCTTGGCGGTCGCTTTGGGAGCTTCCGGAATTACGTAAGTCTTCCAGACCTGACGTCCGGTGAGAGTATCCAGTGCGAGTACGCTGCCTCGGAACGTGCAGCACTGATAAGCAGCGTCCACAGCCCGGACCTCTTCGTCCGAAGCTACCGGCACATACAGCCGGTTCTGGTAAAGCTGCGTGGCTCCGGTGATTCTGGCGCCGGGATGTGTGTCGGCTTGCGTCTTCCAGACCTGCTCACCGGTGGCGGCGTTCAGGGCGTAGACATTGCCTTTCAGGTCGCCGAAGTAAGCCAGGTATTCGCCAGTGGTTCTGCCTGGACCGATGCTCACGGCTGAGCGGACGCCATCCGCGGCCTGGAACGACCAATAGGAGCAGCCGCTACCCGCATCGATGGAGTAGACCGCCCCAGTGTCGACCCCCACGAAAACGCGTCCGGCAACTACCGTCGGTTGGCCATAGACTGACTTGGCGCCGGGGAATCCAAACGCCCATTTCAACTTCAGCCGGGTCACCTGATCGGGCGCCAGTTGCGCCCCGGCGGCATCCTGGAAGCGGGCATTCGTCAGCCCGGCGCCCCACCCGTTCCACGAAGGCTTCGCGCTCGAGTTCCCCAAACCCGGGTTCGAGGGACAAGGCTTGGATGGGCTATTCTGCGCGATCACGGGGGCCGACGCCATGGCGGCCAACAACAGCACGGAGAGAGTGTGTCTCATGACTGGACATTCTATACTTTCCTGGCCGTGCCAGGTGGATGTCAGGGTATACTTGCGTGACCGGTACGGACGGCCTAACCGTCCCCCGAAGCAAAATCATAGAAAAGAGGCTTTCGAATGCCGAAGTTTTTAGTGGAAGCGACTTACACGGCCGAGGGGTACAAAGGGTTGTCGAAGGACAAGGCCTCCGGCCGGAAGGCAGCCATCACGAAGGCGGTGAAGAAGCTGGGCGGGAAACTCGATGCCATGTACTTCTGCCTTGGTGAGAACGATGTCATTCTGATTGTGGAACTGCCGGATCATATCGGCGCAGCCGCGCTGGGATCCGCTGCATGCGCCAGCGGAATGGCGCGCACCAAGACCACGATTCTGCTGACCGTAGGCGAGGCGGACGAGGCTCTCTCCAAACGCGTGGCTTACCGCGCCCCGGGAGAATGACTTACCCTGGCGCTGCCAGCGCCTAGCGCCGCCGGCTGGTGGCCTACCACACCCGGCACGCGTTGGCGCTAACCATGGGCTGGCCCTCTTTGCACGCGAATGCCTTCTGGAACTCGGGCATGTTGCGAACGGTGCCATTCACGCGGAAGCGGCCCGGCGAGTGCGAGTCCGTGAAAACTCTTACGCGCGCCTGCGATGGAGAGGTGTTCTCGCAGAAGACCTGGCCGAATCCCAGAAAGAACCGTTGTTCCGGCGTAAAGCCGTCGACCTTTTCTTCGTTGCCTTTCAGCGTGTCGAGCAACGCTATCAGGGCTACGCGTACGCCGCCGTTATCGGCGGTGTTCTCACCCAAAGTCAGGCGGCCGTTCAGGTTCAGGTCGTCGACCGGCGAGAAGTTCGCATACTCGTCAGCGATGCAGGCGGCACGTTTTTCGAATTCGGCGGCATCGGTGGCAGTCCACCAGTCGCGCAGATTTCCACGCCCGTCGTATTTGCGGCCGCTATCGTCGAACCCATGTGTCATTTCGTGGCCGATCACCGAGCCGATGCCTCCAAAGTTCACCGCCACGTCTCTCTGCGGATCAAAGAACGGCGATTGCAGAATGCCGGCGGGAAAATTGATGCTGTTGGTAGCGGAGCTGTAGAAGGCGTTGACGGTGGGCGGGGTCATATTATTCCACTCGCTCTTGTCGGTAGGCCTGCCGATCCGCTCCATGCGGCGTTGCTGCAGAGCTTCGGAGGCTTCGATGAAGTTGGCGAAATAGTCCTCCCGCGTAACGCGAACTTTGCTGTAATCGCGCCACTTCTTCGGATAACCCACGTTGTTGGTAATCGCGCGCAGTTTGGCGGCGGCCTGTTTGCGGGTCTCCTCGGTCATCCAGGGAAGCGTCTGAATGTCCTTCTCCAGAGCGACGTCGAGCGCCTCCACCAACTTGGTGATCTGCGCCCTGGCCTCGGGCCCGAAGGTCAATTCGATATATTTTTGACCGAGCAGGTCGCCGAGCTCGCCGTCCACCGCCTCTACACAGCGGTAGGAACGCGGCCGCTGCTGCCTGGCCCCGCCGATGTAACGTCCCCAGAAATCGAATGCCTCCTGCTCGAACGGATCTGCCAACCGCGGAGCCGCTTCTCGCAAGAGGTGATAGGCCAGGTAAGCTTTCCAGGTCTCGACCGGCTCCGCGCGCAGAGTCGAGGCAAACCCTTTCATGTAGTCCGGCTGGCCCACACTTAAGGTGTCGAACGGCGGCGCACTCAGCGCGCTGAAATACACTTCCCACTCGAAGGCGGGCGCCAGATCTGTCAGTTCTTTGCGGGTCAGGATGTGATAATTCTTCTCGGGAACCCGCAGGGAAACGCGATCGAGCGAAGCCTCAGCCAGTTTCGTTTCCACTTCCAACACGGCGCGCGCCTGCCTCGCCGCGGCTTCGGCGGAATCGCCCGCCAGTTGAAACATTTTCTCCACGTGCTGCTGGAACCGCTGGCGGGCCTCGCGCGATTTCGCATCCGTTTTCAGGTAATACTCACGATCAGGCAACGAAAGGCCACCTTGAGTAAGAGAAGCGATCGTCCGGTCGGAATCTCTTGCGTCGGCGCGATTCCCAAATACGAAGAACGCGCCCATGCCCATCTGGTGGAGGCGCGCGGCCTCGAGGGCCACGCTATGGAGTGTGTCGATCGCGCGGATGCGACCTAGCTCCGGCTGGATCGGCGTAATGCCCTTGCCGCCGATGGCCGCAGTGTCCATGCAACTGGCCAAGTAGTCGCCGATCTTCTGATCCAGAACGCTGCGGTCCGGCTTGTCTGCCGCTGCGCTCTGGACGATATCGAGGAGCACCTTCTGCGTGCGCTGGCTCAATTCGGTGAAGCGCCCCCAACGCGAGCGGTCGGCTGGGAGCGGATTTGAGGCAATCCAGTTCCCGCAAGCATACTGGTAGAAATCCACGCAGGGATCTGCCGACTGGTTCACGGCCGCGGTATCGACACTCGACGCCGCCATCGCGGTCAGGCACAGCACGCACAATAGGCACGCGTTTCGTAACAGCATAGATGCAATTCTAGCGCACGGGTTTACACCCTACTTCTCAGGGGTTCGGTGATTGGAAATGGCGACCCCGGTGCGGGTACTCCCCCATGTAGCCGAAAGATACTCCGTTTCCGAGGTGTAACTTACAGCACGCCAAACCTACACGGACGTTAACTAAAAGCTCCAACGGAGCCGCTTGGATGTATATTCGTGTGGTCTCTAAAAGCTGGCTCGCGTGGAGAAAACCCAATCCCGGTGACAATACGAAAACAATCCCTGAAAGACCTGGCCATTTTTGGCGGTGAACCAGCCTTCCCCGAACATCTGCATGTCGGGCGTCCTAATGTCGGAGATCGGGAACGCCTATTCGAAAGAATCGACGATATTTTGTCGCGGCGATGGCTGACTAACCATGGACCCTATGTTTGCGAGCTGGAGCGGCGAATTGCGGATCTCCAGGCCGTGAAGCACTGCGTGGTCACCTGTAATGGCACGATTGCCCTGCAGATTGGAATCCGTGCCCTAGGTCTCTCGGGCGAAGTCATTCTCCCGTCGTTTACTTTCGTGGCGACGGCACATGCGCTGGAATGGCTGGGAATCACGCCGGTGTTCTGTGATGTCAGCGCATCGGACCACAATATCGATCCACGTCAAGTGGAGAAGCTGATCACCCCGCGTACGAGCGGCATCATGGGAGTCCATTTGTGGGGGCGGCCATGCGACGTCGCAAGTCTCGAGGAAATAGCGGCGCGGCACCGCATTCACCTGATGTTTGATGCAGCACATGCCTTCGCCTGCTCGTACAACCAGCGGATGATCGGCAATTTCGGCAGTCTTGAGGTATTGAGTTTTCACGCCACAAAGTTCTTTAATACCTTCGAGGGCGGCGCAATCGTAACCAATGATGACCTCGTGGCAACCAGAGCCCGGCAAATGAGGGACTACGGCTATGACCGCAACGATGATGTTGTCTCGGGAGGCACCAACGGCAAGATGAATGAGGTGAGCGCGGCGATGGGATTAACCGGGCTCGAAAGCCTGGACGAATTTATGGCAGCCAATCGTCGCAATAACCAGGACTATCGAACTCAGTTAGCAAATCTGCCGGGAGTCCGGATGGCCGCCTTTGACGAGGAAGAATCCAATTGCCAATATGTGGTCGTGGAAATCGATGAGTCCCAGTCGGGGATTGGCCGGGATCGGCTTATGGAAGTTTTGCACGCCGAGAAGGTTCTGGCGCGCCGCTACTTCTACCCAGGCTGTCATCGTGGGGAGCCCTATCGCTCCCGTTACCCCGCCTTGCGATTGCCCGTAACTGAGGCCCTTTGCGAACGCGTCCTCACTCTGCCGACGGGAACTGCTGTTGAGGCCGAAACGGTTGCCGCCATCTGCGACCTCATTCGATTCGCGGTTCGGCATGGTAGCGAAATCTCTGAGTCGGCATTGCCGCGCCGTAAGACGAATAGAAACGTGCCGAAATCGGACCTTGCGGTCGACGCGATACTTTCATGAGTTCGGCTGCTACCGTTTTCAGCGCGCTCCGTTAGGTTTCGCCACTTCTCCCGCAGCCTTCCTTTCCTCAGCGCGCGCGCCGGAGAGAATGCCGAACATGCCGTAGTTCCCTTCGTTGCAGGCGTACTCGTAGATGGGGTCTGTCCGTCTGGTCATGGAGATCTCCACTGTCCACGGCTTCACGTAGACGGTCGGGTCGTCCACGGTGGCGCGGTAGGTGATAGTGTTCGCATCGGTGCGCGTGAAGCGCTCCACCACGTGGAGATTCTGGTCGGTCATTCCGGTGAGGTAGCCTACGCCAAAGCGGCTCTGGTCGTTGAATTTGAAATTGTCCGTTTCGACGACGAGCGTATCGCCCTGCCAATGGCCCCGCGAGTTTCCCTTCCACTGGTGCATACTGGCTGCCAGATGCGGACGCCCGTCTAAGGGAATGATGCGAACATCATGGTTCATCTCGGCGAGGATTGCGACGTATCCGGCGCTCTGCACGATCTGGTAGTTGTTGTTGTACGGTTCTGGGAGCATAGGAGGTCCTGCGGCGCCGAACAGGATGCAGCGCTCGGTAAGGTACCGATCCTCTGGGCCGTCGGCGGGATGGAGCGTCTGTTGGCGCCGGAAGTTATCCGCGCGCTTCTGGGCTTCCGGAGTCATGGCTGGGATTCTGCCATCCGGCGGATCGACCACCAGCGAGGTTCGCCGGCTCTTGACCACGTGTGTACCGCGGTCAAACCAGGCGTTGTTGTAAGCGCGGCGGGCCAGGTCGCTTTCGCCGGTTCCCTCCAGGCGATCGACATCGTTCTGCTGGATGCGCTGCTTTTCGAAGGCAGAGGCCTCGTCTTCGGTGAAGAACGCTTTGGTCCCTAGTTCGGCGGGACGCTGCAGCGGCGTCAATGTGGCGTTGGTCCATGTGCCTTGAAGGTCTCGTTGCCCACGTACCGGGGCTACCAGCATCGCGCCGACTATAGTTGCGAGTGTCAACATTCGCATAGACACGGAATCAACTCCCCTCTACCGGGCTGTGCACGGTTCCGGATGCCACCCGGACGCATCCGCGACCTTCCTGAAGTGCGTGGTGGTGACGAACGGGATCGCCAGATATACCGGGTCTTCCACTACGGTGGTGACCATGAACCAATTATCGCCGTTGGGCTCGTCGAAGCGATCGTAATACTCCTTGAGCACGGTCTTGTCGCTGTACGGAACGCCGTTCTTACGCAGGTATCCGGCGCGAAGCTGCGTGGTGACCACTTCCAGGGAACGGGACTTCGCGCCCAAGCGTGGAGCCGGGATGAACGGAACCGGTGGATTGGAGGCGGGAGCGGGTCCTTCCCACTTAGCAGACGAATATCCCTGCCAAGAGGGAGTGGCGCCCCTGGGGGCCTCGCCGCCGAAATGCAGGACACGCGTCTGCTGGCCGGCGTCCATTTCGATGCGCAGGGTATGGTCGTCCTGCCAGGTGATGTGCAGGCGACCGGGTACACGCATGATGGCCGGCGCTCCGTAAGCCTTGCATTGCAGGCCGGCAGCTTCGTCCTTGGCCGGGTCCCATGCGTCGATCACCTTGCGGGCTTCGGCATTGGTCGGGATGCTGGCAGCGTCTCCCTTGAGAGGCGTGACCATGCGCCAGCGCCAGTCTTCCGTAACCACCGAGACCCAATAACCCGTGAGGTCGATGGGGGCGGCGGCTTTCGAAGTAGTTGGTGGAGCGGGCGCGGGGGGCCCTTGCGCAACCAGTGCGAGCGCCGAGGCAAGCAGAACGAATATGCGCTTCACCGCGCGGCACCCCCTTGTGTGCTCCTAGTAAGGCTTCGGTAGACCGCCTCCACGAATTGATCGCCCTTCACGAAGCTGTTGCTCGAAACATATTCGGTGTCGTAATCGCGGCTAGGCCGTGCGGCCTTCACCTGTTCCCCCGTCATGCCCTTGTTCACCATGTCTTGAACGCGGTCGCGGATGATCACCACCATGTCGCGGAACTCCACCACGTCGGCGTCGTCGCAAATTCGCCCGTGGCCGGGAACCACGTAGGTGCCGCCTTCCTGCGTTTTCGCGGGAACCGCCAGTTGCAGGATGTGATTGAGCGCGGCGATCTCACCCTGCACGCTGCCGCCATGCTCGAGGTCGAGAAACGGATAGCTCCCGGGCGTGAAGATATCCCCGGTGCTGATCACATCCGAGCCGCGTAAGAGAACTATGCTATCCCCGTCGGTATGGGCGTTCGGTTCATGGTAGATCACAACGGCCTCACCGTTGAAGTGCACATTCTTGGTGGCGGTGGCGAACTCGTCGATGGGCAATCCCGCTTCGGGAAATGCGGGCTGGCCCGGCACCGCTACCGTGAGCCGATTGAGCACGTTCTCGTGGCCGATGATCTTCAGCGGTTGCGCGGGATCGTCCGCGAATATGTTGGCGATGGCTGCGTTGCCGCCCACATGATCGGGATGCATGTGCGTATTGATGATGTAGCGGACGCGACCGGGCGAAAGCTTGCGGATCTCGGCCAAGAGCTTGGAGGTGGCGGGGGCGAGTCCGCTATCGACTAATAGCACCCCTTCCGGACCCGCTTGCATCGTCACATTGCCGCCCGCGCCGGCGAGCAAATAGATGTTGTGCTGCACCGGCTCCACGTGGATCCGAACATCATCGACATTGGACTGCGATTGCGCAGCGGCTCCCAGAGCGAGCCAGGCGCTATACAGAATCAAGCGTGGTCGAGTCATTTCCGTTTCACCGGGCAGGCGGGCGTGGAGGCGCAGGACCAAGGCAAACCTGACCCCCTGCGCCGCATTCGCAGTATCGTTCGCATCGCGCCGGCGTCTTCTCGGGCTTGCCCATTTTTTGCCGGTACTCGGGGTAGAGGGTTTCCGCGCCGCCGCGGACCGCGTCGTACGGCAGCCCGTACCAATCCGCGACCTCGTGGAGGAAGGGATTTGTGCCGGGCAAATGGTTGGGCACATAGTCGGGCGCCCGATTCGGTACCTCCGCGGCCGTTTCACAGACATCGCGCGGTATTGTCTGCGAGGGGTCGAGCACCCAGGTCTGCGTCCGTACGAGCGGTTCCGTCAGGAAGACGGGGTCGGTGATTACGGTCGCAACTGTCAGATAGTTACCATGCCGCACCCAGTGCTCCGCGAAGGTCGCCTTGTCGCTGCGCGGAAGCCCGTTGCGCTTCAGATAGCTTTCTTTAAGATGCGTCGTATAGACGTTCAACATGTTGTCTTGCCACGTTGCCGTCGAAAAACCTTGCCACGTGTGGGGCGCGTATTCGGAGGGGTGCGGCCGGCCGTCGAGCCAGATGGTCCGTTCCATTTCCTGAAACCACATGCGGGTGTGGATGGCGACCGGGCGCTGGGTAACGGGATCGAGAATCGTATCGATCCGCATATTGGCCAGCCCGCGCATGGAATAATCGGCGCTGTGTGGCCGGCATTCGTATTCGGCGACCACGGAGATGCGGTCGGCGTCATAGCTGTCGGCGCGGAGGCGGGCCGCGTCGTTTATAGGGATTCCGGTGTAGTCGCCGAGTTCCGGACCGGGAATCCGATCCGGGAGATCTTCGTGGTACAGGGGAGCCCAACTGCCGGCGAAATCGGCCTGGGCGGATGCGGGTTTGGTGGCGAGGCAGCCGAGTGCGACGGTTATTAGAGCGAAAGAACACCTGCGATATGCGCCTGTCGACATGGGTGGCGTTGCCTCCGGTGGCACAACCGCTCCCTTTGGTCACGGCTAGGTTACGCACGCCGACGAGCGGTGCCGTTCCGTAAAGCTTAATGCAGATTCCTGGCCCTGTCTATCAAAGTCTTTACCTGATGCTCGAATAAATGGCCGCGCTCATCCCGTCATGATGGCCGTCACAGTCGTGCGGTCCACCACTTCCTGATAGCCTTCCAACATGCGCTCGATCGGTACCACGGTGGTGGCCAGTGAGGTCGCATCGTACTGGCCGCGGTCCAGCATTTCGACGAATCGCGGAATGTCGCGCATGGGATTCGCGCCGCCCGCCTGGCCGGCATGGTGGGTACGTCCGCCGATGGAGAATAGGACCGCGGGTAACGAAATATTTCCATAAGGCAAGCTGGTGGTGATGATGTGCCCGCCCGGGGCGCACATCTCATACGCCTGCCGCATGGGGAGAATGCCGGTGGGGTCCGGACCGGATTCCAGCTTCGGTTTGGCGCGGTCCGCGCCCACGGCTTCCACCACGAAGTCAGCGCCGGATCCTGCGAGAATTCCACCTGAGTCGCGTCCGCCGGCCCACAGGCGCGTACCAGGGCCGCTGGAGAGCTCCCGAACTTTGTCCACTAACTTGTCGCCTTCCACATTGGGGTCGAGCACGTGCGTCGCGCCCACTTTCAGAGCCACTTCACGACGCACGCGAATCGGCTCGATGGCGATGATGCGCGACGCGCCCGAAATCCGTGCTCCCTGGATGGCGCTCAGCCCCACGGGGCCGCACCCCACTACGGCGACGATCGAACCCGGTTCCACGAGCGCGAGCACTTGCGACGTGGAGCAGCCGAGTCCGGCGACGCTCACGCACGAGCAGACCATTCCGAGTTGCGCCGCGGAGGCCGTGGTGAAGATCGGGACCACCCACTCTTCAAACGTGACCATCAGCTCAGCCAGGCCTCCGATATGCGAGTTGGCATATACCGAAGTTCCATCGCGCAGGTCGGCAATGGGCACCAGGTCGTTGGGGCCCTGCCGGTTCAGAAACTGGCACATATCGGCGCGGCCGCGCAGGCACTGATAGCAGCAGCCGCATTGCGGCGTGCCGGAAACGCACACGCGGTCACCAACCTGAACGCGTCGCACTTCGGGCCCCACCGCTTCGACGATCCCCACGCCGCCGTGCCCCTGAATGAGCGCGCGGTTCGCCAGCGCTTGAAACGCGGCGGGAACGGGCTGCGGGCGCGCATTCGCCTGAACGAAGTTCATTGGCGGAAGGCCGAGCACATCGGTTGCATTGGAATAGCAAAGGTTGGTCGCCTCGGTCCGCACCACCACCTGTCTGCCGCTGATGGGGCGAAGCGTCAAGTCTTGGAGCGTGGTTCGTCCGGGTCCGGCTCCCCGCGAGATCCAACCGCGAAATTTGCGGGCGGGGGCGGCGTTCTGCGTTTGGGCGAACAGCACACCGCTTCCGGCAACGGCGATGCCTTTTTTCAACAGGCCCCTGCGAGACGGCTTCGCGCTTTTGGTATCCATGCGAATCCTCGCTTTCCTGAGTAAGCTTACAACAGTGGTCGCGCTGGCGGTCTTTGCCGGCGGGAGGCGCTCGAGAAACAACACCGGCGACAAGATCCGGAACGGACGTATCCGTCGCCGGCGTTACGTTATGGGTTAATCTTGAAACGGTGCGGGGCGCGCTCAACGATGGCCGACTGGACTCCTAATTCCTGGAAGGGCAGGGAAGCCGCGCAAGTAGTGGCATACCCCTCGGAGTCGGAGTTGGACCGCACCGTAGAGGAGATCGCCAAGCTTCCCCCGCTGGTCACCTCCTGGGAAGTGCTTCAGTTGAAGTCGCAGCTCGCCGATGCGGCCCGCGGCCAGCGGTTTCTGCTGCAGGGAGGCGATTGCGCGGAAAGCTTCGACGCCTGCGACTCCGGGACCATCGCTAACAAGATCAAAGTCCTGCTGCAGATGAGCCTGGTGCTGGTCCACGGTGCGCAGAAGAGCGTGGTGCGTGTGGGCCGCTTCGCAGGCCAGTACGTCAAACCCCGCTCGGAGGAATTCGAGACGCGCGGCGACGTGACGCTGCCCAGTTACCGCGGCGACCTCATCAACCGTCCGGAGTTCACCAGCGAAGCGCGCACGCCCGATCCGCGGCTGATGCTGCGCGGCTACGAGCGTGCGGGGCTAACGCTCAATTTTATCCGCGCCCTGGTAGTGGGCGGCTTTGTTGATCCCCACCACTTGGAATACTGGAATCTTGACTGGGTACGCGATTCTCCCATGGTCGAGGAGTATCGGCGGATGGCGCGCACCATCGGCGAATCGCTGCAATTCATGGAGAACCTGGCAGGCGCGCACCCCGGCGGGTTTCACTGGATAGATTTTTTCACCAGCCACGAAGGGCTGCACCTGCCCTACGAGAAGTCGCAAACGCGACAAGTGCCCCGCCAGGCAGGTTGGTTCAACCTCTCTACGCACTTCCCGTGGATTGGCATGCGCACCGCCGATCCGAACGGGGCTCACGTGGAATTCTTCCGTGGCATCCGCAACCCTATTGCAGTAAAGATCGGTCCCGAGATGTCCCCGGATTGCCTGAAGCGCCTGATCGCCATTTTGAATCCCGACGCCGAGCCGGGCCGGCTCACATTGATCCATCGTTTTGGAAGTGATCGCATCGCGCGTTGCCTGCCGCCGCTGATCGAAGCCGCGAAAACCAGCGGAGCGCCAATCCTGTGGTGCTGCGACCCGATGCACGGCAACACCCGCACCACCGACGGCGGAACGAAGACGCGGAGCTTCGATGAAATCCGCAGCGAGCTGGACCAGGCCTTTGACATTCACCGCGAAAACGGCAGCCGGCTGGGCGGCGTCCACGTGGAGTTGACGGGAGAAGCGGTGACCGAGTGCGTGGGTGGGGCGCGGGGGCTCAGCGAGGTGGATTTGAGCCGCGCCTATCGCAGCCAACTCGATCCCCGGCTGAACTACGAGCAAGCCCTCGAGCTGGCGATGTTCATCGCCCACAAAATGAGGACGCTCAACCATCATTCGCCGGCAGGTTTTACGAAGCCGTGACCAAAGAGAGCGGCGCCTTGTCATTTCTCACGATCAAGCCACGCGATAAAATCCGATGGGACCTGGTCGCGCTCGGCGAGGTGATGCTGCGCTTCGATCCGAAGGACCGGCGCATTTCCACGACGCGCAGTTTTGATGTGTACGAAGGCGGCGGCGAATACAACATCGCGCGAGGGCTGAAGCGGTGCTTCGGATTGAACACCGCGATTGTCACGGCATTTGCGGACAACCCTTTGGGTTCGCTGATCCTCGATTTGATCTACCAGGGCGGCGTGGATCCGTCGCTGATCCGCTGGGTGGAATATGACGGCATCGGTCGCGCGGCGCGCAACGGGTTGAATTTTGTGGAGCGCGGGTTCGGAGTACGCGCGGCGTTAGGATGCTCCGACCGTGGGAACACGGCCATTTCCCAACTCCGGCCCGGACAAATTGACTGGGACGAGATTTTCGGAAAGCACGGCGCGCGCTGGTTCCATACGGGCGGCATCTTTTGCGGGTTATCGGCCACCACGCCGGACGTGGCGCTGGAAGCTGTCGAGGCCGCGCGGCGTCACGGCGTGATCGTCTCTTACGATTTGAATTACCGGCCGTCGTTGTGGAAGGCACTGGGCGGGCGGGATCGAGCGCAGGCGGTGAACCGGCGGATCGCGCCGCTCACCCACGTGCTGATCGGCAATGAGGAAGATTTTTCAGCTGCTTTGGGGTTCCCGGTGGAAGGCGCGGGCGATCTAACGCACCTCGATGTGGCCGCATTTCAAAAGACCATCGAGCAGGTGGCGCGGGAGTTCTCGATCCCTGTCGTGGCCACGACGCTGCGGAATGCCACAACAGCATCGCGCAACGATTGGGGCGCGATCTGCTATGCCGACGGAAAGTTCTACGGAGCGACCGAGCGTAAGGATCTGGAGATCTACGATCGGGTGGGCGGTGGAGACGCGTTTGCTTCGGGATTGATCTACGGTTTTTTGACGGGGCGGCCGCCGGAGTGGTCGGTAGAGTGCGGCGCCGCGCATGGAGCGCTAGCCATGACTACGCCAGGAGATACCACGATGGCGACGCTGGCAGAGGTGCTGCAGCTGATGCAGGGCGGGGCGGCGCGGATCGCGCGGTAGGCAGCTATGACAAAAGACGAAGTTCGACGCAAGATTCTGGAAGTCGGCATCGTGCCCGTAGTTCGCGCGTCGTCGCGTCATCAAGCACAGATGGCGGTCGAGGCGATATGGGCCGGAGGCATTCCGATTGCCGAAATCACCATGACCGTCCCCGGCGCGATCGAAGTCATCGCGCAGCTATCGCGTTCCATCGGGTCCGAGGTGCTGATCGGCGCGGGCACATGCTTGGACACTGATACCGCTAAAGCTTGTTTACAAGCGGGAGCGCAGTTCCTGGTCAGTCCCGGGTTCGACTGTCCCACTGTGGAACTCGCGCGGCAACAGGATACGCTGGTGATGGCGGGAGCGCTCACCGCCACGGAAGTGATCACTGCCTTCCGGTCCGGTTCCGATTTCGTGAAAATCTTTCCATGCGGCAACGTGGGTGGCCCCTCCTATATCAAGGCTCTGAAGGCCGCGCTGCCCCAGATTCCCATGGTTCCGACGGGAGGAGTGAATCTCCAAAATGCAGCAGAGTTTCTGCTGGCGGGTGCATCGGCCATCGGAGTGGGCGGTGAACTGATTTCACGCGCGGCGCTCGAAGCGGGCGATGCCGCTGCGATTACCGCTATGGCCCGACAGTATGTGGATGCGTTGCGTGGCGTCCAACGTGGGGCGTGTTAACATTGTTTGTGAGTCGAACTAAAGGCCGGGACAGCACCGACAGCGTGGTAGCGCCCCAGCCCATTGCCAGAGAAAAGCTGGCAGCCGTCGTCGAGGAAGTTCTGGCGGCGACACCGGTTTTAGATATCCATACACACCTGTTCCCTGCGCAGTTCGTGGAGTTGGGGTTGTGGGGCATCGACGATCTGCTGACCTATCACTACCTGGAAGCCGAGCTATTCCGCTTCTCCTCGATTCCACCGCAGCAGTATTGGGAGCTCAGCAAGACCGCGCGCGCCGACCTTATCTGGCGAACTCTGTTTCAAGAGAACACACCGATTTCCGAAGCGGCCCGGGGTGTGGTCGCGGTCCTCGCTGCACTGGGGCTGGATACAATCAGCGAAACCCTAGAACCGTTACGTGAGTATTTCCGCCGCCAGCGTCTGGTGGATTACATTCCCCGCGTCTTTGCGCTAGCCGGGGTGAGTGCCGTGGTGATGACCAACGATCCGCTTGATCCCGCCGAAGCGCCGCTCTGGGAAGCCGCCGTGGAATGCGATCCGCGGTTTCACGCAGTGCTGCGGCTCGATCGAATCTTGAATGAGTGGACCGACAACTGGGCTCAAATGGCATCGAATGGGTACGCCGTGGAGGCCGATGGAGGTGGTCGCACGATCGCGGAATTGCGCCGCTTCCTGGAGGACTGGTCGGCCCGCATGCGTCCTGTATATATGGCGGTCTCGCTGCCCGACACCTTTCAGTTCCCCGGCGGCGATCTCCGCACCAAGATTCTGCGGGAGGCGATTCTGCCGGCCTGCCAGGAATGGAGTTTGCCGCTTTCTCTGATGATCGGCGTGCGCCGGCAGGTCAACCCGGCGCTGCGGCTGGCTGGCGATGCTGCCGGTAGGGCCGACTTGCGATCGATCGCGGCCCTTTGCCGCGAATATCCCGAGAACCGCTTTTTGGTGAGCGTACTCAGCCGCGAGAACCAGCATGAGTTGTGCGTGTACGCGCGCAAGTTTCGCAACCTGATGCCGTTCGGCTGCTGGTGGTTCCTGAACAACCCGTCGATTGTCGAGGAAGTCACGCGCGAACGCCTGGAAATGCTCGGCGTCAGCTTCATTCCGCAGCATTCCGACGCACGCATCCTGGAACAGGTAATCTACAAGTGGCGCAATACTAGAAGGACCATGCTCCCCGTCTTGACTCGCAGCTACGAAATGCTGGCTGAGGACGGCCGCCCGGTGACGGTGGATGAGGTGCGCCGAGACGTGGCGCGATTGTTCCACGGGAACTTCGAACACTGGACGAATCTATGAATTTCGCTGCGCTCTGGCTGGCCGCCCCGGAGCGGCTGGTACATCTAGGGGGCGTCGACGTCGTCATCGTGGCCCTCTACTTCGCGATGGTGATCGGCATCGGGATCTACCTGAAGCGCTTTGCTACCACCGGCGAAGACTTCTTCCTGGCGGGCCGGGACATGACTGCCTGGATCGCCGGTCTGAGCTTCGTCGCCGCCAACCTGGGAGCGCTGGAGCTGATGGGCTGGGCATCGGCGGCGTATCAGTATGGAATCCTGGCCACGCACTGGTATTGGGTGGGCGCCATTCCCGCCATGCTGTTTCTTGGCATCGTGATGATGCCGTTTTATTACATCTCCAAAACTCACTCGGTTCCCGGTTACCTGCGGCTGCGCTACGGCGAAGGCGCGCGCGGGCTCTCAGCCATCTCGTTTGCCGCCATGACCGTACTCATGAGTGGCATCAACATGTACTCCATGGCCCTGGTGATGAAAGTGGTGCTGGGGTGGGATATCAACTTCAGCATTTGGGTCTCTTCGCTTACCGTGGCGATTTACGTCTTTCTGGGTGGGCTGCTCTCGGCCATTTTCAATGAGGTTCTGCAGTTCGTGCTCATCTGGCTGGGCGCGCTGCTGATTCCCATTCTGGGGCTGATCGAAGCGGGCGGATGGAACGGAATGACGCAGCGAATTGCCGCCAACGTAGGTAAGGGCGATTACGTGCATCTTTGGCGCACCTTGGGTTCTTTCCAGGACAACCCCATGGGCATCCATTGGACCGGTATTGTGCTGGGACTTGGATTTGTGACTTCGTTCGGCTATTGGACCACCGACTTCCTGGTAGTACAGCGCGTGCTCTCGGCCCGCAACCTGCACGCCGCCAAGATGGCACCGATCATCGGAGCGGGCTTCAAGATGATGGTTCCGTTCATCGTGATTTTGCCGGGACTGCTGGGCATCGCGCTGTTGCCGGAGAAGCTGGTCGGCGAATCGGTGGCCGCGGCAACCGGCGCGCACAGCTATAACGAAGTGTTGCCGCTGATGCTGGCGCGTTACTGCGGTCCCGGACTACTTGGCCTAGGCATCACCGCCCTGATGGCCGGGTTCATGTCCGGCATGGCCGGTAATGTGAGCGCCTTCGCAACGGTATGGACCTACGACATCTACGGCGCGTTCATCCGCAAGCGGGCGCCCGATTCGCATTACCTGAATGTGGGACGCTGGTGCACCCTGATCGGCGTGCTGATCAGCATCGGCACGGCGTACCTGGTGATGCAGTTTCTCAGCATTATGGACTACGTCCAGGCGCTGTTCAGTTTTTTCATCGCGCCGCTTTTCGGCACCGTGCTCCTCGGTATGTTGTGGAAGCGCGCAACTTCGGCGGCGGGTTTTTGGGGCTTACTGGCGGGAACACTTTCGTCAGTCGGGATGTGGGCATGGGTAAAGATCAACCCCGCCGCGCTGGGCATCATCGCCCTCTCGCCGCACGCTAAGGACATGGCGGAGAATATGTACCGGGCGTTGTGGTCGTGGATCATCTGCGTAGCGGTCACCGTGGTGGTGAGCCTGGCCACGAAGCCGAAGCCGGCGAGCGAACTGGCGGGCCTGGTGTACGGGTGCACGGAGCTCCCGTCGGAGCGCGAACTGAAGCTGACCCAGCGGCCGATCTTCTGGGCGGCGGTGGTCTGCGCGGTCTTCGTGATCCTCAATCTGATTTTCTGGTAGAGCGCAATGCACAAACCCGGAATGGTTTCGATCTGGTTCCTGATCGGCCTGCTATTGGTCGCTTACGGCATTTTGATTTTAGGCGCCGGAATCTATGAGTATTTGGTTCCCCCGTCGCAGCCGCCGGTACTGGCCGAGCTGCACGCAGGCATCTGGTGGGGCGGCCTCGTGTTGGTCATCGGTGTTTTCTATTGCTGGCGATTCCAGCCCGCGAAGACAAAATGATGACGGCGGCGCGGTAGTGACAATGCTATAGTCAAGCGGAATCCTAATGCCCACCCTCACTTCGAAGGGAGCATCCAGCGAAGTCGTTCGCGATATCAACCGGCGGATCGTTCTCAACCTGATCCGTACCCGCCAGCCCATTTCGCGCGCCGATCTGGCCCGCGTTTCGGGTTTGCAGCGCAGCACCATCTCACTGATTGTCGAAGCGCTGGTGGAAGAGAATTGGGTAATAGAAGGCCCCACCGGACGCTTGCCCCGGGGTCGCCGCCCCACGTTCCTGCGCTTGAATGAAGATCGCGTCATCATCGGGGTGGACCTACGGCCTACGCAGATCACCGTGGCGCTGGCCGACGTCAACGGCAAGTTCACTTCGCAAGAGGCGTTCCCCACGCCGGCGGATCCCAAGCAGGGCGTTGACGCTTTGCTCCAACGCATCCTGCCGCTGATCCGCTCGTGCCAGGACAAGAAGATCGAAGGCATTGGTATCAGCCTGCCCGGCCGGGTCAGTGACGGCCGCCTGGTTTTTGCGCCTAACCTCAAGTGGCCCGACTTCGACATCAGCAAGCCCATTGCGAAGGCCACGGGCCTGGAAGTCGCGTTGGAGAATGCCGCCAACGCATGTGTTCTCGCCGCAATCTGGTTCGACCGTATGGAGGCCTGCCGCAACCTGGTCGTGGTGACCGTGTCCGAGGGGATTGGCGCGGGCGTCTGGGTGAACGGGCAACTGGCGCGCGGCGTCAAGGGTATGGCGGGAGAATTCGGCCACGTGCCGCTCGATCCCAACGGCCCGCGGTGCAGTTGCGGCAGCCGCGGATGCTGGGAGGTCTTTGCCTCTAATCGTGCCGCGCTCCGCTACTACCAGGAATCCGCGCGTTCCGAGGGCCTGAGCTTCCCGGACCTCCTGAGCCGTGCCGACCAGGGAGACGCCCGCGCGGGCAAGGCTCTGGAAACCATGGCGCACTACCTGGGGCGGGGCATGCGCATGATTGTCGCCGGCCTGGCGCCGGAGCGCATCATCGTGATTGGCGATCTGACTCGCTCCTGGCACCGCTTCGGCCCATTGATCGAAGCTGAGGTGCAGGCCCAGGCGCTACCGGGAGGGAGCGCGCCACGTGTGATTCCAGCGCATGAAGACGGCATGGCCCGCTTACGCGGCACCGTAGCGCTGGTTCTGCAGAAGGACTTTGGCGCCAGCCGCGAGATGCGGGCCTGAAAGGTTGTGGGCGGCCGTCTTGCATGCCGTGATGGGCAGCACAGCGAGCGTCGGGGTGTCTTCCTTACGCGGCAAACCCTCGTTATCACCTACCGTGCGTCGGCACCCAACGGAAGCCGGCTTGAATCGTCGGCTGATAATACTCCCGCTGGATCATGTACTGTGAGCTGCCCTGGTAGAAGCCGAACACTTCGTTGTTCAGATTTAACGCGGCCAGCACAAAAGTCAGCCCGTGGCCCACCAGATAGCTGCCCTGCAAGTCCACCTGGAAATGCGAATAGAAGTAAATGTCGCTCAGCGGGCCCTTCACCCCGCCCGGCGTGCTGTCCGAAAATTGGTAGCTGTAGATGCTGGCCTGGTTGTAGGAGAGCCCTAGCCGGATCGAAACGCGGCCCCGGTCATATGTCGGGCTGATGTTGAAAGCGTTCGGCGACATCCGAAGCAGGTTCGGATGATCCGAGCGGCCGGGGATGCCGCTGGTGCTCGAGGCTGTGTAGGCGTAGTTGGCTGACAAGCCAAGACCGGCCAATGGCCCGGGCAGAAACGTGAAATGTTGCAGGTAGGCCGTCTCCAGACCGCTGATCCAGGCGCTGCCGGCGTTGATCGGTTGCGTCGCCAGGTAATTGCTCAGCGGGCCGCCCGGCGGTTGAAAGTTCGCGAGTTCGAATGTAGTGGAGATGATCGGGTCCCGCAGGTACTTATAAAAGTATCCGGCTGAAACTACGCCGAACGAATTCATGTAGTGCTCGAACAGCACATCGATATCGTCGGCAGTCTCGGCCTTGAGATTCGCATTGCCGAAGCTGGCGGAGTATCGGTTGGCCCCGTTCCCTGAGACCGTCCAGCTCAAAGCCTGTGCGAGGTCCGACGGATCGGGCCGTGAAAGCCCGCGCGCGTAGACGAAGCGCAGGTAATTGTTTGCGCCGAGGTTGTAGCGGAGTGAGGCGCTCGGCAGGAGCGTATAGTAGGACCCCGAGAACTTATTTGGCGTGATGCTGGAGCATGTGCCGGTCTGCGGCGGTGGACAATCGAATTTTCCCAACGAGAAGTTTCCCACGCTGTCGTTGGTCCCTTCCACCCGCAGGCCTGCTACAAATCGCAGGCGGCTCGATAGATCCATCGCGTTCATCACGTAACCGGCGCTGACCTTCTCGATCAAATCGAATTGCGAAGGATCTTGTCCAAACGTGCTGCTGGACGTGAAAGCGCTCGGATTTGCATTCGCGAAGGCAAGCGCGTCTTCTAGAGTCGGGTTGTAGCCCAGTTTGTAATTGCCGCCATTGTAGTAGTTCGAGTTGGACAAGCGGTTCGGGAACGTCGATAACGGGATCGTACCGTTCGGTGTTAACGTCAGCACGTAGGTGTCGGCGAACTTGTGAGCGTTGCGAAATTTTCCGCCGTATTCGAAAGTCGCCGAATGCGAACCAATGCGATAACGCTTGGCTCCGTTTCCGGCTACTTGAAGATTCAGTTGTGCGGAATGCCCCAGGTTTCGGTTAATGTTATTCAACACAAGATTCGAAGGGTTATACCCCTCCGTGTAGCACTGGGCGTTCCACTGCGGCAAGTACTGATTCGTAGTCCCGCCCGGATTGTATTGGCACCCGCTGGAGGGGAGGGTGGAACTGAAGACCGCCGTCGAATAAGGTGAATTGCCGTAGAAAGCGCGCGAGGCGGACACCTCCCACGAGTACCAGGTCGACGTCAGAACGTGTGTGCCGCCGAGCAGCACGCTTCCCAATCCGATATCAGGATTCCGGAGCTGCGCGTTGAACGTCGGAGCGGCCGAGCAGTTCGCGGTTGTGAAGCCTGCGCTGTTAGTGCCGCAACCAACGTTGCCAGGGTTCAACAATTGAATCCCCGGCGTATTGTCCGTCAGTGTATAGGCCCACCGGTCGCCATAGTTATGGAAATCGGAATAAAACTCCCGCAGGTGAATTTCTGAACCGTCCGATATTCTGTAATCGGCGCTGCCGGCCACGCCCCAGCGCGAACGGAAGTATTGGTATTCGCGAATGTCCATTCCGTCTTTCCATGACTGCGTCGTGCCATTGGGGAACGTCGCCACGTCCGGAACCGGTTCGATGTCGTCAATACCACGCCCATTCCAGTCATACGAGCCGCCGATGATAATGCCAAACTTCTTGCTCTTACCGAAGCGCTTGCCCACCGTCACCGTTTCCAGTGTTTCCCCGCGCCCGTTGATGATAGGCGTGTAGCCGCCCATGCCCTCCAGAGCGATCGTCGGAAGATCGGTAGCCGTTTTGGTCACGAGGTTCACCGAACCGCCAATGCCGTCTCCGTCCATATTCGCTTGTAGCGTCTTACTGATCTGGACCTCTTCCACCAGACTCGCCGGAATGGCGTCAAACTTGATCTGTCGTACGCCCGGCTCCGGAGAAGGGAGGTTCACTCCATCGACTGTGGTATTGGTCAGACGCGGCTCGGTTCCCCGCACCTGCACGTATTTCCCTTCGCCTTCATCGCGCTCCAGCGTGACACTGGGCAGCCGGCCCAGCGCGTCCGCCATATTCGCGTTCGGCAAGCTCCGGATGACTTCCACCGGTAGCACCTGCACGATATTGTCTGCTGTTCGTTCGATGTTGATCGCCTCGGCTTCCGCCGAGGCACGCGCGGCCGTCACCAAAACCGTCTGCTTGTCAGAAGATAGCTCCAGCTTGGCATCGACGTTAACCGTCTGCCCCGCGGCTACGTCCACCATCTTTGTAAAGACCGCGAACCCGACATAACTGATGTTCAAAGTGTAATTTCCAGGGCCGAGGTCGTTGATGTAAAACAGGCCTTGCTCGTTGGACACCACGTTTAGCGCCGGTGACTGGAGCGAGACCCGTGCGCCAATGAGGGCGGCCCCAGTCGAGTCCGTGACCGTGCCTGCAATCGCGCCTTTTTGTTCCTGTGCCAAGGTCTGTTTTGTGTGTCCAACAAACAGCAGCAACGCGACCATAATATTGATCCAATTGGATAGATGAGCTGCCCGGTAATTCATGATTTCTCCTCAGCAAGTCCAAGATTCTGTCGGTAGAGCAGAGATCGGCGGTTGTTAAGAGCACCGCAGCCGTGCATCGCACGGCAGGGTTGATGCCATAGCCTAGTCGGCCAGTATAAACACCGATTGTTATCTGAGCGTGAGGCTTCCGTTACTGCGATGTTAAAGCCTGGCCCAATCTGGCCGGCTGGGTCGCAAAAACGTATCAGGCCTCACCATATGGCGGGAGGCCGGCCAGGGCGTCGGCCGCGGACCGGAGGTCGGCCTACCGAATAAACACGGTCGTCGGGCGCCCCTTGTACGCCGTACGTTGCAATTCCCGGTAGCCGCATTTCTCCGCGATCCGAATCGACGCCAGATTCTCCGGGTCGATGAGGCAGTGAGTCCGCAATCCTCCGAAGTGCGTATCGCCCCAGGCGACCACGGCGCGAGCGGCCTCGGTCGCGTAGCCCTTGCCGTGGGCCTGCGAGGCGAATACCCAACCGATTTCCGGAGTGCTTTTGAAAGAGTGCTCTACGGTCCGCTTGTAATTGGCGAAGCCGATCTCGCCAATAAAGTGGCCCGTCGCCTTTTCCTCGACTACCCAATACCCAAAGCCGAGCAGCGCCCAATGGCCCACGTAGCGTAGCAACCGGGTCCAAGCATCCTCCTCCGTAAAGGGCTTGCCGCCAAAGTAACGAGTAACGATGGGATCCGCCCACATCGCCGCGCAAGCCGTAAAGTCGTCCAGAAGATGTCCCCGAAGGTTGAGGCGTTCTGTCGCGAGCACTGGTACCATGAGAATATCTTACTGGGCCGCGACCAAAAAGAGCGGTGCTTTTGGTGCACTTCCGCGGCTCTCAGGGACCGACTTTACCTGCAAGACTCCGGTACGTGTAAACGAAATAGCACGTCGCCAGCGCCATTCCCGGTATGAACCAGATCAGACCGACGTTCAGCCCGTAAGGCGCGGCGGCAGCGTTGTGGACCGTCAGCGATAACGCGGGATCGCCGTTCGAAGGCAGGACCAAGGGATAGACGCCGAACACCACGCTGGTCAGCATGCCGGTCAAAAACGCGCAAGATCCGAGAAAGGCGCGGAGCCCAGACATAAACTTCATCATGCTCAGTCCAGCAACCGCCAGCGCCGGAAAAACATATCCCCACGGCCGCAAGCGAAAACTCTCCTTCAGGTGAGGCTGTATGCTGAAGCTAGCTAGCGTGATGATAACCACTGCTACCACCACACCCCACCAAAGGCGCGCGGCCGTGCGCCGTGCACGCTGCTCCAGTTCGCCCTGAGTCTTGACAGCGATCCAGAGCGCGCCGTGAACGGTCAAAGCGAAGAACGCGGCCAGGCCGATCAGCACAGTGTACCAGTCGAGGATTCCCACATCGGGGCCCGTTGTGAAGTTGGTCCAAAGCGGAAGGAAGAAATAGCCGGAGCGGTCGAGCGGCACACCGCGCACGACATTGCCTAGCGCGGCGCCGAAGAAAATCACCAGCAATCCGCTGGCCCCACAGAAGACGGCGTCCCACAAGGGTTGCCAGACGGGGCTCTCGATGTGGTTGCGGAATTCGATCGAGATGCCGCGGAGGATCAGCAGCCACAACACCATCATGAGCGGCAGATAGAATCCGCTGAAGCCGGCGGCATAGAGGGCCGGAAACGCGAAATACAGCGTGCCGCCGCCGGCCAGCAGCCATACTTCATTTCCGTCCCAAACCGGTCCGATGGAAGCGAGTACGGCACGCCGTTCCGCATCGGTCTTTGCCAGGAAGGGATGCAGAATTCCGGCACCCAGATCAAAGCCGTCCAGCACCACATAGACCGCCACCATCACTGCCACCAGGCAGAACCAGATCGTTTCCATCAGGCAGCCTCCGGTCCGTGGTCGATCTCGCGATGTACCAGAAACAGGAACAGGATCCCGAGCAGCGTATACATCCCCATGAAACCGATCAGCGTGAACAGCGCGCTGCCGGAGGCCACGCGCGCCGACGTCCCCTCGCTGGTTCGAAGGATGCCGTAGATCAGCCATGGCTGGCGGCCGACCTCAGCGGTGATCCAACCAGCCGTCGTGGCGATGTACGGGAATGGCAGCGCCAGCATGAGGGTCCACAGCATGGGCCGCGATGTGTAGATCACGCCGCGCCCGAGTTGTATGGCCGCCAAGGCCATCACCGCGATGAAGATCGTACCCAGGCCCACCATGATGTGATAGCTGAAATACAGGAGCGGTATGTTGTCCGGCCAAATCTCGCGGGGAAAAGCGTCCAGCCCTTTCACTTCGGCTTCCCATCTTTGGTAGGTCAGGAAGCTGAGCGCTTTGGGCACCGTGAGCGGGTTGTCCAGTTGGAGTCGGTCCATATCGGGCTGGCCCAGGATGGCGAGCGGTGCGCCGCTGGCGGTTTGAAACAATCCCTCCATGGCGGCCAGCGTAACAGGTTGCTGGAAAGCGATGTTCTTACCCTGCTGGTCGCCGGTAGGGAACAACATGAGCACGGAGCAGATGGTTCCCGCGATTACGCCGGTGCGCACAAATGTGCGTCCATACGGTTGGTGGAGGCGCGAGAGCAGGTAGAACGCACCCACGGCCGCCATTACGAAACTGCCAGTGACCACCGCGGCGATCATAGTATGCATGTACTGCCAGAACAGCCACGGGTTGAGCAGCAGGCCCCACAGACTAACCAGTAGGATCTGTCCGTCAGAGGCCACCATGTAGCCAGTGGGATGTTGCATCCAGGCGTCGGTTGCCACGATGAAGAATCCCGAAAGCCACGAGCCGAAAAAGACCAGGAACGCCGAGACCCAGTGCGCCTTAGGGCCTAGACGCTTCTCGCCATATAAGAACACCCCGAGGAAACTCGATTCCAGGAAGAACGAGAAGACGCCCTCCATGGCCAAGGTCTGTCCGATCACGCCGCCGGCTGCTTTCGAGAAGCGAGCCCAATTGGTTCCGAACTGAAACTCCATGGGGATTCCGGTCACCACTCCCATGGCGAAATTGATAGCGAACACCTTGGCCCAGAACTGGGCCGCGTGGTTATAGTGCTCATCCCCGGTTCGCAGGGCCATGGTTTTGAGCACGACAATCAGTAGCGCCAGCCCCATGGTCAACTGGGGGAAGAGATAGTGGAAGGTCACCGTGAAGGCGAAATGCAGCCGATGAACGGTTAAAGCATCCATATATCTTAAGTGGAAACCGTAGCATGTTTCGCGAGTGACCGGTAACGAAAATTCTTGCGCATGGTTACGCGTTTGTGACAGAATCCCGATGCGGGGGATTGCGAAATGATCAAGTGTATCGTTGCAGTCGTTGGCATAGGATTCGTGTTGGACATTTCGCTGCTGGCGCAGGCCCCGGCTCCGCAGGGCTCCGGGATTTTCCGCCAACCGCCGACGGTTACCGGACCGGCTCCGCATCTTCCCGACGGCACACCTGACTTGTCCGGAGTCTGGATGGGCGGCGGCAGCAATTCCGGTGATATCACCAAGGGTCTGAAACCCGGAGAAGCCGTCGTAATGCTTCCTTCAGCGGAAAAAATCTACAAGGAACGGAAGGCGAAGGACGATCCCGAAGCGAATTGCCTGCCGTTCGGCATTCCGCGCAGCGCTCCATATCCGTGGAGGATCGTGCAAACGCCTACGCACTACTTCATCCTCTATGAAGGAAACATCCACAGCTACCGGCAAATCTTCGTGGACGGCCGCCCGCACCCTTCGGATTTGGACCCTAGCTGGTATGGCCACTCGATCGGCCACTGGGAGGGTGAAACGCTGGTTGTGGATACGGTGGGGTTCAACGACCGGTTCTGGTTCGACTATCTTGGGCACCCGCACACCGAGAAACTGCACACGATCGAGCGTTATACGCGAACCGATCGCGGGAATATCCGGATTGAGGATCCGGGTGACTACGCTAAACCATTTACCACCATCGGCCGGGCCCGCCTGATGCCCAACGATGAGCTGATGGAATACATCTGCAACGAAAACGATCAGGATTTGGGGCACTACTCGGGTCCGCCGCATTTGCCCACGGACGGCTTCGAGGTCCGTCCGCAGCCTGCCGCCAGGAAGTAGCCTGTCACCACCCGCCCGAAACTGCATCTATGCGGGTGGAATGGAACTTACAGTCAAAGCTCTGGGAAACGTTAGTTTCTCGGCCTCCACGCGCGGCCACTCGGTGGTCTGCGATCAGCCTGTGGAGCAAGGCGGCGCCGATCAGGGCATGACGCCGCCCGAATTTCTGTTGGCTGCGTTAGGAACCTGCGCTGGATATTACGCCGTGCAGTATCTGAAGGCCCGGTCGCTCGATTGTCCCGACTTGGAAATCAAGGTTTCCGCCGAAAAGGCTTCGCAGCCCGCCCGCCTGGCATCCTTTCGCATCGAATTGCTGGCGCCGTCGCTCGATCCGCGCCACGAAACGGGTCTGTTCCGAGCGGTTGAGAAGTGCCTGATTCACAATACGCTGCTGCACAAGCCATCGATCGAGATCGCGGTTCGCAGCGCGGCGCTACAATCGTGACTTGGACATGCAACTGGAAGGCGAGCTTGCGCGGGCATTGGCTGCAGATGAGCCGCAGGCGTTCGAACGCTTCGTGGAGCACTTTCGCTCCAAGATCTTTCACTATAGCTGGCTGATTTGCGGCCAGCGGGAAGATGCCGAGGAAGTGGCGCAGGAGACGCTGCTTAAGGTGTTTGAGAGTTTCGAACAACTGCGCGAACCGGACCGTGTACGCACATGGGTCTTCCGTATCGCCCGCAACGCCTGTCTGATGCAACGCCGCAAGAGCGTGTTCGCCCCGCAGCACGAGCTTTCCATGGAAGACCTGCCGCCGGGGGCGCAAATCGAAGATGCCGCTGTCCGGCTCCCCGACGATCAGTTACAAGCCGGCGAATTGCGCGCGCTGCTCGACCGGGTGATTGCGGAACTTCCGCCCGCATATCGGCCGGTCGTACTATTGCGTGATCTGGAAGAGCTGTCCACGGAAGAAACGGCCGAAGTCCTGGATCTCAGTCCTGATGTCGTTAAGACCCGGCTGCACCGCGCGCGCGCTGCGATGCGCCAGAAGCTGGACTGCTACCTGAACAATCGCTGTATGGAAGTGGAACCGATTGCCAGCCCTCCGACTCTGAGCGAGGGCGCGTGGGACGACCTGCGTAAGGCCTGGCGGGGTGCTGCGAAAATCACTGCAGACGAAGGCCCAAAAACTTAGCAAGGGCGTTCAGTACAGTTCCAGTACCTCCGCTTCTTTTCCCGATGGATTTTCGCACTTTTGTATCCTAAAATACGGGGGTGCGCAGTCTACAGTGGACGGAAGAAGATTCGATCTACGTGCCCGAATTGGATCAAGAACACCAGGCGATGTTCCACCTGACGCAGGAACTTCGCCATGCGGTGATGGCTGGTGAAGCAGCCGCCCGCCTGGAGATCACCGCACAACGCCTTTCGGAAGAAGTCACCAGCCACCTCCGGCACGAGGAACGTCTCATGCGTGAGGCGGGTTATCCGCAGATCGATTGGCACGAGCGCCAGCACGGGACTGTACGTGCACAGATCGCCACGCTGGCGGACTCAATCCGAGCAGGGGAACAGGCCGCAATTTTCGAGTCGCTGGAAGCCATCGCCAAGTGGATGAAGGACCATACCAGCATCGCCGACTGCATGGCAGGGGCCTATCTCAGGAACCACCTGCGGGCGCTCGCGCATTAGGAGATCTGCGGCGAGAGGAGTAAAGGCGCCGCGCCCTTTGGATCACGCCTCCGGCGCGGAGTTACGACGGGTATCGAGCACTTCCCGAACCTTCCGCACTAAGACCTCCGGCAGAAAGGGCTTCTGTAAAAACGCAGCGCCGGATCGCAGAATTCCATGGTGGAGCAGGGCCTCGTCGGTGTACCCCGAGATAAACAGCACGCGTATTCCGGGATTGAGAGAAGCGATTTTCTTCACCACATCTGGGCCGCTCATCTCCGGCATCACCACGTCAACTAAGGCCAGGTCGATCGGAGCTTTATGTGTGCGGCAAAGACGAATCGCCTCTTCGCCGCGCGTGGCTTCCACAACCCGGTAACCGCGCCCGGTGAGAATATCGACAATCAGCTTGCGAACACGCGCCTCATCCTCCACCAGGAGAACCGTCTCGCTGCCATCCAGGTGAGCCGACCCGACTTCCGCCTCATCCGATGTGACTCTCTTGTTGCTCATCGGAAGGTAAATGCGCGCAGTGGTACCTGCACCTAATTCGCTGTAGAACCCGATAGCGCCACCGCTCTGGCGAATGATTCCATAGGCCGTTGCCAGCCCCAGCCCCGTGCCGCGTCCGGGGTTTTTCGTGGTGAAGAACGGCTCGAAGAGATGGCTCTGCGTCTCCTGGTCCATGCCAACTCCCGTATCGACAATCGAGAGCGTAACATAGCCGCCGGGCTTGACGCCCAGTTGTCTGGCCGGGAAGGCATCGCTGAGCTGCACGGCTCCGGTTTCGATGGTGAGTTTGCCGCCATTCGGCATGGCATCGCGCGCGTTGACGGCAAGGTTCATGATCACCTGCTCGAGGCGCCCCGGATCGGCCTCCGCCACATCACGGGCCGCGGCCGGGATCGTCACCAACTCGATGTCCTCGCCAATTAGCCGGCGGAGCAGTTTTTCAATCTGCAGCACCAACTCGTTGAGATGGATAGTGCGCGGCTGCAGCGGCTGGCGCCGGCTAAAGGCCAGCAGTTGGTTGGTGAGCGCTCCCCCGCGCTCTGCCGAACGGCGGATCTGTTCCAGGGCTGTGCGTTGGCCATCCTGCAGGTCTTGTTTGGCCAGGAGCAGATCGCTGTATCCTGTGATGACGGTGAGCAAATTGTTGAAGTCGTGAGCGACGCCCCCAGCGAGCCTGCCCACGGCTTCCATCTTCTGCGACTGGCGGAACTGTTCCTCCAGACGGTTGCGCTCGTGGCGCAGCCGCGCGGCCCGTAACTCGCGCTCCACGGCAGCGTTCAAGCGCATCAAGTTGTTGCGGGTCAGATGGTCGGCCGCCCCGGCTTTAAGAAGCGAAAGGACGTCCGCGTCCTTAATTCTGCCGGTAATGGCAATCAGGGGCAGGTCCACCCCGCGTTCCTGAATGATCGCCAGGGCCTCCATGGCGCCGAATCCCGCGCACAGATCCGCGATCGCGACATCCCAATTGGCAGAGAGAGCTTTATTGAGCTGCTGCGCCGTCGAAACCGGCTCGAAGACTGGATCGAATCCGCCGCGGCGCAATTCGGCCGTCACTGCATCAGCGCCGATTTGGCCAGCAAAAATGACCCGTAGGGGGGAAGACATCAGGGATCCTAAGGGAGGCGTCCCCTAGAGTATTGGATCGAACAACCATGAAGTCAATAGTTGCCCAAAGTTATTTGTGTGTGCAAATTAACACTCAACGAGGCAGTTGTTTTTCGAGATCGGGAAACACGGCTCGCGCTAAATCGACTCCGATCCGAGTGGCTGCGTCCGCATCGTTGTTCGGAACCGGTAGTACTAGTTTCACCAGAGCTGTATCGCTCCGATGATAACGGATCGAGTCGGCGACTAGCCAGAATTTTGCAGCGTACTCGCTGGCGATGATGCGCTGGTGGCTCTGGTACCAATAAATCACCACGGCTTTTTCATCCCCATGCGAGGCCACGTAGCGGTTCGCCACGATAGGCTCAGCGAGGCCCGGCACGGATATCGAAACCAACCCGGTTTGGGTCGGCTCCCAACCCGAGCCAGGCAGGCAGTTTTTAGGAGAGTGGGGCGATTGTCCGGTGCGTTGCGTCTTGAAAAACCCGATGAACAAATCGGCTTCAACATGGTAATCGGGGTTGACGTATACACGGTTGAGCGTATCGTCGGCTTTCAGAATGTCCTGCACTTCCTTTTCAATGGGCACATCCCGGACCATGCTCCAGGAACCAAATGTCGTGGGGAATTCGAACAGGGGGCGGACCGCGGGAACAATCTCGGCGCGGCTAACGGTGGTATAGAGGATGATCGCTTGCACCCCGAATACCAGGCTCAGGGTTCGCACGGCCTTGCTCTTCATCCAGTTCATACCGCTTCCCTCCCAGAAGGCCAGCGTCGTGCGACGCGAGTGAGCACCTGATGGAACAGAATCAAAATGAACAGCGACACCATGAAGATCACCCACCCTTGGGCCGTGTGAAAGAACCCTTCCGCGAATTCGGGCTTCCATTCCGTGAGTAGGCCCGTCAGAGTCACGCGGCTGGCGTTGGCCACAATGGCGATGGGGACCGTCGACAAAAACAACACCACGCGAATCCACGTCTTCTTCTCGAAGAAGTGCCCGAAGACCAGAGACAGAAATGTGAGTGTGAGCAGTGAGCGGATGCCGCTGCAGGCCTCCACCACCGAAAGCCGCTGTTCCGGCAATTCCAGAATGTTGCCTTCGCGTAGTACGGGAAGACCCATCACGGAAAGCGCATCGCCCGCCAGGCGGCTAGCCAGGAGCTGCAACGGAAACGTGATGCGATTGTAGATTACCGCTGGAATGGGAACCATGAAGAAGAGCAGGAACAGCGGAAAGAACAATTTCCGCAGCATGAGCATGCCTCCCAACATCCACACAGCGCCGAAGATGGTAATCACCAAAGCGGTCCTAGCAAGAAATAGCTCGGCTCCCAGCGTGGCCAGGTAGAGCTGCGCGGTTCCGTAGAGTACCAGGGCGAGTCCCCGCCAGTCCGGGCGGGTTTTGATGGCCATCAGTTCGTGACGGCGTTGCCAGATCATGAAGGCAGAGATGGCCGGGACGAAGAAGCCGTGGCTCATGTCGGGATCGGCGTCCCATTGATGGATCAAGGCGCCCACGATCGGGGCGTAAGAGATTGCCAGGAGGGCGCCGAACCACGCGATCATGGCCCACGGAAACCTGGTCACGACGGGGGTTTCGACGGCCGGTGTCATGCCCAAACTTACCGCTATGATAACAGGGTTCGCATTCTAATCACCCCAGGATAGACTTAAGTAAGTGGAAGAGGAAGTACTTGGGAAAGCATACGATTCCAGGCTCATGCGGCGCCTGTTATGGTACTTGCGCCCGTATTGGAAACTGGTGGGTTTGTCGCTCATCTTTCTCCTGGGGCAGTCGCTACTCCAGGTTCTGGGCCCGCTGATAACACAGGCTTCGGTAGATCTATACCTCGCTCCCGCGCATGGGAAAACGCCTCAGTTCCTGGTCAACTGGCTGCCGCGAGACTCGTTTCGCGGGCTGGTCGACCTCAGTTTGCTCTATCTGGCAGTAATCGCCGGAACCTTCCTTTGCGAGTTTGTACAAATGTACTTGATGCAGTACACCGGACAGCTCGCCATGTTCGATCTGCGCCGGCAACTGATGGAACATTTGCAGAAGCTCGATATAGCGTTCTATGATCGCAACCCGGTAGGGCGGCTTGTGACCCGCGTGACCACTGATGTGGATGTCCTGAACGACCTCTTCGCCTCGGGCCTGGTCACCATCCTGGGGGATCTCCTGGTGCTGGGCTTCATCGTGGCGGTGATGTTCCGCCTCAGTCCCTTGCTTACGGCCATCATGCTGGCGGCTACGCCGCTGGTCATCCTGGTCACCGCCGTCTTTCGGCGCTCCGTAACCCAGAGTTACCGTCGAATTCGGGTGGCCATCGCCCGCATCAATGCCTATCTTCAGGAGCACATCACGGGAATCGTGGTTTTGCAATTGTTCAACCGCGAGAGGCGCAGCCAGGAGGAATTTCAGGAGGTGAACCGGCAGCACATGCTCGCGTACAAAGACGCCATCACGGCTTATGGATGGTTTTACCCGTCAGTGGAATTCATCTCGATGCTGGTGCTGGCGAGCATCCTGACGTACGGCGGATTTCGCGTGCAGTCAGGTGGACTTACGCTGGGCGTGATCGCCGCCTTTCTACAATACGGACTCCGGTTTTTCCGTCCAATCCAGGACTTGAGCGAGAAGTACAACATCCTGCAGGGGGCCATGGCTTCGGCGGAGCGCATCTTCCGATTGGTGGATACGGAAGCCTCCGTGGTCGCGCCGCCGGTCTGCCTGCCGACTCCCGACGAGAGTGCGGCCATCGAATTCGATAACGTTTCCTTCGCCTATAACCAAGACGACTGGGTGTTACGGGATGTCAGCTTCCGCATCGAGCCGGGCGAAACGGTCGCGGTGGTGGGCCACACCGGAGCCGGTAAAACCACGCTCATCAGTTTATTACTGCGCTTTTACGACGTGCAGAAAGGCGCCGTGCGGATAGGGGGCGTGGACGTTCGCTGTTTCGAGCCGCGGCAACTGCGCCGACAGTTTGGCGTGGTATTGCAGGACCCGTACCTGTTTACGGGCACGCTCGAAGAAAACATTCGCCTTGGAACCGAATCGATCGCGCGTGAAGAAGTGGAGAGCGCGGCCGAACAGGTGAACCTGTTGGATTTCATCCGCACGCTTCCGGAGGGATTTCAGCATCCCATACGCGAACGTGGCAGCGGACTTTCCACGGGACAAAAGCAATTAATCAGCTTTGCCCGCGCCCTGGCGCATAATCCGCGATATCTGATTCTGGACGAAGCCACTTCCAGCGTGGATACGGAAACGGAGTTTCGGGTCCGCGAAGCTTTAGCGCGCATGGTGGAGGGCCGGACGTCGATCATTATCGCGCACCGGCTTTCCACGATTCAGCGTGCGGACCGGATTCTGGTGATGCACAAAGGCTATTTACGGGAGTCGGGCACGCATCAACAATTGCTGGCTCAGCGGGGGATTTACTGGAAGCTGTACCAATTGCAATATAAGGACCAGGAAATCCGCGTGCCGTAACGACGGCGGCCTTTGGCGCCGATGCAGTTTCCGCGCGAACCCCACCGGCGGCAAGGACCGCCGGCGTTACCGCTTTCGAACGTCGGTCTTTTCAATGGAGATTAGCGCGAGAGGAAAGAAGGCAGGAAAACAACTGAGGACTTCACAGCCGTCTCTAGTGAGACGAGGAAGCCCGGTCGGGCCCCTCCCGCTCGTTCAACTGAGCGGAAGAGGCCTGAGGGGCGGTTGGCGATTGGGTCGTGTCTTGGTTCTGCGCGCTGGTCACGATCGCATTCTTGTCTCCCTTGTGCGGCAGGAAGACGATGACGGAATCTTTCGTGACCTGTTCACCGGACACCACGCTCAGCTCGACTTCTACTTGATCGGTGGTCGGTGTATAAACGATGCTGCCCGCGCGCAACTGATCGGGCGTCAGGGCAATGTCGCGGCGCCCGTCTTTGCCCTTAATGATCAGCATGCCGTAACTGGCGTGCGCGATGCTCGGAGAGTCGCTGTTCCAGGACAGCTTCAGGTCCGTGCCGCGCCTTTCCGCGGTCAAAGCGAGGTGTTGTTTGGGCGCAGTCGGCGCCACAGCCGCTGGGGGCGCGGGCGCGGCTACCGGGGCCGGTGCGTGCTTCCCGATGAGAAAGTATCCGCTGGTAGCCAGGACGGCCACGGCTACAATTCCGGCTGCCCACAACAGATGCTGGCGCGATATTCGCGAGAAGAACTGATTCCACTGGACCCCTGGGGCCTTTGTGCGCGTCTTAAAGAAGTGCTCGACCCCCGGGTTGAGCTCTTCATGGAGCACCGGTTTCGGTTCCGTGACTACCGTGTGAGCCGAGGTCGCTAGGGACTTGCTTTTTGTGTCGGCGTGAGGCGCACGGATTGCTGAGCTGTCGGATTCAGCAGCGGAACGCGCCTTCGACTTCGTAGTTGTAGCCGCCTTTTTGGCTCTGGGCCGCGCAGCCGTCTCCGACTTCGAGGCCTTCGCCTTCTTGGGGCCGGTGCCGGTTGCTTTGGCGGTCCGTGGCTTTTTCGCGGGCGCCGGGCCGTTGCCGGTCAGTTCGTCCATGTCCGCTTTCGCCGAATCATGGTGATCGCTGTGCAACGCCTCAGTTTCAATCATTACTGATTCTTCGCTGTGGACGTTCATCGTTTCCGGTTCTGTTTGCGCTGTTTCCTGATGGTCGCCGTCGATTTCGCCGTTTGCATTGAGCGCTTCGGTTTCAGCCGCCGGCTCATCACTACCGGGCTCTTCCGCTGGTGCGGCAGCGATTTCAGGAACGTTGGCCTGCGCCAATTCCTCTTCCAGGCCGGCCTGTGCGGCCTCGGGCTCGCCTGCCACTTCCTCTTCCGGTTCACCCAAATCCGAAGTAATGCCGAGCGGGTCGTAGTGGCACGTATACGGACGGAAATCGCTCCAATCGTTCCCGCTGCGTACCGCTACCCCAAGTGCCATTTCGGATCGCGCGGGCGGAGAGAGCACCAGGAAGTAATGGAAATCCGTCGCGAACCCGGCGTGCGCCAGTTCCACGGCCAACAGGATTTCCTGATCACTGTCCCGAAACTCCGCGCCGCCTCGAGTACGGCTGCGATAGAAGCCGACCACGGTTTTCGACAGGTCCTTGTGGACTACGGTGATCGCCTCTTCGATCTTGGTCAGATCGGGAGAGGAAAGCCGGAATGAAGGACCAAATCGGTATTCAATTGGTATGGAGATAATTTCGTCTGCCAGGACGCCGCCCTCCTGGTCTTTGGGGCCGACCAGAAGGCCGCCAATCTCGGCGCCGCCCCTAGGTAGCGCCCTGACGCCCTCGGTCACGTCTTCGAACAGTTTTGGAATCAGCAAATTGGCGACTTTTAGCCGCGGTGAATTGCCGCCGAAACGCAATACGCTAGTCTCGCCAGAACTAACGCCGATCGCCTCGTTCGGTGTTATTAATTGAGTAGCCACTTGAGCCGACTCCCTCCTAAAAATTGCTGCATTTGGTTTCAAGCCTCCTTAACAAAAGGACGTTGTAATCAATGAAGTAACATGCGCGTCGGAGAGGGGTAAAGGAGTGCGGGTACCAGCCGGGGCCCAGGTACCCGGTATTCAACCCGCGCGATAATGATATGCCATGGCAACTCTTTACGCCGGGACCTCGGGATTCGCGTACGCTGCGTGGAAGCCGGCATTCTATCCGCCCAAACTGCCCGCCAACCAGTTCTTAAAGCATTATGCCGAGCGGCTCAATTGTGTGGAGATCAACTACACCTTCCGCCGGCTCCCCTCCGTGTCCACGCTCGAAGCATGGGTGAAGCAGACGCCGCCGGGTTTTGTGTTCGCCGTCAAGGCCAACATGCGGATCACCCATATTCTGAGGCTCAAGAATGCGGAGCAGGCCACCGACATCTTTTTAAAGGCGATCGATCCCCTGCGCGCTACGCGCCGCTTGGGACCTATCCTGTTCCAGTTGCCGCCGCATTTGAAGTGCGATCTGGATCTATTGCAGAATTACCTCGGGCTGCTGCCGAACGACTTGCGATATGCGTTCGAATTCCGGCACGCTTCCTGGCTCGTGGATAACGTTTACCAGGAGCTCCAAAGCCGGAATGTGGCGCTGTGTGTGGCGGAATCGGAAAGGCTGGAAGTGCCGGAAGTGGTCACTGCCGACTTTGTGTATTACCGGCTGCGGAAGCCGGACTACACGGAGCAGGACGTCCGGGGCTTCGCCGATCGGGCGAAAGAGTTGCTGGCGGATGGACGGGATCTGTATCTAATGTTCAAGCACGAGGAAACCCCCGAGGGCGCCTTGAATGCGGAACGCCTGATTGAACTCGCGGGCGCGGCGCGCAACAAGGCTGCCGAGATCTGACGGCGGAAAAGTCCTATTTGTACTGAGGTGCGTGCCGCGGTAATGCCGTACCCCCGATGTACCCGCAGGACTGTTTGCGAAAGATAACGCATGGCATTCTGAAGCTGCCATGACAGGTTGCCAAAATTGCGATGAGTTCCTGATTGAGTACTTGCTGGCCCTCGAAGAAGTGAGGGTGGCGAGGCAGCAGTTGGCATACGCCACGAGTCTCGAAGAGTGGGAAGCTGCACGCGTCCGCCTGGCGCGCGTGGAAGCCTATAAAGAGGACGCCACTCGGGAAGTGACGGCGCATTGCGCGGACACCGGGTGCGAGATGCCGGACATCGGCAAACCGATGATGGCACTCCTCGTCCACTAGAGCTCGAGGTTTCTACTTGCCTGGAGGTCCGTCTCCCGCAGCGGCGACTACGGCCTCTTCGATCGTGACCGACCAATCGACATTGCTCGATTCAATCACCAGGTGAAACAGTCTGGGATCTTCGTTCACATAAGCGATATCGTGGCCCACGCCCCGGTGATCTACGGCCAGTTCTAAAGGTCGGCCGCTCACCGCGCTGTGAACCGTCACAACGAACGTTCCGCCGCCCGGTGGCATCTCGTTCTTGGTTTCCCACTTGATCCGCCACTGGCCGGTGCCAATATCGAAGGACTGGGTCTGCGAGTTGCCGCGACCGGAAAACGTTTCGACCGGACGCCACCCCACGGCCGGGGCCTTCGACTGCGCCTTTGGCTCTGAGCGGGGCCTGCACGCGGCGGCGCTCAACAGGGCTGCCACCAGAACCAGTTTCAACGTCGTCATAAGCGGGAGAGTTCTCCATCTTGGCAGCTTTCGTCGCTTCCATGCAGCCAGAAGGGGCACGTTCTGGCATCTTTGGTAGCCACGCTGACCTTGGGCTCTGGTACTTTCCTAGCCGTTCAGGGGCACACCCGTGGCCCGGCGCACTCCTTGGAATCGTGGGCATTAGGGGCACTTTCACTGTTTTTGGCTGGCCGCGACTGGGACGAAAGTCCTGTTTCCCCGATCTGGAAACGGCGCACCCAAACCAAAACCCAAAGTCGCACGCGAGAAATGGACGCGTATCTTCACAAAATTCGGTTATACTTGCACCTGATTTATCTCGTCGCGTGCCGTGGGGGCTTGCGAATGTCGATCTGTTTTGGATGCGTGTCTAACCGGTCTTGGCAGTTGATCCTGTCCGCGGCCCTGATGGTTGCCGCCGGGCAAGAAACTTCTGCGTTTGGACAAACTCGCGTGGCCGTGGTTCCTCGGGCCCGGCCGTCCGCCAAGGTTGTTTCCAGCGCCAATATTCGGCTCGACGTAAAGCTGGTGATCACGCCGGTATCGGTGACCGACGGCTTCGACCGGCCGCTGGTCGAGCTGCACAAGAGCAATTTCCACATATACGAAGACGATGCCGAGCAGGAGATTTCCTCGTTCTCGATTTCGGAGGCGCCGGTCTCCGTGGGCGTGGTTTTCGATAGTAGCCGCAGCATGAAGAGCAGCATCGAAGACTCCCGCGCGGCGGTGGAGCAGTTCATGACGACGGCAGCGGCGGAAGACGAATTCCTGTTGGTGAAGTTCAGCGACAAAGCGGAACTGCTGACGCCCTTCACACGTAACTCGGACGAGATATCGCGCCAGCTCAGCCTGCCCAACGCTCACGGCTTCACCGCGCTTCTGGACGCGATTTGCCTGGCCACCCAGCAGATGCGCCGGGCGGCCAATCCGCGCAAGGCGATTCTGGTGCTGACCGACGGCGTGGACAACAACAGCCGCTATTCCGAACGCGAGCTGGAGCGTCTGGTGCGTGAAGCCGACGTCCGGGTGTACGCACTGGGCCTGTTCCAACGCCCCGAATTTCTGGAGAAGCTGGCCGCTGACACGGGGGGACGCGCTCTCTGGGTGCGCCGCCTCAGCGAATTGCCCGACGCCATACAGACGCTCAGCCGGCAAATCCGCAGCGAATACGCGATTGGGTACATCTCGCATCGACCGGAGAACGACGGCAAATATCACAAGGTCCGGGTCGAGGTCGAGGCTCCGGGCGGGACACGTCTGCCCGTCCACACCTCGTGGCGCCACGGCTACCTAGCCCTCGATGAATGAGTGACCGTCCGCTATTTGAACTCCTCGAAGAAACGTTCCACTCGCAGGGACACGCGGCCGGATTCGAGCAACTCATCGCCAAACTTTTGGAAGCGAAGAATTACCCGCTTCTCTTCGAAGCCCGTTTGATGCAGAAGCGGCTGGCCATGGAGCTGCCACTAATCTTCAGCGGCAATATCTCCGACCTGCCGGTTGAACAGCAGAACGCCTACCGAGCCGCACTCGTCGATGCCGCGCGCGAGACCGGCCAGCGATTTCTGGCCGATGGCGACGTGGTGGGGGCGTGGCCTTACTTTCGTGCGATCAACGAGCCGGCGCCCATCCGGGAGGCCATCGAGCGGGTCGAACCCGGTGAAGGGATCGATGCTGTACTGGCCATCGCCCTTCAGGAAGGAGTCAATCCGCGCCGTGGATTGGAACTGCTCATTGCCTATCGTGGAATCTGTCCGGGCATCGATCTCGTCCAGATTTGTCCCGATCGCGCGCAGAGTATCGAGTTTTTGCAGATCTTAATTCCGGCGCTCTATCACGATCTGGCGAAGAACCTGAAAAAAGCCATCGCCGAGGTGGAAGGGATCGCTCCCGAAAGCGGCCAGGTGGCGGCGCTGGTCGCAGGGCGCGATTGGCTCTTCACGGGCGGGCTTTTTTACATCGAGAACTCCCATCTGGCTTCCCTCGTGCAGGCCAGCCGCCTGCTTTCCGATCGGGAGACGCTGCAACTCGCATGGGAACTGGCGGAATACGCTCTCCACCTCGATCCCATGTTTCACGTTCCGGGTGAGGCACCCTTCGATCACTTACACCTGGACCACTCTTACTATCTGGGAGCGCTGCTGGGAAAAGACGTCGACGCGGCGGTTGTTCATTTCCGGAAGAAGCTGGCGGCATCCATTCCGGGCGCAGCCGAGGCTCTCATTCAACTTCTCTCGCTCCTGGGGCGCGAAGAAGAAGCCATCCAAATCTCCATCGATCACTTAGGCGGCCAAGCGAGCGGGGAGTCCCCGTCTGCCATTCAGCTGTGCCATCGCGCCGGCGACTACGGCCGCTTGCGCGCGTTGGCCCGCGCGCAAGGCGATCTGCTGGCGTTCGCCGCGGGCATAATCGCGGAAGGCTGAGGCAAGTGGTTCGGGGCATCGTCTAGTAAAATGCTCAGAGGCGGGCGAGCGATGCCACATACAACCTTGAGCGGCTTCATCGTCGTGATTCTCGGATGCACCGCGGCTTTCGGGCAGACCCCGCAACACCTGACGTTTGAAGTGGCATCGGTAAAGCTGTCCCCACCGGTTCCTCCAAGAGGCGGTGTCTATTTTGGACCGGCTCGTGGTGGTCCGGGCACGCCGGATCCTGGACAGATCACATTGACGTATGCTTTGTTGCGAGACATGCTCATGACGGCGTATGACGTGCAGGCATACCAAGTCAACGGCCCAGCCTGGCTCGTTACTGAGAGATATGACATCGCCCTCAAGGTTCCGGAGAGTGCGACCAAATAGCAGGTGCGCGTGATGTGGCAGAACCTGCTTCGCGAACGATTCGGAGTGAGGCTGCACCGTGACTCCAAGGAGTTCCAGGTGGAAGAGCTGATGGTCGCGAAGGGCGGGTCGAAGCTGAAGGAGACCGCGGAGGATCCAACTGCCTCATTGGAGGCGGGACCGCCCAACTTCAGGAACGGTGTGTTGACTGGCCCTGGAATGGTTAACACTCTGAGCCCCGTCCCCAACGGAGTTAAGGTGCACACGATGGCCAGGGCGCAGCCGCTCTCGAAACTGGCGGCGGGGTTAAGCAATGCGCTCCGCCGTCCTGTGCTGGACAAGACTGGGCTCGCCGGGAAATACGATTTCGATATGGAGTACACCAATCCTGGAGCCAACCTTGGTCCTCCGGCTCCGCCTCAGCAAGGGCCCGGACCGGCGTCGGCCAGTCCAAGCGACAATGCGAGCGAACCAGGCCCCGATCTGTCAGCAGCCCTACAGCAGCTCGGCTTACGCCTCGTGGCGGGCAAAACGCTGCTCGACGTGTTGATCATCGACGAGGCCGAGAGAGTGCCCACCCCCAACTGAGTCGGCGCCGAAACCCCGCTGCTCGCTGAAGGTCGCGGCTCGGTTAAGGAAGTAGCTTTGAAATGGCAGCGAACTCGCCTATTGAATGGACGGACGCGACGTGGAACCCGGTGACGGGCTGCGACAAGATCAGTCCCGGGTGTAAACACTGCTATGCGGAGCGAATGGCAAATCGCCTGAAAGCGGCGCGCAATCCAAACTACCAGAATGGCTTCGAACTGACGCTCCAGCCGCAAATGCTGGCACGTCCCCTGGAGTGGAAAAAGCCAAAGAACATCTTCGTCAATTCGATGAGCGACCTGTTCCACGACGAGGTACCCTTCGATTACATCCGGCAGGTGTTTGATGTCATGAACCGGGCGAGCTGGCATCAGTATCAAGTCCTGACCAAAAGAGCGGAGCGCGTCCACGAACTGAGTCCTCACCTTAAATGGGCGCCGCACATCTGGATGGGCGTCAGTGTCGAAAGCGAGAAATACGTCGACCGTATCGACCACTTGCGGCAGACCGGCGCGCATGTGAAATTCCTGTCGCTCGAACCATTATTAGGCCCGCTGGAAAAGTTGGACCTCCGAGGGATTGACTGGGCGATTGTGGGCGGGGAATCCGGTCCGGGGGCTCGGCCTGTAGATCCGAGTTGGGTCACAGACATCCGTGATCAGTGTGTCCAAGCCAGAGTTGCCTTCTTTTTCAAACAATGGGGTGGAGTCAACAAGAAAAGGACGGGACGCGAGTTGGAAGGACGGACCTGGGACCAAAAGCCGGTTCTGCCGTGACCAAAGGGAGCGGTGCTTTTGCCTGATACTACCGTGAGAATCCCGGTCCTGCTTTCACACAATTTCCGTGAACCGCAAGATAACCAGACGAACACTATGGACCGAGCCAATTCCACAGACCACGCCAATCATCGAAAGGAGCCCAGGCTCTCGATAGGTGCAAAAGCCCTTCTGCGCAGCCCGAACGGCGGCGATACCTATCAGGCGATCACCGTCAATGTCAGTCCCGGTGGCATGCTTCTCCGGGTGACGGAAGCGCATCCCTTCCGCGTGGGCGATGACATTCTCTGCGAGGTTGCCGTACCGAATGATCCAGAACAAGCCTTTGCTTCCTGGGGTATTGGCCGGATCGTGCGTTTAGATCGAAGCACTGCGGCGGTGGAACTCCGAGCAGAGACCTTTTAGCGGTTTCTGCCGATGCGGCGTCAGATCCGCTGCACGCGCCGCAGCGTGAATAGTTCCGGCTTCATGTTTTCCTGCTCGAACCGCCGCCAATCGTCATTCACGTGAATCAGCTTGCCGCTGATGTGATTGGACCGCTCCGACGCCAGAAACATCGCGAGTTGCACCTGCTTCTCGGGTGGGATCCCGCCCGTGATGCGCACCTTCTCGGCGTCGTCAATCTCCTTGCGGCCGGCGCGCTCCTCGCCTGCATGCAGTACTTCGTCGGTCATATGAGAGTAGGACGCCCCGGGTGCCATGCAGTTCACCTGCACGTTGTGATCACGAACTTCATCGGCCAGGCACTCCACCAGGCGCACTACGGCTGTCTTGGATGCCGCATATGCCGAAAAATTAGGCCGTGTGTAGGCGGAGCCCCCGCCGCCGAGCACAATCAGCTTTCCCGACCGCTTCTCGATCATACCCGGCAACACCACGCGGAATGTATTCGCCGTGCCGATCAGATTGATTTCGACGGCCTCGTTCCAGGCCTTGGGTTTGGCGGTAACGAAAGACCCGATAGGTCCTTGCACTCCGGCTGCAGCGATGAGCACGTCTACGCCCCCGAAAGCCGAGCGCATGCGTTCCACCGCGGTATGCATTTGTTCCACGTCGCGCACGTCGGCGCGGAGGCGAAGCGCCGCGCCGCCCGCCTGGTCGATTTCCAGTTTGGCCAGGTCGAGTTCCGCCTGGCTCCGCGCCAGCAGGCCCACGCTCGCGCCCGCTTGCGCAAAGCCCATAGCCAAGCGCTTACCGATGCCGCGTCCCGCGCCGGTGATCAGGACGCTCTTCCCTTTGATGGAGTCCAAGGATCAGTTCTCCACGCGCGCGTCAAAGATCCCGGTTTCCACTTTTCCGGCCCGCTTCACCTGCACAAAAATGCGGTATTCGCCAGGTTTGGGGAAACCCCACGGGAAGGACACCTCGGCGGGCGGCTCCCCGTGCATCATGTTGTGACCCGCGTGCGGATTGCTGTCCGCGATCAGGCCAAGCGCTGCCATGGGCACTGACCCGGAAGGATGCACGTGCGCAAACACCGAGCGGTCGGTGCGCACAAAGGCGGCGTGGCCTTGCATTCCCATATATAATTCCATCCCTTCTGCCGGGCGGCCCTGCGAGTCTTCCACGCGGAAGCGGAATTCGTACGGCTGTCGCGCGCGGTACGGCATAGGACCGCGCTCCCAAACCATTCGATACCCGTCGGAGAGTGGCGCCACAACCGAATTGTAATCCGCTTTCGCCACGGGTGCGGCGGCCCCTCCCGCATCGTCGCCCTGGAGCGGCTGTCCGTTGATGGCCGGCAATTCGATCTCGCCGGTGGCGGTTTCCGAAAAGCCGTTCTCGTGCACCACGTCGCCGTAGAGCGCGTAGCGGCCTGCGGACATCGAGGGCAGCGACTGGGCGAACGTGTCGCCGCCGGTGCGTTCGGGATGCAAATGCCACACCAGGTCCATGGCCGGGATGCGAATGACATAAAGGTGCATCAGGTGATTGTGATCGGGCAGTAGGTCGTCGGTGCGGCGGTTGAGCCAGCCCGGATCATTCAACTGCAACGCCAGGCGGTCCCCGTTCTCGACGGTAGCCTTGAGTTGGAGCGGCTTGAAGATCCTTTTCTCGTTCGCGCCGGCCTCCGAACCCCACCAGGTGGCGCCCAGCCAAAGGGTGCCAAGCAGAATTACGGCAGTGGCGCCCATGGCGATCCGCGACCGCCGTATATGGGGGGCGTCGGGTTCTTTACCCGGCTCCAATTGAGCCTCCCGGCTGGCTGCGCCTATGATGCTCACCATGCCGATAAAGAGCACCAGCCCCAGTACCGCGAGGCCCACGCCCAAGCCCTTCTGCATGGGGAGCACGAGCAACGCAGCCGCCGGTACCGGCACTGACAGCATCCCCGGCCCTTGGGCTCCATCTGCCTGCACACGCACCTGCCAGGCTCCCGTGTTCATCAGCCACAAGGCGCCGGTATAAAACTGAGGGTCGTCATGCGAACGGTCTGCCACATCCGGCACCGGCGCGTTCTTGGCGCCTGGGCCGGTCAGACGCAACGGCACGATGCGCACTTGCTGCACGTCGCGAGAAGCGCTGCGAATCTCGATCTGCGCCACGCCGGGGATTACTTGCGGCGGTCGTATGGTGACCAGCAGATGATACGGGCCTGCATCGCCCTCGTAGAAAACGTCGGGACTGCCAACGTGCGCTACCAGCGGCAGTGCAAAAAACAAAGCCGCGAGCGGCAGTTGAAAGAAGACCGCCGCGGGCGCACGCTTCATCTTTGAATCCGTTGCAAGCGGTCTCCGCAGGCGAAGGCCAGGCGGATCAAGAGCACAGAGAGGACTAACGCTATTACCATCTCCCGCCAGAAGTCCGCGGTTGCGTCCGCGGGAATGAATTGATACTTCGCATACAGGCTCAGGGGGCTTGTGTTGTAACCGAAGTAGATCGTTCCGAAGAACCAGTTACGTGCGGCGGGCGAGTTCAGGAAGTTGGCGAATGGCCATTGCACGGCCACGAAGGTTGCCAGGAAGACTACGCCCGAAACCACCGACTGTTTCCAAGCGCCCCAGCGCGCTGTCCGCTGCCAGAGCAGATCCAGCGCGAGCGCTGGCACGATCAGTAGCATCGGAAATTCAGGCGGAGTGAATTGAGTGACCGGATAGAGCACCGGGCCGAGCTTAGGCACCGCCGGAAACAGCGGCAGAATCCAACTGATGAGCAGTACGAACAGCGAGTAGACGCCGGCCACCCAGGTGGCCGCCCACTTGTAGCGCGAGGCTCGGGCGACGGCCGCCAGCACCAGCGGCGCCACCGTCGCCACCACGCGGTAGAAAACGGCGCTGTGCATCACCGCACGCGAGGTGAGTTCGAGTTCGAGCACAGTCAGAACGACAAGAATCATGCCGCCCACATAAAGGAACAATGCCCTAAGCCGGGGCTTCTCCTCGCCAGTCGCGCGATTCATATATCCCAAGATCAGGATCAGTGCGCCCACATGCACTGCCAGGATACCGGCAGCCAGCACCATATGCGGCGGGCTGAGGATCTTGACATCCAGACCGTAGGCATTGTGCCACCAGTTATCGAATGGTGCCGAAGCGATCATGGCGATGCCGCCCCACGCCGCAATAAATGCGCCCAGCGGTCCGCGGAATCCCCAGATGCGCACGGAAGCCGCGCGTAGCGGCGATTGGTCCGCGAAGGTGGTTGCCAGGATGAGATAGCCGCCGCTAATCCCCGCGAGGATACCGCACAATTGAATCGCCAGGTGCGCGGGCGTCCAGAAGCTATCGCGGCCGATGGAGCGGTGCCAGGAAATGTCCCAATGCACACCAATCATGGCCGTGGTCACGGCGGCGACAGAACACCACACGTACCACGGGATGCGGGAAGCGGGAGCCGCCCCGACCGAGACTGGGGCGGCACTAACGTAAGAAGTAGCCACGCGTTAATTATAGTCCGTAAAATCGGCCCGCACGGCCTTCTCCATCTGTCTTGCAGCGGTGAGCAGCCAACCGGTCGGCCGGTCCTTCAGGTCGGCCAGTAGGACCCGCGGTTTGGCGGTGCCCAAGTGGACATTGGCCGTCTCCCAGCCCATAGCGTGCAGCAGGCGGAGTTCGTCGCGCTCTTTAGGAAGCTGGGAAAGCTCGATGCGCGAGCAGTCCGGCGCCAGGCGGCGTACGATCCACTTCTGCCGCACGTGCACAAATGGATCGAGGCAGCGCACTGAGCGGTCGAGAATCTCCTGATAGTGGATCGGTGCCGTGCCGCTCCCCTCCTCCGCCCACCAGCAGGCCGATGGAGCTAACGCCTTGGCCTCACGCGCGATCGAACCGCCATGCCAATCGGCAATCGCGACGAAACGTTGCCGCCCGAGGCTTCCCAAACCGGCCACGCGGTGCACCACCCGCCAGTGCAACCCGTGTTCCGGCATCCACCGCGCAATGGCCTTCGTCGCGCCGGCCGGCACTTCCTCCTGAAGTTCGGGCAAGGCATGTAGTTTTTGCCAGTACGCTTCCGGTTCCCTCAAACGCGCGGTGGCCATGATTCGCAGGGCCGTATGATGCTCGGCTAAAACAAAGGGCCGGCCACCCGCCTCCAACGCGTCCAGATAGCCTTTGAGAATGGCCGCAATGCCGGCCTTGGCGTCACACCACATTTCGGCCAACAGCGCGCTGGCGGCGAGCCGTATGAGATCGTTGGTATACGGCAGCCGCCAGGTTTCATCGAAGTCGTTGATGCCCCAGATCAGGCGCCCATCGACGTCGCGCCAAGTACCGAAGTTCTCCACGTGCAGATCGCCCACCGCCAGGACCTTGGGCGACTGCGCGGCGGCGCCGCAGACCTCGGCCCAGATCTGTGCCCAGCGATAATAGGTGGCGCGCATAAAGGGGAAAACGGCCGAGCGCATCTGCTCGTGCTTGAACTTCAGGTCCGGATCGATGATCCTCAAGCGGCGCGCGAGCCACGCTTCGTATTTAGCGGTTGCTTTGGCGATTTTCACGGCTGCCTTATTCTCCTGCCGTAGTCGGCGTTAACATCCACTTCAAAATCCCCCGTGGTTCCGGCCCAAAACGGTCGCAATCCAGGCGCACCAGAGCCGATTTCTTCATGTCCACCAGCATGGCCGGATTGCCCAGAAACAGCGAAACCGTAGCGCTCATCAACGGCTCGTGGCTGGCCAGCAGGATGGCCGCCTCGTCCTTCCGGGAACGGATCTCCTGCCACACATCATGCGGCGAAGCGTTCGGCACTAGCACCTCAGTCAGCACCACTTTGCGTTTGTATCCTAGGACCTCGGCCGCCATCTCCGCCGTTTCCAGCGCGCGCCGGTACGGGCTCGACAGGATGACCCCCGGTTCGACGCCGATGTGTTTGGCCCGCTTGAGCACGCGCTTGAGTTTCTCGCGGCCTTCCTGTGTCAAGGCGCGGTCGGCATCCTTCATTCCGGACGGCGCATCCTCGGCCGCCGCGTGCCGCAACAAGTAGATTTCCATCAAGCCCTGGCCTTCTTGACTGCCGTCCGGCGCCGCGGCGTCCGATCCCTTCGCAGGCGCAGCATACGGCGCTGCAATTCCCGGAAGATACGCTCGATTGGCTGGCCGGCGTCAATCACCGAGAATTCATACGGCTCCACCATGGCGTCCAACGCGTGGATGAGGCGCGTCTGGTATTTGACGAAGCTCTCATACATGTCCCGGCCGAAACGCACATCCATGCCGCTTTCCCAAAAGTCGAAAGCGCCCCGGCCCATCACTACGCGCGAGACCAGGTGCTCCACGTCGGTCCGCAGGTAGTAGGTGGCGTGGGGGACCAGCGCAAATCCGGCCACCTGTTCGATCCAGTGGCGGTCTTCGCCGCGCGCGATGGCCCGCGCCATGATGGAGTAAATGTAGCGGTCGATCAGCACCACGAAGCCGGCTCGCAGCGCGGGAATGATCTCGTTTTCCAAGCGGTCGGCGAAATCGGTGGTGTAGAACAGCGTCATGGTGATGGGGCCCAGCGTATTGCCGGTCTTGGCCATCTGGATGCCGCGTCCCGCCAGTGCCGAGCGCGCCATGCCGCTATCCAACACCGCGTGTCCTTCCTGCTCCAACCACTGGCGCAAAAGTGCGATCTGGGTGCTGCGGCCCACCGCGTCCGGCCCTTCGATTACGATGAGCTGACCCTGGAGTTCCGACGTATCGACGCCCGGCAGCGGTTCACGATAGAACGTTAACGGCTGTCGCGCGGCCATTGAACTCCCCTCCGGTGGGCAGGTGCAGGATGCCGTTTTTCAAGCTCTCGCCGAGTTCCCGCACCACGATGTCGCGCATGATGCGCTGCTGCTGCTCGATGGACAGCGTGGCATCGATGATGTGAAAGCCCATCTCCCCGGCCATGGCTTCGTATTCATTCAGAATTCTGCCCTGGAAGATGCGGAAGCTCTCTTCCACGTCGCGCGCCAGGCCTAAGTCCATGCCGGCTTCGTAGTACTTCAGGGCGTCGCGCCCGCCCAATATACGGCCCAATGCCACATCGAGCGGTACCCGGAAATAAAACGTAAGGCTGGGACGCATGGCAAACCGGTAGAGGTTGCGCACCCAACGCCGGCTAACCCCGCGCGCCACATCGCGTGCGAATGCCGTGTACGCATAGCGGTCGGCGCACACAATGGCCCCCGATTTGACCAGCGGAAGAATATAGCTTTCCATGCGGTCGGCAAAATCGGTGGCGTGGATCAGGCTGAAAGTGGTCGGGGTGAACATCTCCTTCTTCTTGCCCCGCCGGGTGGTTTGCCGCACCAGCGGCGACGAGTTCCACTCGCTGAAAACCACCGCATACCCCTGCGACCGCAGCCAATGGCTCAGAAGCGAAATTTGGGTGGACTTACCGGAACCATCGATTCCCTCCACCACGATCAGTTTGCCGCGGTAGCGATTGGGGACAAGCAGGTGCATAGAATGGGCCAGTGCCCATTTTACGACGGGTGGGTGGGACGCCGGAGCGCTTTGCGAGCGGAGGCTATCGCTCAGGACGGCGGGGTAGAGGATTGCGCTGCGTGGTACGAGCCGACTGCCCGGGGCCGGGCGGCTGCCCCCCGGTAGCATCTGCGGCGCGGGGCCTTCTTTTGCAACGCCAGTTTTTCGAACACCACGATAGCCCTGTCAATCCGGTCCAATTCCACCCGCCCAGTTGCCAGTCGGCTCCTCAAAAGGCATTCCACCGCGGTACGTACGCTTCGTAAGACGCGTGCCGCTGCTAGCGGGAATGCTTCCACAGAGCCCCGGCTTCTTCGCAGCGCGCGAGGCAGTGGCAGAAGCCGCAGAGGTTCTGACATCGGCTCGGCGCGAATATTGGCTACATCTGCGAACCCATGGTTGCCGAAAGCGCTCCAGAAGAGACCGCAAGCAGGAAACAGAGGACCGGCTGCGAAGCGAGATGCTAATGACGCTTATGCGTCCAACACTTCCCGAACCCGCTCCGACAATACCTCCGGCGTGAACGGCTTGCGAAGAACCATCCGACCGTTCGCTGATTCAACCCCGTCATCCGCATAGGAGGATGTCAACAGCACGCGCATCTCGGGACGTAGCGTCGCCATTTGGCCGGCCAACTCCCGCCCGCTCATTTCCGGTGTTGCCGCCGCGGTCAGCAGCAGATGAACCGGTTCCTTCCGATCGCGAACCAGCTTCAATGCCTCCGAGCCTCGAGCGGATTCCCACACCTTGTAGCCGCACTCGACTAGGACCCGGGCCGTGAGGCTGCGCACCATCTCTTCCGGCTCTACAACCAGGATCGTCTCCGTGCCTTTCTCCAGCGTGCCGTTATGCGCGGCTTCCACGGATTCAGACGGCGGCGGCGCGGCGGGCGGCAGAAATATCCGAAAGGTGTTTCCGCGACCCAACTCGCTGGCGGCCCACAGGTGGCCGCCGCTGCGGCGTACGGCATCATAGATCCCCGCGGCGCGGAGAGCTGTGTAACGGCGATCGCCGGCGCTCAACAGAGGCTCCAGCTCTGGCAAAGGGGCCTCGTCGGTCGGTGGGCCGCTGCTGGAGACCTCCAGCATTACGTACTCCCCGGGACTCACCGCAGGGTGCTCGCGGGCGTACGCTTCGTCGATAGTCGTATTCCGCGTGGTAACGATAAGCGTGCCTCCACCACGCACGGGGCGCGCGTGCCTAACCAAATTCAGGACCGTTTGCTCCATCCTCCCGCGCTCCACCTTCACTGGGCGGAGGCCGTCGCCGCGTTCGATCCGCAACTCCATTCGCGGCGGCAGAGTGGCGAGGAGGATGAGTTCCATCTCTAGCAGCAATTCGTTGAGGTCCAGCACTTCCGCCTGCGGCTGATTTCTGCGTCCAAAGGCCAGAACCTGGCGCGCCAGCAGGGTGGCCCTATCCAACGCGCGGCTGATTTGCTCGACATCCTCCGCAACTGGGCTTCCGGCCGCGAGGTCCCGCTTCAGAAGGCGGGAATACCCGCCGACGGTTGTGAGGAGATTGCTGAAATCGTGCGAGATGGCAAGTCCCAGCCGGCCGATCACGTCAATCTCGAGGGTTTGCACCTCGTCCTGAGTCGGTTCGCTTGCTTCCCGCCGCCTTCGCCGGCTCAGGTCCCATATGTTGATTTGGATGACCCGCTTTTCCCCTTCCCAATAGACGTTGCCAATGACCTCCGCATCCAGCCACTCGCCCCCCTTGGCGGCCATCACCAGGTTCTTGTGGAGAGTCTCACTTTCCTGAAGCTCGCGCAGCGTGCTGCTATCTACCTCGCTTCCCCGGAAGACCTCCAAGTCCCAGTACTTCATACCGACCGAGCCGGGACGGGAAATCCCAAAAGTCTTCGCCAGGTAGGGATTGAGATCGAGGATCTCGCCGGTCTCCGCTTCGGCCAGAATAATGCCCTCCTGGGAAGCTTCAAACAGGCGGCGATACCGTGCTTCAGAGGCCTGCTTGCGGTCGGTGATATCGAATAAGACCAGCACCGCCCCGTCGATGCGGTTTTCCATCGTGCGATAAGGCCGGATCCACATCGAGAACCACCGGCCGTCGCGGTCCTGCACCTGGCGTTCCTTTACGTGCAGGTTCTCAATCGCATCCAGAAATAATGGCTCCAGATCGGGGATATCGAGTTTCGACCGGAAGTCGCCCAACGGCCGTCCCACATCGGTGGGCAGCAGGTTCAGCACCTTCTCCGCCTGCGGAGTAAAGCGCCGGATGCGCAGATCGTTGCCCAGCATGACGATGGGGATGTTCACGTTGCTGAGGAGATTGTTCAGATCGTTGTTAATGACGATCAGCTCGGCGTTCCGGCCGTGCATCTCCTCATTGACGGTGATGAGTTCCTCGTTGGTGGATTGCAACTCCTCTTTCGCGGTGAGCAGTTCCTCATTGGTGCTCTGCAGCTCCTCGTTGCTGGACTGCACCTCTTCGTTGGCCGACTTGAGTTCTTCGGTGGCGGCCTGCTGCTCTTCGATGACCGACTCCAGGTAGATCTTTGTCGAGTTGAGTTCTTCCTCCAGTTCGCGCGCGCGCCGCGCTGAACCCGCAGATTTCTCCTCCCGTTTGGCAGTAGGCCCACGCCCGGCCGACAGCGCCGGGGGTTGCTCCTCAAACAAAACCAGGTACTGGCCCTCGGCGCCTCCCGGCAACACCATGGGAGCGATGCAAATCTTCACGCTGCGAATCTGGTTCAAGTGCGCGACGCGAATGGGCTCGCTGCGCACGGTGGTGCGATTCTTGCGGGCGAGAGCGAATAGCCGGCGAAATTCCAGCGTCAGCTCATGGCGCAACATCCGGTTCACCTTGAGCGTCGGTTCGCCCGCTCCATGCTCCAGGTAGGGTGTTGTGCGCCCGTGAAACTGGAGGATGTTCATTTCCTCATCGATCAGAACACCGGCTGGCGAGTAGTGGCTCAGAATGTAGGAATCAACATGGCGCTGGCTTTCCGGCGGGGCAGTTGCCGCCGAGGTACGTTTGGAAGGATCGTCGGGAAGAACGGCTTCGCGGGCTTTGAAATCCTCGGGCTGGCTGGCCGTGGGAGCCCACGCCGAGCGCGTGTAGATCTTCAATCGATTGTCGATGGGAGTGAACAGTTGATTGGAACTCCCTACCGACTCCGAGAGACCGAGCACCAGGAAGCCCGTCGGCTTCAGAGCGTAGCGGAAAAACCGCATGGCTTTGGCTTGCAGTGCCGGACCCAGGTAGATCAGCACATTACGGCAGGTGATCAAGTCCAGCTTCGAAAAAGGCGGGTCCTTGGTCAGGTTCTGTTGGGCGAAGATGCACTTGTCGCGTACCTGCCGGCTGATCTGGTATTGGCCGTCTACCTTCACGAAGAAGCGGCGCAGCCGTTCCGGTGAAACATCGGCGGCGACGGATTCCGGATAGAGTCCAGCGCGGGCTCGCGCCAGCGCGGGTTCGCTCAGGTCGGTTCCGAAGATCTGAATCGGGATTGCCAATCCCGCGTCGTGCAAAGATTCCATCAGGCAGATGGCCACGGAATAGGTTTCTTCGCCGGTGGAGCATCCCGGGACCCAGACGCGAATCGGATTGTCAGGAGAGCGCTCGCGGAGCAGCACGGGAAAGACATCCCTTTTGAGAGATTCGAACGTGGCCGCCTCGCGGAAAAAACCAGTGACGTTGATCAAAATGTCGTGAAAGAGCGATTGCAGCTCGGGACGGTTCTCCAGCAAAACGCGCGCATACTGCTCCACGGTTTCGACCTTGTTCAGGGCCATCCGGCGCAAAATCCGCCGGTGGAGGGTCCCCTGCTTGTACAGCATGAAGTCCACGCCGGTGGCCGCCCGGAGCGTCTGAAAGATCTCATGGAAGCGATCGGGTTCTGCCAGCAGCCGCGCGGGAGGGGCCGGCTCGGCGACGGCTGGCTCCGCGATCACGTAAGGATGCTGGCAAAGGCGCTGAATTTCGTGGGCGATCATAGCGGGCGGCAATACCAGATCCACCCAGCCGGCTGCAATCGCATTACGCGGCATGGCGTCGAACCGCGCGGTTTCGTCCTGTGCGAAGGTAATGCCGCCCACCGCTTTGACCGCTTTGAGGCCGAGCGTTCCGTCGGAAGCCGTGCCCGAAAGAACGACGGCGATCGACCGGCTGCCTTGGTCCTCGGCCAGCGATCGGAAAAACTCGTCGATGGGCATGTGCTGCCCGATGCCGGCTCTCTGGGTCAGCAGCAGCCTGCCATTCTCCAGCCGCATCCCGACGTTGGGCGGGATGACATACAGGTGATTCGCCTGCACCCGTATCTGATCCGTGACCGGCACCACTGGCATCCGGGTGGAGCGGGCGAGCAATTCTCCCAGCACGCTGGTGTGCTTGGGATCGAGGTGCTGGATGAACACAAACGCGAGCCCGGTATCGTCGGGCAAGTTTTCGAGTAGTTCTTGAAAAGCTTCCAGCCCTCCGGCGGAAGCTCCAAACGCCACCACCGGGCAGGTGGAGGGAGGGTCGTGGCTCTCTGTCTTGGTGGGCTGCAGGGGCGGGGGGATGCGCGGCGCCTTGGCTTTCGACGGTTTCTTCTTCGGCGGCATGGAGGGCCTTACGCGCGAATAGAATAGCACGGGCGCGGCTGCGTTACCGAGCCGTGACGAGTGTGAGTGGTGCCTTTGCGTCCGTAACTGAATCGTTGCACAAATCCACGCCGCCGCCGCTCCCATATCCGCTGTACTGCCGTTAACATGGAATCGTGCCCCGCTACGCCGCGATCGACATCGGTAGTAACTCCATCCGCATGGAAACAGCGGAGGTGATTCCTGGTCAGCCCACGCGCATTCTGGCCTCTGATCGCGAGGTCACACGCCTGGGAGAGAGCGTCTTCCGCAACGGCGCCGTAAGCGAAGAGGCGATTCAGGCCACCTGCGTGGTGCTGTCCCGGATGGCGGAGTTATACCGCAAGCTCGAGGTGATCGGCCTTCGAGCGGTAGCTACCAGCGCCATTCGCGACGCGCGCAACCAGAAGGCCTTCGTGGAACGTGCGTCCTTCGCCGTCGGAGCGCCCGTGGAAATCATCTCGGGGCGCGAAGAGGCGCGACTCATCCACCTGGGGGTCGAGAGCAACTGGACGCAAAACGGCAAACGCGTGCTCCTTATCGATATCGGCGGGGGCAGCGCCGAAATCGTGGCAGCCGAAAGAGGGCAGATGCTGGACTCGTTTTCGAAGCCCTTGGGAGCCGTGCGTCTGAAAGAGAACTTTCTGAAGCAGGACCCGCCGTCAGCTCAGCAATTGCGCCAGATGCATGAATACATAGAGCAGAAGCTGGATGGCGCCGTACGCCGCCTGGGCCATGAGAAATGGGACCGGGTCATTGCCACCTCGGCCACAGCATCGGCGGTTGCCAACGTGGTGGCGCATGTGCCGCGTTCGCAGCGCGACGAGATCGATCGGCAGCGCATCACCACCGCCGACGTGCGGGCGCTTTACGAGAGGCTCTCGCGGCTCGGGCTGTCGGGACGCCGCAAGGTGATGGGGATTGGTCCGCGGCGGGCGGAAATCATCGTTCCCGGTGTCGCCGTGCTGCTCGATTTTCTGCAGCAGTTCCAGTTGCGAGCTCTGTATTATTCGCGCGCGGGCGTTCGGGATGGCATCATTGCCGACCTGGCTGCGCGCAATGTGGGCTCGGAACTGTCCCGGCTGAGCCGCGATCAGCGCCGCGAAGTGGAGAACATGGGCAAGCGCTATGGGGTGGCGCTCGATCACGCGCGCAAAGTCGCGGAAATCGCCAGCGGGCTGTTCACCTCCCTGGAAACACTTCACGAGCTAACCCCAGCGCAGGGCAAGCTGCTCGAAGCCGCCGCCTACCTGATTGACGTCGGCCACTACGTGAGCGATGCCAGCCATCACAAGCATTCGTGGTACGTGGTGGCCAACTCGGATCTGGCGGGCTTCACCGAACGTGAGCGCCTGCTGATCGCGGCACTCTGCCGCTATCACCGCAAATCCCTGCCCAATCCGGAACACAGCGCCTACCAGACGCTGACCGCCGACGAGAAGCGCACCTTGATGCTTCTGGTTCCACTTCTGCGGCTGGCGGACAATCTGGACCGCAGCCACGATCAACGGGTCAACGGCGTGGAGTGCCGCCTGCGCGACGGCCATGTGGTGCTGCAGGTCCACTCGCAAGGCGATATCGACCTGGAACAGTGGGCGGCCGAGCAGGCCGCCACCGCCTTCCAGCAGGTGTATCAGCGTCCCATCGAGCTGGCTAAAGCGCGCGATTGAATATGCATGACTTCGTCAGATTGCAGACGGCCAAACTGCTGCGACGGTTGGCCGCCCAGGTGAACCGGGCCGCCAAATCGGGCGACGCCGAATCGATCCACGGTTTGCGTGTGGCCATTCGCCGCTTCAGCCGGTGCCTGCGTGTGTTCGCACAGTTCTATCCCGGAAGTTCCTGGAAGAAGATTCGGCACCAGCTCTCCGCAGTGATGGCTTCGGCTGGCGCCGTCCGCGATATGGACATTGCCATGGAACTGCTGGCCGAAGCGGGTGGCCGGCCGAAGCGCGAAATCTTATCGAAACTCAAACAGCAGCGCCGCCGCGCCAATCGCGAGCTGCTCGAGGAAGTAACCCATTGGAACCGCCAGGGCTTCTTGAAAAAATGGCGGAACAGCTTGGGTTTGAGCGCATGAGTAAACCATTGCATATCAACTGGGACGGGAATTCGCCACCGGCCGGCAATGCGCGCAAGCATCTGCCCGAAATGGTGGCGGACTATTTCGCGCAAGGCCGCCACTTGCTGGCCAGTAACCCGAAGCCTGCCGAGCTGCATGCTCTGAGATTAGCGACCAAGCGGCTGCGCTACACGCTGGAGCTGTTTCGTCCCTGCTACGGACCGGGTCTGGGGACGCGCATCGCGGCTCTGCGGGAGTTGCAGGGGTTGCTGGGGGAAATCAACGATACGGCTGCCGCGGAGCGGACGCTGGAGCGGATCCTGAATGGAAACTCGCCCCAGCGAACGAACATCGAAACCTTCCTGCGCCGCGAAGGCGAGTCGAAGGCCGCCGAGTTCCGTAAGCATTGGAAGGGGGTCTTCGATGCGCCGGGCCAGGAGCAGTGGTGGACAAACTATTTAGCCCGGAACGCGCGGAAGCCGTAGCCTACCGGTGGAACCGGCCCTCCAGTACAGCCTTTCCCAGAATGTGTCCCTGCATCGCCTTGAGCACGTCGTCGCGCGTGGCATCCGGACCCAGTTCGAGCTTGGTGTCGAGCGCGAACAACTCAAACGTGTAGTGGTGATACGGACCCGCAGCCGGCGCTCCGGGACCCATAAAACCCGCCCTGCCTCCCCGGTTTTTTGCATTCACCATACCGTCGGGCATGGTCGCGTTTGTCGGAACGCCTTGGGGAAGACCGGTCGCCGTGCCCGGAATGTTGAACGCCATCCAGTGCAAAACGTCTTCCGTGTTCTTCTGAAGTGCCACATCCGGATCATGCAAGATCAAAGCAAACGTCACCGTGCCCATGGGAACGTTGGTCCACTCCAGTTTGGGCGAAACGGCGTTCGGGTCGGACTGTGTGAACTTATTGGGGATGATTCCGCCGTCTTCGAAGTCCGGGCTGGTGAGAGTCAGTCCCGGCCGAGGTGGACCCTTCTTCTCCTGTCCCTGAGCAACAGTAGTGATGGTGCCCAGGGTGAACAGGGCTATGCCTAGCGCGGATATTCGCGTAATTGTCATATATAGATCTCCTGTGTCGTATCAGGTTATCAGATTACTTGATGTCGCGGGCCCGGCTGGACATGCCGTCTTCCCAGTTGCTCCAACCCGAATTCATGCCGTAGGGAGAGCGGTCGAGAATGGCTTCAATCTGGCGGATCTTGCCCTTTTCGAGCTTGAACATTTCGGCAAGTTCCCAGGTCCAGGGCTGCGTGGGGCCGGCGGTGACCGTTCGGCCATCGGGTGTCTGGAACGTGCGCGTCTTGCCGGCGGAGTGATCGAAGAAGGCAAAGCTGAACACCAGCCCGCGTTCGGGGTCCACCGCCACATAGCGGCGGTCGCGGATGCGCGTGACGAAATGCAAAAGGCCGGATTGGAACTGCTCCTTGCAACTCCATTGCGCGGAATAACCGGCGGCGGTGGCGGGATCGGGGCGCTTCTCACCGCCAGGAGTGGGCACGTTGGTGGACAGAGAACCGTTTTCGATGCGGTTGCAATCGTCCGTAAAGGGATAAACACCTTTGCCGTCGTTTTGCTGCATTCCCGAAAAGTACATGTTGGCGGTTTTGATGAGATCCTCGCGGGAAGCGCGGTCGGGGGGAGGCACGGTCTCGAGGAAAACGGGATTCGGTTTGCCGAGCTTTTCGAAATTCTGCGCCGCCTGCTCGTTCCGCACCACCAGAGTCTCGGCCTCGGCGATTTGTCCCTTGTCAATCTTCAGACGAAGCGCCATCACCGCGGGTGCGGGCTCGGCGGGTTTCCGGCTCTCTTCCCGGATGGTGCCGATGAACGCAACCTGGCCGGTTTGCATGTCCGTGACGAAGAGGCGATAGGTTCCCTTGCCCGCCATACTGTTCCAGAGACCGTCGGGCAGTTGCAGCTTCTGGCCGTTTTCGGTGAACCGGACATTTTTCGCCAGGGGCAGTTGCTTCGGATCGTGAGCCACCATGGCATCGAGATACCGGTCGACGAAGCCCTCCAGGCAGGCGCGGTCGCAAGCGCCTTTCGCATTATTGCTTTGCCCCAGCGCGGCCGCAGCCAGGACAACAGTCCCGGCGAGGAATAGAAATCGAGTGCGCATACGGGGAGTCTAGCAAAAACGACGAAAAGCACCGCTCGTTTTGGTTACGGCACGGTAACGCAGGCCGCGGTGCCTTTGGTGCTCTATAGGGATTCAATCCCATAGGGTGGATTGAACTCAGGCAGACGCTCCTGCCGGGCGGCCATCCACCGCAATTGGTACGCCAGTTCGGGCACGCTGGTCTCACGACCACCGTTCGACGGTAGTACGTCGGCGAGGCCTACGTTCACCAGGTCGCCCGCGTAGTCGATCTCGGCCTCCACCATGACACAGTCCACGGCGCGGGTCTCGCCCGTCGGGTCTACCAGATCCAGCGTGCGGCGATCATGCCCGTGAAAACTAAAACGCACATTGCCTACTGGGAAACGAATCTCTTTCCAACTGGCGGTCGCGGGTCCCACACGTCCGGCGATGCCCGGGTTCGACGCCTCGGGATTCGCCTGCTGCGCAAATGAATGAAAACAGCCGGCCGTGCGTAGTGACTCCATCAAGCGCACGTCCACCCAAGCCCAGAACCGGCCGGGCGACGTCAGATCCCACTCCGGCTGCCAATCGAAGTGTAGCGGCGTACGGAAATCGGGGTCGGGCAAGGGCATGTTCTCCATCGCGGCGCACAAGTTCAACAGCGTGGCCACATGCCGGGGATTCGATTCCTGCATCGAGTGATACTCGCTGCCTCTGCCCAGCACGCGGCGGATCAGCGGATGCCCGGATTCCATCATTCCCAAAGAATCGAAGCGGAACCGCCCGTTTTCCGGAACCAACATAAGGGCCGCATCCACCAGAACGTTTTTCGCCAGGTGTACGGGGAACAAGAGCGCATCGCGATGGTAACGAGCGTGGGCGAAGACCGTGTAGCGTTGCCGCCCGTTATCGGAAAAAGGCAGCCCGGGAAACACGGCGCTCGATCCATTGACGAACGCGCTGGCCACCGGTTTGTGACCTTCCACCATGCGCAAGAAGGTCTGGAAATCGTCCGGCAGCGGCTGGCGGGAGCCGTCTGCTAAGTGTATTCGGAGAGAACCCGTCGCGGGTGCGTAAGCCACTGCAGCCATAAGCAAACAGCGCGATCATACGCTAGCCTTTGGCGGAATTTGAAGTTAACTTTGGTGGAATATTCTGCCGTTTGTGTCAGAAAAATCCACGCGTGTGTCTACCTGCCGACAGCGGGCGGCTGCTGCACCATCGAAAGAAGCAGGCAAATCACGACGAAAATGGCCAATCCCGATATCACCATCATGACCCGTCTCCCATCTGTGCCCATGAGAGGGCAATTGTAGGGCCATCTTTTGCGGGATCCGAGGCAGGTCTTCTATGATAGGTGGTACGCCCTCCAAGACAAGCGCGGATCGCCAACGCCGGCGTCCCGGCTAACTGCGGGCGTCCAGCGAAATCGCTGGATCTTACAAGAGTAGTCATTCGGCACGGTTCTGATATAATCGCGCCTCAGGAGGAAGGGATGAATTATCCTGCCACAGGGCTCCACCACGTTACGGCATGCGCCGGTGCAGCACAAGAAGACATCGATTTTTTTACGCAAGTTGTGGGCCAGCGAATGATCAAGCAGACGATTCTGTTTGACGGCCGCTATGCGCACTACCACCTCTATTACGCCAACGCGAACGCCGAGCCAGGTTCGGTAATGACCACCTTCCCGTACAAGCGGGTGAAAGGCCGCAAGGGTTCCGGGCAGATCTCGGCCACGAGCTACACGGTCGCCAAAGGGAGTCTTCCGTTCTGGAAGGACCATTTGAAGCGGCACAAGATCGAAAACACGGGCATGCAAGAGCGTTTCGGACAATCCTTCATCCGCTTCTCGCACCCCGCCGGGCTGGATTTCGAAGTCCTCGAAGATGCACAGGACAAGCGCGTGGGCTGGGTCACGGACCAGATCGCCGTTGGCGAGTCGGTAAAGGGCTTCCACGGCGTGGTGCTTTCGGTCCGCGAAACCGGTGAGACCAAGCGGTTCTTCGTCGACGCGCTGGGCTTCAAAGAGACGGGCGTGGACGGCAACTATCACCGTCTGGAGACCGGCAAAGGCGGCTCCCAACGGACCGTTACTCTCCTGCACGAACCAGAGAGGGCGGCTGGAAGCTGGACGTTCGGCGAGGGCACGCCCCATCACGTCGCGCTGAATGTGCCCGACGATGAGGCGCTGGCCGAACAGAAGGGCATCTACGACGAACTCGGCTACACTGATTGCTCCGAGATCAAGGACCGCATGTACTTCCACTCGATCTACTGCCGCTGCCCTGGCGGGATTCTGGTGGAGTGCGCCGCCACTGCGCCCGGCGGATTCGCCCGCGACGAACCGTACGACCAGCTGGGCTCGCAGCTGCTGCTGCCGCCGTGGTTCGAAGAGCGGCGCGACGAAATCGTGGCTATGCTCGAACCGATCCAGGTTCCGGAAAGCAACCATCCCAAGGTAGCGACGCCTCCCGGCGTTCAGCCCTCGCATCGCCCGGCGGAGTTCGTTCACAAGCAGTGAGCTCCGGGGCGGACGCTTCGGCGCCTCCCAGCATCCTAGAATCGGGGGCGCCGCGCGGAGAGGCCCTGCTGGCCGGGGTTCTCTTGCATGGGCGCGACCGTACGCGGGAAGACAAAGTCGTGCTCGCGAGTAGTTTTGGAGTTCCCGGTATCCGCTGGTTGGCGCCCGCCGCGGACACCGGGAGCTGGTATCCAGGCCGTTTCTTCGAACCACGAGCTGCTAACGAACCCTTTCTGACGCGCGCCGTGGAACAGTGTGACCGTGTAGTCGAGGAAGCCAGCGAACACGGCAGGCTGCGCCGCGATCGGATCGTGGTGGTTGGTTTCTCGCAAGGCGCATGTCTGGCGATCGAGTACGCGCTCCAGCATCCCCAGCGCTGCGGCGCCATCATTGTGTTCACTGGCGCATTAATCGGCCCTCTCGACATGGAGTGGCCGGGTTCCCCGAATACGCTGAAAGGCATGCGCGTCCTGCTGACAGGCAGTAATGCGGATGAGTGGATCAGCGAAGAGCAGACCCGCCACACCGCGCGGGTGCTCACGGATTTGGGGGCCGACGTGCGACTGCGGATTTATTCAGGAAGGCCGCACATCGTGAGCGAAGCGGAATTGGAAGAGGCGCGAGAGCTGTTGCGGGAGTTGGCGAAACCAGAAAAAACGGGCTAGCGTTCCTAGTTCGCCGGACCGGCCTTTCCCCACAATTTCTTCGTAGCGAGCGCGGCGCCTTCCGCTAGCGTGCGCATCTTTGCCCAGCAAATCAGCGGATGAACCTTGCCGAAACCGGCGAAGGTTCCGTAGCCGCAGTCTGAACCTGCCATCACGCGCTCACGCCCGATCGTGTCCGCATAGCGGAGAATCCGTTGCGCGACCACTTCGGGGTGCTCGATGTAGTTGTTGGTCGAACTAATCACTCCGGGAACCAGCACTTTGTCCGCGGGCAGCTTCTGCGACTTCCATAGCTCCCATTCGTGTTCGTGGCGCGGGTTGGCGGCTTCCAGCAGAATCGCCTGCGGCTTGGCCATCAGCACGACGGCGACAATCTTCGCCAAAGGAATGTCGCGCGTGTGCGGCCCCTCGTAGTTCCCCCAGCACACGTGAAAGCGCACGCGATCGGCGGGTACGTTGGCCAGGGCGTGGTTCATCGCCTCCACCTGGAGCGCCGCGTTGCGCACGAACTCGTCGTCATCCGCATTGCGAAAGCGGATGTGGCGTCCCATGGCGAGGTCGGGACAATCGATCTGCAAGATCAGCCCGGATTTCACGATGGTTTCGTATTCTTCCCGCATGGCCTCGGCGAGCGCCTGCAGGTACGCCTCATGCGACGGGTAGTATTCGTTGGGCTGGAACACCGCAATGGTTCCCGGGGAGGCCGCGGTCATGAAGCCTTCCGCGACTTTGGCTCGGGAGAGCGTGTCCTTCAGCCGCGCAATGTCCTCGTGTAGGGGCGTCAGATTCTGGACTTTGATGGGACCTTTGCAAATGGGCCGCTTGTATTTCGGCGTATCTCCAGCAGCGGCGATCTTGTCACGGTATTCAGGATAATCGTCGAGATCCTGCGGCGTTGCCCGCGGCACGTCGCCTAGTTCGAACCCCGTCAACCGGTGCCGCATGTATGTGGCGTAGCCTATCTTGGCCATCTCGCCATCATTAATGATGTCGATGCCAGCCTGGGCTTGCTTGTTGACCGCGTCCCCAACGCCGCGCCGCATGGTCTCGTCGAATTGCGCGGTGTCGTAGGCCTCACCCTTATCCTGTTTGAAGAGCAAATCGACCACATCCTGCGGCCTCGGCAGGCTTCCGACGTGCGTGGTGAGGATGCGCTCGGTACTCAATCTCATGTTTGGTCCCCTAGTGAAGAGTTGTCATCAAAGGCAAGTCTTTGAGAATATCACGGCCTGCCTGGAAGGCGCGGAAATAGCGCGTCCGGCGAGGCCGAGCCGACCGGCGAGAGTGAAGGAGGACAGTGTGGTCTATGGTTGGCTGGATCTTTGTGCCCGCCTGTCGAGTTTCGCTAAGCAATCGGGACACATTCCGTGTGTAAAGTCAGCTTCTGAGTGTGTTTGAATATAGGACTCCAGGGACTGCCAGGAGCCTTGTTCATCGCAAATCTTCTTGCACCACGCGCAGAGGGGCAACAGGCCGCTCAGTAATTTCACTCGTGCCAGCGCCTCTTGAAGTTCTGCGATCAAGCGCTCCCGATCCACTGCTGCCTCTTTCATCGGGGTCACATCCGTGGAAGCACAGGTAATGCCCACGACAGTTCCTCGGGAGTCACGGAGCGGTTCTACCGTGAGGTCAAAATAGTGCACGATTCCATCAAAGGCCAACGCTACTTCCGCACGAATTCCTTTACCGCTTTCTAAGACTTCCTGCTTGATAGCCGAGAGGCGAGTGCCCTGCTCTTCGCCAAGGATTTCCACGTCCGTATAGCCCAGGTAGTCTCGTCCAGCCCAAGCCAACACGGGGGAATTGATCCAGGTGTAACGAAGCTCGCGGTCCTGATTGAAAACGACAACCGGTGAGGCCTTGAGGGCTACGCGGAAACGCTCCTCATTCTCGCGCAGGGCAGTATCTAACCGCTTACGATCGGTGATGTCGCGAATGGCGCTCAAAACCACAAGTCCATCGCCAGTCTCCAAAGGGCTGAGGCTGATTTCAACCGGGAGCTCCGTACCATCCTTTCGCCGGCCATACAGCTCCAAGCCCGCACCCATTGTGCGCACCTTAGGCTGAGCGCAATATTCCGCGCGGTGGCCCGTATGCCGGACCCGGAAGCGTTCCGGAAGGAGCATTTCAATGTCTTTCCCCACTAACTCTGGCCAGCTATAGCCAAACAGCTTCTCCGCTTGCGAATTTACCAGCGCAACCTTGCCGTCCGGGTTCATCACCACCATGGCATCGGGAGCGGCCTTAAGAAACCCACCGAAGTCCTGCTCGGCCCGTTTGTGCTTCGTGATGTCACGTAGAACCGAGTGGCTCAATACAAAGTTGCCCTGTGGATCGAGGACGGCTGTCGAACTGATCAGAACCGGCAGGATCGAGCCATCCTTGCGAACCAACTGCAACTCGAGATCGCGCAGAGATCTGTCGGACATGAAACGGGGGAAGTTGTCCTGGAAAGCCGCTCGACTCTCGGAAGTGAGCAGTTCCGTGATCTTCTTCTTGCCGATCAATTCGTCCCGTGTGTACCCCAACCAGCGGAGTTCCGTGTCATTCACACGGACGAAGACGCCGTCTTTATCCAGGGAATGAAAGCCGCAGGGGGCATTGTCAAGGAGGGCGTCTGTTCCTTCGAGGGCACCGGAGGGGCTGTATCGATTCATGATCTGAGCCCTAAAGATCTATAGTAACGCCAGGATCGGCAGCGCATTCGGGGCCTGGCACGCTCGGGCTGCTCTCGCTTAACATTTAAGGCAAGGATTAGAAGCAGCAGGAGAGTACTTTGAGCACCATTCCCAAAACACTGCCGGCGCATTACTACACGGACTCCCAGTTCTTTCGTAAGGAGATCGAGCAGTTCTTTTTTGAAGGTTGGATCTGCGCGGGACGGGCTGATCGCATTCCGAACGTGGGTGATTATTTTCTGCGCGAGATCGCCGACGAAAGCATGATGGTTGTGCGCAGCGAAGCCGGATTGGTAGAAGCGTTTTATAACGTCTGTCGTCATCGGGGCACACGCTTGTGTTCCGCAGAAGAAGGCAGTTTCGCCGGCAGGATTCAATGCCCGTACCATGGATGGACCTACGGACTGGACGGCCAACTTCTGGGAGCGCCCCATATGGATTCCTCCGTCTTCGAGCGTACGGAGTACCCGCTTCACAAACTCCGCACCGATGTTTGGGACGGTCACATTTTCCTAAACGCCCGTGCGCAACCAGGGCCGCTGACGGCGCAGCTTGGTGATTTGCCGGCACGCTTCGCGCCCTGGCGAATGGCGGAGTTGCAAATGCACAGGCGAATTACATATGACGTCCGCGCAAACTGGAAGCTGGTGGTCGCCAACTACAATGAGTGCCTGCATTGCCCCGTATTGCACCCGGCTCTTAACCGGCTTACCGATTACCTGAGTTCCGACAACGAGCCCGCTAAGTCTACATACATCGGCGGGTCGATGGGCTTTCGCGATGGAGCCGCCACCATGAGCATGGATGGTAAGCGGCGGCGGGATTATCTCCCTGGCCTGAGCGAGAAAGAGCGCAACCAAGTCAGCTATTATGCCGTTTATCCCAATCTGCTGCTCAGCCTGCATCCGGATTACATGATGATTCACACGCTTTGGCCGCGGGCGGTGGACCGCACGGAAATCGTGTGCGAATGGTATTTCCACCCGGCCGAGCTGGCGAAACCGGATTTCGTGGCCGACGATGCCATCGAGTTCTGGGACATGACGAACCGACAAGACTGGCACATAGTGGAGCTTTCGCAGGCGGGGATTCAGTCGCGGGCCTATACTCCTGGTCCCTATTCCAGCCGTGAGGAGTTGCTCTGCGCCTTTGATCAAGTCGTTCTTAGAATGGAAGCATCGGACCAATGATCAAATTCGCTGGCGGACTGGTCGCACTCGGCGCGCTCGCTGCAACCTCGTCGTGGGCGCATCATTCCGCAGCCGCAGAGTACGATGCCGCCAAGCTGCTGGTCCTCACTGGCAGCGTTACGAAGGTCGAGTGGGCTAACCCTCATGTGTATTGCCATCTGGGTGTGAAGAACGCAAGTGGTGCTACAACCGATTGGTATCTGGAAATGGCGAGTCCAAACGGAATGCGGCGCCAGGGCTGGCTGCCCTATACATTGAAGACGGGCGATGTGGTCACGGTGGAAGCCTACGCTGCCAAGGATCACGCTGCGTTGGCGAAGGTGCATCGCATCAGGGTCGCGGACGGACGCTGGCTTTCGGTCGATTCGGCTGCGGAGGCGACAGGCGCCGCTCCCTTTGGTGGCGGCTCAGAAATGGAACCGGTAGCGCACCTGCGCGTAGATCTGGCGGGGATCGGCGTAGTGCGTCCCTCCGAACGTCTGGCTGTTGTCTAGCAGGAAACGGCGATTCGCCAGGTTGAGGGCGGTCAACGAGAAGGTTGCCTTTTCAGAGATGCTCTTGCTCACCGAGAGGTCGAAGGTGGTGTGCGCCGCCAGGTGCGCTGGCACGGCGCTCGATCCATCGGTGAAGCCCGAGCCGTAGTACAGGTTTGCGCCTGTGGCGAAGCCGTGCGGCAGATTGAAATTGAAGCCGGTGTGGAGGGTGTGGCGCTGGTCGTGATCCAGGAGGAAGTAGCCGGCGGCGGGAGGCGAAAAATTGGTCAGGCCGCCGCTGATGGCGCCGGCGCCTTCAGCGTGAGCGTAGGCATAGCTCAAATATACTTCGCCGCGGTGCAGGAGCTGGGGGGATCGAATGCTGACTTCCCAACCGTAGAGGCGCGCGCCCGCGATGGTGAGCGGGAAAAACACGTTAGAGCCGGCAATGGCGTTGTGATCGAAATAATTCCTCGCTCGCTGGTGGTAGTCGTTCAGTTCCAGAGCCCAGCCGCGAAACGGAATGGTTAGTCCGAACTGATGCTCCTCGTCGCGTTCGCCGTGGAGCGGGATGAAGCCGAGCCCCTGCGACACGGCGAAGTCGAGCAGCGGGCCGGCGACGGTGGAAAGGGGCGGCGCCTGATAGTAGCGGCCCCAGAACCCGTGCAGGACCCAGCTCAGATGGGGAATGCGCACCGATCCACCCAGGCGCGGACTGGCCGCGTTTTCCGATATCGCGCCGCTGAAGCGAGTGAGCCGCACACCCGCGATCAGGGTGAGCCACGAAAAGGCTTTGAATTGATCTTCCGCAAACGCGGCCTCCAGGTGGCCATTCGTATGTTGGGATTGCGCCAATGGAGGGGCCGTGCCATCGTTCGCGATCAGGTTGATGAACTCGTGGTCCCACTGGCCGAACTGGTAAATCCCAGCGGAGGCATTGTGCCGCGTGGTAACCAGGTTCAAAGCGGCCTGTACTCCGGCGTACTGCGATCCGCGCTGCTGAGTGGTGCTGATCGGATAGTCGCGCGGGTCGCCATCGTAGTTGGCGCGGTTGTAGTGGTAGAACGGCGAAATGGTGAGCAGTAGGCCAGGCTGGAATGTGTGCACCCAGGAAATGTTCACCAAGGCATCGCTTTCCCGTTCGACATCGCGGACGGCGGTTCCGTCGGCATTTGGGTCGATGGGAATTTGGTAATCGTCGCGGCGGAATGAGGTGATGAACCGGAATTGATTGTTCGCGTCGCGATTGTAGATAAAGTTGGCCATACTGCCTAAACCCCAGACGCGGTCGTGAAAAATCACGGGCCCGGGGGTCTCGAGCCCATAGTCGCTGCGATTTCCGTTCACGCTGCCGAAGTAGGCGAACTTCTCAGTGTGGCTGCCGAAATTCACCTGATCGTTAGTTTGGTGAAATGTTCCAAACGTGGTGGACAGTTCGCCTTCGTTGTTGCGTTCGAAGCCGGTGCGCGGGACCACGTTGAAGACGCCATAAGTGCGGTCGCCATAGGCGGATGAGTAGCCGCCTCGCTGGACTTCCAGATAGTCGATGTCCTTGGGGTCGATCTGGGGACCGACATTGCTGGCGATGTTGGTATTGGGGATGGGGACGCCGTCGATGGCCCAGGTGATCTGATGGCCGCCGCGGATATGAAGCTGATCGTGCGTGACCCAGGCTCCGGGGACATAGTCGGTGATCGCACTCAGGCTGTTGCTGAGATCGGCTCCCGGCGTCATTTGGATTTCTGTGCGGCTGACGATGGTGGTAGGAGTCACCTGCTCCGGATTTACGGCCAACGCATTCTCTGCCACGGTCACGGCTTGCTCGAAGGGGCCGATTGTGAGCTGAAAATGCAGCACCGCGGAACTGCCGGAGACGACTACAGCTTGCTGTGCCGCGGGTGCGAAGCCATCGTGTATCACGGTGACGCGATACGCTCCCACCGGGACAGAAGTCGCTTCAAAGACGCCGTCTGGTAGCGTGGAGAGAGTTTGGGAATAATCCGAACTGGTGGATCGCAGCACGACTTGCGCCCCAGCCACGGGGCGATGATCGGGGTCGTGGACCACGCCGCGGAGGGAGCCGAATACGACGGCCCATGCCGCGGGCAATAGCAGCGAGACTATGAGCACGAAGAGTTTCAAAAGTGAACGCTCCTTCCTAAAGACCGCTCGTTACGGCCGCGGATCTTTTATGCGTCGATGATTTTCGATCTAGGCGCTAAAGAGCGGAGGCGGGCGTTGGTAGAGGATGGGATCGGTTGGTGAGACATGCTCAGGCGCCGAAGCAGGCAGCAGCCAAGCGCCCGTGACTAAGAGAGCTTGATTCGGCTGTGGAGAGCGTGCCAGGCCATCGGATATCGAGGAGGGCTCTACAGCGGCTTGACCGCAGTCCGGCGAGCACGCGGTCGAAGATTGGAACCGAACACCACCGGAAGGTCCCTTATGACAGCAACAATGTGCGCCCGCCTTGCGAGCGCAGCAGGCCAGAGTTTCTTGAGATAGGGCCAGCAGCGGGGTGAGAGGCGCAACGAGAAACAGGAGGGCCAGTGTCCAGCCCAAGGTGTCGCGCCACAACCCGGCGATTTTTGCTGCTCGGCCCACTAGGATGCGACAGCTAGTATATCGCGCCGTGCAGTCCCGTCAATTTCTTGACGGCACCGGCTGGCGCTACCAACCGCGCAGCGTGGACTGGAACATACCTTTGGTTTCCCAACGATCTTCTTTTGTGGCGAACTTCTGGAAGACCCGGTCCCACTTCGCATTGTCGACGCATTCGCGGCATTTTCCGCACCGGCAGCGCTCAAAAGGCTGCAGCGGGGGGAGTGGGGCCTGGAAGACGGGGGTTTCTGACCAGCGGCCGGTGACGTTCGTTTTCATGTTCAATGCCTCCGAATTGTCTTTATTTGCAACCGTGAGGCGATTATGGAAGGAAACGCGTTGGGATTAAAGTTCCGATAGTACTGGAGGAAGTACTGCAGGGACTAATCACTTCAGAGGGAGACCCCTAAGAGAGGAGAAGCCGGATTTCACCCACTCCCCCTCGCACGTCCAGATGGATAGTGGTCTTGGCACGGGAATAAGCATCATTGAAGTACCGTCTGCCTTCGCGGTGAAAACCAGGAGCGTGGATCTCGCCGATACCGCCCTGCACGTCGGCGGAGATACCCACGTCGGAGGGAAGGCGCACGGTGGCCTCTCCTACGCCGCCGCGTATGCGGACGTCATAGCTATGTTGCGGGTCGCCGCGCAGGTCCAGGTCCAGCTCCCCCACTCCCATCTCGACGTCGACATCGCGCAGCGACAAGTCCGCCAAATTGAGCCGTGCTTCGCCCGCGCCGAAATGAACCCGCATGTCCAAAGGGACCTCGCGGCTGAGTTCCAGGTCCCACTCGTATTCGGTATGCCCCAAATTGGGATGGCCGGATCCCGGCTGTCTCACCGAAAGGTTGCCGTGGCCGGCGGCGGTGGTGTACCGAACTTCAGGTCTCCAGGAGGGAACGTTGTAAATGAAGTCGGCTCGCAGCAGTTTGCCGGCCCCGCTCCTCACTCGCAAGTTGCCGGCGCCCATCTCGAGGTCGACACGCACGCGCGTGGAATCGTCGCGGTCAATGTATTGGGACTCGCGCCGCACTGGCCCGGGCGCCTGAATCTCGCATCCGGCTAGAGACACAACCCCTGCGAGCAGAACCCATCTGAGGTTCATCGTATACTCCTTTGAGGTTGGGTACGTTGGGATGAGTGGGATTGTTCCTGATTTTCGCGGGTGGGGGAGGTGAGCCGCGAACGAATCAGAGGTTGAATGCAGGCTTGAGCGTTCCCTCCAACTGCGATTCCACTGTGTGAACCCAATCTACAGCGGCCCGGGGATCGGACCGTCCCGGCGGGGCTTTCCACAATTCGAAAGGCGCAGCGGCAAGCACCGCACGGGGATCAGTGCCGGCGCCCACGGCAATGGTTTTGGCTTGGTGCGGGGAACGCCGCATGCTCTCGGCGAACTTTTCGGCACCTTCCACCTGTGGATCAATGACCAGGACGTCAACATGCAAGTCGAAGTCGCGGATCAGCTTCTTGGCATCCGACACTTTTTTGGCCGGCAGGGCATCGAGGCCCGCCGAGCCGAGGGTTAGCCCGAGCCAGCACATAAAACCCAGATCACGGGCCACGATGAGGACAACCTTTTTTTCGGTCACCTCAACCTCCTTCCTCTTCTTGGATTGCGACGATTAACTTTCGTCGCAATTGTTAGACCACAATGACAATGTGGTTTTCAAGACGTTACGAGGGGCCGCCGCGACTTTTGTGGTAATTTTTACACTTGCTGGTACGATCTGTAAAAAAAGTACCAGGAAGATTCCGCTGGTCGGTTGACGACTTTATTCGCTCGTACCGATTTTTAAAGGCATTTGGCATATCGCGCGTGGGCCTTCGCGTGCCAGGAACTGCCACCCGGCCCTACACATGATACCAAGCGGCACTCTAAGGCGACGACAATGGGATGGGCATTTTCCCGAGCGCCGTGCCGCGCGGCGGTATCCCATCGAAATTGCGGTAGTCTATCGGTTGCTCCGCGGAGGCAACGTGGTGGTGCAACGGGGCTTTGGGCTGACCCGCAACCTTTCCAGCACCGGTTTGCTGATGGAATCGACCACGAGTCTGTCGATTGGGACTGAGGTCGAGGTCTTTCTTGCTTGGCCCGCCCGCCTGGGAGGAGAGGTCAATCTTAATTTGTGGATTCAGGGACGGGCCGTGCGGGCCGGTGAGAACTGCACGGCCATCGCGATCGAGCGTTCCGATTTTCGAACGCGCGCGTCGGTAGACGGGTGCGCGGTGTTCGGCAACTAGCGCCCGGCAACTAACGCGCCTGTAATTTCTCTTCGACGCTGCGGACTTTGTCCTGCATGGTCTGATCGCGGTCAATCCGCGTTCCGAATTTCATGCTGGTGGAGATTCGAGGAACGCCCCGGGCGTGTAGCGCTTCGTGACAGCGCTTCACGGCGGCAAAGACCTCATCCCAATCCCCTTCGATGTTGGTGCCGTAGGCGTGCAGGGAAGTTCTGAGCCCCGCCTCGTGGAGGATGCGTTCGCAGACGGCAATTTCCGCGGAGACGGATACTCCGATGCCTAGGGGAATGACACACAGGTCGGCGATGATCTTCATATTGTCATTGTGGGGCTTTTGCCGAGTGATAAAAGCCGGTGAGCGCGGGATACAGTGATTTGTAGACTCGATGTCCCTCCGCATAGGCGCTCATTGCATGGGGCTGAGGCGACACGGAGCTGATTTCCTGGATCGCGGCGCGGCTGATTTCTTGTACCGTCGCGTAGGCGCCGGTACCTACCAAGGCCAGCAGCGCCGCGCCGTAGGCGGAGCCCTCCTGGCTTTCGAGCACCGCTACGCGCTTGCCGAAAACATCGGCCAGCATCTGGCGCCAGAAGGCGCTGCGCGCTCCTCCGCCCGAGACCCGCACCGATTCGACCGGGCCGCTTAACTCCTCCACGATATCGAGGCAGTCTTTCTGGCTGTACGAAATGCCCTCGAGCAAGGCGCGGATCAGGTCGGCTCGCGTGTGCTTCGCGGTGAGGCCGATCCAGCCGCCGCGCGCCGAGGCGTCCAGGTGCGGGGTGCGCTCGCCCATCAGGTAGGGCAGCCAGAACAAGCCGTCCGCGCCGGGGGGTGATGTCGCGGCCTCTTTGGTGAGATCGTCATAGGAAGTTCCGGAGGCCAGATTGTTTCGGAACCATTGCAGGCTCAGTCCCGCGCCCTGCGTTACCCCCATGACGTGCCAGGCGCCGCGCACGGCGTGACAAAATGTGTGCACGCGTCCAGCTGAATCGTATGCGGGCGCTTGCATGTGGGCGAAAACCACGCCCGACGTCCCCAGCGTGCACGACACACACCGGGGCTCCACGATGCCGTTGCCGATTGCGCTGGCCGCCTGGTCGCCGGCCCCGGCAACTACAGGCGTGCCTTCCGCGAGGCCGGTAACTTTCGCGGCCCCTTGGGAAATGCGGCCGGTGAGCTCACTCGACTCCGCGACCTTGGGCAATATCGAGCAATCGATCTCCAACTTGCCGGCCAGCTCGTAGGACCATTTCCGATTGAGCACATCGAAGAGCGCGGTGCCGGAGGCGTCGGAAACGTCACTGGCGTATTCGCCGGTCAGTTGGAAGCGCAGATAATCTTTCGGGAGGAGCATCTTGCGCGCGCGGGCGAAAAGTTCCGGCTCGTGATCTCGCACCCAGAGCAGCTTGGGAAGGGTAAAGCCCGTCAGAACCGGATTGGCGATGGCTGCCAACACGGTGAGCTTGCCGACTTTTTGGTTGATGGCGTCCACTTGAGCCTGGCTGCGCTGATCGCACCAGATCAGCGCCGGGCGGATTACCCGATCGGACGCATCGAGCAGCACCAGGCCGTGCATTTGGCCGGAGAGCCCAATACCGCCAATGTCCTTGCCAGTGGCGGCCGCTTGCGCCAGCACGCCGCGGATGGACTGCTGGGCGGCGTCCCACCAGTTCTCGGGACGCTGCTCGGCCCAGAGCGGGCGCTCCATGCGCATTTCTTCGTGCGGCGCGGTGACGGCATGTCGGACCTTGCCCCGCTCATCTACCAGCAGCGCCCGCGTGCCGCCGGTGCCTACGTCGATGCCCAGCCAGTACATTTCGGTTTCAGTTCTCTTGCCTCGGAGGTTACGCCACGAAAATTCGCCCGCGGTGTAAGCCCAGGAGGATTTGCACCAGGCGGTGAGCGATCAGCTCATGCAGCGTCAGCAATTCTTTGTTGGCCTCCGCGATGGCTTTGGCGTCGGCGCCTGCCGTAACGCCTGCGCCGGCCTGCAGCGATTCGGTCGCCTCTTTGATGATCGGGTCTTGTTGGACCTCGCCTGCGATTTCCCAGAGGGTGATGAAGCGATCCACCGCCGTGGGGAAGCTAACCGCGAACACGCCCCAGTTGCTCGTGGTGCGCGGCGGTTTAAAATCCAGGTTGAATGGGCCATTGTAACCGTGGGAGCGCAGCAGCACCAGCACGTTCAGCCAGTCCAGGGGATTTACCAGGCCAACGCCGATATCCACGTCGTGCTTCAAGCGGTAGCCGTCGTTGATGTCGAAGTGCCAAAGCTTGCCCGCCAGGAGTGCCCGCGCCAGCGCCGCCCGCGGCGCGCCACCCCACATCAGCTCGTGCAGATACTCGGGGTTCAGACCGATCATCTCCGGATGCTTCAGCAACCCCGACGCGATGAAGCCGAGCATGGCGTCGCTGGTGGGCAACAGGATTTCCGCCTGGGGTTCAAAAGGCTTCGCCTCCAAACAGTGCTTGAGAGTAGGCCGGTTCTTCTGCCGCGCCACCGCGATATCGCGTTCGCAGGCCGCGTTCAAAGCATCGGCGTACCAGCGCAAGGTCTGGGTTTCTTCCACCGCGCCTTGGATGTAGTAGCCCAAGGTGCCCGGCCAGTAGACCGCATACTGCGCGCCTAGTTCATGCCCGATCTCGACCGTATTGCAGACGCGGAACCGGGAATATTCGCGGATCTCCGGCGCCTCGGCCGCCGGGCTCGCGGCGAACACTTCGTGATAGAACGTCTCGGTCGTGACCATCGAACACTTCAGGCCGTGCTGCGCCAGGCTCTTTTGGATGCGGGCGACGATCTCCTTCTGCCCGTCCTCGCCGAGGTGCTCGGTGGGGATCACGTCGGTATCGTGCGTACACCAGTAGCCAATGCCGATTTTGGCGTATTCGCGGATGACCTCTTCAAAGCCGATCGGCTGCCGCGTGGGTGCGTGGAACAGCGCCTGTCCTTGATAAGCGGCCGCCCATTGCGGCCCCGTGATGAAATACTTGCGCCGCGTTTCGGGAGGGTAGGCGCCGCCCGACGCCTTCATGAGCCGCTCAACAACGGCCTGCTGCTGGTTTTGAGGAATGGGTTTCATTGATCTAGTTCTTTGGCCGCACCGGAAACCTGCAACTTGGCGGTGACGCCGCCGGTTTGCTGGCCGCCTACCGATATTTCCAACTCGCCCGGTTCCACGCGACGCCGTCCCTCGCCATCGACGAGCGCCATCTGCCGCGGCTGCACAGTGAACTGCACGGTCTTGTGCTCCTTGGGACGGAGGGGCACGCGCTGGAATCCTGCGAGCGAGCGAATCGGCGCGCCCGGCGCCGACGATCTCACATAGAGCTCGACCACCTCTTCGCCGGCCCTTGAACCAGTGTTCTCCACATCGACCGATAACTTGACCTCGTCCCCAATATTGGCCTGCTTGGGAACCCTCAGGTTTCGATACGCGAAGGTGGTGTAGCTCAGCCCGTAGCCGAAGGGGAACAGCGGCTCGCCCGTGAAATAGCGATAGGTCCTGCCTTTCATACTGTAGTCGGTGAACGGCGGAAGCTGGTCCGTCGATTTGTAGAAAGTGACGGGCAGACGGCCGGCGGGATTGTAGTCACCAAACAGCACGTCGGCCAAAGCGGCGCCACCGGCCTGGCCTGGATACCAGGCTTCGACGATCGCGCGAATATGGTCGCGCGCCCAATTGACCGCCAGGGCGCTGCCGTTCAACAGCACCAGGACGACCGGCTTGCCGAGGGCCGCGATTCTCTGCATGAGTTCTTCTTGCGCCGCCGGAAGTCCGATCGAAACCCGGTCGCCTCCCTCAAACCCGTCGACTCGTACCTTCATCTCCTCGCCCTCGAGCTTAGCCGAGAGGCCCAACACCAAAACGACAGCATCGGCCTGCCGGGCCACGGAGAGAGCCTCGTCCGCGAGATCTTTGCGAGGCGGCGCCCACACCAGTTGAATGCTGGCGTCGTTGACGAACTCGTGGTAATCAATACGGATGCGATACGGCTTACCGGCTTCCAATTGGACCGGCTCGTAACGGTAGTCGCCGCCGTGAATGCTGCGGGACTGCAGTACCAGTTTGTCATCCAGGTAAAGCGCGAAGGTATTGGCCGCATCGGCGCCGAGCTGATAAATGCCTGTGACGGGCGGGACCAGGTAACCGGTCCAGCGGATTCCGAAATCGTCATCATCCATATCCGGACGCGGCGCACCGTCCCACCAGTTGAAATTCACCTGCGGGTCGACACGCGTGAACAGAGGCTGCGGATTCAGAGGAATCTGTCCCACGGTTTCGTCGGAGACGGGGAACGTGGACGCCGCCGGTTTGTGCGCTTTGCCGTCGTAGTTGGCACTATTGAAATACTCGCCCTTCAGGCCATTCTGGCGATCGGAGCCATTTGTTGTGAAAAGCGCGGTCGAGGGGATCACTTCAAAGTTCGGCAGATTGTTGGCGATGTCGCTGCCGCGCGCATACAGAACATTGGTGCCGGAACCAAGCTTTTGCCGGATCCCTTGGAGAGGAGTGACGGGCGCGGTGGGAACGCCGTTGTAATTGCCTAGTAGGACCGGGACATCGTCCGCATTGGGGCCTATGACCGCGAGGGTTTTTAGTTTCTTGCTGAGAGGCAGCGTCTGGCGCTCGTTCTTCAGTAGGACGATGGATTTATGCGCGGTCTCGAGCGCCAGTTCGCGATGCGCCGGGCTGTCGTTCTCGCCATAAGGAATCTGCGCCCATTTCACCATTTCCGGCGGGTCGAACATGCCGAGTCTGAAGCGCGCGACCAGCAGCCGTCGCAGCGACCGGTCGATATCCGACTCTGCGAGCAAGCCTTTCTTCAAAGCGGGTAGCAGGTTCTGATACTCGGTGCCGCAAGCGAGGTCGGTGCCGCTCTTGAGCGCGCGCGCCACGCCTTCTTCCGGCGTGGGCACGAACTTGTGGTTCTTGTAGATGTCGCCGACCGCGGCGCAGTCCGAGACGACATACCCGTTGAAGCCCCACTGTTTGCGCAGAATATCATCGAGAAGTCGCGGGCTGGCGCAGGCGGGCAGGCCGTCTACGCTATTGTATGAGCACATCACGGAATATGCCCCGCCTTCCCGAATGGCGGCTTCGAAGTGCGGCAGGTAGGTGTCCCAAAGATCGTGTTCGCTCGGAACGGCGTCGAAGGTGTGGCGTAAGGGCTCGGGGCCGCTGTGTACTGCGTAGTGCTTGGCCGTGGCGATGGTCTTGAAATATTTAGGATCGTCGCCCTGCATCCCCTTGACGAATGCGACTGCCAGCCGGCCGGTGAGGAACGGGTCTTCGCCGTAGGTCTCCTGGCCCCGGCCCCAACGCGGGTCGCGAAACAGGTTGATATTTGGGGTCCAGAAGGTGAGCCCCTGATAGATGTTGTGCTTGCCGCGCCGGAGGAACTCCTGATACTTCGCGCGCGCCTCATCGGAGATGGCGGTTGCCACGCGGAACATCAGATCCGTGTCCCATGTGGCCGCGATGCCGATGGCTTGGGGAAAGACAGTTGCGCGGCCCGAGCGGGCGACGCCGTGCAACGACTCGTTCCACCAGTTGTAGGCCGGGATGCCCAGGCGCTCTATGGCGGGCGAGTCGTTCATGAGCTGCGAGATTTTTTCTTCGATGGTCATGCGCGACAGCAGGTCGTCGATGCGTTTGTCCATCGGTTCAGCAGGCTTCCGGAACAGCGGCTGGCCCGCTACAACCTGGACCACTGCGACGAACGCCGGCTTGGGTTTCGCTTGCCGATCGAACAGTAGCGGATAGCTGGTTCTTCCCTTGACAGGCCAGTCGTTCAGCCAGGAATCGCCGTCGGTGACGCCCCAGAACGTCACCCCCGTGATCACGTCACGGTGTTTCAGGTACACGCCGAACAGATCGGCGTACCGCTTCGCCAATGCCTGCTGGACGGTATCTGGCAATTCTTTAGCGTAGGGGTTGAGCTTCGCTTGCAATTCGACATTCAGAGTAATGTCGGCGCCCTTTTCTTTCGTGGCGGGGGGCAGGACGTCGACGTCCAGTTCTGTGATGTTCACTTTGATGCCGAGTTTGGCGAAGGCGGCGATGGTGGCGTCTTCTTGTTCGACGGAAGGCCAATCCATATGGACGTGCCCTTGCAACCCGACGGCGGCCACTGGAATGCCCTGGGCCTGGAGTTTCTGGATCAGCTCGATAGCCCCTTTACGCTTGGCCTCATTTTCGAGTGAGTAATCGTTGTAGTACAACTCGGCCTTGGGATCCGCCTCATGAGCGAATTGGAATGCCTTGGTGATGTAATCCTCGCCGATGATCTTCAGCCAGGGTGACTGTCGTAGGGTGCCGTCTTCGTTGAGGGCTTCGTTGACTACGTCCCAGCCCGTGATGCGCCCCTTATACCGGCCCACCACGGTGTGAATGTGATCGCGCATTCGAGCAAGCAGTGTGTCGCGGTCTACCGGATTGCCGTGGCCATCCTGAAAGACCCAGGCGGGGATCTGGTTGTGCCACACCAGCGTATGGCCAACGATGAACATGTGGCTCTTCTCGCCGAAGGCGACATAACGGTCCGGCAGGTCGAAGTCGTAGGAGCCGGGCTGGGGGTGGACGAGCGCCCATTTCAAAACGTTTTCCGGACTGATGGTGTTGAACTGTTCGGTGACCAGCGCGGCGCCGCGGGAGTCTTTTCCGGTGAATTGCGCGGCGTTGAGAGCCGCGCCGATGCGGAAGGAGCCGCGGTAGCTCTCTTGCAATGAGATCGGAGCGAAGCCAGCGCCTGCCAGAGCCGCGACGGACATAGCCGCTAGTACTGCGACCGCGTGAAATCGCGCTGCGTTGCGTGGGGCGGGCTTCAGCCCGCGGCGGACTTTAGTCCGCCACCCGACCCAGCGGGACTGAAGTCCCGCGCAGGCTGAAGCCTGCCCCACAAGAACCTTTTGGCCCGGTCCGCCTACTAGTATGATCGATCTATCGAGCATGACGATCCCTCTAAGTCGTAACGAATTTGCTTCGACGCACAGTTAGCTCATCTTGTATCTGGAGAGTCAGTTTCTTGCCGATCTTATAAGCGCTCAGACACACATTGACGACCAAGAATAAAACAGCCGGATAAACGCTGATGGTCATCCGAATACCGAACAATGCGTGCGGAGTCTGCGCTACATTCGGCTGATAGCCGTAACCCGAGAGCAGCCAACCGGCGATCGCTCCTCCCAAGCTCAATCCGGCCTTCAGGGCGAACAGGATGGTCGCATAAATGACCCCTGTCGTCCGCCGGCCGGTCTGCCACTCGGCATAATCCACCACGTCGGCGAACATGGCCCAGATCAATGGAATGGTGAGCCCATAGGCCAGAACGCGCGCGTACTCGAGCAGAAAAACGGCTCCGACCGCCGTGCCGGGCGGTAGGATGAAAACCGCCATCAAGATCGTAGTCACCGCAAAGCCAAATAGCACCACGGCCTTCTTCCCGTATACCGCCGAAAGAAAGACGGCGCACCCTACTCCGATCAACTGCACGAATTGGCTGGAAATATTAAACAGGCTGAATCCTACCGAGGATACGTTGGACCTGGTGGGATCGACCATTAACCCAAACGTGTTGAGTAAGTAGTGCCAGGTTCCACTTGGAGACGCGTTTCCCGGCAGAACCGTGAGACCGAGGCCGTTGAGCAACTGAAACAGCCGATCCTTATCCAGATAGTATTGGAAGTAGTAGAAGAGCGTGCCGCCGCGCATTGCCAGTACTGCAAAATGACACAGTGTCAAAAGGAACATGGCGATCCACGGACCATTCTTGAGCAGCCCGCGGAAGTCTTCTTTTGCCGATGTCTTCTGTTTAGGATCGGGTAAGATGCGCTCCCGCGTGGTCGCAAATGTGATCAGGAACAGCACCACGCAAATACAGGCCCACAGTCCCATTGTCATTTGCCAACCCCGGGCGTTATCCCCATGCCCGAACTTGGCGACAAGTGGCAGTGTAAAGCCGCCAACAATGAGTTGCGCAATCAATACCGACACAAAGCGGTATGACGACAGTACCGTACGCTCGTTGCTATCCCCGGTCATGACGCCCGTCATAGCCGAGTACGGGGTATTGTTGGCTGAATATAAGGTCATCAACAGGACGTTGGTGACGCAGGCATATACCATCTTGCCCGAAAGGCTAAGGTTCGGGCGGGTATATGCCAGGACCATGACGACACCCCAGGGAACGGCTGTCCACAAAATCCAAGGCCGGAACTTGCCCCAGCGCGTATTGGTGCGATCCGCCATAACTCCCATCAGCGGGTCGAAGAAGGCGTCCCAGAAGCGGCCTACCAGCAGAAGGGTACCGGCCGCGGCGGCTGCCAGCCCGAACGTGTCGGTATAGAAGCTCAGCTGAAACAGAATCATCGTCTGAAAGACGAAGTTGGCGGCAGCATCGCCAAGGCTGTAGCCCGCTTTCTCGACGAATGAAAGACGTTGTGTTGTTGGCTCCGGCATAAACGCCTTACCCCACGGTCAGAAAGGCCTTCTTCAAGTCAGCGTCCCGCGACGAATTGCCGACCATGATTTCGAATTCGCCGGGTTCGACCACATACTTCATGTTCACGTCGTAGAACGCGAGTAACTCGGGCGTTATATCCAATGTCACGGTCTTCGTTTCGCCCGGCCGGAGCGACACCTTCTTGAATCCTTTCAGCTCTTTGACTGGCCGCGTCACGGAACTGACCAGGTCGCGAATATACATCTGCACTACTTCCGTTCCCTCGCGGCTGCCCGTGTTCGTCACGTCCGCAAGGACGCGCGTCGCGCCATCGGCGCGGATCTTCTTGTGCAACAAGCGGACGTTTTCAACCACGATGACGGTGTAGCTTAAGCCGTAGCCGAAGGCATAGAGCGGCGACACATCGTCGAACAGGTATCCGCGGCGGGCTGAGGGCTTGTAGTTGTAAAACGCGGGCAGATGCCCGGCCGAGCGCGGGACGGTGATTGGCAGCTTGCCGCCGGGGTTGAAATCGCCGAAGAGGACATCGGCAACCGCGCGTCCGGTCTCCTGGCCGAGATACCAGCACTCCAAAATTGCCGGGACGTTCTGGCTCACGTAGTTGATCGAAAGCGGCCGGCCGTTGAACAGCAGCACGATCACGGGCTTACCAGTCGCCAGCATGGCCTTCACCAGTTCCTCCTGTCTTCCGATCAGGTCGAGGCTGGTCCGGTCACCCATATGTTTGAGCCCCCACGCTTCGCGCGAAGTCTGCTCATTGCCTCCAATGGCCAGGACGATGATGTCCGCTTCTCGCGCGACTTCTACCGCCGCCGCGATCTGCTTGCGGTCTTCTTCGGGATCGCTCCCAACCACTTCGTCCTGATTCCAGGAGCCGCCGATGGTGATCTTGCAACCCTCGCTGTAGAGCACAGTCGCAAGGCTACCCACCTTCTCCCGGATACCGTCCAGCACGGTGACGTTCACCTTGGGCACGCCGCTGTAGCCGCCGAGCAAACTGCGGTGGGCGTTGGGACCGATTACCGCTATCGATCGAAGCTTTGTGAGATCGAGCGGCAACACGCCGTTCTCGTTCCTCAGCAACGTGATGGCTTCACGCGCGCCCTGAAGCGCGAGTTGGCGATGCTCCTCGCAACCCACCACGCGGTCCGCCTCGTCCGGATCGACGTAGGGGTCGTCGAAAAGCCGCATCTGGAATTTCCAGTACAGCATTGGCGCAACAAGGCCGTCCAGCTGCGATTCCTTCAGGACGCCCTTGCGCACGAGCTCCACCAGGTGTAGGTAGCAGTCGGGTTCCGGCAGCTCTATATTGACGCCGGCCCGCACCGCCAGAGCGCAGGCCTCCCGCTTATCCTTGGCTACAAAATGGCCGTGAGTGTCCGGGCGATAACCCAACTCCCAGATGGCATAGTAGTCCGACACCACGAAACCCCGGAAGCCAAATTCTTTGCGCAGCAGGTCGCCGAGCAGCCACCGGTTGGCATGCGACGGCACACCGTCGATCTCGTTGTAGGAAGCCATCACGCTGATGGCCCCGCCTTTGTCGAGCGCCTCTTTGAAGGTGTATAGAAACGTCTCTCGCAACACTCGCATCGAGACGTTCGCTGGCGCGCAGTTCATGCCCGACTCCGGCTGGCCATGGCCCGCGAAATGTTTCAAGGTGGCGATGACGCGGCGCTTGTCGAGGAACTGTGCATCGCCCTGAAATCCGCGCACGGCCGCGATGCCCAAGCGCGAGACCAGGTATGGATCTTCGCCGTAAGTTTCCTCCACGCGGCCCCAGCGCGGATCGCGCGCCACATCCACCACGGGCGTAAGCGCCTGGTGCGTGCCCCGCAAACGGGCTTCGGCGGCGGTCATAGTGAACAGCGACTCGACCAACTCGGGATGAAACGTGGCGGCCAGCGCGATGGGTTGCGGAAAGCTGGTGCCGCCAATGGCCGCGTGACCGTGCAGGCACTCTTCGTGAAACATCACGGGAATGCCCAGCCGGCTGTTCTCGAGGAAGAATTTCTGGATGGCGTTGGTGAGTTCCGCCATGCCGCGCGCGTCCTTGCCTTTGCCGGCATCGCTCGGCCGGCCCACCTGTCCCAGCCCGCGCTTGTGTTTGAAGGCGGCCTTGGCTTTTGCGAGATCGAAATCGCCATCGCCGTTCAGCAGCGTATTGGCTTTCTGCTGCCACACGCACATCATCTGCGCCGCTTTTTCTTCTAACGTCATCCTGGGCAGAAGATCTTTCACGCGTTTGGCAGCTGGCAAGTCAGGATTCCGATAGGGCTCGGTCCGGGCTTTCGGGGGAGACGGTTTGGTCATGCCCACCCTGCAATTTGTGTCCGGTTGAATCTCTATATAATCAACAGCCGCGAATTCCTCTCCGTCAGGTATACCCTCGACGCGAATCTCATCGCCCGGCCGCAGCGCGATGCCGGGCACCGTGCGCCGCGTGGACGACGACCCATCGATCTTGCCGGTTGGCACGTGGTCGGCGGCCACCCATTCATCTACCAATTGCTCTCCGACGCGCAGGCGGTAATGCGCCACGCCGTTGTTCTGGTCGAAATACTGTACGCGTAAGGTGTACCACCCCGGGGAGCCGTCGTAGCGGTAACTCGCTGCGCACTGCTTCAAAGGACAAATGATGGCCTCGCCACCTGAGGCCGCCTCCCAGGGAGTAACCGGCACAGCCGTATACGCCTCCAACTTCATCGATTCTGCCTCAACGCGGTTCGGATGTTGGCCTACGCGGCCCTGCGAATCGGCGATACCAGACTCGCGGAAGAACCAGTTGTTTACCGCGTCGCGCCAGACCTGCGCCTGTCCTGCCTGATACTCCAGTTGCGCCAGCACTTCCCGATAACGCTGCTCATCCATGCGGCCCGCCATCAATTTCCACTGGCGCACGTAATTCTCCGCGGCCTCAGCGCCCTCGTAGTGCGAATCGTAAAGGTATTGAATGACGGTTTTGCCATCGTGCAGAACATGAGTGTACGGCACGTGGTGCATAAAGAGCAGCAGGTCGTCGGGACAGGTTTCGAGCGATTCGTAGAGCTTGGCTGCCGCCGGCGGATATTGGCCGATGTAACCGGTCCCCGTCGCCACGGTGCGATCCATACCGACGTCATGCTCGTCAGCGCGGTGCCATTGGCCCCATCCGTTGCGTTCCGAAGCCTCTACGTTTACGCCGTAATGGTTACCGGTGATGTCAGTGAGCCCCTGCAGGCCGAGTGGGCCGGTATAGTTTTCATAAACGCGCCACGAGGCCAGTTGCATACCGGTGATCGTGTCTATCACCCGCGAATCGCTTCCAAAGGTGAGGCGTGTCCACTCTTCGGCGATCTGGCGGGCGCTCAAATCGGGATTCCACGCCAGCCGTCCGAAACCATAGAGGTTAGCCTGCGAGAGATGGTTGCCCAGCCAGTTATCATCAAGGCCCACATTCGCCACCCCCACGAAACCTCCGATGGGCCGGTGGAAAGTCCGGCCGGAGACGATCGCCTTCACGGGCGCGTCCATTTGGAAATCGAGCGTCTCCTTCCACATGGGAACCAGGAAAACCAGCGCGCGCGCCTGCCCCATGTATTCCTGCGTGATCTGGAGCTCCACCGCCTGGTTGGTTTTTGCGAGTCCAGCGAACAGGGCAGAAGCCGGCTCGCGGATTTGAAAATCGATGGGACCGTTCTTGATCTGGACAACCACGTTGTCATCGAAGCGCCCGTCCAGCGGGTGGAAGTTGTCATAGGCCGCTCGGGCGCGGTCGTTCTTCCGATTGCGCCAGTCCGCGTGGTGGTCGTAGACGAAGCCGCGATAGAAGAGCAACCCGCCGTGCGGCTTCAAAGCGCGCGCCACCACGTTGGCGGCATCGGCGTGGGTGCGGCCGTATGTCGAAGGACCCACGCGTCCTTCGGAATCGGCTTTTAACACGAAGCCCGCCAGGTCTGGAGCGGCGCGGTAAATGGCGGAAGTGTGCGCGGTCCACCATGCGGCGACACGCTTGTCCAGCGGATCGAAGGTTGCGAGACCGCCAACCGTTTGGGGGCTTCCGAAATCCACCGAAACCGCCACTCGCACACCCCAGGGGCGAAGCGCGGCCGCGATACGCGCGATCTGCGGCGTGAAAGCAGGGGTGAGCATCCGGGGGTCGGCGTTGACGTTGTTGATGGAGCAGCCATTGATACCAAGCGACGCCAGCAGGCGGCCGTACTCGGCGACGCGGCTTAGATCTTCCCGGGCATGGCCGTTCGCCCAAAAAATGGAGCGGCCGGCGTACCCACGCTCGATCGAACCATCGAGATTGTCCCATTGGTTGATCCAGCGGACGGGCGCATAGGGCTCCTCCTTTTCGTCGAGGTTTTCAATAGGCTGGCCCAGGGCGATCTTTCGCAGGAGGGCGAACGCGCCGTAGAGCACGCCGCGCTCGTTTGCGCCGGCAACTATGGTGTATTTCACGCCGCTTGACTCAGCGCTCTTCAGCCAAAACCCGTCGGCTTCCAGATTTCCGGCCAAACCGAATTGAGGGGCCTCGCGCTGGAGATCTGCCAGGCTGGCTAGCACCACGGCTCCTTCCGCGGGGATGCGGGGTTCGATTCGCAAGGTCCTGGCGAGCATGCCGCGCACGCCCCGGATCAGTTCGTGCTGCGCGCTCGCGATCACCGGGGAATTGCCGAAAGCTGTAATTTCGGCGGGAAGGGCTGCGCGATACTGTTGCCGCGCTCCGTCATCGAGAGGTGCGTAGCGAAGCCAGGCGCTGGCACCCGTCTCGGCGTGCAACGCAGCTGAGACCAATCCACAACCGAGGAGGTTCAGGAAAAGTGAGCGGTGCTTTGGGTTCATTTATCCGCAACCCTCCAGCTTACGAATTGACTCCCGACGCCAGATAGCCGCCATCCACGGCAATGCATTGGCCGGTGAGAAAACTGGCGGCATCCGAAGCCAGCAGAACCGCTACGCCTACGAGTTCTTCGGGATTGCCGAAACGTTTCATCGGCGTGCGCATCAGAATCTCCTGACCACGGGCCGTGCCGTTCAACATCTCGCTATTCAGTTCCGTGGGAAAAACTCCGGGCGCGATCGCGTTTACCGAAATCCCGTCGCGCGCCCACTCGCAGGCCAAACTGCGGGTAAGTGAGAGTAGGCCGGCCTTGGCCGCGCAATACCCCGCCACTTCGTGAAACGCCAGAAACGAACCGAGGGACGCAATATTGATGATGCGCCCGCGGCCGCTCTCTTTCAAGGCACTGTAGAAGGACTGGCAAGCGCGCAGCACGCCGTTGAGATTCGTGTCGATCAGGCACGACCACAGATCCTCAGGCATAGTCGCGGTCGGCTGTCGGGACGTTGCGCCGGCAGCATTCACCAGGATGTCGACCCGGCCGAACTTCTCGATAACTGCGTCGCGCAGAGCGTCGATAGGTTCGCGGTACTGCACATCCACGGCACGGCACAGCGTCGACCGGCCCGTCGCTTCGATTTCCCGGCAGGCCGCTTCAACGTGTTGCTGGCGACGGCCCGTGGGCACGACGTGAGCGCCGTGTTCCGCCAGCCCCAACGCCAAAGCGCGGCCGATCCCGGATGTCCCGCCGATTACCACCGCGACGCGATCTGTCAAATCCAGTGCACTCGCCATGTCAGTAAGGGATGGCCGGCGCACGGCCATCGCGCGGATCCGCCCAGCGGTCGTTGGGTACCAGCGGTGTCCAGCCAGGCCGCGCTGGATCCTGATCATAAGGGTAGTTGCCCAGACGCAGGAATTCCTCGTGATATTCGCGCAGCTTGTCGCGATCGAGCCGCACCCCGAGACCGGGCTTGTCCGGCACGCGGATGGCGCCGTCCTCATACCGCATCAATCCACCCTCGATAATATCGTCCGCCAGGTGATGGTAGTGCGCATCGGCGGCGAACGAGAGATTCGGCAGCACCGCGCCGAGATGCAGCATGGTGGCCAACTGGATTCCCAATTCGCCAGAAGAATGCACCGCAACGCCCAACTGAAAAGTTTCGCAAATGCCGGCGGCTTTCACGCAGGCTCGAATCCCGCCCCAGAACGTCGTGTCCAGCAGGATTACGTCGACGGCCGTATCCAGCGCGTTGGCCGCGAGCTGTTCGAAGTTGACCACCACGGTGTTGGTAGCCAAGGGCACGCGCACCATCTGGCGCGTCCGGCGCATGCCGTTTAGGCCGAACACGGGATCTTCCAGATAGTCGTTGCGCAGACCTTCGATGGCCTGCCCGAAGCGGATGGCCTGCTCGGTGGACCATACGGCATTCGGATCGAATCGCAGGGAATCTTCGGGAAACGCAGCTGCCAGAGCGCGGTAGGCCTCCAGTTCATAATCCGGTGGAAAGACGCCGCCCTTCAGTTTGTGGGTGCGGAATCCGAATCGCCGTTTCAGCGAACAGGTGTGGTCCACCAATTGTTCGATCGTGCGCACTTCGCCGTCACCGCTTTTCGGATGGGGGTACCGGAAAAAGCAGTACGCGGCGAAGGGCACACGATCGCGCAGCCGGCCTCCGAGGATGTCGCAGACCGGCACGCCCCAAGCTTGGCCCAGGATATCCAGGCAGGCAAACTCCAACGCGGCCAACACCTGTGTGCGATTGTTGTATAGCGACGCGGTGGGATTGGCGATGAGGAAGCGCATCTCTTCCAGACGCGCCGGATCGCGGCCCACCAGATACGATTTCATGGAGCGGAAGACGGCCTCGGCCGACTCACCGCCCCCGCCCATTTCGCCGAGGCCTACCAAACCGTTGTCGGTCTCGACTTCAACGATGGTGCGGACAAAACGGCCCCAATGGCAGCCGTTCGCGTGCCGCAGGGGCGCTTCCAGCGGCATGGAGACGGTGGTCGCTCGGATGTCCCGAATCTCCATTTAGTTTCATCCTACAACAAAAGTTGGCCAGCGGCCAATCATTTCGGAGTGAATGAGGTTTTTGAGAGGACAGCTTCTTCGGACGCACCATGTCTTGAAATTGCGCTGCCGAGCCGTGCCCAAAGGGAGCGGTGCTGTCGGGCCACTCGTCGGCAGTGCGCCCGCTTTCCAAAAATTGGATTTTGAAATGAGGAACTCTGAAAAAGTGAATTTACGAAGAGGCTCTTGACATTTAGTATCAGAGGCGTATATATAGTTTGGGGCCAAAACGAATTGAGCCCCTGAATGCATTGAGGAAGCCGTTATGACGAAACAACTGCCGTTTGGGAAATGGTGCGCTGCCCTGTTGCTCGCGTTGGCGGGTGTTTGCGGCGTCGCCCACGCTCAAGTCCTTTATGGATCGCTTACCGGGAACGTGACCGATCCCACGGAGGCCGGGATACCCGGCGCGAAGGTCGACGCCCTCAACGTCAACACGGGCGTCTCCCGGCAGGCAAGCACGGATGTCCGCGGGACTTACCTGTTTAACAACTTGCAGGCGGGAACCTACCGAGTGAGCATGTCGGCTAACGGATTCCAGACTACCGTTACGGATCAAGTTGTCGTGAACGCCAATGAGGTGCGGCGTGTCGATCTGCAGTTGCCCATTTCGCAGGCCACCGCGACCGTGGAGGTGTCAGCTGCAGCCGCCGCCTTGCAAACCGACAAGGCCGACGTGCACTCGGAAATCACGTCCCAGGAAGTCGTCGAGCTGCCGTATGCCGGTGGCGAGGGCAAAAACTTCCAGAGCCTGCTGTATCTTGTACCCGGCGCCGGCATCCCCGCCCTTCGCGAGCCCAATTCGGAGGCCGGCAATCCCATGCGCGGGCAAGCGCTGCAGATGAACGGCGTCTCTTCCTCGGGCAACAGCACCAAGATGGACGGCGCCTCCATTGGGTATCCCTGGCTTCCCGTCGATATCGGATACGTTCCCCCCACGGAAGCGATTGAAACCGTCAACATCACCACCAACTCCTTCGATGCCGAGCAGGGCGCCGCGGGAGGCGCGGCCGTGAACGTGGCCATCAAATCCGGAACCAACCAGTTGCACGGCGTGGCCTACGAGCGCAACCAGAACAACGACGAGACGGCGGTGAACTACTTCAGCCACACCAGCCCGCTGGGCAAGAACGTCTTCAACAATTACGGCTTCGCGTTGGGCGGGCCGATCTGGATCCCGAAAATCGTTCACGGCAAGAACAAGCTGTTCTTCTTCCTCGACTATCAAAACATCAAGCGCCGCCAGTATGCCGCGGACCCGAACCTGACGCTGCCCACTACGGCCATGCGGCAGGGCAATTTCAACGGCACCGGCATCACGATTTATGACCCGCTCACCGGCAACCCGGATGGCACCGGTCGCCAACCGTTCGCCAACAACACTATCCCTACCAACAGGATCGATCCGGCGTCCATGACGCTGGCCGGTCTGTTGCCGACGAACCTCACCAGACCGAATCAGTACACGTCGAATTACGATGCTTACGGCGACACTCAATACAACCGCTATAGTTGGGATTACAAGGTGAACTACAATCCCACCGACAAGGCGGCGATTTGGGGCCGGTACAGCTTTTCACCCATATCGATTCCCGGCACTTTTGCGTTGGGAGCAGCGGAAGGCGATGCCCTCGGCGGCGCCCAGCCGGGAATATCGGGCGGGCGTGTGCAGACTACCGCCGCTGGATTCACGTATACCATTTCGCCCACGCTGCTGTTGGATGGCAACGTCGGCTATACGCGCCAGCGCCTCGGCGCCAACGGCGATGAGCAACAAGGCGACTATGGGTTGAGTACGCTGAAAATCCCGGGGACCAATGGCGTGGGTCCCGATTACGCCGGCATACCGGGCTTCCAAATCACCGGTATTGCCAATATCGGCAATACGAGCACGGGCAGCCCGTTCCTGTTCCGCGATAACCAATACACCACCAACCTCAACCTGGGCAAGGTCTCTGGGGCGCACAACCTGCGCTTCGGGTTTGAATACGATAAATACGCTCTCAATCACTTCCAACCCCAGGGCGGCACCTTTGGCACGGCTCGCGGCACTTTCGGCTTCAACGGTCAATTGACCGTGCTGTGCAACGCCGTAAACGCCGCGGATGTCTGCAACAACAGCATCACCCCCAATGCCAACGGAACCCCAGCCAATTCCTGGGCGCAGTTCCTGCTCGGCTTTCCGTCCGAACTGGGAAAGATCACGCAGTTCCAGGATCCCAACTCCTTGCGTTTCTCCACCTGGGCATTGTATGCACGCGACCAATGGCAGGTTACCCGCAATCTGACCGTGAACTATGGCTTGCGCTGGGAATACTATCCGATTTACGCCCACAACTGGTACGGCGCAACGCGGTATGATCCGGTCACTCACAACATTTTGATCGGCGGCGAGGGCAACACTCCCTGGGATACGGGCGCCAGCGCTTCGAAGAAAGGCTTTGCACCGCGCCTGGGAATCGCGTATCGGCTCGGCTCCAAGACGGTCATCCGCTCCGGTTACGGGATTACCATAGACCCGGAAAATATGCGAAATCAGCGCAATACGTATCCGTCAGTGATCAACCAGGACTACCAGCAGGCGGGTACCGATCAATTCGTGGCGGTCCCCGGATTGTCGACCCAATCCTCGTTGCGAACCGGCCTGCCGGTGGCGGTCGGCCCGAACATCTCGGGGGGCGTGATCAGCCCGGCGCCCGCCGGGACTACCTCGGCCACACTATTGCCCAACAACTACCTTCCCAACATCGGCACGAGCACGTTCCCGGCGTACATGAACCGCGGATACATTCAAAGCTGGAATTTCTTTGTGCAGCATGAGTTCAGCTCGACTCTCACCGCCGAAGCGGGGTACGTGGGCACGCACGCGGTCCATCAGACAATGAATGTCAACATCAACGGGTCGCTCCCGGGCACTAACAACACCACCGCGCGCCTGCTCGCGCCCTACCTGGTCAACGACCTGAACGATGTCGAACCATTCGGCAACATGACCTACAACGCGCTGCAATCCAAGCTGACGAAACGCTTCAGTGGTTCCATAATCGGTGTGGCGTATACCTTCTCGAAGGCCATCGACAATTTCAACGGCACTGGCAGCGGCACCCAAGGCGACAACGGGGATGGAAGCCTTTTCCGGGCCTATCCCGTGTCTTACTCCTTGGATAAGCAGTTGGCCGGCTTCAACCGGACCCACACACTCCAAATCTTCTACGTGTACCAGTTACCGTTCGGCAAAGGGCATCAGTTCCTCAATCACGGTCTGATTGCCCAGATCGTCGGCGGGTTCCAGATAGGAGGTACGCTCAGCCGGTTCAGCGGGCTGCCGTTCACCGTCGGCTCCACTGTCGGGACCAATGCCGGCGGCCAATCGCAATCGGCAACCCAGATCAACCCGGTGGTGGCGATCCTGGGCGGCCATGACGCCAATAGTCCCTACTTTGACGGAACCGCGTTCGCCAACCCGGCTGTGGGGACCCTGGGTACTACCGGCAGGAATATCCTGATCGGTCCGGGGTTCTTCAACATGGACGAGAACGTTTCCCGCACCTTCAGCTTCAAAGACGGCAAAATCAAACTGCAGCTCGTCGGAGAGGCCTTCAATTTGACCAACACGCCGTCGTTCTCCCTTCCGGGCGGCGGGCTCACAAACTTCGCAAATCCCACACTGAACACCGATGGCTCCGTCAAGAGCTACGGTAACTACAGCGTGATCACCAGCACCGTCTCCAGCGCTCGCCAGTTGCAGATAAGCGGGTATTTGCGGTTCTAACCACCCTCCTCCCAGACGGTCGCGGTTCCGTGCCACTCACGGAACCGCGGTCGCTACTTCTTGCGCGTTAGTTCCTCGTTGGGCTTAAATTCGCCGCCCTTCAGAATGATTCCCAGCACTTCTTCGGACCGCGAATTGTACGCGCCTTGCTTTTCCGGAGTGATGTTGTTGTGGTCGGATTCCACCATCGGAATCACTTCTTTCGGCCCCGGAATCTGGT
>DASZIV010000076.1:0-2734 GCA_035948775.1 Bryobacteraceae bacterium
GGGCGCGGGCTCCTCGGCGCTGGTGATGCTGCAGTCGAAGGACTTCAACCTGACGCTGAATGGCGCGGAAATCCGCAAGGACGGAAGCTTCGAGATTCGGGACGTGGCTCCGGGAGCGTATACGGTGGTGGCAACCGTGAGTGGGGCGACGCCGCTGATGGCGCGGCAGGGGCTGGAAGTAGGTTCGGAAAATGTGGAGAGCCTGCACCTGGTGCCGCAAGCCGGGGGATGGGTCCACGGGCGGCTACGCGTGGAAAGCAGAGCTGCCGCGAGGCTCGACTCCAGCCAGTTTTTTCTCGCGCTACGCTCGGCCGAAGGCGATGACGATGTGCTGGGCGCGCTCTCGCTGGGTGAAGGTTTCGGAACGGTGGCACATCTGAGCGGCGATGGCGGCTTCGAATGGAAGAATGTGCCGCCGGGACGGTACTACATTGAACTGGCGGGCGATCCCGTGGCGAGCACGGAATGGTTCATGAAATCGATAGCCGCGGGAGGACGCGAAGCCACCGACACCGGTTTCAGCGTGAGTAGCGGCGTGACCGGGGTGGAATTGGTGGCCAGCGCCAATGGAGCCGTAGTCGATGGAGTGGCCGTCGATGCCGAGGGCGGGCCGCTGGCCAACGCCACGGTGGTCGCGGTTCCGGAGGCGAGGCTGCGAGCACGGACTGACCGCTATCGCAAGAGCGTCAGCGACCAGGGCGGACACTTCACGCTGCACGGGCTGCCGCCGGGCGAGTACACGCTGCTTGCGTGGGAGAGCGTGGACGGCGAAGCTTATTACAACTCTGAGTTTCTCAAGAGCTATGAAGGGCAGGGAACGGTGCTGCGGGTGACTGAAGGCGAACGGAAGAGCCTGCAGCTGGCGGCGATTCCGGCGCCGGAAGAACAGCCGTAGCAGGCCTATTCGACCTCGGTGGGGTGATGGCCCGAGCATTTGCGAAATGATTCCGGCAGTTGCCCACTTCTCGCAAAGAACGTGAGAAATGGGGCACCCCAACTCCCATCCCCCAGTCTACCCGTGTCCCGTTCTGTATCCTGGCGACCCTATGGAGTATGCTTTCGGAACTATGAAAGCCTTACGGTCTGCCATTGTTCTGCTTGCCGCCATGCTTGGCACCGGCGCTGTTTACGCTGCGGACACACCTGCGAATGCGTTGTTGGTTCTGGCCAAACGCGACGGCATGCTTTTGATCGTTGATCCTTCCAGCCTCAAAGTGATTGCGCGCATTCCGGTCGGCAATGATCCCCACGAAGTGATTGCTTCCACTGACGGCAAGACCGCCTACGCATCCAACTACGGAGGCGGAGCCTACAACACGCTTGCGGTGGTGGATCTGGTCGCGCAGAAAGCGTTGCCTGCCGTCGACCTCGGAGCGTTGCGCGGTCCGCATGGATTGGTTTTCGCGGGCGGGAAGGCGTGGTTCACCGCCGAAGCCGCCAAGGCCATTGGCAGGTACGATCCTGCGACGAAAAGTGTGGATTGGATTCTGGGCACCGGCCAGAACCGAACCCACATGATCTACGTTTCGCCGGACATGAAGTTGATTGTCACCACCAACGTCAATTCCGGCACGGTGAGCATCATCGAGAAAGCGGCGGGCGGCGGGCTTGGCCCGGGCGGGCCGATGGGCGTTCCCGGAGGCGATTGGAATGAGACGGTGGTCCGCGTCGGGAACGGCTCCGAGGGATTTGATGTTTCTCCGGACGGCAAAGAAATCTGGGTGGCGAATGCTGCGGACGGAACGGTGTCAATCATTGACGCGGCGGGCAAGCAGGTGACGCAAACGTTGGCGGCGGGTGTCAGCGGCGCGAACCGGCTGAAGTTTACGCTGGATGGGAAGCTTGTGTTCATCTCCAGCCTGCGCGGATCGGACGTCACCGTGATCGACAGCGCGACTCGGAAGACGATCAAGAAAATAGCAGTTGGACACGGCGCGGCCGGCATCCTGATGCAGCCTGACGGGGCGCGCGTTTTCGTGGCTTGCTCTCCCGACGGTTATGTCGCGGTGATCGATCTGCATTCGATGGAAGTGGTGGGCCGCATCGAGGCGGGACAGGACCCGGATGGACTGGCCTGGGCGGCGCGGCGGTAGGAACCTCATCGCCGCAGATTGCTTTTCGACATCGTTTGTTTTCTGCTGTTTCTTGCGATACTTCGATGATGACTACAATGACTATCATGACCTTTCATTGAAAGGAGGCGGAATGGGTGCGCAGAACTGGACGGTGGCCGAAGCCAAAGCAAAATTCAGTGAAATCATTGACCGGGCCATGTCGGAGGGTCCGCAAACCATCACCCGGAAGGGACGCACCGCCGCGGTTGTGGTGGGAGCTGAGGAGTGGCAGCGAAAAACCATGCGCGCCGGTAATTTGGCGGAGTTTTTTGCCGGGTCTCCGTTACGGGGATCGAATCTGAGGGTACGACGGCTCAAGGCGCGGCCGCGAAAGATTCGGCTGTGAACTTTCTTCTGGACACCAATGCGGTTTCGGAATGGGTGAAGCCGCGCCCGAATCCGGGCCTGATCCGCTGGATGGAGGAGGCTGACGAGGATCGTGTCTTTCTCAGCGTGATCTCGCTCGCTGAGTTGCGTTACGGCATAGAACGCATGGCGGTGGGAGCGAGGCGCAACCGGCTTGAGGGTTGGCTTCGGCATGAACTACCAGCGCGTTTCGAAGGCCGAATTCTTTCGGTCGACCACCCAATCGCGGAGGCATGGGGGCGAACCGTTTCGCG
>DASZIV010000077.1:0-1701 GCA_035948775.1 Bryobacteraceae bacterium
GGGGTGCGCCGTCGAGAAAGTCGGAGAGCATCTGGCGGTGCGAGTCGGTGGTCAGGATGATTCGCCCCGCCAGCCCCCGCGTCAGCGATCGCTCGACCGAGAAATTGTTTGCCTTTGCTCTGGTGCGCCCTCACTTCCGTAATCTCGCTGCCGATCCAGACCGCGTTCCGCTCATGGGATAATGAAGGTAGCAGCCCATGATGCCAGCGGGATTCGTATCCGGGCATGCCTTGATAGGCCTCGGAGAAGCGCCCCGGGTTTGTATCGGGCTGTTTCGTATCAGGCTATCGCTTTGGCGATAGGGCAACTTTTTCGGAATCGAGACGCCCCTTTCGGGGCTGGGGTACACCGCACTCAATTACGCGCTGCGAGTCATTTCGAAAGCCACGAGCATCCAACTATGGTGACTGCCACTCAGGAACGCTTCTTCTTTGAGCACTACGGCCTTACGAATCATGATCTTGAGATTTATCTGACCGCGGCTCTCTCGGCGGGCGGTGACTACGCCGACCTCTATTTCGAATACCTGACTTCCACCTCACTGATGGTAGATGAGTCGCTCGTGAAGTCCGCCTCACAGGGAATTTCGGCGGGCTGCGGCGTCCGTGTCGTTTCCGGCGAGCGCACCGGCTATGCCTACACCGACGATCTCTCTCCGCAACGGATTCTGCATGCTGCGCGCACCGCTGCCCTGATCGCGAGCGCCCCGTCGAAGACGACGGTCGCCGGATTTCAGCAGAAGCCGGCCCGCAGCCTGTACCCCGTAGCCTTGCCTTCGGTGGACGCCGACATTACCGCCAAGGTTGAACTGCTGATGCGCGCCGATCGCACCGCCCGCGGATACGATCCGCGGATCAAGGAAGTACGCGCCAGCTATGCCGACGAATTGAGGACCATCCTGGTGGCCGGCTCCGACGGCACCTTTGCGGAAGACTCGCAGCCGCTGGCGCGCACCAACGTTTCCTGCATCGCCAAGTCAAACACGGATGCGAGTTCGGGACGCGGCAGCTCAGGCGGCGGCGGCCGGGTGGCGCTGGACTTCTTCTTTGGCGACAAGACTCCCGAGTTTTTTGCGAAAGAGGCCGCGCGTCAGGCAATTCTGCAACTCGACGCGCGCGAAGCTCCGGCCGGTGACATGGAAGTCGTGCTCGGTCCGGGATGGCCCGGCGTTCTGCTGCACGAGGCGGTGGGCCACGGCTTGGAGGCCGACTTCAATCGCAAACGGACGTCGGCATTCGCCGGGCTGATCGGCAAACGAGTGGCCAGTGAAAAGTGCACGGTGGTCGATAACGGCACCATGCCATGGCGCCGCGGCTCCTTGAACGTGGACGATGAAGGCCAGCCGACGCAGGAAACTGTGCTGATCGAGAATGGGATTCTGAAGGGATATCTCAGCGACAAACTTTCGTCGAAGTTGATGGGCCTCGCCGACACCGGCAACGGACGCCGCGAGAGTTATGAACACATTCCGATGCCGCGCATGACGAACACGTACATGTTGGCGGGGCAGGACGATCCCGGAGATATTATTCGCTCGGTGAAGAATGGCATTTACGCGGTGAACTTCGGCGGCGGACAGGTCGACATCACGAACGGCAAATTTGTTTTCTCGGCGTCGGAAGCCTATCTCATTGAAGATGGAAAGATCACCGCCCCGATCAAGGGCGCAACCCTGATCGGCAACGGACCCGATGTGCTGAC
>DASZIV010000078.1:0-2900 GCA_035948775.1 Bryobacteraceae bacterium
GAGAAGCACAACCCCTCGCTCTATCTCACCAAGATGACCAAGGCCGCACGCACCGGACGCATCTTCCTCGACTATCTCCGCAACCAGCGCGAAGCCACCGCTGTCGCGCCATACTCGCCCCGCGCCCGCGCCGGAGCACCGGTCTCCATGCCCATCCCCTGGACCGCCCTCAAAGAATCCGAACGCCCCGCCTTCCACGTAACCGACTACGACGACTGGAAACCCGGTCTCCGGCGCGACCCCTGGAAGGACCTGCCCGAAACAAAGCAGAGCATCACCGCCGAAACGCTGAAGCTCTTCAAGATTTCGACCTGAACGGTGGCAAGTGTAGCCAACAGCTAGGAGACGCAGAAATTTCAGTGCGGCTGCGACGGTGCGGGTTGCGCCATTGAGAAGACGTAGAGTGGCAGATTCTCCCGCGGCGACTTCCAGAAGACGATCACCGCGCGGCCGTTGCTGCTAACCTGCAGGCTGGGATCGAAGCCTTCAATGGTGGCGTTTGTGATCGGAAGCAAAGGCGGAGAGGTCGCAATGGTTTGTCCCGTAGCGGCATCCCACAATCGAAATCGTTGCTCCAGTGTTTGATTCCAGAGGCCGCCTTCGATGCCACCACCGCTATGCAGGGTCTCCTTTGGGATGTAACCGAGGATGACGTTGCCGTCGCTTGACGCCCCAACGAAACGGCGCGCTCCGAGTTTCGGGTCGCCAAATGTCCTTAGAAGCTTCCCGTCGCTTAAGTCCCAGAGTCTTATCTCGGGATGTGGCAATAAGGGCTGAGGCTCAAGCGTATCGTCCGTAGCGACTCGCGTTTCTCCAGCAAAGCTGATCCGGCCGGGCAAATGTCCGGTCTTCACCTTGAGGCTCACCTTCCCTGTGTTCACATCGAGCAGTTCCAGGTTTTCTACGGCCTTCGACCGGCCCAGGGAATTCTCAGGCACATAAGAAACGGCAAGTTGATTACCGCTTGGCGAAATCGCGACTTCCCCAAAGGGATAGCGGCCTTTCGTCAGATTCCACTCCCGGATGATTGTTCCTGAAGTCAGGTCGTACACCCTTACCAGGCAGCAGTAGGCCCCGGCGAACCCCGCGACCACGGCACGCGGACTCTTCGCTGCGCAGAGTACCTGCTTCGGGGCTGGATGATCACCGATGTTCGTGGCCGTTGCATGCAATACTTCCAGCGTCCGCGGATTCAAATAGTAGAGAGTGCCGCGGGCGGCCACCATAACGCCCGAATCGTTGTCGCAATACTGCACAAAGCCGCGCGCGCGGGTGAACGACTCCGAGGGAGTGCTCTTCTCACCGGAAGACAATTCCTTTGAGACGGTGGGCTCATTGGTGCCGACATTCCAGATTCGAACGCTAACCGCGATCTCTGAGTTGGGGCCCGGGCCCACTCGGCGAAAGGCTGCTGCAACTTGTTTGCCATCAGGCGATAGCGCCGCACCTTCCAAATAAACACCTGGAGCAGACTCCGGTCGAATCTCAACCATGCTGAGCTTCGGCGACAAGTCACCTTGTGCCTGAGCGCTGATCGCGCCGGACAACAGGCAAAGGAAGCCGAGCAGGGCGGTCTGTACATTCGCTTCGCTTTGACGGTGCTTCACGGAGGGATATTACACCCGATCGTCCAACGTGCCGCCGTCGCAGCCCCGAAATCAAATCTCAAACGGAACCCCGCCTCGCTTCCGAGCGTACACGCTGATACAAGCTCGAGCACGCGAGGAACAATCTCGCCCTTCGTAATCAGGGGGAAGTATGAATGCCGATTTGCGACTTGCCTTACGGCAGCTGAGAAAAGCGCCTGGATTTGCCCTGACCGCTGTGCTGACGCTGGCACTCGCTATAGGCGCCAATGCCGTTGTCTTCAGCGTGCTGAATGCGCTGGTTCTGCATCCGCTTCATGTGCCGCACTCCGACAATTTGTTCATGGTGGAGCGCAACTACTTGTCAGAAACCACGCCATCGCAATCGTATCCGGATTACCTCGACCTGCGCGACAGGAACCACAGCTTCGATTCGCTGGTTACTTATAACATCACGGGCGGCATCGGGCTCGATACCGGCAGCGGAAACCCAGCTGTGGTCTGGCCCTACATGGTGAGCGGCAATTACTTCGATGCTCTCGGTATTCAGCCCTATCTTGGCCGGCTCATTCATGCCTCCGGAGAACATGGAAAGAACAGCATGCCGGAGATCGTTTTGAGCTACGCCCTCTGGCACAGTTACTTCAACGGTGATCGCGCCGCTGTGGGCCGCACCGTCCAGATCAATAAACACCCCTTCACGATCGTAGGCGTTGCGCCGCCGGACTTCCGCGGCACTGAACTCTTCTTCGCGCCCGATCTGTGGGTTCCGCTCGTCAATACGCCCCAACTTCTCGACTGGTATTCGCTGGAGGAACGCGGCAATCATTCGGCCTGGGTAGCCGGCCACCTTAAGCCTGGAGTGACGCCGGCGGCGGCCACATCGGACCTGAACACTATCGCGGCTTCTCTGGCAAAGACGTATCCCAAATCGGATGACGGCCTGAAATTCTCCTTATCCCGGCCCGGACTCGCCGGAAATACCCTCGCCAAGCCCACCCGCGCGTTCATGGCTGGCCTCATGCTTCTGGCCGGCCTCATCCTGCTCGCCGCGTGCGCGAATCTGGGCAGTCTTTTCGCCGCCCGCGCGGCCGACCGCTCTCGCGAGATCGCCGTCCGCATGGCTCTTGGATCGCGCCGCCAGCTCATCGTCCGTCAGCTCCTCACCGAGGCCCTTGTGCTTTCGCTGGCCGGAGGTGTTGTGGGCATGGCGGGAGCCGTTGCCATCCTGCGCTTGCTGAGCAGCTGGCGGCCGATTCCGGATATCCCCATCAATGTGCCGGTGAATCCGGACGTGGCGACCTACGCCCTGGC
>DASZIV010000079.1:0-69849 GCA_035948775.1 Bryobacteraceae bacterium
CTTTGGGTTCGCAGTCGAGCTTACAAAGCGTACGCGCGACGGCGGAGTGGATATCATGGCAGTCCGGGGTGGGCCGAAGCAACTCAAGTACGTCGTGGAATGCAAGCGATACTCTTCTGATCGCCCGGTTGGTATCGAAATTGTACAGCGCCTATTTGGCGTTACATACTTGATGAATGCTGACAGAGGTGCAATTGTCAATGCCTCTCACTTCAGTCAACCTGCACAGCGCACCCTATCGCAATCCAATTGGCTGTTGGAGGGACATGATTTCCACAGCCTCACGTCATGGCTACATGACTACCAACAATTCCGGATGTACAAGGAGCTTGGCGTCACACCTCATGAAGAGCCTTGGCTCCGTCGAACTCTAACAGAGATGAGGAACGACCAAAAGCCTTACCTAGCAGGCTGCTGAAAAGCTGAGTAGAAGTCTAATTTCGCTCCTCAGCGGACGACCGACAGATGCGGTTTATCGACGCGCCCCTAAAGCTCGGATGGAGGGGAAACCGTGGAACTGACTGGAAACTCGGCACCCTGATCGGCGAGTTCTGCTTCGTTCCCGCCGAAATGAATGCCTCACCGAACCGCCAACCTCACTCCTCTAACGTCTCTCGGACACGGCGCGTGATCTCCACGGACGGCTCGTTGGGAGCGAATTGCACAACACGCTCGAAACCCTGTGGGCCCGTGATCAAAACCCGCATGCCACCGCGGAAAGGGTCTGCTGCAATCCAGGCCTCGTACGGAGCGGATAGTTGGTTGCCGCCTGCTTCTACTGCAGCTTCGATCCGTTCGCGATGTGTAGCGGGCAGGCCCTCGGTATTGAAGACCGTCAGCGGCATTGCCAACGATTGTAGCCCACGCGAGCGCTCGAACGGAGCTAGTCGGCGTTGTTCGCCGGGGGTCCCTCCCTTTGGCTCATCGCTTTCTCGCCGAGCGCGGCTCGCGTAGCTGATGCGAAATCCCCCTTCCCGCACTAGGCTATAGCCTAGGGTGTCTTTCCAGATTAGGAACGAGGCGCCATAGGTTCCTGCGATCCACTTTCGTGCCGAGTCGTAGCCCCGACGACCGCTCACCAATGCACTGGCGGGCAGTGGAACGGGCGTTGGCTGAAACTACAACTGGTTTCAAAAAGGAAAACACGTTGGGTAGTCCGCGCTCACACGGCCGGTGTGAGTGGAAAAACAAAACTGGCGCGTCTTTCGTCTGTTCGGTTTTTCTCGCGTTTCACAGGTCTCTTAACCAACGTCGATGCTATAATCCCACCGATGTCCCTGCCCCAACGGCAGCTTTCTGAAGCGACTGCCTCCGTAGAACGTCCCGTTTACTCGTTACCTCACCGTTCCATCTGGAGGCGAATCGCAGATTATTTCTTTGGATTCGATTTCTTTATTTCCTACACATCGCGGGATGGCGCCGGGTACGCCTTTCACCTGTCGGAGGCACTTGGGAAGTGCGGTTTTGACTGCTTCCTGGACGCCGATGGATTCACCAAAGGCGATGACTGGAAGGCGGTAGGCAGCGCAGCCATTCGGCGAACCAGCCAGTTGGTATTGGTGGGCTCCCCACGGGTGTTCGAATCGGCGCCGGTAGTCCACGAAGTCCAGGTGTTCACGGCGACGGGCCGGAAGGTCATTCCAATCGATTTCGGAGGCACTCTCGCAGACGAGAAACTGCGGGACACCTTGCTGATCGAGTTCATCACGCCGGAGATGCTGCGGATCGAGGAACCGCTGACGGCCCTGACGGAAGGACCATCCAAAACAACTGTTACAGATCTGCAGAATTCGTTTGTCCACCGCCGGCAATCGTCCAAGCGACTCGCTGCAATGAAGGGGATTGCGGCGGCATTGGCATTCCTGCTGGCCCTTTCCATTTGGTTCTGGCGATCTGCCGAGCGCCAGCGGGGACAAGCGGACCTCGCGCGGCAGGACGCTGTGGGTAAATGCAAGGAGGCGGACGCGGCGAAGAAGGTCGCCGAGGAGCAGCGAAACGCGGCCACCATCCGGCAACTCATCGCGGTCTCGAACCAAATTCGCCTGGAGGAACCGCAGCGCATGGAGTTGGCCGTCCTGCTCGCCGCCGAATCGGTCCGCCTGACCGCCGCGGGCGAGGGAAATCACCGGACTGTCTGGCCCGAGGCCGGCAACGCGCTACGGGAAAGCCTCGGCAGGGTGCTCTTTCCAGTCAGGTCCCCGGCTTTTCGCAGCCTGGTGCGGCCGGCAGTGATCGAACCCAAGAAAGGGTGGTTGGCTGAGTGCGGACGAAGCGCAGCTCTGGCTCTTTGACGCCGTTTCCGGGAATACCACCGTTCTGGCCAACAGCCCCGGAATTCGCAGCATCGCCTTTGTCGGTGACGGCAGATCGGCTGTTTTCTGCTCAGCGGATCATCAGTTGAACCTGGTGACTGTGGCGTTAAGAAGTGGGCGGCCCCTTGAAGTGCCCTGCGAGAAGGTGTTGGGAGCGGCGACTCTGTTCGTCGTCATGACCAAGAACATGGCCGTAGTCTACGATTCCAATGGTAAGAAAACGGTGATCATCCCAGTAGGACTTTACGACGGCGCTCAGATCAGCCCGGACGGCCAGTACCTCGCCACGTGGCGGCGCGACCGGCTAGAGATGTGGCGGACTCAGGACGCTCAGGCCGTTGAAGTGAGCGCCGGCCCATTCCACGCGATCAGCGACGTCGTCTTCAGTCCCGACTCGCAGATGGTGGCGGTGAGCGGCGATCAGAGCGACGTCGACATGTTCAGCCTCAAGAATGAGCGCGTCGGTTTCAGTTGTCTATGCGGGGGATCGGCCACTGCATTCTCGCCTTCCGGCAAGTCGCTGGCCACGGGAGGGGATGCCGCCCGAACGTGGGCTACCAATCAGAAGGGGGACCTGCATCTGGAGGGCGCCGACTTTACGGAATTGGGCGACGGACGCCCGGTGAACGATGTGACTTTCGGGACCAATGGGACCATGATCGCGAGCGCCGGCGATGACGGGGTTGCTCGGTTTATCGATTTGCAGGGAACGGCTCCGCTGGTGCGATACGGCGTTCATCCGAAGGAAGTGGAGACGGTAGCGTTTGTAGCGGGCCGCGATTTGCTGTCTATCGACCGCTTGGGCACGGTGCGGCAATGGAGTGTTGGGAATCCGCGCGGTGAAATATCGCTCAGCATCGGCCGGTGGGCACAAGTAGAGGAAATTGCCGTAAGTCCGAACGGCCGCTATGTCGCGGCGTACGCTTCGGTCGAGGAAACTTTCCAGAATAACGAAGACACGCAAGACGCGCATGAAGGAGACGCCTTGAACCACACCGTTTATTTCTGGAGGCTGGATGGTTCGTTGCGCCCGCAGTTATTGGACGCAAATGACAAGATCAACCGCATCCGCTTCAGTCCGGACAGCAAGTACCTCCTTGCCGAGAATGACGGTCCTGACGTGTACTGGAGGACTTCGGATGGTGAGCAGGCTGATGACGGCGATGCCAAGCCCGCATTTGGTGGAACCGGGCGGAAGGGGAACCGGGATCTGCCGATTCCGTGTAAAGATCTTATGGGTACAAATGCATGCGATGCGTCGCCGAACAGCGATTACCTGGTTTCGTCCAGCGGTCGAACGGTGACGGTATGGCGGAGGTCCGATCTTCAAAAGGTCGCCTCCATGACGCACGCAGGCTTTGTTACGTTCTCAGGCTTTGATCCATCGGGTTCGTGGGTGGCCTCCGGCTCACAAGACGGCTCGATCCGGTTGTGGAGCTTCGATTCGGAGAGGCTGCTGCGGGACGCGTGCCAGGTAGTTCATCGGAACCTGACCGGGGACGAGTGGAACGAATACATCGGAGCGCGGCCTTATCGGAAACCTCCGTGTCGCGCGAGCACGCCCACATTGGTTACGACAAGACCACCGGCGAATACCGCCTGTTCAACGACCGCTGGTACCAATTAGGCGGCCATGATTGCGGCACCTGGATCGTGCGCGATGGCATGAGTCTGGAAGTGCACCGCAACACCCGCGGAACGAAGCTGGAGCCGGGGGACGAGATCCATTTCGGGCTGGCCGTGGTGGTATTTCAGTTGACGGTTGCCTCGGCTTCCTGAGGGTCGGAGGTGGCGCCGTAGTGAAGCTCCCTCGGTCCGACATAAACGGATTGCGGGCGGATCAGCCTGCCGTCGCGCAGCTGCTCCAGACAATGCGCGGACCAGCCAAGCACGCGTCCAACCGCAAACGTCGGCGTGAATAATTCCGTTGGTAATTCCAGGCCGTGGAGTAAGAGCGCCGTGTAAAACTCCACGTTGGTGTCCAGGCGGCGGTCCGGCTTGTGTTCGCGGAGCAGGCGTAGCGCGGTGAGTTCCACGCTGCGGGCCAGATTATACGTGCTCCGGTTGCCGCCGTGCGAGTAGAAGCGTTCGGCGGCGCGGGCCAGCACATCGGCGCGGGGATCGCGCACGCGGTAAATGCGATGTCCGAATCCCATGAGGCGCTCGCCCCGCTCCAGTTTCGCGCGGATCACGCTTTCGGCGCGATCGGGCGTGCCGATTTCAAAGACCATATCGAGAGCCGGACCGGGCGCACCACCGTGCAACGGGCCTTTGAGCGCTCCTAATGCGCCGGTAATCGCTGAGATCACATCGGAGCGCGTCGAGACGATGACCCGGGCAGTAAACGTGGAGGCATTGAGGCCGTGGTCGCAGACGGTGTTGAGGTAGGTCTCTAATGCGCGGGCTCGGTCCGCAGAGGGTTCGACACCGGACAATTGCTGGAGATAGTGCGCCGCGTGCGGTAAATCGGAGCGCACAGGCGCCGGCTCCTCACCGTGCACGATCCGCCAATAGGCCCCAACGACGGTCGGGAAGGACGCAATCGCGGTGAGCGCTTCATCGAGTGGATTTTCCTGGCTGCTGATGCTGAGCGTGGCCGCTGCCATTCGCAGAGCGTCCATGGGCGGTACCTTCGCCGCTGCAGCCTCGCGGAGAACTGCCATCGCGGCCCGGGGCAACGACCGGCGTCCGGCTAGGACCCGCACGAAGGAATCGAGCTCCGTCGGCTCAGGCAGGCACCCGTGGAGGAACAGATACGCGACTTCTTCGAACGTGGCGTGCGGCGCCAGGTCTTCTACCGCATACCCGGAAAGAACTAACTGCCCCGCCTCACCATCCATGTGGCTTAACCGTGTGGAGGCGGCCACGACGGACTCTAAACCCTCTGCCATATCCCCATGTTCGGCATGCCGCAATTATATTGTCAATATTGATTGTAGAATCAATATATATGGGCGCCGACCGACAGTACCTGACGGCCAAACAAGCCGCGGACGCGTTAGGGGTGACGATGGCAACGCTGTACGCCTATACCAGCCGGGGCCAATTGCGGTCCGAGCCGGTACCGGGGCGGCCGAGAGAGCGGCGCTACTACCGGCAAGACATTGAGCGGCTACGGGAGCGCAAAGAGATGCGGCGCGACCCGGCCAAGGCTGCGGCACGAGGACTGCATTGGGGTAGCCCGGTGCTCGAGTCGGGCATCACACTGATTCAGAATGGCGCGCTGTACTATCGCGGGCAGGATGCCGTGAAGCTCGCGGAGACGGCGCCTCTGGAGCAAGTAGCGGAGCTGTTGTGGGTCGCGGAAGCGACCGAGCGGCAGGGGTTGTTCGCCCAGAGGCAGCCGCTCTCGCCGGGCCTGTTGGCGCGTCTGCGGGCCTGCGCCAAGGACCCCCTGCCGTTGATGCAAGCGGCGCTCGCAACCGCGGGGGCGGGAGACTGGAAGTCCTACGATCTGCGTCCGCCTGCAGTATGCCGGACCGGCGCACGCATCCTTCGGTTGATGACCGCGATCGCGGCTGGGCGCGACTCGCAGGTTCCCGTCCATCTGGCGCTACAAGCGGCATGGGCGCCCCGAAAGGCGGCTGCCGCGAACGCGATCCGAACGGCGTTGGTGCTCTCGGCAGACCACGAATTGAATGTCTCGGCTTTTGCCGCGAGGTGTGCGGCGTCCGCCCAGGCCTCGCCGTACGACGTGGTGTCCGCTGCCATGGCAACCTTTAAAGGCAGCTTGCATGGCGGCGCAACCGAACGCATATCGTCGCTCTTCGCAGAGACGGAAACACCCCGGCGTGGCCACACCGTTCTGGCCAACCGTCTGCGCCGCGGAGAACGCATCCCCGGTTTCGGCCATCCTCTGTATCCTGCCGGCGACCCGCGGGCTGCCCTGCTGCTGCGCCTGGCCGAGGCGAGTGGAAATCAGGGCGAGTGGCGGCTGGTCCGCAGCCTTTCGAAGGCAGGCTCGGAGCTGTTGCACGAACTTCCGAACTTGGATTTCGGGTTGGTGGCGGTGGCACGGACGTTCGGGCTGCCGGAACACGCCCCCCTCCTCATGTTCGCACTGGGGCGGGTGGTCGGCTGGATCGCGCATGCCATCGAGCAATACGCCGAGGGTAACTTAATCCGTCCGCGCGCCCGTTATACGGGGCCGTTGCCGGGGGCGGCAGCAACGCTAGCGTAGTGTTTCAATGCAGTTAATCAAGCGGCCTACGCGTTTTTACAAAGTTTTTACAACTCCACAATCACCCTAAAAGGCCTCCACTTTAGGATTGCTTTAGGAGGACCCATGGGACAGCTTCGGGATGACACGAATCAGACTCTAGCGTACGGGGACGAACATATCTCGTTTGATTTCAATCAACAGGTGGTGACTTTGGATGGACGTAGGATGACGCTGACTCGCAAGGAATACGACCTTCTGGCACTTTTGGTCCAACATGCCGGACAGATCGTCCCGCGGGATGCGTTGTTGCTGCAGGTCTGGGGGTACAGTCCCGCCATCCGCACACGGACACTGGACGTGCACGTTCGCCGGCTGCGCAAGAAGCTGGGCGCTTATGCAGACCGGTATATCGAGACCATTTTCGGCATCGGCTACCGCTTCCAGCCGTTTCACGCGCCACGCTACTTTCGGCCCATAGAGACGCTGGCGATTAGCGCATAGCAGCTAGTGGCGATGTTCTTCGTGCTCCGTCTCCACTGGGATCACGCACCCGTTCTCGGAGACGGCGCAGGAGCAGTGCTCGAACTGCACGGTGGTGTGGGAAATGTGGAAGCGTTCCGCCAGCACGCCGTTCAAGCCCCGGAGAATCGCATCGCTTGAAGAAGGCGGAACATCCTCAATCAGCACATGACAACTCAGTGCGTGGGTACTTGATCCCAAGCTCCAGATATGCAGATCGTGCACATCCAGCACGCCTTCTACGGCCCGCATAGAACCGATCACGTCGTTGAGCCGAAGGCCGCGCGGCAACCCCTCCAGTAGAATGTTGAGCGATTCGTGGATGATGTCCCAAGCCGTCCACACAATCAGAACGCCGATCAGAATGGAAAGCAGCGGATCGATTTGCACCCATCCGGTGTAAGAGATCGCGATGGCCCCGGCAATGATCGCGACCGATCCTAGCGCATCGCCCATCATGTGGACGAACGCGCTGCGAACGTTGATGTCTTTTCGGCTGGCCGCCCGCAACGCCCACATGATGCCGCCATTCAGCAGCACGCCCACGGCAGCCACTGCCATCATGACATTCTGGTCGACCCTTAACGGAGCGCGCAAACGATCGACGCTCTCGTAGAAGATCCAAGCCGACAGCGCCACCAGCGTCAGGGCATTGACAAAGGCCGATAGTACGCCGGCGCGCTGGTATCCATACGTCTTGAACTCGTTGGCAGGCTTGGTTTCCAGGTAGTTGGCAATCCACGCGAGCAGCAGGGCCAACGCGTCAGTGAAGTTGTGGCCGGCGTCGGAGATCAGGGCCAGTGAATGGGCTCTGATTCCGGCGAAGACCTCCAAGGCCACAAAGACGACGGTGGCGCCCACCGACCATCGAAGCACGGTCGCTGTGGCGGGATGATGCTTGTGTGCGTGCGAGTGCACTAACTCCTATTTTAACTGGCGCGCACGGGAACGTGCGATTCCGCATAGGCCGGGCGTTTACAACAGTGAACAGCTCGCGCAGCCGCGGTAAAGATTCCGTAAAATCCCGCGCGGCGGCCCGTTAATGAGCTCGTGGTCCAGTATGATGCCGAGTATGGCACGCACAGCGCGTACGGCGTTGGTAACGCTTTTCACGATTTTCGGTTTCGCCGGACTCGCGGGAGCGCAGACGACTTCTGCCGGGTACATCGGCAGCAACGTCTGTAAAACCTGCCACGCCGACATTTGGCTCAATTTCTATAAAAATCCACACGCCATTAGCCTGGCTTCGGGTAAGGAAACCCCGGCGCGCACCGGATGCGAGGGCTGTCACGGTCCAGGGCAGGCCCATGTGGAAGCAGGCGGCGGGAAAGACACGATTCCCAGAGCCTTTTCGCTTCTGGCTCCCAAGCAAGTGCTGGAGACGTGCCTCACCTGTCACGCGCAGGACCGCTCGAAAGCCAACATACAGCGTTCGGACCACACGCTCAACAATGTGGTCTGCACCGCCTGCCATTCCATACACCGTTCGCCGACACCTAAGTACCTGCTTGCGAAGAAGCAGACCGACCTCTGTTACTCGTGCCACTCGGCGGTTCGGGCGCAGTTCGAATTGCCCTCAAAGCACCGCGTGAACGAAGGTTTCATGCAATGCACCGATTGCCATAATCCGCACGGGACGTTTGCGCCTACATGGCGCATGGCGCAGCGGCCGCCAATGGTCGAGCAGGCGCTGGGCAACAAAGAGGCCTGCCTGAAATGCCACCAGGATAAGGGCGGGCCTTTTGTCTACCAACATCCCCCAGTCTTTATCGAGGGATGCGAGACTTGCCACTTTCCCCACGGTTCTACCAACGCGCGGCTCTTACGACGCCCGGTAGTCTTCACGCTTTGTCTCCAGTGCCACAACGGCGCCGGCAGTTTCGGCCCGCGGAACAGTGGGGAGACGCGGCTCTCGCCGGCCCATAACCTGCTCGAGCCCCGATACCAGAACTGCACCACCTGTCACGTGCGGATTCATGGCTCCAACAGCGACTTTTTCTTTCTGAGGTGACCACCATGGCGATGCGATTCTACTTATTGTTGGCGTCCGGCGTGCTTTACGCGCAGCAGGTGGTTGCCCCTACGCCCGATCCTGTAGGGCCGGCGCGCGGCGAGGACGTGGGCAACTACAACGTTACTAATTCCTTCGAGACCGGCTACCGGTTCGCCTTAATCGGTGGCGATGAGGCCAAGTACCGCTCCGACGTGAACTACGGCAACGGCATACGGCTCCTGGGCAGCAGCCTGTCCGTCAATTCCAAAGACGGCCATGGCGTTTTTTACGATCAGATTCTGTTAAACACGCTCGGCCTGGGCAACGACCCCTATCAATCCGTGTCGCTACGGGTGCAAAAGAATGGTCTCTACCGTTACGACATGTTGTGGCGGCTGGATGACTTCTACAACCCCGGCCTGGTGGGCGCGAACCTGTTGGATCAGATGGACACGCAACGCCGCTTGCAGGATCATGACCTGACCCTATTCCCGCAATCGCAATTCAAGGTGCGCGTGGGGTATAGTCGCAACGATCTGACCGGCCCGGCTCTTTCCAGCGTGCAGGAGTTCAACAGCGCCGGGGCGGTTTATCCGCTGTTCCAGAATGTGCGCCGCGAATGGAACGAGTACCGCATCGGAGCGGAAGGTGAATTCGCGGGCTTCAAGTTCACGGTGCAGCACCGCTGGGATTTCTTCAAGGACGACCCGGTATTTTCGAATGCGGGCGGGCTGACGCAGTTCACGCGAACCAATCCTTACCACGGCGCCAGTCCCGGCTGGTTCGGCGATCTGTTCACCAATCGCAAGCGCTGGGGCATGAACGCACGCATGACTTATGTCGGCGGCGAAGGCAACTTCGCCCTAAATGAGCTGGCGTCGGGTATCAGTGCCGGCGCCGCCGCGACTCAGCAGATCCTGATCAGCGGAAACGCGCAGCGTCCGGACCTCGCCGGCGATCTCAGCCTGAACTTCTACCCCACCGACCGCCTCACCTTGGTCAACAACACCGCGGTGCACAACATGCGCGTTGTGGGAGATTCCAACTTCATCGAGTTCACCAACCCCACAGCTTTGAGCACCAGCGTGAATTTCGAATACATGAGCGTCCGGACGGTGGCGAATGCGACCGACCTCAATTACCGCGTGACACCCTGGATCGGGTTCTACGCGGGTTATCACTATTCGGACCGGCTGATCAACACAATCGACGGAGGCGCCGTCACTGGCCCACTGCGCGACTTCGCCTACGGTCGCAGTAACCACTTGAACGCCGGGGTTCTGGGAGTTCAGCTCCGTCCCATCAAGCCCCTCACCATCCGTCTCAATGGAGAGGTGGGCAGGGACAATCAGCCGCTGACTCCCATCAGCCAGAGTAGTTATCACATCCTCGGGGGCCGCGCCGACTATCGCACCCGCCAGCTTCAGCTGTCGGCGTCGTACAGTCAGGTGTACAACGTAAACTCGCCTTCGCCGCTTACGCCCTTTAGCTCGCACTCGCGCGACTATAGCGCCAATGCATCCTGGGCGCCTACGGACCGGTTCAGCCTGGACGCGAGTTATACGAAATTGCATCTTGATACCGTGTCGGGCCTTGCGTTCTTTGCGGGCGACGCACTCCAGACCTTCCCTACGATCTACATCAGTAACATCCATGCGGGGAATTTCGGGGCGCACCTTGGCCTCGCGCCGCGCGTGAATCTGTACGTGGGCTACAGCATCACCAAGGACACCGGAGACGGCCGCGGATCTGCGGTGCTGCCCGAGGCGACCGGAGCCGTCCAGACGCTGTTCAGTTCGGTGCAGACTTTTCCGCTCACGTATCAGTCGCCGTTAGCCCGGCTCTCGATCCGGATCACGCCGAAAATCCGCTGGAACGCTGGCTGGCAGTTCTATCGCTACCGGGAGGAGTTCGGCTTAGTGTCCTTCCTGCAAAATTACCGGGCGCATACGGGGTATACGAGTGTGCTTTGGTCGTTCTAGCCGGTAGCTTCAGTTGCATGCAACCTCCCGTGTAATACCTGTTTGTGTCACTTACCACGGGCGGCTGTAATCTTTACAAGTTTAAGGCTGAAAGTCCTTGACAACATTCCCATAGCGCCATAGAATTCTACCGATTGACAGGTTTGTTTGTCGGCTGCGGGGGCCGACACATTTCGATTCCCCAAGGAGTGAATCAGATGGAAAACCTAGGGACGCGCGTCATTTCCGCGACGAATCGTTTCCCATTCGTTGCCATTGCCTTTTTTGGTCTTGTGCTGCTGGGTGTGTTGCCACCGGTAGCTTCCGCGCAGAGCACCATCTCCGGCGTGGTGACGGACTCCTCCGGCTCCGTGATGGCCGACGCCATGGTGGAGGCTGCTAGCGATGTCCTCATTGAGCGGGCGCGTACCGTAACAACCGGCGCCGACGGACGCTACACGTTTGTGGACCTCCGGCCAGGCACCTACGTCGTAACTGTCAGTAAAGCAGGATTCGCCACGCTGAAGCAGACCATTGTGGTGCCCGCCAACGTGACGGTCCCGGTCGACGCCGAGCTGAAGGTTGGCTCCGTGGGCGAGACCATCAATGTTGAGGCCCGTGTTGCCACGGTCGACATAGAAAACGTGGCGCACCCGGAGACCTTGACGCGCGCGGAGATGGACGCAGTCCCCACTGGGCGATACATGCAATCCATTGCCTCTTACGCACCGGGCGCGCATCTCAACCTCCCCGACATCGGCGGCTCGCAACAGATCGAGCAGAACTACGTGTCCGTTCACGGCAACCTGTCGGTGCAGGATATCTACATGCTCGACGGCCTGCTGGTCAATACGACCTATCTCGACGGCCAGATTCAGCAATACATTGACAACGCCGCCGTCCAGGAAACTACGCTTCAGACCAGCAATGTCACTGTGGACGCATCCGGAGGCGGCATGTTCACGAACCTGGTCCCCAAAGACGGCGGCAACCAGTTTCACGGAAGTCTTTTCGCCGGCGGCAGCGGCGGCAGCAATTTCTGGCAGGGTAACAATCTCGACAAAACCCTGGGGCTTCGCGGACTGAGCGCGCAGGACAAAGTCGCCAAAATCGAGGACATCGACGGCTCTTTCGGCGGGCCGATCATGAAGGACAAGTTGTGGTTCATGCTGACGGGACGCGACCAGGTCACCTGGACGCAAGCCGGGGCGTCGACCTATCCCAACGGCAAGCCCGGCATCCAGGACGGATACATCTACGCCGGTTCGCTGCGCCTCACGTATCAGGCGAACGCCAAGAACAAGTTCAGCGCCTTCTGGTTGCGCAATTGGAAATACAAGGCGCACGAGATCGTCGATGGCGGACAGGAAGGGTTCATTCCTGCCGACCCGTCGGTGTCCTCCACGCAGCGCAACAAATGGCCCATGTACTATATCCTGCAGACGAAATGGACCAGCACCATTTCTCCCAAGTTGCTCACCGAGGTCGGCATGTCCATCAGTCATCTGGACTACAACGACCTCTACCAGGAAGGTATCGCCCAGGTACCCGATACGCAGGCCTGGTATGCGGATACGACCGCGAGGGACCTCGGTACCTTGCGGCGCTACTTTGCTGGACGGAGTAACCAGTATTTCCAGACCAGCCGATCGTTCTTCAACGGATCCGCAACCTATGTGACCGGTTCGCACCAGATCCGCGGAGGCGTTCAGTATAGCTTTGGACCCTTCAAGTACAGCGTCACGGAGAACGGCGACGGTTACTCAGTATTCAACAATGGCGCGCCCGTCAATTTCGTCGCCCTGAACACGCCGTATTATCAATGGCCTCGACTGGATGCGGATGTAGGGCTCTACGCCATGGACACCTGGCGCTTCAAACGGTTCGCCATTACCGTCGGTATCCGGTGGGAGTATCTGGCAGGCGAGATCGAAGCTGAGAACGCGCCGGCCGGCCGGTTCGTGCCCGCGCGCACCGTACCCAAGACGACCTGCTCTACCGTAAAAGGAATGGGCTGCTGGAAAGACTGGACGCCCCGGCTCGGAATCGTCTACGACCTGTTCGGCAACCACAAGACCGCTCTGAAGGCCGGTTTCGGCAAGTACAACGATGCCTACAGCACTGGGTTCACCAACAACTTCAACCCGATGACAGGCGTTTCGCAGAATGTAACCTGGAACTTCCCCAACCCGCAGGCTGCCGGTTCGCCGTGCGCGCCGGTTATTTTTAACGGCGTCGCCGCTCCGAATCCCAACTGCTATGCGACGGGCGGCTTCGGAGGCGCCGGTGCGCTCCCGGGCGTTGGTGCGGGCACGCTTGGCTCCAGCATCAATCCGGCGTTTGGCAGCGTGGCCGCGGGTACCGGTGTCAATCTCGATCCCAACTGGCACCGCGACTACAATTACCAATACAACGCCGGGATCCAGCAGCAAGTGGCCAATGGCGTCACTCTGAATTTCAATTGGTACCGGCGCTCGCAATACCAGCAGACGTTGATTCTGAATTATGCATCCGGCGCCGATGCATGGACACCGCTTTCCATCACCAACCCGCTCGACGGCACGCCGATTACATTCTATAACCTGACCAAACCAGTTACGAACCCGGTCCTGGTGCAGACCAACGCGCCGCAAAGCTTAGCGAAGAACGTCTATACCGGTTTCGAAACCTTCGTAACCGCCCGTCTTCCACGGGGGATGTTCGGAATGTTCGCGTGGACCATCGACCGCGACCTCGATCGCTCCTGCGACCAAAGCGCCGGCACCTCCACCAGCATCACCGGCAGCAAACTCAACGACCCGAACACGCTTCGATACTGCGATATGTTCGGCCAGCTATATCAAAACCTCGGCGCGATGCCCAGCCAGCCATGGCAGAACGAATTCAAGGTGCAGGGCGCCATCCCCATCCGTTGGGGTTTCGTAGCTAGCGCGTCCTTCTACAGCAATCGGTATCAGTACGCCTACTCGCCTGCCCCTACTCCCGGCGGGATTGCCACGGGCGGCGTGATCAACAACGGATACCTGGCCCGTCTCTGGAATCTCACGGCGAGCAGTGTTTACCCAGCGAATTGCGTGGGCTGCACACCGGGCGCGCGCGTCTTCCCGGCCGGCACTGTCCTGGGGCAGGCCTTGGAGACGATCAACCTGGTGGCTCCCGGTCAGGTGCTCACACCCCGCCTCAACCAACTCGATTTGAGCTTGAAGAAGAGGTTCACCTTGCGAGAGAGATTCGTGTTGGAGCCCCAAGTTCAGGCCTTCAACATCCTGAACAGCAACGCCGCGGTCACGGAATCAGTCACGCTGGGCGCCAACGCCGCACCGTTCCTGTCGAAGTCGGCTTGCGCCAATTCTGCCGCTGCGAACTGCGGGCTCGGCGGCACGGTCACCACGATCACCAACCCGCGACTGCTGCGGCTGGCGCTGATGTTCCAGTTCTGATACGGGCATTTCTCGCGTGCCCGCAGTACCGTGAAGCAGCAATGGGGGACCTTCGCCGTTTGTTTGCAAGCACTTAGGTCCTTAACATAGAAATTTCTTCCTCCGTTAATCCATTCTTTCAATTGGATTTCCGGGATTCCTCTGGCTAATCTGAAGGCTGTACAGAGTCTGTACCCGCCGATTTACTGAGACCGAATCTCACGGGACCTAGGCGTCCGCACGCGGCAGTTTTGCCAAAACGAGGGGACGCTTGTCATTACTTCTGCTCGCCAGAGCCCGCGAGGGCGATCCGAATTTCCACCTGAGCCACGGCTCACCGGTCTGCCGGCATGGCGCGGGCGACGGGCTGATTCCCGAACGCGCCCCGCAAGCGGGCGAACAGTACCGGTTCCACTTCGACATGAGCAAGTGCATTGGCTGCCGCTGCTGCGAAGTGGCCTGTGCCGAGCAGAACGACAACCCGGTGGAGCGCAACTGGCGGCGGGTGGGCGAGATCGAAGGCGGATCTTATCCCTTTACGCAGCGCTTTTATCTGTCCATGGGATGCAACCACTGCGTGGATGCCGCTTGCCTGCGCGGTTGCCCCGTTGACGCGTACCACAAGGACGAAGCCACTGGAATCGTTCTGCACAACGCGGATGCTTGCATTGGCTGCCAGTATTGCACCTGGAACTGTCCCTACGGCGTGCCGCAGTAGAACCCCGAGCGCGGGGTGGTTGGCAAGTGCGATATGTGCTACGGCCGCTTGGATGAGGGGCGCGAGCCAGCCTGCGTCAACGCCTGCCCCGAAAGCGCAATCCAGGTGGAACTGGTCAACATCGCCGAATGGCGCCAGGACCACTCCACCGCCAACGCTCCCGGCATGCCCGCCGCGGAATACACCGTCTCCACCACCCGCATTACGCTGCCGTCGAACGTTTCCGCCGCCATGGAAAAGGCCGATTACCATCGCGTCCGACCCGAGCATCCGCACCTGCCTCTCGTCTTTATGCTGGTCTTCACGCAACTGGCGGTGGGTGCGTTTCTGTGTCTTCCGATTTTTCAGATCACCGGTTTCGCGGCGGTGGCAGCGCCGCTGGCGGTAGCCATGCTTTCGCTGGGATCCTCCACCCTGCACCTGGGGCGGCCGATTCATGCGTACCGCGCCTTGAAGATGTGGCGGCGCTCGTGGTTGAGCCGTGAGGTGCTGGCCTTCTCGGTATTCGCCGGCGCGGCGTCTCTCTGCGCTTTGTTTCCTCTCCGCACGCTGGAAATTGGTACGGCGCTCGTGGGTCTGGCCGGCATCAGCGCCAGCGCGTGCATCTACATGGTTCCGGCCCGGCCGGCGTGGAATAGCAAGCACACCCTGATCGATTTTCATCTGACGGCCTGCTTACTTGGCCCGTTGTTCCTGGCGGCGCTCGGAGCTCGCATCCCCGTTGCTGTTACCCTTTTGGCGGCATCGGCGCAATTGCTGAACCTGGTGGCGCGGCTGGTGGAACTCACCTGCTCGGATGAATTCGAGTTGCGGGCTTCGGCCCGGCTGCAGGGCTACGATCTCAAGCCATTGCTTTTCGCGCGAATCGCGCTTCTCATTTGCGGCGGCCTGGCATTGCCCCTGCTCGACCTTACGGTTGTCGCTCTGCTTGCGGCCATTGCCGGTGAGTGGTTGGGCCGTTATCTGTTCTTCGTTTCGGTAGTGCCCCGGAACATGGCAGCGTCGTTCCTGCGCAAGGAGGCGGCGTGAACATCTCGCGCCTGCTCGGCATCGATATCCACTCCGAGCGCTACTCTTACGAGCAAGATCCAAGCTTCGGCTGGGTAGCCTCTGCGCGTGTCGCGGAGCGCTGGGTTCCCACCACGTGCGGGTACTGCTCGGTAGGTTGCGGCATGCTCATCGGCGTCAAAGAGAACCGCGCGGTGGCGGTACGCGGCAACCCGGAGCACCCCGTCAATCGCGGTAAACTCTGCCCCAAGGGACTCTCCGAGCACCACACATTGAGCGCAGAGACTCGGGCCAGGTATCCCTTGCTCCGTAAAGGCGGGAAGCTTACTCGCGTGACCTGGGAGGAGGCGCTGGACACCATGGTGCAGCGTTTCCCCCGTAGCGACGCGCTGGGGGTCCTGAGCACGGGACAATTGGTAACCGAAGAGTTCTACACACTTGGCAAACTGGTGCAGCTTGGTTTCGGCACACGCAACTTTGACGGCAACACTACGCTTTGCATGGCCAGCGCCGTCTCCGGTTACAAGCGGTCTTTCGGAAGCGACGGTCCTCCGGGTTCGTACGAGGACCTGGAAAAGGCCGACGTAATCCTGTTGCTAGGGGCCAACCTCGCCGACAACCATCCCATCCTTTGCGCGCGGCTGGAGCGTAATCGCCAGGCCACGGTGATCGTGGCCGACCCACGCGTTACCAAGACGGCAATGCTGGCCGACGTCTACCTGCCGCTCAAGCCCCGCACTGATATCGCGCTGCTCAACGGCATCGCGCACATTCTCATCCGCGACGGCTTTGTCGACCGCGGCTACATCGAGCGCCACACCACAGGCCTGGCCGAGCTGGAGGTGTTAGTCAGCCGCTATACGCCCGAGTACGTCGGCGGCGTCACGGGCCTGTCCACCGAATTGATCGAACGTACAGCCCTGCTTTACGGCCGCGCCAAAGCCGCCTTCATCGGCTGGACCATGGGGGTAAATCACTCGACACAAGGCACAGAGACGGTAAACGCCATCAACAATCTCGCGCTGCTCACCGGCCAGATCGGCCGCCCGGGGGCGGCGCCGTTCTCCATCACGGGGCAGTGCAACGCCATGGGAACGCGTGAAACCGGTTTCACTTCCAGCCTGCCGGGCTACCGCAAGTTCGAGGACGAAAAGGATCGAGCCGACCTGTCGCGCCTTGGAACATCGACGCCTCGCGCATACCCGCCGCCCGGGGCATGGCGTACCCGGATATCATCGAAGCCGTTCTGGCGAAGAAGATCCGCGCGCTATGGATCATCGCCACCAACCCCATCGTCTCGTTCCCGAACTACAGCGTCTTGAAGCAGGCGCTGGAGAACCTGGATTTTCTGGTGGTGCAGGATGGCTTTCATCCCACGCCTACTACCGAGCTTGCCGATCTGGTGCTGCCGGCCGCTATCTGGGGCGAGAAGGAAGGCACGTACACCAACTCGGAACGGCGCGTGAGTAAAGTGAACCGTGCAGTAGATCCGCCCGGAGAAGCGCGTTCCGACTTCGACATTTTCCTCGATTTGGCCGGCCGCCTGGGTGTGCGCGACGAGCTCTTCCCGGGTTGGACGGCCCCGCGCGATGCGTTTGAGGAATGGCGGCGCGTTTCTGCAGGCCGCCTCTGCGACTACAGCTCGATGACTTGGGAAGAGATCGAACGCTGCGGAGGCGTGCAATGGGGTGGGCCGCGTCTTTATGAGGATGGCCGCTTTCCCACGGCGGACGGAAAGGCCCGGTTCTTCGCGGTGGAATGGGAACCGTTCCCCGAGCAGCCAAGCCGCCTGTATCCATTCGTCCTGAATACGGGCCGAACCGTGGAGCATTGGCACACCCGTACCAAGACGGGCGCCGTAGCGGCTTTGCAGACACTTTCGCCGCGCGCCTGGCTGGAAATGAATCCGCGCGACGCCCAGCGCCTCAAGCTGAAACCCCACGATCGTGTCTCAGTGGTTTCGTCGCGCAACCGCGTGGACGGCATCGAATTGCGGGTGACCGAGATCGTGGCGCCCGGGCAAGTCTTTATGCCATTCCATTTCGTGGAGACGAATTCAAACCTGGTGACGCAGAGCGCCTTCGACCCGATCTCCCGCGAACCGAATTACAAACAATGCGCCGTGCAGGTGGAGCGTACGGAGCAGAGAACAATATCCACCCGGGGGACCAAATGCAAGAGCTAGTCGTCGTCGGAAATGGCATGGCGGGCGTGGCCTGCCTGGAGCAGATCCTCAGCCACTCGGCGAAATTCAACATCACGGTGTTCGGCGAAGAGACCCATGTCAATTACAACCGCATCCTGTTATCGAGCGTGTTGGCGGGCGAGCGCTCCGCCGACGATATCGCCATCAACAGCCTGGAGTGGTATCAACAGCACCAGATCGGCCTGCGGTTGGGCTTGCGCGTCACGGACATCGATCCGGTTCGGGGCACTGTCCGCGGCGACGACGGCAGCATCACTTCCTACGATAAACTCCTGATCGCCACCGGCAGCCGCGCCTTCCTTCCGCCCATCAGCGGGCTGGACAAGGAGAATGTCTTCACGTTCCGCAACCTGGATGATACGCGGGCCATCCTGGAGGCTGCGCGCCCGGGAGCCAAGGCTGTGGTGATCGGCGGCGGGCTGCTAGGGCTCGAGGCCGCGCGCGGCTTGCAGGTGCAACGCTGCGACGTCACGGTGGTCCATCTGCTCGACACCCTGATGAACCTGCAGCTCGATATGACGGGCGGCGCCTATCTCCAGCAAAAGATGGAACAGCTTGGCGTGCGGGTGCTGACCAGCCGCGTTACCCAGAGGCTGCTCGGAGACGGGCGGGTGGAAGGCCTGGAATTCGCTAATGGCGAGTTGCTGGAAGCCGACCTGGTAGTGCTCGCGGCGGGCATCCGGCCCAATGCCGACTTGGGACGTAAAGCCGGGCTCCAAGTTAATCGCGGCATTGTGGTCAACGATTACATGGAGACGTCGCACCCCGATATCTTCGCGGTGGGCGAGTGCACGGAGCACAACGGCCAAGTCTACGGCCTCGTGGCGCCCCTGCTGGAACAGGGCAAGGTGCTGGCCGCAACCATCACCGGCAATAGAGGGCCTGTCTTCACCGGCTGGACTCCCGCCGCCAAACTCAAAATCATGGGCGTGGATGTCTTCTCCGCCGGTGAGTTCTCGGAATCACCGGGCATCGATGTGGTCCGCTACGAAGACGCCGCCCTGGGTGTCTACAAAAAACTTCTGGTGCGCGAGAACCGGCTCGCGGGCGTGGTACTGGTGGGCGATGCTTCGGATAGCAATCGCTACATGGACTGGTTGCGTACCAGCGCCGACCTGGAAGTGCGCCGCAAGAGCCTGCTGTTTCCCGATCCGGTGTCCGACCTTGGCCAGAGTGTTGCCGAAATTCCGGACGGCGAGACTGTGTGTGGCTGCATGGGAGTGACCAAGGGCGCGATCATTACCGCGATTCATGAGAAAGGAATCCGCACGCTGGCTCAGCTCAAAGAGAGCACGCGCGCCTCGGCCGGCTGCGGAAGCTGCACCGGCACATGCCAGCAACTGCTGAAAGCCGTGGCGCCGGAGTTCGAGGAAGAAACCAAGAAGGTGCTCTGTGCTTGCGTCCCCTTCAGCCAGGAGAACCTGCGCGAGATCATCCTCACCCAAAAGATCAAGAGCGTACAGGAAGTGCTGGAGATCTACGGCAATGGGGTGGGCTGCGAAGTCTGCAAGCCCGCCCTCAGCTACCTGGTGGACGTGGTCTGGTGCGGCGAGCATGCAGAGGACCGATCGGCCCGCTTCATCAACGATCGCGTGCATGCCAACATTCAGCGCGACGGCATGTTCTCAGTAGTGCCGCGCATGCGCGGTGGCGTAACTTCTCCCGCTGAGCTGCGCCGAATCGCGGACGTGGCGGAGAAGTACAAAGTCAAAATGGTGAAAGTCACCGGCAGCCAGCGGATCGATCTGTTGGGCGTGAAGAAGAGCGATTTACCCGCCATTTGGGCCGAGCTCGGGATGCCTTCCGGCCAGGCATATACGAAGGGCGTGCGCATGGTGAAGACCTGCGTGGGCACAGACTTCTGCCGCTTCGGCGTGCAGGACGCGGTGCACACCGGGATTGAGCTCGAGCGTCGCCTGGAGAACCTGTACACGCCGCACAAGACCAAAATGGGCGTCACCGGCTGCCCGCGCAATTGCGCCGAAGTTACGGTGAAAGATATCGGCCTGGTGGGCCAGGAAGGAAGCTGGCAGGTGGTGGTGGGGGGAGCCGCAGGCAAGCGCGTGCGCAAAGCCGACCTTCTGATTACCGTGGAGACGACCGAAGAAGCCCTGGACGCCGCCATCATCTTCTTCCAGTACTATCGCGAAAACGCCAACTACCTGGAACGCACCTACGATTTCGTGGAACGCGTGGGGATCGAGAAGATCCGGAAGGACACCGTCTATGCGCCCGAGAAGCAGAAGAAAGCGCTGCGGCGGCGGCTGTAAAAGTCCAAGGCGCTTTCGCGGGATGCGTGGCTCGAGCGCGCCAACCCGGTGCACCCCACCCAGTTCGTACAAATTCAGCCGATGGAGACCTACGTTCAATGAAGTGGATCCGCGTTACCCGAGCCGAAAACATTCCGCTGCGCGAAGGGCGCAGCGTGCAGATTGGAGATCAGGAGCTGGCCATCTTCAACCTGGGCGAAGGCCGCTACGTAGCGGTGGATAACGCTTGCCCGCACCGCGGCGGGCCCCTGTGCGACGGCATTGTGTCGGGGGACACCGTAGTCTGCCCGCTGCACGGCTGGAAGATCTCGCTCGAATCCGGTGGTGTCCTGAAGCCCGATGTCTGCGTTCGGGTCGAGACCTACCCGCTAACCCTGGACGACGGCGTGATCTCGGTACAAATCGAATCCCGGAAACGCGAAGAAGCCGCGTAAAAACCAACCAACGCCGGGCGGCCCGGACAGGGTCCGCTAAGGGCTGACCTTACAAAGGACGAACTATGTCATTGAAAGAATTCCGAAGGGCGGGGCACGCCCCGACACTGGCATCTGCGTTTCTCTATTTCGATGTCAGCTTCATGGTTTGGGTGATTCTCGGTCCGCTGGGGCCTTTTCTGGGCGAGAGCCTGAAACTCAGCGCTTCCCAAAAGGGTTTCCTGACAGCGGTGCCGTTGCTGGGCGGCTCCATCTTCCGCCTGCTGTTGGGGTGGATGACGGAACGCATCGGCGCGCGGCGTACCGGCCTCATCGGCCGCGCTCACGGCCGTTCCTCTTTGCGCCGCCTGGCTCTGGACTGCCGCTGGCCAGCGCCTGGTATCCGCCCCAATACCAAGGCCTCGCCATGGGTATCGCCGGTGCCGGCAACTCCGGCACCTTGCTGGCCACGCTCTTCGCTCCGCGGCTGGCCCAAGCATTCGGATGGCATAGCGTGTTCGGCATCGCCCTGATTCCCGTCGGCCTGGTGTGGCTGTTTTTTGCGGCGATGGCCAAAGACGCACCTGTGCCGCGCCGCAAGAAGCCCTGGAGCGAATATGCCGGTCTCCTGGGACAAGGCGATACAGCCTGGTTCTGTTTTGTCTACAGCATCACCTTCGGCGGCTTCGTAGGGTTGTCGAGCTATCTCTCGATCTTCTTCCACGACCAGTATGGGTTCACCAAGGTGCAAGCCGGCGACCTGACCACTTTGGTGGTGGTCTTCGGCAGCTTCCTGCGCCCCGTCGGCGGCCTGCTCTCCGACCGCATCGGGGGCATGCGCATGCTGCAAGTGCTGCTGGCAGGTGTGGCCATCTGTGTGGGCGGCTTAAGCACTCTGCCGCCGGCCGTGATCGCGGTGGCGCTGCTGGTTCTCACCATGGCAATGCTCGGCATGGGTAACGGCGCTGTGTTCCAATTGGTACCTCAACGATTCGCCGGCCAGGTAGGGATCATGACCGGCATCGTCGGCGCGGCCGGTGGGCTAGGCGGCTTTCTGTTGCCGTCGCTACTAGGTACTATGAAGGATCGCACCGGCAGCTTCGGCACGGGATTTGGCGTGCTGGCCACGGTCGCGGCGTGCGGGCTGACTTCGTTGCTGATCCTGCGCGGCAACTGGCGGCGTACATGGCCGCGAGAATCGGTGCTGCGGGCCGGCCTTGCGTCCAACGAGAGCGCGGCGATCGCGGTGGGGGAATCATGAAACGCTGGATCGGATTGCTCCTGGCCGCCACCTGCTGGGCTGCGGATGACCCCCAGCCTCTCAGGATCGGCGACATTACGGTGCAAGGCAGTATCCGTATTCGGCCAGAAGACTGGAACTGGTTTCAGGCTTCCACGGGTAACAACGCATACGCCTTCTCCGGTAACCTGTTTCGCATTTCACTTTCGCAGTCGCGCGAGTTCTTCGACTGGCAACTGGAATTCGCCGTTCCAGTCCTGCTGGGCCTTCCGGATAACGCCATAGCGGCCGGCACGCCGGGGCAACTGGGAATGGGTGCGTCGTATTACGTGGCTAACAACAAATCGCAATACTCGGCGATGCCCTTTGCCAAGCAGGGTTTCCTTCGTTTCAAAGACGGCGTTCAGAGTTTGCGCGTGGGCCGATTCGAATTCTTAGACGGCTCGGAAACCACGCCCCAGAACGCCACGTTGGCCGCAGTAAAGCGTGACCGGGTCACCGCGCGGCTGATCGGTAACTTCGGCTTCACCGACGTGGGCCGGAGCCTCGATGGCGTACAGTATATGCGCACTACTCCTTCCGGAACGTTCACCTTCGTCGGCGCCCGGCCGACGCGCGGTGTGTTTCAAACCGATGGTTGGGGCGAACTCAACACGGCTGTCGGCTACGCAGCTTTCACCAAGCCGTGGGGCAAGGGCGCACACGCCGCGGAAACGCGCATCATGGGAATCTACTACGACGACTGGCGGCCGGTGCTCAAGACCGACAACCGCCCACTGGCAGCTCGCAGCACGGACTTCGACAACATCCGGATTTTCACCTTCGGCGGCCATCATATGAGCGCCGTGAACACGACAGCCGGCACGTTCGACCTTTTGGCGTGGGGCGTCGGCCAGACCGGCCGCTGGGGCCGGCTCGACCAGCGTTCCTATGCGTTCGATTTCGAGGCCGGCCTGCAGCCCAAGGTGCTCTCCAATCTAAAGCCGTGGCTGCGCGCAGGCTATTCGGTGGGGTCGGGCGATGGCAATCCCAAGGACGGCGTCCACGGGACGTTCTTTCAAATTCTACCCACTCCCCGGCCCTTCGCGCGGTTTCCCTTTTTCGACATGGAGAACAACCGCGACATCATGGGCGCCTTGGTCCTACGGCCGCACAAAGCCGTGACGATCTCGAGCGAATTCCACTCTCTGGCGCTCGCCAACCGAAACGACCTGTGGTACCTGGGCGGTGGCGCGTTTCAGCCGTGGACCTTCGGCTACACCGGGGCCACTAACGGCGCCCAGTCGCTGGCAAACCTCTACGACACGCAAGTGGAATACCGCATCCGCGCCAATATTACCGTCACGGCATATGTGGGTTATGCCCAGGGCCGCGCGGCTGTCAAAACGATTTACCCCAGAGGCACGACGGGAGCTTTGGGTTATCTCGAACTGAACTATCGCTTCTAGACCACAGGCCTCCCGTACAATAGATCCATGCAGCTGGGAATGATCGGTCTGGGCCGCATGGGCGCCAATATCGTGCGCCGGTTGATGCGTGCAGGTCATAAATGCGTCGTGTTCGATAAGAATCCCGACGTTGCCAATTCCTTGGGCGCCGAGGGCGCGGTTGCGACCACGGCGTTTGACGAGTTCGTACGCCAATTGACCCCGCCGCGCGCGGTGTGGCTCATGGTGCCTGCCGCCGTAGTCGATAACCTGATCGGCGAACTGGCGCCCCGCCTGCAATCCGGCGACATCCTCATCGACGGCGGCAACAGCTACTACATCGACGACATCCGCCGCTCGAAGCAGCTCGAGACGCGCGGCATCCGCTACCTGGATGTCGGAACCAGCGGCGGCGTCTGGGGCCTGGACCGCGGTTATTGCATGATGATCGGTGGCCCGCGCGACACCGTTCAGCACCTGGACCCGATCTTCATAACGCTGGCGCCTGGCCGCGGTTCGCTGCCCCGCACGCCGGGTCGCGAGAAAGCCGGGGGCACCGCTGAAGAAGGTTATCTCCACTGCGGACCCTCGGGCGCCGGCCACTTTGTGAAGATGGTCCACAACGGCATTGAATACGGCTTGATGGCGGCTTACGCCGAAGGGCTCAACATCCTGAAGCACGCCGACGCGGGGAAGCGCGAACATATTGTCGACGCCGAAACCGCGCCGCTCCGTGATCCCGAACACTACCAATACGAATTCAATCTGGCCGATGTCGCCGAGGTTTGGCGCCGCGGTAGCGTGGTGGCATCCTGGCTGCTCGACCTGACGGCCAGTGCGCTACTGGAACAACCCGACCTGGCGCGGTTCTCAGGCCGCGTTTCGGATTCGGGCGAAGGCCGTTGGACCATTCAGGCGGCCATCGAGGAATCGGTGCCGGCGCCCGTGCTGACCGAAGCGTTGTACGAGCGCTTCAGTTCGCGCAGTGAGGGAGAGTTCGCCGCCAAGCTGCTATCCGCCATGCGATATCAGTTCGGCGGTCATGTGGAGACTAAGAGCGGAAAAGCTTAGGCGTGTTACTGAGCCGTGGCCAAAGGGAGCGGTGCTCTTCCTGACGGAACGGCGACAATCTCCAGCACCGCCGGCGTGATCATCCGCGCTCTAGGCGTAGCTTCGAACTCCGTAAACGCGCGCCAAATAGCGGTGGAGCGGCTCTCGCTCAAGTACCCCATTTCGATCAAGCGTCGTCGCCCCACATCGATAAAGGCGCGCAGCCACGCCCAGCTCGCCTGGTCTGTCGTCACGATATCGATGATCGGCCGAACTTGCCGGATCTCCAGCCCGAGCTCTTCGATCCAAGGCGGCAGCGCGATACCGATGTCAGGTTCGCCGCCAGCGTCCCTCCAACTGGCCATTGCCGCGTCTACGAACTCCTCCACTTCCGGGCACCGCGGCGCCGTCCGCCAGGTCGAGTAATCGAAGTATTCGTGCAGCACCAAGGCGCCGCCAGGGCACAGCGCCGCGGCCATGCGGGCCAGAACATCGCGGGGACTCTTCACAAAGGAGAGCACCCACCGGCACCACATTCGATCCGCGAGAACACTGACAAATTCGCCGGCCTCTAAATCGGCGCGGTACGCCGTGACGTTCTCCACGCCGCGTTCGTGGCACATCCGGCCCAGCGCTTCGAGGAACCGCGCCGACTGATCGATCGCCACCACCCGTCCCGACGGCCCCACTAACTCAGCCAGATCGAGCGAGGCGTAGCCGGGACCGCATCCGACATCCAACACAGTATGCCCACTCCCGATCTCAGCCAATCGCCAGGCATCGAGAGAGCGCGCCTTCCAAGCCCGGTGCTGCAAACCGAGCCGTGCGATCTCCTCATCGTTCGTCCCCAGGACGTATTCGCGTTCGGAAGTCATCGATCCGGGTTGAGAATACCAGACATCGTTCTCGGGTTCTATCCGCTTCTTGCGGTCAAACTCATAGTGAACGGCAGTCACAGTGTTATCCGCAAAGCGCCGCTCCGCGGTCGTTAGACGTTTTCTAACTGCGTGCCGTCAATACATCAAAGCTTTCGCGCGCGGAGTGGAAGGAAAACTGTCCTCGCGGCATAGCAGTAACACCAGGGCACTTTGCGGCCGACGCGGTGTCCAATGGGTAGCTGCCGGCCGCGGGCTTGGAGAGGAGACCATCATGAGATCCAACAGGGTACGTGTGCTCATAACCGGTGCAGCCGTCGTGGCAATCGGCATCTGCGCTGAAACAAGTGTTTCCGAAAAGAATTCATCCGTCCACGATCCGGTTTCGGTCGCGGTTGAAAAAGGGATGAAGTGGCTGGTCTCAGTGCAAGGCAAAGACGGCGGTTGGGGACAGGATGGCGGCGAGACATCGTATGTTCGCCAGGGAGAGCGATTGGAGTCCAATGGTAACGACGTTGCCAACACGGCGGTTGCGGCCGAGGCTCTCCTGCATACCGGCAGCACTCCGACCAGCGGTCCGTATCACGAGTCATTGCAGCGTGCCGTACGCTTCATTCTGGACCACGTCGAGCGGAGCCCGGCCGATGGACTCGCGGTGACCGACCAGACCGGCACCCAGATTCAGCGCAAGCTGGGTCCTTACATCGACACCTTCCTGACCTCCAAGCTGCTGGCCGACCTGGATGGCAACATGGGTGACGTGCAAGCCAATATGCGCGTCCGCAAGAATCTGGAAAAATGTGTCGCCAAGGTGGAGAAGAACCAGCTAAAGGACGGAAGCTGGAACATCGCTGGCGGCTGGGCTCCCATTCTAGGAACCTCCCTGGCCTCCCAGAGCTTGTACGTGGCGAATGGCAAGGGCGTGCCCGTTCAACAAATGGCCATGGACCGGGTGGAAGCCTATAGCCAAGTAACCGCTGCGGCTCCACCGCCGGCGGCCGTCCCAGGAGGCGCGTTCGGAGGAGTTGGCGGCGGCAGCGGGGGTGGAATCGGAGCGGGCGTGGCGTCAACACGGGCTATGGTTAGCATGGGTGCCGTGAGCGCCGAGGTTTCCGCCGCATCTGCCGGCGTCTCACTCTATAAACGGGCGCAGGAACTCGAGCAGCTCAGCCGCACGGCGGAAGATCGGAAGAAGAATGGGAAGGAGATCCATGCGATCGAAGCCCAGCTCGCCGATCCGCGCTTCGTTACCGGGTTCGGATCGGTCGGCGGAGAGGAATTCTTCTCCTATCTGAACATCAGTGACAGCCTTCGCCGCGCCGGAGGACCGGAATGGGAACGCTGGAACAGCGACATGAAGGCCAAGATCCTGAAGATGCAGAACGAGGATGGTACCTGGGCCGGGCACCACTGCATCACCGGCCGTGTGGCAGTCACCAGCGCCGCCGTTCTCATGCTGGTTGCTGACCGCGAGAAAACCTTTCTGACCACCAGCACCCACAAACGGTGATGCCGCGATACTGTGTCGCATTGGTTGTACTCGCGCTGGGCGGCTGCGTACGCACCCCGCAACCGCCACTCACGCGAGCCGCCCAATATCTCTGGAGCCAGCAGGCCGATGATGGTGGTTGGCACAGCCACACCTATGGCCTGTTGCGCTCCGGCCAGTCCCTCACTCCGCTCGTATTGGAAGCGCTGCTCGCGGTCCCGAAGGAGGTCTCTCCAGAGCCCCAAGCAAAGGTGGATCGCGCCTTGGCGTTCATTAAAAGCCAGACCCAACCGAACGGCGCGCTAGGCCTGGCCGATTCCGGCATTCCCGATTACCCGAATTATTCCACCGCGCTGGCCGTAAGCGCACTGAGCCGGGCGCGGCGGCCGGGCTGGGAATCGCAAATCCAACCTATGATCGCGTACCTGCGCGTACAGCAATTCACGGAACAAAACGGCTGGCACCCTGCCGACCCGGTATACGGTGCTTGGGGCATGGGCGGCGGCCGGCGCACGCCGCCCGATACCGGCCATGTCGACCTATCGATGACGCGCTATGTGCTCCAGGCCCTGCGAGCCGCCGGCCTGCCCGCGACCGATCCCATCTTCGGACAGGCCCTGATCTTCGTCGAACGCTGCCAGAACTTCGACCGCAAGCAACCTGCTGACGCCGATGGCGGTTTCTTCTTTTCCACCACCGAGTTCGACACCAACAAAGCCGGCCACGATGGCAAGCGCTTCCGAAGTTATGGAACTACGACCGCCGACGGCATCCTCGCGCTACTGGCCGCGGGCCTTCCGGCCGATGACCCGCATATTTCTGCGGCCCAACGGTGGCTCACCGCTCATCATCACGATATGGCGGTGCCCGGATTCATCGGGCCCGCCTACCAACGCTGGCCTCGGGGATTAGCATTTTACTATTCCGCCGCCGCCACCGAGGCCTTTCGTTCCCTGCACTTACAGGAGGGATCCGGCATTATCGATGGCTTACGGGCAACACAACGACCCGACGGCTCCTGGGCCAACCCGGAAAACCTGGTTAAAGAGGATGATCCGCTGATCGCCACGGGATTTGCCGTCCGCGCCATGGTTGCCGCCCAGTAGTCGCGTGAGGCAGGCTAAAGCAGCCCCGCCACCGCCACGCTATAATCGCATGGGATGGACGTTTACGATGAATTAGTGCGTTTGCGCAACCTGGGGCAGAAGTGCGCCATCGCCACGATCGTCGACGTCCGCGGCTCCATCCCCAGCTACGAAAGCGCCAAACTGCTGGTGCGCGAGGATGGTTCAATGACCGGTACCATTGGCGGCGGCTGCGTCGAGGCCGAGGTCTGGAACGCCGCCCGCGAGGTCATCGAAACGGAAAAGCCTAAGCACTTGACGTTCAATCTGGGCCAGGACGCGGCGTATGACAACGGCCTGATCTGCGGCGGTCAGCTCGACGTCTTCGTCGAGCCGGTGCTCCCGTTGCCGCGGGCTTTTATCTTCGGCGCCGGCCACATTTCAAAGAGTCTTTCGAAAGTGGCGACCCTCGCCGGGTTCGGCACGGTGGTGATCGACAACCGCGACACCTTCGCCAACCGCGAGCGGTTTCCCGAAGCGGTGGACGTCCACGCAGTCGAGTACGAAGAGGTTTTCCCCAAGCTGGCCATCAACGAAACCAGCTACGTGATCATCGTCACACGCGGACACCGCGACGATATGCGCGTTTTGAAGCTGGCCCTGGCCACGCCGGCTCGCTACGTCGCCATGATCGGCAGCAAACGGAAAGTCATCAACGTGATCCGGGAACTGGAGAAAGAAGGCCTTCCACGCGAGGCGTTCGAACGCATCCACGCACCCATGGGTCTGGATATCGGGGCGATTTCCCCGGAAGAGATTGCCATTTCGGTGGCAGCTGAAATGATTGCGGTGCGCCGCAAAGCCGGGTCGAATTGGCGCTCGCTTTCGATGTCGGTGTTTGCCGACGAATCGTTGCGGGCCATTCTGTCCAAGTGAGCATTGCCGGATTAATTCTGGCCGCCGGCGAGTCGCGGCGGATGGGTTTTCCGAAAGCCTTGTTGCCCTATCGCGCAGAGACGTTTCTGGACACCCTCATCGGTATGTTCGCGGAGCGCTGTTCGTCCGTGATCGTGGTGCTGGGCGCCGAGGCGGAGCGGATCCGCGAACAGACGGCGCGGCCCGCCAATTTCGCGGTCAATCAAGCTTATCTGCGCGGCATGACCACGTCCCTGCAGTGTGGGTTGCGCGGCGTGCCTGCGGATGCCGAGGGCGTGCTACTCACCCTGGTGGACCATCCGGCAGTGATGCCCGCGACTATCGACGCCCTGCTCGCGACGCCGCGGCCCCGGGTGCGTGTTCCGCGCTACGGCGCCAAGCGCGGCCATCCCATCTGGTTTTCCCGAGACCTGATTCCCGAGTTTCTGGCGATTCCCGAGGGCCGCGCCGCGAATGAGGTGGTGCATCGGCATCGGGCCGAAACTCATTTTTTGGACCTCGACGACCCAGGTATCCTCGCCGATATCGATGATCCCGAGGCCTATCGCAACCTCACTCGGGCGCGCGCATGAGGATCTTCAAGTTCATCGCCGCGGCGGTCGGGTTGATCCTGGTTGCGGGGCTGGTCGCCCCCTACGTGAGCGCCGCCGCCTACGGGAATCGCCTGCGCGCCTCGCTGGAGCGCGCACTGGGCCGGCGCGTCGAGATCCAGGGCCCGGTGCGTTTCAGCCTATTCAAGGGCCCGGGGATTTCGGCGGAAAACGTGGTCATTCACGAGGATCCCGCGCTCGGTTTCGAGCCCATCGCCTACGTCGACAAAATAGAGGTCGGTCCCGCCTTTTGGTCCCTGATCCGCGGGCAGTTCGGCATCGGCTCCATCCGCTTGGAAGATGCCACGATCAACCTCACCAAGTCGCCGGCGGGGAGCTGGAACTTCGCCTCGTTCGTCAATCGTTCTGTAATGAGCACGGCGCCCGCGATTCATGTCCGGCACGGCCGAATCAATTTTAATTTCGGCGTCACGCAGTCCGTCTTTTATCTGATGGAGACCGACCTGGATATCTCTCCTCCGGCCTCGCTCACCGGCGGATGGAAGGTGTCTGGCGAAGCGCTGGCTGCGCGCACCGACAGGCCGGCCCAGGAAGGCTTAGGTTCGTTCACGCTGAACGGCCGATGGTGGGTGGCGCCGGAACGCGTCGATCTGGATGTACGGCTGGAGCGAACGCAGTTGGGCGAGCTCGCCGTGCTGATGAGCGGCCAGGCGGGCGGTGTCCACGGCACCATCACTTCGCGCTTGCATCTGGCAGGCCCCATCAACGGCATTGGCATTCTTGGCCGCCTGACCGTGGAAGACGTACACCGCTGGGATCTGTTGCCTTCCAAAGGCCAGGGGTGGCCCCTCGATCTTCGCGGCCGCCTCGATCTCACCGGCCAGCAGCTCGAGTTGCAGGCGACTTCCGCGGTGGTCCCCATCACCACTCGCTTCCGCGCCAGTGATTATCTTTCGAACCCGCGCTGGGCTGTAACCATGACCTGGAACCGCTTTCCCATTGGCCCGGTGGTTCAGCTAGCCACCGACATGGGCGCCAGCTTCCCACCCAAGCTCGGACTGACTGGGACCATCGACGGCGCCATCGGATACTCGGGACCAGGAGGCTTTGAGGGCCAATTGGTTTTGCATGACAGCGCCGTCACCATCCCCGATTCCCCGCCCGTTCGCTTCGACGAAGTGCACGTGATGGTGGACCACGGCAAAATCTGGCTGGCGCCAGCCCTGGTGCATACCGCCGAACACGATGAGGCCCGCCTGGAAGCCACCTATTCGATGGACGACGGCACACTCGACCTTTCGATCGGGACCGGCGGCATGAACCTCGAATCGTTGCGCGCGCAAGCCGCGCTGGCGGCCGTGCCCTGGCTGGAACACATGAACTCTGGTCAGTGGAGCGGCGAGCTCCGCTACCATGTGCGGCCGGAGAACGGCGGCTGGACCGGAGATCTGCGGCTCATGGATGCACAGGTTGCCGTGCCGGGACTCGCCGACCCTCTGCAGATCGAATCGGCGCACGTGGCCATCGACGGCTCCCGCGTCAACGTGGATCGCCTCTCGGCGCAAGTCGGCAAGATAGCCTTCACCGGCGAATACCGGTACGACCCGGACGTCGCTCGTCCGCACCGCCTGCGCGTGCAGGCGCCCCACGTGAATGCCACCGACCTGGAAACCGAGCTGATGCCCACCCTGCGCCGCAGCACCAGCCTGATTGCGCGGGCTTTCGGCCGCAGCACCGTGCCGGCCTGGTTGCGGGAGCGGAAACTGGACGGTTCGGTGCAAATCGGCGAGCTGGACATAGCCGACACCCGTCTGGAGAACGTGCGCGCGCGTCTCACTTGGGATGTTGCCAGCGTGGGCTTGACGGCCCTCGAAGCCAAGATAGGCCGCGCCGCCATCACGGGAACACTGGCAGTGGAGTTGGCCGGCCTGCGCCCCACATATTTGCTCAGCGGCAAGGTGAAAGCGCTCGACTGGCAGTCCGGCAAACTCGACGCCGAAGGCACCCTGGAAACCGCCGGCACCGGCGAGCAGTTGCTGGCGAATTTGAAGTCGGATGGCACGTTCAGCAGCAGCGGTATGGATTTCGGCGCGCTGGCGGGCGACTACTCCCTGGCGTGGGCGCAGAACGCGCCGCGCCTACGCCTCAACGACCTTTCCCTGCGCACGGAGGACGCCACCTACATCGGCAGCGGCGCCACACAGAACGATGGCCGCCTGCTGATTTCGCTGACGAGCGGCAGCAGAGAAATGCGCATGAGCGGAACGGTGGCCGCGCTGAAGGTGGATGAGGCGGGGGCGGGGCCCGCGCCGCGGACAACGCCGTAGCAGGCTCGCTTACACGTCCAGATTCTTCACATCCAGCGCGTTCTCTTCAATAAACTTCCGCCGCGCCTCGACGTCTTCGCCCATCAGCGTCGAGAAGATCTCTTCGCTCTCCACCGCGTCTTCCAGGCGCACCTGCAGCAGAGTGCGCTTTTCCGGATTCATGGTGGTCTCGGCTAGTTGCTCGGCGTTCATTTCGCCCAGGCCTTTGTAGCGCTGCACGGAGGCGTCCTTCTTGCCTTCATTCTTGACGTAGCTCAGCAGATCACTCCAGTTGGCCTGCGTTTCGCGCCGATCATTCTTCACCACCGCGAAGGGTGGGTCGTTGTGCCGCGCAATCGTGCGGGCCAGCGCGCGGAAGCGCCGGTACTCCGGCTGCGCCGCTAATGCCAACCCGATGCTGCGCTCCGCGTGCGTCTGATCGCGATACACAACGGTGTGGGACGAGTGCTCTTCATCGCGCCGCATTTCCGGGTTCAGGTTCAGCTTCTTCAAAGCCTCGAACACCGGTTTGAGATTCGCCTCCTCCTGGAACTCGGACTTGTGGTCCACGCGCCATTCCACGTTGGCCAGCGCCTCTACCACGCGCGCGTCGCGCAGGCGCCGCTCCACCTTGTGGAACATCTGCTCGTACTCGTCCAGGTTCAGCAGGAACGTGCGCAGGTCTCCGCCTTCCAACACCGCGGACGAGCCTTTGCCATTGCCGCTGGCGTGGATCTCGAGCGTCAGGTTCTCCGTGGCCCGGCGCATGATCTCCTTGGTGAATTCCTTCTCGTCCTTGATGTACTTCTCGCTCTTGCCTTTCTTGATGCGATAGAGCGGTGGCTGCGCGATGAACACCTTGCCGCGCAGGATCAGCTCGTGCATGTGCCGGAAGAAGAAAGTCAGCAGCAGCGTGCGGATGTGCGAGCCGTCCACGTCGGCGTCGGTCATGATGATGATCTTGCCGTAGCGCACCTTGAGGGCGTCGAAATCGTCTTTGCCGATGCCCGTGCCGAGCGCCGTAATCATGCAACGGATTTCCTCGTGGCCGAGCATCTTGTCGTAGCGCGCCTTCTCCACGTTGAGGATCTTGCCTTTCAACGGCAGAATCGCCTGGAACCGGCGGTCGCGGCCCTGCTTGGCCGTGCCACCGGCCGATTCGCCCTCCACCAGGAACAACTCGCAACGTTCCGGGTCCTTCTCTTGGCAATCAGCCAATTTCCCGGGCAGGCCACCGGAATCGAGAGCGCCCTTGCGCCGGGTCAGGTCGCGGGCTTTACGGGCGGCTTCTCGAGCTCGCGCCGCATCAATGGCTTTGCCGACGATCTTCCGCCCGACGGTCGAGTTCTTGTCGAAGTATTCGCCCAGCTTCTCGTTGACAAACTGCGTCATATAACCGGCGATATCGCTGTTCAGCTTGCCCTTGGTCTGGCCTTCGAACTGCGGCTGCGGCACCTTGACGCTCACCACCGCGGTCAGACCTTCGCGCACGTCGTCGCCCGTGAGGTTCTTTTCCTTGTCGTCTTTGAACAGTCCGGCCTGCTGCCCGAAGGCGTTGATGGTGCGGGTCAGCGCGGTCCGGAAGCCGGTTAAGTGCGTACCGCCGTCCACCGTATTGATGTTGTTGGCGAAACTGAAGACGTTCTCCGAGTACCCGTCGTTATACTGAAGGGCCACTTCCATGGTGAGCGTGCCGGCGCCATTGGGCAGCTCGCGGTCAGCTTCGAAATGGATCGGTTTCTCGTGCAACACCGACTTGCCTCGGTTCAGGTGCTTGATGAACTCGGCAATGCCGCCGGTGTACAGGAATTCGGTTTTCTTTTCCGGGTCGACACGCTCATCGGTGAGGGTGATCTTCAGCCCTTTGTTCAAGAACGCCAGTTCGCGCAAACGCTGCGCCAGCGTGTCGTAGTTGAACGTGGTCATCACCATGATGGTGCTGTCGGGCTTGAACGTCACCCTGGTTCCGGTTTTCTTACCAGCTTTGCCGGCCTTCGCCAACGGAGCCTTGGGACTACCGGCGGCGTACTCCTGTTGCCAGGTGTAGCCGTCTCTCCAGATCTCGAGCTCCAGTTTTTCCGAAAGCGCATTGACGCAGCTCACGCCGACGCCGTGCAAACCGCCCGACACCTTATAGCTCTTGGAGTCAAACTTGCCGCCGGCGTGCAGTTTGGTCATCACCACCTGTGCCGCGGACACACCTTCTTCTTCGTGAAGGTCCACCGGAATGCCGCGACCGTTGTCAGTTACGGTTACCGAATCGTCGTCGTGAATGATTACCGAGACTTCCGTGCAATAACCAGCCAGCGCCTCGTCCACTGAATTGTCCACCACTTCGTACACCAGGTGGTGGAGACCCATTTCCCCAGTTGAGCCGATGTACATGGCCGGGCGCAGCCGCACTGCTTCCAGCCCTTCCAACACCTTGATACTCGTGGAATCGTAAATATCTGCCGAAACCGTGTTCGTTACATCATTTGCCATAGAGTGACCTGACTCAAATCCTCATCGGCATGACCACGTAGCGGTATTGATCCGCTACCGCGTCGCCTGCGGGCCGGAGTTCACCCGCACTTTTTTGATCCTTCAGTTCGAATGCCACATGGTCCTGCGGAATGACACGTAGGAAGTCAAGAAGGTACTGCGCATTGAACCCGATCTCCATATCGGGCCCGTTATACTCGCTGGTTACGCTCTCTTCGCTCTCGCCCATCTCCACCGACGAAGAGAATACTTTTACCTCACCGTTCGAAAACTGAACGCGAATCGCGCGTGACCGCTCGTCCGCAAATTGCGCTACACGTTCGATAGCGGAACGGATCTCGTCCTTCTGCAGCGTCGCCAAAGCGGAATGATCCTTGGGAAGCACACGCTCATAGTCCGGAAAATTCCCCGTTAGCTTGCGCGTGATCAGAAGCCGGTGACCCACTTCAAAAAACAGATGATTCTCATCTCCCGCAAAAATAGCTTTTGTGTCCGGAGTGGCGTCGTCCGCCAACTTGATCAATTCCGCCATTGCCTTCTTCGGAATCAGAGCTCGAAACGGTTTGTCTATTTTGCCGCTCTCGGCGGGTGTCGCCTGTACATAAGCCAGTCGATGGCCGTCGGTCGCAACCATCGTCAGCCCTTCCGGCCGCATCAGCAGAAGAGCGCCGTTCAAGGTGAACCGCGACTCCTCCATCGAGATGGCGAAAGCTGTGCGCCCGATCATCGAAGCCAATGTCTTCACCGGAACCTCAGCCATACGCTCGGGCATCTGAGGCAGCTCCGGAAAACTTTCCCGCGACATCCCGGCGATCCGAGTCCGAGACCGGCCGCACGTGATCGTCGTCCAGTGATTCTCCATGAACTTCATGTTCACGTCGGACTCGGGCAAGAGCCGAACGTAGTCCAGCAACTTGCGCGCTGGAACAGTTCCTGCTCCTTCCTTCTTCACACGAGCGGGGCAGGAACAGCGTATCCCCAATTCCAGGTCCGTAGCGGTCAGAGTAATGCGGTCGCCAGCCGCTTCCAAGAGCACGTTGGACAGGATCGGAATGGTGGTCTTCTTCTCCACGACCCCCTGCGACAGGCTCAGTTCTCGTACCAGATCGGTTCGATTTACAGTGAATTCCATCGGCCTCAGCTCCTACTCCGGTAGGCTCTATAGACGTAGAGTATTAAAACCGTATTCATCGGGCCTGTGCAAATGTTGAAGGGCTACCTAAATTATACTAAACTCAACTACTTTTCACCAAGTGGAAGTTGCGGAAGACGGGTGCAGAAAGGACGCAAAACCCGCTTTGAGGCAGTTTTTTCACAGTTTTCCGGAGGAGCTTTCAAGCCCCTTTGTGGATATTCAAATAAGTTCATTGTAATGAGTCCATTAGACTGTGTAATAGCCTGTTTAATTCCGGGTTGCTATGGCGCGTCTCCTCGATCTTGTGGATGGAGTGGATGACGGTGGTGTGGTGCTTGCCGCCGAAGGCCCGTCCGATTTCGGGTAACGACGCGCTAGTCAGCTCTTTGACCAGGTACATGGCGACCTGGCGCGGGTAGACCACCTTCTGCGTGTTGCTCTTTTCCTTAAGCTGCGATTGCTTGATCTGGAATCGCTCGGCAACCGCTTTCTGGATCGAATCGATGGTGACTCGGCGGTCCTGCACATGAACCAGATGCTTGAGCACCTGCTGGGTCATAGGCAGATTGATCGGGACTCCGGTCAGGTCAGAATACGCGAGCAGCTTCACCAACGCGCCTTCCAATTCCCTGACGTTCGATTTGGTTTTGGATGCCATGAACGAGCGGACATCATCCGGCAGCTTGACACCTTCCGCTTCCGCCTTCTTATCCAAAATCGCCATTTTGGTTTCCAAGTCGGGCGGCTGTATGTCGGCGATCAGTCCCCATTCGAAGCGCGAGCGCAGTCGCTCCACCAGGCCCGGAATCTCTTTCGGTGGCGCGTCGCTCGAGATGACGATCTGTTTTTGATGATCGTGAAGCTCATTGAAGGTGTGGAAGAATTCTTCCTGCGTGCGTTCCTTATTGCCGATCACCTGGATATCATCCACCAGCAGGATATCCGCCTCGCGGTAGCGCTGGTGAAACTGATGCATCCGTTCGGTGCGGATGCAGGCGACCATCTCGTTTACGAAGCGCTCACTAGACGTGTAGATCACGCGCATGGAGCCGAAGGTATCCATTAGAGAGCGGCCGATAGCGTGCATCAAATGCGTTTTGCCCATCCCCACGCCGCCGTAGAGGAACAGCGGGTTGTAGCTGCGTGAGGGATTAGTAGCAACCGAGCGCGCGGCTGCGTGAGCAAACTGGTTACACGCGCCTACCACAAAGGAATCGAACGTGAACTTGGGATTGAGCAGGCTGGCGCCCGATTCGGAATCGTGGCCGTTATCCATCGCGCCAACGGCAGCAGCTCGCGCTCTGCGTTCCACTTGCGCTTCGTAGACCACTTCGGAAACCGGCAGCCGCAAGTCCTGGATGGCAGTGCGCACTAATGGCGCGTACTCGGTTTCGAGCCACTTCTGGGTTGCCTGGTCAGGCACTGAAACCAACAGCGCATTCCCTTCGATGCCCAGGAACAACGTCCCGTTGAGCCAGTTCTCATAACTCTCCGTGCTCACTTTAGCTCGGAGATATCCTCGGACTTGATCCCAATAATTCATTCGCTATTCGACACCTATAGCACACGTTTTCCACAGCTTTTCCTATAGCTCGGGGATTATTCGGTGCTCAATTGTAGAAGAATTAGAACGCCGTCGGCCTCCATCATGAGGCGTAACCGGAAAGTAGTCTAACACATGCCTGCGCAATTCCAGCAACATTTTAAACGCATACAATTCTGCGGGTTACAGGCGACGTTTGACACCCGGAATGTTTCTGATGGACAATGGATTTCCGTCGGGCGGGAGTAACTCAGCTGGTAGAGTGCGACCTTGCCAAGGTCGATGTCGCCGGTTCGAATCCGGTCTCCCGCTCCAAAGGAATTCCCGCCAGAGTTTTCAATGGTCCAGAGAATACCAAGGCGTATCGTTTTCGCTCTCATGGCGGTGGCTGCGGCTTTCGGGCAAGGCCAGGCGGCACCTCCTGGGGACACGCCGCATTTCTTGAGCGGCGACCGCCTGGAGAGGCCCGCGAACTATCGCGAGTAGGTCTGGCTCAGTTCGGGCCTGGGAATGTCGTACCTCCGGCTGCGCAGGCGAGCGACAATCCAGCATTTGATAACGTCTTCGTGACGCCGGCGGCCTACCGTTCCTTTCTCCAGACCGGCAAGTGGGCCTTCTTCGGTTTCCACGCGGGAGAGGAGTCGGCCGCCGCTTTTCCAAAATCCCAGAGCTGCTATTCTTGCCATGCCAGCAATGGCGCAGTAGATAATACCTTCGTTCAGTTCTACTCCACATTGCTCGACATCGCCAAGCAGAAGGGCACCCTCAAGGCTGTCGAGCTCGGCCACTAGTCAACTTCGCCAGTAAAGCTCTCGCGGGTTCTGACGATAAGGACACTTGGTGCGCCTGTCAATGGTCCCGCGTTCGGAGGAGTGATGAGAAAGCCGAGGATCTCCACTATGCAAGAAATCGATACGTCCAGCGACAAAATAGCCAAGATTTTCGAGGCAATTGACGAGATTACTTTCCAGAGCAATATCCTGGCCCTGAACGCGGCCGTCGAACCGGCACGTGCGGGGGAAGGCGGCATGGGCTTTGCAGTTGTGGCCGACGAAGTTCGCAATCTGGCCCAGCGCTCCACTCAGGCAGCCCGGGATACCGCGTCTCTGATGGAAGAATCGATCGCCAAATCGAATGAGGGCGAGGCGAGGGTTGACCACGTGGCCAGCGCCATTCGTGGCATCAGCGAGGAATCGGGCAAGGCGAGTTAATCCGCTGCGGCCCCTCCGGCCTGCGTGCTATCCTCAGGGCAAAGCGGGCCGATGATGCTGCGGAAGGCACTTTGGGGGTTAATGGGCGGTCTGGTGTTCCTCGGCGCGCTATGGGCCGGCCTGCCGTTCCGCGAATACCCCGGCGTGGAATACAATGACTTTCCCCTTCCACCGGATTTCCGGGAGCAGACCGAATGGGTTTTCGCCCGGTTGATGTATCCTCCCGCGCCCACTGCCCGTTTCGACCGAAGCGGCAGCCGCAACGGCGGTTCGGGCTGGACCCAGGGTAACTCCAGTTGGACCCAAGACTATCCTCGCGCCGACCGCCATTTCTCTTTGGCCCTGCGCCGTCTTACCCGTATCCACAGCCGCTCCGTGGAGCAGCCCGTCAATCTCGATGACGGCGATGTATACGACTTCCCCTGGCTCTACGCCGTCCGCACGGGTGAATGGAAGCTCAGCGACAATCAGGCTAAGACGCTCCGCGAATACCTATTGCGCGGCGGATTTTTGATGGTGGATGACTTCTGGGGAACCCAGGAGTGGGAAGTCTTTATGCAGAGCCTGCGCAAGGTGTTCCCCGATCGGCCGACCGCCAACATCGCGAACGACGATCAGATCTTCCACTCCGTCTACGATCTGAATGACCGATACCGCGTCCCCGGCGCCTGGGGTCTGTACGGTAACGGGTATCAGTATGACGGCGACACCCCCTACTGGCGGGCTGTTTATGACGACAAAGGCCGTGTCCAGGTCTCGATTGTCATGAATTCCGACCTGGGCGACTCGTGGGAGTACGCGGACGACCCTGGTTACCCCGAGAAATATTCATCGTTGGGCATCCGCACCGCGGTCAATTACATTGTCTATTCGATGACGCACTAGTGTTTTCCAAACTAATGGCACACTCGGTGAAATGCTCTCACCACAACTGGAATTTGCTTTTGAAGCCGCAGTAGAGGTTGCCCCGCCATTGGAGCTGGGAGTCACTAGCGTGGGTAACCGGCGCATCATCCAAATCCTCGGGGGTTCATTCGAAGGGCCAGGTTTGAAAGGCCGGATTCTGCAGGGCGGCGCGGATTGGCAAATCCTCCGCACCGACGGCGCGGCGGAATTGGATGCCCGCTACACGCTCCAGACCGACCAGGGCGCGTTAATATACGTGGTGAATCGCGGCTTGCGGCATGGCCCACCCGAAGTATTGCGGAGGATGGCCGCCGGGGAGACGGTCGATCCGCGCTCGTACTATTTCCGCAGCGCAGCGTTCTTCGAGACTACTGCCGCCGATTTGCAATGGCTGACAAAAACCATCATCGTCGGCGTTGGGGAGCGTCAGCGCCATAAGGTCCTTATCCGCTTCTGGAAAGTGTTGTGATTGTTACGGAGCCCTTCTCCTTCACCGCTCGCGCACGCGCCGGCTGCACCACGCGGTTCCACCACATGATCGCTCCGGTGACGAACAGCAGGACGGGCACGAGTCCCAGGATCACCCACAGCGTTTCCAAAGGCCATCCCCAGCGGTTACCGAAATGCAGCCACGCCGGCCATCGCAATATCTGGTCGCCGATCGCCATCGGTCCTCCGCGCCGGAACGGCTGGTTGATGGGCGTGAAGCGGCCCACCATGTCCTGATACGGCTGCGGAAACACGAGCACCACGCCGGTGACTCCCCACATGAGGACGAATAGCAGGCTCCAGATTCCCGTCGCGCTGTGCAGATCCCAATTGAACCGCTTCCAATTCGCCGACCAGCGGATGCTCAAGCTGCGCCGCCAGCTCTCCGTTCCCGGCCACCATATCACCGCGCCCGTCAAGCACAGCAGCGTGACGAACCCTGCCCCCACGCCGTTAATCGCCCGGCCCTTCTTGCCGGCCAGCAGGTTGATATGGAGATCTGCCAGCCACGCCAACACAGTGATACCTGCCGGCACCGCCGGACCCACGTCCGCGCCCGTGTACGGATTGAACTGCCGTTGCTTTTTGCCGGCGCCGCGAGTCATCCAGACTTCCGTCGACTGGTTGGCTTTGCGGCCGTCAAAAATATAAGTCACCACATAACCGGGATAGGCGCGCACCGCCGCCGCCTTCAACTCCTGCCGCGTCAGCCGTTCGCCGGTGATGGCTACCTCCTTGGGTCCCGGCGATAGCTTCTTATAGAGATCGTTGCGGAATACAATCGCGCTGCCCGAGACGCTGATCGCCAGCACGTAAAGGCCAACACCGATGCCGGTCCACAAGTGGATCTGGAAGAGCGCTCTGCGCAACCAGACTCCCTGCGGCCGCCGCGTCCATTGTTCCCAAAGGCTCATGGAACGGTCCACCCTACTCGTAGAACTCCGGCGACTTCTTCTGCTTGTTGAAGGTCGGCATGTCGTGTTCGATCCACAACTGCGCGCCAGTCTTTTTGAGGAACGCCTCAATGGCCGCGCGGCTGGCGAGCGATTGATCGTGGTTGAACTCAAACGTGGGCGTCTTGTCGGTATTGCGTTCCTCGGGGTAGTGATAAAGATCGCCTGCTAATAACACGGGCCCGGTCTTGGCCAGCTTCACAAACAGCACCTGGTGGCCTTGCGTGTGCCCCGGCGCGTATTTGATCACTACTGTGCCATCGCCGAACACGTCGTAATCGTCGTCCGGCAAAATCTTGGTCTTGGCGGTCTTGAGGGCGCTAAAGCCGGCCGGCTGAATAATGCCCTTGGGCGCGTCGGAAAACATAAAGTCGCGCTCGGTCTGATGCACCAGCCAGGTGGAACCGGCAAAAGCGTTGGCATTGGCGGTGTGGTCGGAGTGATAATGCGACAGACCCAAATAGGTAATGTCCGCCGGAGTATAACCGATCGCGGCCAGTTGCGGCAGCAGCGGCTTGTTGACCGTCATGATTCCCTGCGTCACCGGCGAGCCATCCGGCTTGAACGCGCTATCGGGGACAGTGCCCGTGTCCCACATCAGCGTGCCCTTGGGATGGACGATCAGATAACTCACCACTACGAAGTTGCTTTCGGCGAGCTCCTCCTTCTTAAGGTGGAACATGCCGGGATCGAGACCTTTGATGATGCCGCCATCGAATATATAAATGCGCACCGACTTGGGCGCCGCTGGGCGCTTTTGCGCATTCGCTGCGGGGATCAACAATCCCGCGGCGATCGCCAGAAGAGTGAGGACCCGGACGTACTTCGGGTTGCGGTTCATAGGCCGATTCCTTTCGAGGGCTTTCATTCTCTCACGCCAGGTTCATCTGCCGCAGCAGGGCCGGGTAGCGGGGGTCGGAGTGGAGGCCGTCGCATGCGGGGTACATCTTGAGGAACAGAATGAACGGGTCCCGCTGGTCGATGGCCTTCTGGGTCCACTCGATCGCAGCGTCGTTGTCTCCCAGACGGGCATGCAGCACAGCAAGACTATTCGCGCTCACATAGGTGCGTTGAGCGAAACCTTCCAGCTCGCCGAGGATGTGACGCGCGTCTTCGATCTGGCCGGCCTTTGCGTAAACATCTCCGAGAGCCGCCAGCGTGATCGGCAACCGCCCATAGAATTGGACCAGCCGTTCCGCCGCAGTTAGCGCCTCGTCGAACCGCCCGCCAAACGCCAGCGCGCTCGCGAGCAGGATCAATCCCAACATGTAATTGGGCTCGGTTTCGAGGGCGCGGCGAGCGCACTCAGCGGCCGCCTCATACTGTTCCTGGAGCATCAGTACCGAACCCTTTCCATAGTGATTACTCGGCGCTAACGGATCCTGCTCTAGAACACGATCCATCTCCACGGCCGCCTCCTCCAACCGGCGACGCCCGCGCAAGTACCGGATATGATTCGACGCGGGCGCCAATTCGAGCGCGCGCCGGAAGCGCTCCTCGCACTCGCTCCAGTTATATTCATACAACAGATGGAAGATAGCCAACATCGAGTGAGCTTCGGCGCAAGTCTCATCTAGTTCCAGTGCCCGCCGGGCTTCCGCAGCGACGTTCGGCAGAACAATCCTCGGTTCGGCCCCGCCCATTGAGGCGGCCAGAAAGAAACAGTCCGCCAATCCCACATGGGCCGGAGCAAAGTTGGGATCAATCGCCAAGGCCCTCTCAAAGTACTCCCGGGCTTTGGCCGTGCTGGCCGGTGTGAGCCGATACCAGTAATGGAGGCCTTCCAAAAAAGCCTCGTATGCCGCGGGGTTTGTAGTAGCGCGCTTCACCAACGGCGCACCGCCACCGGTGAGGTTCATCTTGAGCTGGTCCACAATCGCCGTGGAGATTTCGTCTTGAATCGCGAACACGTCGGTCAGTTCGCGATCGTACCGTTCCGACCAGACATGAAACCCATCGCCCGCTTTGATGAGCTGCGCGCTCACGCGTATGCGGTTGCCCGCCTTGCGCACGCTGCCTTCGAGTACGTGCGCCACGCCCAACTCCCGCGCGATTTCCGCAATCTTCAGATCCTTCCCGCGGAACGAAAACGCCGAGGTGCGCGCCGTGACCTTGAGTCCCGGAACCTGCGTGAGCGCGTTGATGATCTCTTCCGCCAGCCCGTCGCTGAAGTATTCGTTCTCTTTGTCGGCGCTCATATTGGCGAAGGGTAGCACCGCGATGGATGGCGCCGGCGCGGGTTCCGCACCGTTGGCGGTCGCGGCTTCTTCCAGAGCCGCGATGACCTCGGCCATGGTCTGGAAGCGCTCGGCGACCGATTTGCGCAAACAACGGTCGATGACGCGTGTCAGCTTGGGCGGCGCCTCCAGTGGCCGCGGGTCCTTGTGCAGTATTGCAGCCAGGGTAGAAAGCGCGGTCTCACCGGAAAACGCCTTCTGGCCGCTCAGCGTCTCGTAGAGCACCAACCCGAAGGAGAAGATGTCGGACCGTGCATCCACCGGCTTGCCTTCCGCCTGCTCCGGCGACATGTAGGCCACGGTTCCCACGATGGTCCCCACTTCGGTAAGCGAAGCGGTGGCGTCGGCCGCGGCGGTTTGCGTCTGGTGTTTCGCCAAACCGAAATCCAGCAGCTTGATGCCGGCCGTCGTAACCAGGATATTGCTGGGTTTCAAATCGCGGTGGACCACCCCTTTGCGATGGGCTTCCGCGAGCGCCTCCGCCATCTGCAACGCCAGGGGAAGCAGCTTGTCCGCCGGCAGCGGCCCTTTGAGCGGTGTCCCGTCAATGTACTCCATCACCAGGTAATCCGGACCGATGTCGTACAGCGCGCAGATGTGCGGATGGCTCAGGGCAGCGATGGCGCGGGCTTCGCGTTCAAAGCGCGACACGAACTGCGGGCTGCCGATCTTGATGGCGACGGTGCGGTCGAGCCGCGTGTCGCGCGCCTTAAAGACCTCGCCCATGCCGCCCTCGCCAAGGGGGCCTACAATCTCGTAAGGTCCGAGACGGCTTCCGGGCGCGAGAGGCATGCTGGCGGCGATTGTATCGCTACGCCCCGTCCGACTGCCGGCCCCGCACGATCTTCAAGATCTTCCGGGGATCCACGTTCTTGTCCACCACCACGCTGAAGAACGGGTACATCATCTCTTCCCACGTCATGTCGCCGTAGTAAACCGTCTGGTTGGGATCGGGGTTGAACTTGTTGTTGACCGAATTGTCGAAGTGCGCGGTCACTTCCAGCTTGGTCCCTTTGGGTACTTTGATCGGCGTAGCCAGGTCGTAGGCCAGTTGCCAGTTGAAGTCGTACCGCGGCACGTTGAGAATCGTTTCCGTCCGGCCGTCCGGATAGACCAGGCGATAGGTCATGTCCTTTCCGCGCACGTGCATATGCGGGAACATGTAGACCAGCTCCACATCCTCGGCGAAAGTAGCGACCGCCGGCGGGCTCGCCCAGTTTCCATCGTTGGGCGGAATGGCGAAACTCTTGGCGTCGCTCGGCGAGGACATGCCGAAGGAAACATAGACGTGCTCGGGCGCGCTTTTCGCCACCGTGAACCCGATGCGCGGACGGTCCGTCACGTCCTTCCCGTTAGGCGTGTAGTGCACCTGGAAAACGATGTCCGTCCCCGCGCGCAGCAGCTTCGCCGCGCCGTGGATCCGGTAATCCTGCGTACGCTGGCCGGGCACGTAGCACCCTTCGATCCCGTTCGTTCCCTTAGTAACCGACTCGGGAATGCCGCGTCCATTGACACCCGCTGCGGAGGCCAGGGCTCTTCCGTTCTCGTCGCGGGGACGGGCGGACCACACCGGCTCGTTATACTTCACATCGTCCGTGTGGGGCTTGAACATGACGCAGATGTGATGCGTGACCGAGGGCTCGCTCGGGCGGATTTCCATGGAGGTGATCCACGTATCCTGGGTCAAGCCGCTTGGGACCGTGATGTACGACCACTCGATCACGTTGTTCTTGGGACTCGCCGGCACGAACGTTTCTGGTCCCTTGACGATTAGGTCCGGCTGGAGGTCCCAGCCCTCCGCGGGCCATTTAACCGGCGGCGGAGCGTCTTTTGCGTTGCCCTCTGGAGCCCCGCCATCAACCCACTTGGCGATGGTGTCCATATCAGTCTGTTTCAAGGAGCGATCATTCGCAAAATGGCTGAACTGGGGGTCGGCAAACCATGGCGGCATTTTCTTAGTCGCCACAGCGACCTTCATCGCCTTGGCCCAAGGGCGCGTGCTGTCGTAGGTAAGGAAAGACATAGGCGCAATTTGCCCGGGCCGGTGGCAACTTTGGCAGTTCTTCTGCAAAATTGGCAGCACGTCTTTTTGGAAAGTTACAGGCGCTGTTCCGTCGGCCGCGACGGCAACCCGTAGAACCAGGAGTCCCAGAACACAGAACTGCTTCGTCATGATCATCCCCTCCTATTGGCCGTGTGCAAAAGTACCGGCCTCACCCTACTCCGAGCCATGATAGCGCAGCTGGAACCACAGTTGCTGAACGCCTGGACTAGTTTGAAATCGCACTTAGATTGACGCTGGCAACGAAAGCGAACATAAGAATATCGCTCCCAGTGGTCCACTTATAAGCTCACGCCAGGGCTGCCGATATGAGGGTTGGGGAGATTGCGTGCGGTGAACATCGAAAATCTGATTCGAGACTTACACAGTCAAAAAGAAAAACTCGTGCAGGCGATTGCATTGCTCGAGGAACTGGTGGTCACCCGGCAGAGTGCCTTCGGCGAGCGGACGGAGAGACGCGGGCGCAAGTCGATGGGAGTTGACGAACGCCGCGAGGTATCGCAGCGTATGAAGAAGTATTGGGCTTCCCGCAGAAGGCAGCGCGTTACCGAGGCGTAGCCTAAAAGGAGCGGTCACAGCGTTCTTGAGCTACCTTTATGTAGAAGGAGAACGCGTTGAAATACCTGGTCGCTGCAATCACCCTATGCCTGACCGCTGGGGCGCAGGACGCCGTCCTTGTCAATGGAAAGATTCTGACCGTAGATGCAGGATTTTCCATACGCCAAGCCATGGCGATCCGCGACGGTAAGGTCCTGGCAACCGGTGATACCGCCGCGATCCGCAAATTAGCGGGACCCCAAACGCGCCTAATCGATCTCGAAGGCCGCACGGTGATTCCCGGCTTGATCGATTCCCACTTGCACGCCATCCGTGCCGCGTTGAGCTTCAGCACCGAGGTGAACTGGATCGGTGCACGCTCGCTCCCCGAAGCGCTGGGCCGCATTCGCGAGGCCGCTCATACCATGAAGCCGGGTGCCTGGCTCATCGTGGCCGGCGGCTGGAACGTGCAGCAATTCCAGGAAAATCGCCGGCCGACCCAGGCGGAGCTCGTCGCTGCGGCGCGCGACAATCCGGTCTATGTGCAGTTGGCCTATGGCTGGGTCATCATGACGCCCGCGGGGTTTCAGGCCCTGCATATTTCCAGCGAGTCCGACCTGGCGCCCGGCGGCCGCCTGGAACGCGACGCTGATGGCAAACTCACGGGCGGCATCAGCGGGCCGCAGCGCGTAATCACCTCTCTGTTCGACCGGCTGCCCAAACCGAGCTTCGCCGACCAGGTGGAGGGGACGAAGAAATTCTTCCGCGAACTCAATCGCCTGGCCATGACTGGCGTGGTCGATCCACAGGGCAATAACATGACTCCGAGTGACTATGCGGCGCTCTTCCAGGTGTGGCGCGACGGTCAGATGACCGCACGCGTGGCTTACAGCCTTGGCACGCAGACGCCCGGTTCGGAACTGGAGGAATTCCAGAACCTCACCCGCCTGCTGCCCATGGGCTTTGGCGACGACATGCTGCGCTTCAACGGCATCGGAGAAAGCGTCACCGCAGCCATGTACAACAATGATAAGCCTACTCAGGCGGAGAAGGACAAGTATTACGAAATCGCCAGGTGGGCTGCCGAGCGCGGCATGACTCTCACCCAGCATTGGGGCCGCGATGCGTCGGTGGGTGAGCTGCTATCGGTTTTCGAACGAGTCAATAAAGAGGCGCCGATTGCCCCGCTGCATTGGTCGATCGCTCATCTGAACGACGCTTCGCCCGAGAGTTTACGGCGCATGAAGGCGTTGGGTGTCGGTTGGACCGTCCAGGATGCCATGTATTTCGGCGGCGACGCGTTCCTGCAGCAGGCCGGCGCCGTTGCCGCGCGTCGTGCGCCGCCCGTCGAGACGGCCAAGGAGATCGGAGTAGCCATCGGCGCGGGAACCGACGCGCACCGTGTGGCGTCCTACAACCCGTTTACGGCGCTGCAGTGGTTCCTCGACGGTAAGACGGTTGCCGGCACGGCCCTGCGCGGACCCGAAGAGACGCCCAGCCGCCAGGATGCCCTGCGTTTCTACACGTTGGGCAGCGCCTGGTTCTCGCGCGACGAATCGAAGCGCGGATCGCTCGAGCCGGGGAAACTCGCGGATCTCGCGGTTCTCTCGGCCGATTACATGACGGTGCCGGTGGAGCAGGTAGGCAGGCTGGAGTCGCTACTAACGATGGTGGGCGGCAAGATCGTGTATGCGGCAGGGCCGTATCAGCAGTTACAACGCTAGCAACCCCGGCTACCGAAACTCTTCCATCAACGCATCCAGCTTCACCGAACCCGGACACAGTTTCTCATACGGCACCTTGATCAGCGCCTGATCCGGCGTCTGGCTCAGCTCGTGCAGATCGGCCACGGTCTCATCGATATAAAGCAACCCCGTCACGATCGCGCCCTTAGCCTGCTGCTCCTGCATATACGAGAAAACCTTCTCCCGGTCCGAGGGATCGTAATCCGGCGGCACGCCCTTAAACGATACCGTGCTGCCATCGTGCATAGTCACGTTCACTGCGCCATTCTGCCCGATGGTCGCCAGAATTTCCGATGTCGGCGCTACGAAATCCGCCTCGGTCGCTTTAAGCTGCTGGCTCCGCACGTGCATGTAGCTCTTTGTAGAACCCTCGTGATCGTTGAACGTCACGCATGGAGAAATCACATCCACCAGCGCGAAGCCGCGGTGCTTCATAGCCGCTTTCAGGATCGGCACCAGCTGTTCTTTGTCCCCGGAGAAACCGCGCGCAACGAACGTCGCGCCCAGGCTCAATCCCAGCGTCACCGGATCGATGGGCGACATCCGGTTCGCTTCCTTCCGCTTGCTTTTGGAACCGACGTCGGCTGAGGCGGAGAACTGGCCCTTGGTCAGGCCATATACGCCGTTGTTCTCGATGACGTACACCATCTTCACGTTGCGGCGGATCGCATGGCATAGGTGGCCCAGGCCGATGGAGAGCGAGTCGCCATCGCCTGAGATGCCGATGTAAGTCATCTCGCGGTTAGCGGCGTTTGCCCCGGTCGCGATCGGAGGCATGCGTCCATGCGCCGCGTTGAATCCATGCGCGCCGCTCACAAAATACGCGGGCGTCTTCGAAGAGCAGCCGATGCCGCTGATCTTGCCGATCAAGTGCGGCGGCAACGACAGCTCCCAGATAGCGCGCACCAGCGCCGCGGTCACCGAGTCGTGTCCGCACCCGGCGCACAGCGTCGACATGGACCCTTCGTAGTCGCGCACGGTCAACCCCAGCTCATTGCGCTTCAGGCTGGGATGAACGGCGATGGGCTTACTGATGGACGGCAACGGTCGATACCCCCATTTGACTGCTAATGCCTTCGATGACATGCTGCGCGCTCAGCGGAAAACCGCCGTAGACGAGCACCGATCGCAGCTTTTCCTTTTCCACCGGCGTTTCCAGAAGCAGCAGCGATCGCAACTGGGCGTCGCGGTTCTGTTCCACCACGAAACAGACTTCGTGTTCCTCCAAAAATGTCTCCGCGATCGCATCGAACGGAAAACCGCGCACACGCAGGAAGTCGGCGCGGATTCCGAATTCAGGCAAGCGGTCGATGGCTTCGCGCACGGCCATATCGCAGCCGCCCAGCGTGATAATGCCGATCTTCGCCCCCGGCGTTTTGATCACGACCGAGGGCGGCACGAAGCCCGATGCGGATTTGTGCTTGCGCGCCAGCCGGTCCACCACTTCCTGATATTCGTCCGGAATCTCGGTGTAGGCGCCGTCTTTCGTGTGGCCCGAGCCGCGCGTGAAGTAGGCGGCCTTGGGGTCCACGCCAGGGAGCGTGCGCGCCGCCACGTTGTTCTCGTCTTCGTTGGTGTAACGCAGGAAGCGGGAAAGTTGCTGCACTTCTTCCGCATCCAGCACGCGGCCGCGATCCGGGCGGAAAGAATCGTCCCATGTCAGGCGCGGCACAACCCAGTCGTTCATCCCGATATCGAGATCGGAAAGCATAAACACGGGTGTCTGAAAACGCTCTGCCAGGTCGAAAGCCTTCGGTGCGAATTCAAAGCACTCCTTCGGGTTCGCGGGAAACAACAGGATGTGCTTGGTATCGCCGTGCGAAGCGTACGCGCATTCGAAAAGGTCGCCTTGCTGCGTGCGCGTGGGCATCCCCGTGGAAGGCCCCACCCGCTGGATGTCCATAATCACCGCCGGAATCTCCGCGTAGTACGCCAGCCCGAGAAGCTCGTTCATCAGCGAGATGCCGGGTCCGGACGTGGAAGTAAACGAGCGGGCACCCGCCCACGAGGCGCCAATCACCATGCCGATGGCCGCGAGCTCATCCTCCGCTTGCAGGATCGCGTAGTTGTTCCGGCCCGTCTCCGGATCGCGCCGGTACTTTTCGCAGAATTCCTTGAACGCGTCCATTACCGAGGTGGAGGGCGTGATGGGATACCAGGCCGCCACCGTGGCGCCGGCGTACATGCAGCCCAGCGCCGTGGCAGTATTGCCGTCGATGAGGATCTTGTCCCCATTGGCATCCATCTTTTCGAGGCGGAACGGCAGCGGAGCGAAATGTTCCCGTGCGTAATCGAGGCCCAGTCGCAGGGCCTTTCGGTTGGACTCGCGCAGCGCCTTCTTGCCGGCGAATTTCTCGTCGAGCAATGTCTCTACGATGTCCATATCGATGTCGAGCACCGCGCACAGCGAGCCCGCATACGCGATGTTCTTCATGAGAATTCGCTCGCGTGGATCCCGAAACTGCTCGTTACACATGCTGGCCAGGGGCACACCCAGGAACGTGATGTCCTTTCGGTCGAGCGCCGGGTCGAGTGGCCAGGTGGAATCGTACATCAGGTAGCCGCCTTCGCGGACCTCGCGAACATCGCGCTCGTAGGTCTGCCCGTTCATGGCGACGATCAGATCGTAGTCCAACGCGCGTGCCGTATAACCGTCCTTATTGACGCGAATCTCGTACCAGGTGGGCAGTCCCTGAATGTTCGAGGGAAACAGGTTCTTCCCGGAAACCGGGATGCCCATGCGGAAGATCGCCTGCATCAGCAGACCGTTGGCGCTGGCCGAGCCGGTGCCGTTCACGTTGCCCAGCTTCATTGCAAAATCATTAACGCGCGTCGTGGCGCTATTGCCGTTGCTAGTGGTCCGTTGCTTCTGCAAGTGCGAGCCTTCCTGCGTATGGAATTTCGAGGTCGAACTTCTGCATGTCCCAGGCCGCCGTGGGGCAGCGTTCGGCGCAAAGGCCGCAGTGGACGCACAGATCTTCGTCCTTGAGCATGAGTCGTTTGGTCTGAGGTAGCGGGGCAGAGGCGTAAAGCGCCTGATCGAGGTTGGTGGCGGGGGCCGAAAGACGCTGCCGCACCTGTTCCTCTTCCCCATCCGGCGCGATGGTGAGGCACAGCAGCGGGCACACGTCGATACAGGCGTCGCATTCGATACAGCGCGCCGCGTAAAAAACGGTTTGCACGTCGCAGTTCAAGCAGCGCTGCGCTTCCCGCGCAGTCTGCGCGGCGTCGAAGCCCAGCTCCACTTCGATATTCATTTGTTTAAAGCGCTGCTCCAGATCGACGTGCTGCATCTTCTGGCGCAACGCCGGATTGTAATCGTTGTGATAACTCCATTGACCGAGCCCCATCTTCTGGCTGACGAGGTTCATGCCCATGGGCAGCCGTTCCGAAACCGGAATCCCTTGGCAGTAATTGTGGATGGAGATGGCCGCCTGGTGCCCGTGCTCCGCCGCCCAGATGATGTTCTTAGGTCCGAACGCCGCATCGCCGCCAAAGAAGATACCGGGCCTGGTGGACTCCATCGTAACTTTGTCCACGATGGGCTCTTCCCACTTATTGAACTCGACGCCCAGGTCGCGCTCAAACCACGGGAATGCGTTCTCTTGACCGATGGCCAGAATCACATCATCGGCCGGCAGGAAAATCGTGTCGATGACCTTCGAGTTCTTGGCGCCCTTGTCCCACTCCAATCGCTCGAACTCCATGCCGATCAGTTTTCCGTTTTCAATCACGAACCGTTTGGGGGCGTGGTTAATAATGATCTCGACGCCCTCCTCTTCGGCGTCATCCAGCTCCCACGGCGAAGCTTTGAAGTAGCCGCGCGGGCGGCGCGCCATCACCCGGACTGACTTAGCGCCCAGGCGACGCGACGAGCGGCAGCAATCCATGGCCGTGTTGCCGACTCCGATGATCAGCACGCGCTCGCCGATCGACTCAACGTGCCCGAAGGCAATCGACTCCAGCCAGTCGATCCCTATATAAATATGATCCGTGTCGTGACGGCCCGGAATATCCAGTTCCTTGCCGCGCGGCGCTCCAGCGCCCACGAAGATGGCGTCATAGCCTTCCTGCAGCAGCGCCGTCATGCTGTTGATGGGCGAGTTGTACCGTATATCCACGCCCATGTTCAGGATGTAGTCGATCTCTTCGTTGAGTACGGTGGGAGGCAGGCGGAACGCAGGAATATTCGTGAGCATCAGCCCGCCGGGCTTTTCGTACTTTTCGTAGATAACCACCTCATAGCCCAATGGCATCAGGTCGTTAGCCACGGTAAGCGAAGCCGGTCCCGCGCCCACGCACGCGATGCGCTTACCGTTCTTCTTTTTCGGAATCTCCGGCAACAGGTTCTGGATATCGCCGCGATGGTCGGCCGCCACGCGCTTGAGGCGGCAGATGGCCACAGGCTTGCCGTCAATGCGCTCGCGGCGGCAGGCCGGTTCGCAAGGCCTATCGCATGTCCTGCCTAAGATGGCGGGAAAAACGTTGGACTCGCGGTTGAGCATGTAGGCTTCGGTGAATTTTCCCTGCGCGATGAGCCGGATATATTCCGGTACATTCGTGTGCGCGGGACAAGCCCACTGGCAATCTACTACTTTGTGGAAGTAAGCCGGATCATCTGTATCGGTGCGTTGCAACCAGACCCTCCCAAAGCCGTGCCGACGGGCGTGGCAGTGGCACAACTATTCTACATCTGTCGTGACGGGGCTGCCATTTCAGAAGATATACACTGATAGCCACTATGGCTAGTACCAGACCACTGGCGCTGGTGACCGGCGCGTCCGCCGGCATCGGCGAAACATTCGCCCGGCGGTTGGCCCGCGATGGCTACCGGCTGATTCTGGTAGCACGCCGGCGCGAGCGCCTGGAAGCGCTGGCGGCCGAGTTAGACGGCGCTGAAATCCTGGTAGCCGACTTAACCGACACCGCGGATTTGAAGCAAGTAGAAGACCGTATCGCCGCGGCGCCGGATCTGGAACTGCTCGTGAACAACGCCGGCTTTGGCAGCACCGGTTCCTTTTCTCAACTGCCCTTGGATCGAGAGGATCAGATGCACCGCCTCCACGTGATCGCCACACTTCGCCTCACGCATGCTGCGCTCCAGGGGATGACGGCGCGCGCCAAGGGCGGCGTAATTAATGTCTCCTCGGTGGCCGGATTCGGTCAGAGTCCAGGGAATGTCTGCTACTACGCCACCAAGGCCTGGATGAACAGCTTCACCAAAGGTTTATACCTGGAAATGAAGAGCGCCCGCTCACCGGTGAAAGTGCAGGCGCTCTGCCCGGGATTCACGCTGTCAGAGTTTCACGACGTGGTAGGGGTAGACCGGAAGAGCGTTCCCTCCTGGATGTGGATGCGTTCCGAAGACGTGGTGGACGCTTCCCTCCGAGGCCTCGCCGCCGGGAAATTATTCGTAGTTCCCGGCGTGTTTTATAAGCTGGCTGTCGTCGTTCTGCCCTGGATTCCCGATTGGCTGCAGATCCGGATGGCAAGGCAGTATCGGCGGTCGCGCACCAACCCTTGACTCCCACTGGCACGCGTGACAACTTCGGATGATGCGAAAACGACCTCTGTTATGCACCGTGGCGCCGGCCTTGGCATTGTTCGCGCTAGCGACCATTCACACGCCGCAGAAGGCCTCCGGAGCTGCCACGAAGCCCACAACCCTAACGGCCCTGGATTATTTCGAGATCCAGCAGCTCGCGAATCGCTACGCGCAAGCTATCGACACCTGCTCCAACAACGGCTATGACTACGCCGATCTATTCACTGCGGACGGCCGCTTCATTGATAATTTCACCGAAGAAGGTTACAAGGTCCACGGATTGGTACGCGCAAAGAGTCGCGAACAGTTAGCCGCGGTATCGGGCGGCGGATCGCGCGGCTGCAAAGATGTCGGTTGGAAAGACTGGAGTCACCTGATGATCAATCATGTGATCACCCCCACGCCGGAAGGAGCCAAGGGTCGGGTCTACTTAGTGGTAATTGGGGAAAAGGGTCCGAACCACGTGCAGCGTTTCGGCGGCTACGAAGATATCTATGTGAAAACCGCGCAGGGTTGGCGCATTCAATCCCGCACCCACGTTCGCAGCAAGGCCTGGCATAATCCCTTGCTGCAGAGCGCCGACCTGAACTAGAGGCCGGCGCTCGCTGCGTGAGAACTACTGCTTCTGGGCGCCGGCTGCGCCGTCTTGGCACGCGTTGCAAACGCCGAACTTGGACCCGTTGGCTTGAATGAACCCGCAGAATGAGGTCATCTTGGCCAGCTCCGTGGGGCTCAGCGCAGCTTTGCGGAAGTGGGTTTCGGTTACGGCGAATCCACCACCAGGCGCGGCATGCAGCGTGGTGCCCCAGGCGCGCAGACCACCCACCAGGTTAGCCGGGGCCACGGCGGCGGCGTTGCAGGCGCCGGTGGAGGCCACCAGCATCGTTGTGATGCCGATCGGCACGCCCGGCGTCAGGGTGTTGCTGATCAGATCGTTCTGAGCCGAGAGAGTGCTCAGATGATTGGGGGTGAGCGGGCAGGTGCAGCACTCGATCAATTGTTGATCTTCTGCGAACACATACACATTGGCGCAGAGGGAGTCCGTAGCGTCATTGCCGCCGTCGGTTCCCGCGTTGGTGAGGTTGATCTTCGAGTCACCGGCCTTCAGGTTCGCCGAATAGCTGATGAGAGCCGCATCCGCAGGGATCACCAGGATCGAGGCTGAGGCGGGCGCAGCAGTTGGCGCCTGATGCGACGTCAGGGTGGAGGTCGTGTTGGTGAAGCTCGTGGCTGCGGACACAGGTGCCACCGGCGTGACATTAATGATTACGTTGCACGTAACCAATCCGGCCGCGATACTGCCTCCGGTATAACTGACGGAATTGGTTCCCGGAACGGCTGTGAGCGTGCCGCCGCAGGTGTTCAGCACAGTGCCCGGCGCTACCAGCAGGTCGCCCGGCAGCGTATCGGTGAAGGCGAGGCCAGTCAGCGCCGTGTTGCCGGTCGGGTTTACAATCGCGAATCCCAGGCGAGTGGTCTGTCCCACCGTAATCACGTTAACATCGAACGCCTTGATGAACGTGGGCGCTACATTCGCACTGATCGATCCGGCAGTTGCCGTGCCGCATGTGCCATCGCAATCCAGCGTATTCGGCAAATCCAGTGTTGCGCCGGTTGAACTAAGTGCGGTGGAGAGGCACAGCGTGCTGTAAACCGTGAATCCCGGGCTGGCAAACGTCAGCTCCTGCGCGTCTGACACGCCGCCGCAACCAGCGGGATTGGCCGGTGTTTGCACGATCGCGGCGCCAGAGCCGGTAGAACTGGAGAAGTCATGGCCGGCGGTCGGTCCGGTGACTTGAACATTCCAGCTAGTAGGGTTACTGGTATAAGGGCTGGTGGAGGTGAACGTACCCGACAAGGTATCTCCATCGCTGAAGGTCACGTTCACTGTAAATGTGGTTTGGGCCGAGGCCGACACGGCCGCAACAGCGAGAATGAGCAGCAATGCTCCGGAAAACGTCTTCGACATGATACCTCTTCCTCCCGTGACAACTAGGTCTAGGCAAAGGTAGCACCGGACCTTTTAGTAATGCCATTACCGAGACGATCTAGCCTAAATGGCTAAGCCCAATCGATTGTGCAGAATGTGTGGGTAGCGTAGGACACCGCGCCGTCCTTCCGAAGTGGTGAGTATCCACGGTTAACTCGTCTGGTGACATTTGGTTGCGGTATTTTAATATGGCCGACCGTAACGGTCGCGGCAACTTTTCCCTCAAATGGGTTAGAACGAGTGAAGGAGAAAGCTGTGGTACGGAGAATCGGATTCTGGAGTACTTTATTTGTCCTCGCCGCGTTGCCGGTTTTGGCCGATCCGGGCGATCCGCCTACGCGCGTGGCGCGGCTGAACTATGAAACCGGCGCGGTGTCCTTTCGTCCCGGAAGTATCGACGATTGGGCCCCCGCCACACCCAACTATCCCCTGACCACTGGCGACCATCTATGGGCCGATCGGGGCGCGCAGGCGGAAATGCACATCGGCTCTACCGCTGTGCGCATGAACTCCGAGACTGCGCTCAATTTCTTGAACCTGGATGATCGCACCGTGCAACTCAGTCTCACCGCCGGAACCATCCACGTCCGGTTGCGCGCCCTGGCAGACGACCAGAGCTTCGAAGTGGATACCCCGAACGTCGCGGTCACCTTGCTGCGTCCCGGCGATTATCGCATCAGCGCCGACGGCGATAACGCGGTGACCTTTCTCGCGGTCCGCGCCGGCGATGCGGAATTGACTGCGGGTGGTACGGCCTTTCCGGTGCATCCGCGGCAGGCCGCACGCATCACCGGGACCGATTCGGTGAGCCGCGATCTGATCGATGTTCCTCCGCCCGATGCATTCGACGCCTTCTGCCAGGCGCGCGACCGCCGCGAGGAGACATCGCAATCGGTTCGCTATGTGCCGCGCGAGATGATCGGCTATGAAGACCTGGACGCCAACGGAGCGTGGCGCGAAGTGCCTCCTTATGGATGGGTGTGGGCGCCGACCCGCGTGGTGGTCGGTTGGGCGCCTTATCGCTACGGTCATTGGGCCTGGGTCGCGCCATGGGGCTGGACCTGGGTGGATGACGCGCCGTGGGGCTTCGCTCCCTTCCACTACGGGCGATGGGCGTTTGCCGCGGGAGGCTGGGTCTGGATCCCCGGCAGAGTGGTCGAGCGTCCGGTTTACGCTCCGGCGCTGGTGGCCTTCGTCGGAGGCCCTCATTTCTCGCTCTCGGTTTCCATTGGCGGCGGCGGTGGCGGCGTAGCCTGGTTCCCGCTCGGTCCGGGCGAGGTCTATCGGCCTGCCTATCACGTCTCCGACACGTATGTTCGCAATGTAAATATCACGCATGTCAACGTCACCAATATCAATGTGACCAACGTCAACGTGACCAACGTCCGCTACGTCAATCAGAACGTGAACGGCGCAGTGACCGCCGTGCCACAGCAGGCATTTGTCTCGGCGCGGCCGGTAGCGCAGGTGGCCACTGTGGTAACGCCCCAACAAGCCGCGCAGGCGCAGGTGGTGGGAAGCACGGCTGCCGTAGCCCCGCGCCCGGAGAGCATCGTCCAACGGCAATCCGGCACCACGACGCCAGTGGTCCGACCGCCGGCGCAGGCAATGCAGCAGACGGTGGTGGCCAAGGCCACGCCTCCTCCGCCTCCGGTTTCCTTCGGCGCCCAACAGCAGGCGCTGCAAGCCAATCAGGGACGCCCGCTGGACCCGGCGACTCTGAACAACGTGAGACAGAGTCAACCCCGGACGCTTCAGGCAACACCGCAGGTGCGCCCGGCGCTGCCGCGCGCCCAGGTGACCCAAGCGCCCGTGGCCCTGCCGCCGGCTAACCAGCCGCCACCGAATCCGCGGCCGGTACCTGCTACGGCGCAGCCTGTGAATCCGCCGCGGCCGGCGGTCGTCACGGCTCCACCGGCGAACCAGACGCCGGTGAATCCGCGGCCGGTACCTGCCATCGCGCAACCCGTAAATCCGCCCAAGCCTGCCATCGAGCCTCCGCCGAATCCGCGGCCGACGCCTGCCGCGGCGCAGCCGGCCGTCACGGTCACACAACCGAACAATCCGCCACGTCCTGCGGTGATCGACCGCCCTGTGCGGAACGACCGTCCCCCGTCCGCCTCGGTTCAACCAGCAAACCCGCCAAGTTCCACCAACGTCGCGCGGCCAAATTCCACGCCCGCGGAGACCACCCACACGACGGCTGCGACCCCAGAACATAAGGAAGATAAGAAGCCGCAAAAGTCGGACAAGAAGCCACAGCCTAAAGACAAAGAAGAACACAAAGAGAATCACTAACGGCAGGCGTTGCGAAAGCTCGCTTAAAAAGCACCGCTCCCTTTGGTCACGGTAAGACTGGCCAGGAAGCGGTGCTTTTGTTTTCACTGCCCGCCATCAGTCTGATTAAAGTCAGTACATCCCGCAAAACTCCTCCGACCCGTCCGGGTTTGATTGTCTAGACCGGCAAGCAAGCGGCGGGTTCGGAGGCCCGACCAGAGTAAGTCTCTGCCACCGAGCGCTTGCCCGGTCCTAAACGAAACTCACTCGGAGGTAAGCTACCATGCTGTACTACGCTCGCTTGACGTGTGTCCTGGCGATTACCGCCATGGCTCTATCCGGCCAAACCATTCCGGTCGGCGGAACTCTTCAAACCACCGGCATGATCGGGATTGCGGACGCCCAAACCGCACAGCTCAATCTGCTGAACCCTGGAGTGCAGCCCCCAGCGCTTGGCGTCATTTGTTCGGCTGCTGTGTCGTTTGTGGCTGGGGATGGAACAGTCCTAAAAACGACGACGGTTAATGTGGTTCCCGGAACCAGTGCCGCGTTCGACCTGCGCAGCGACACCGATCTGAAATTAATAGTGGCAGGCGATCGACGCGAGATCCGCGCGACCATCATGATTCCTCCGTTCCCGCCGCCGCCAACTGCGGCCGGTGCCACGCCAACGCCACCAGCGTGCAAGCTGATTCCAACGCTCGAGATTTTTGACACAGTCAGCGGCCGGACGCTGGTAAGTCTGGGACATGTCGAGGATGTTCCCGGGGTCGTGACAGTTACAACGAATCCGTAGTTATCCCGCCACCTTCTCAATCGAATCCGGGCCGCAGATCTGTTCCACCACGGTGCGGAACTCGCGGTCCGGTTTGACTTTCGCCCCCACATCCAGGAGCACCGAGAAATCTCGCGGCAGATCGAGCCGCAGACGCACTTGCGTGGGTCCGGGCTTGCGCTTGAACAACTCCTCCAAGGCCTGAGCCTTGTCTGCTACTCCGTTCTTTCCTAACCAGACGCGGATGGAAATCACGGCCGGCACGTCTTCGCGTTTGTTGTCGAGCGCCACAATATCCTGCACCGAAATCTTCGGCGGCGCATTCTCCTCGGGCAGCACCAACCCGCGAACGAAAACGGCTGTGTCTTCCACCACCTCAGCGGCCAGGCGCTCGTAGCTCGCGGCGAATACCATCGCTTCGACGGAGCCGACGCGGTCTTCGATCATCAATGTGACCCAGGGCTTCCCCTCGCGGTTGCGCTTGCGCGTGATGCCGGTCAGTACGCCGCACAGCGCGACTTCCACGCCTTTGCCGAGCCCTTCCAAATTGGAGCTGTCATGCGATGCCAGGTCGGCGATTCTGTCGGCGTAGCGGTCGAGGGGATGGCCTGTAACCCAGAAGCCCAGCATCTCCTTTTCCGCAGCCAGCTTCTCTTTGTCACTCCAATCCGGCACGGTGGGCAGCGCGGCGTGGGTTGTTTCGTGCTCCAATACTTCGCCGAAGAGGCCGTGCTGGCCGCATTCGCGATCCCGCCACACCCGCTGCCCGGCTTCCATCGCGCCATCTATCGCCGCCACTTTTTGCGAGCGCGTGCCTTCCAGCGAGTCCATGGCGCCGGCGCGGATCAGGCTCTCGATCATGCGCTTGTTGAGCGCCCCCGGGTCGACTTTCTCGCAGAATTGATGCAGCGATCGGAATGCGCCGGTCTCCTGGCGTGCCTTGGCAATCGCTTCTACCGCCGACGGGCCCAGGTTCTTCACCGCGCCCAAGCCGAAGCGAATGGCCTCGCCATCGGGCGTGAAGCTCCAGTCGCTGTGGTCCACGTCGGGCGGCAAAATCTTAATGCCCATCTCGCGGCACTCGTTGATGTACTTCACCACCTTGGCCGTGTTCCCGGTTTCCGAAGTCAGCAGCGCCGCCAGGAAATCCACCGGGTAGTGAGCTTTTAGGTACGCCGTAACGAAGGCCAGGTAGGCATACGCCGCCGAGTGCGATTTGTTGAAACCGTAGCCGGCGAACTGCTCCATCAGATCGAAGATCTTCTCGATCTTCTTCGGCGGAAAGCCGCGTTCCACCGCGCCTTTGATGAACCGATCGCGATGCGCGGCCATCTCTTCCGCCTTCTTCTTTCCCATGGCGCGGCGGAGCAGATCGGCATCGCCCAGCGAATAGCCCGCCAGGCGGTTGGAGATCTGCATCACCTGCTCCTGGTACACGATGACGCCGTATGTCTCCTCAAGCAGTTCTTTCAATTCCGGCAGATCGTACTGCACCGCGCGCCGTCCCAACTTGCGCTCGATGAAATCGTCGATCATGCCGCCTTGAATCGGCCCCGGCCGGTACAGCGCGTTGAGTGCGGTCAGATCCTCGATGCGGCTAGGTTTGTAGCGCCGCAGTATGTCGCGCATGCCGCCCGACTCAAACTGGAAGATGCCGCTGGTGAGCCCCTCGCCGAAGATTTTGTAAGTCGCCTCGTCGTCGAGCGGCAGCTCCTGCGGATCGAGCTTTATATGGTGACGCTTGTCGATGAGCCGTAGGGCATCTTCGATCAGCGTCAACGTAGTTAGCCCGAGAAAATCCATCTTCAGAAGCTGGAGCTTCTCCAGGCCGTTCATATCGAACTGCGTCACAATTTCATCGCGGTTCGTCTTGTAGAGCGGCACCAGCTCTTTGAGCGGCTGCGGCGAGATCACCACGCCCGCGGCGTGCACCGAGCAGTTGCGCGCCAGGCCTTCGAGACGCCGCGCGACTTTGAGGATGTCGTCGACGCGCGGGTCTTTTTTTGCCGCTTCGTCGAAGCCCGGTTCCTGCTTGAGAGCCTCGTCCAGGGAAATGTTCAGGACGTTGGGCACCATCTTGGTGAGGCGCTCCACGTCGGCGAACGGCAGCTCCAGCACGCGGCCCACATCTTTGATGGCGGCGCGCGCGCCCAGCGTATTGAAGGTGATGATCTGCGCCACCTGCTCGCGGCCGTATTTTTCGGTGACGTAATGGATCACCTCGCCGCGGCGGTTCATGCAGAAATCGATGTCGATATCGGGCATGCTAATGCGTTCCGGATTGAGGAAGCGCTCAAACAGCAGCCCGTACTGCAGCGGGTCGATATCGGTGATGGCCATGGCGTAGCCGACCAGGCTGCCGGCTGCCGAGCCGCGCCCCGGCCCTACCGGAATGCCACGCATTTTGGCGTAGCGGATAAAATCCCAGACGATTAGAAAGTAGCCCGAGAATTTCATCTTCTGGATCATCTGGATTTCCCGATCCAGGCGCTCGGAATATTCCGGAAGGTCGTGCTTCAGCAGGCCCTTGGTGCGCAGCGCCTCCAGGCGCGGCCGGCGCGATTCGAAACCCTGGCGCGCCACAAACTCGAAGTAGGTGTCGGTAGTGTGCTCGGCGGGAACGTCAAACTTGGGAAACGGCTCCTTCACTTTGTCGAGGCTGACGTGGCAGCGCTCGGCGATCTCGCCCGTGCGGTCGACAGCCTCTCCCAACTCCCCAAACAACTCCAGCATCTCCGCGCGCGACTTCAGATAAAAATCCGGCGAGCTCCAGTGCATGCGGTTCGGGTCACTGAGGAACTTGCCGGTCTGGATGCAGAGCAGGATTTCGTGCGCGCGCGCATCTTCCTTGCGCAGGTAATGCGAATCGTTGGTGGCCACCAGCGGCAGGCCAGTCTCGTGCGAGAGCCGGTTCAACTCCGGGGTGAGCCGCTTGTCCTGCTCCAGGTGATGGTCCTGCACTTCGAGAAAGAAGTTGTTCTTGCCGAAAATGTCGGAGTACGTGTACGCCAGCCGCCGCGCCTCTTCGTACTTGTCAGCGAGGATGGTTTCCGCAAGCTGCCCGCGCAGGCAAGCCGACAGCGCGATCAGCCCTTTGGAATGCTGCGAGAGTAAATCGAGATCGATGCGAGGCTTGTAGTAGAAGCCATCCAGGTAGCCGGTGGAGACAAGATTAATCAGGTTGCGGTAGCCCTCCTGGTTTTCGCACAGCAGGACTAGGTGGTTGTAGCGATCGGTATCGGAGCGCGTCTTGTGTCCCTGCTGCGAGACATAGACCTCGCAGCCGATGATGGGATTGACGCCCGCCGCTTTGCCGGCGTTATAGAACTCGACCGCGCCGAAAAGGTTCCCGTGGTCGGTCATGGCAACGGCCGGCATCTTCTGCTCGACCACGATTTCCATGAGCTTCTTGATATCGCAGGCCCCGTCGAGCAGCGAATAATCGGTGTGGCAATGCAGATGAACGAACGACATTACGACGCTTTCCGGGGAGGCGGGAACATTCCTATTTTGGCACGGAGCAAGGGCTCACGCGGGGAGCTGGTGGAATTTCGAAACCCACTCTTGTCCCCAGGTTCGCTTCAAAGCCAGCGGATATTGCAGGCCCGATTCAGCCTTCGGATCGCAGCGCTGAAGATCTGGTGGAAACTGGCCGACGGCCACTGCAACGCAACATCAGAATGCACGATGGCCGAAACCGTCTGTCCAACGAAGGCGAACTCCACTCTCGGTGCGCTTTTGCCGAGGGTCTGAACGCTGTGCCACGATTTTTCGAACTCGATTTTATCGACTGGATCGCTAAGTACAGCCATGAATCTTTGCATGAAGACACCTTCCTCCCGGACCTTGCACCACCATCCTGTTGCACGGGTTGCGCCAATATTGTCTACAGTTGAGACGAATCGCCTGCACAGGAGTTGCGGGCCCGGATTGGAGAGAGAAAGGCCCCTGACGAATGACCATATTCGGTCAAGCGGCGACCGCCGGTCAGCGGCTGCTAGGCGAGGGAGCTACGACAGGCCGCTCCCGAGGACCGATACGCCTTCGCTGACAAGCCGTCGCAACGGTCTCAGCCCATAGGTAGCAGAGGTTCCGGTGTGGGCCATTTCGTGCACTGCGGTAGCACAGTGTTTCAAGGAGCGCCGCTGCCGGCTGTGTTCCAAGTTCAGAGGTAAGGAGCTAATTAATCAATGGAAACGAATACCGGTCCAGCAACAGACGTTTTGCATTCGGACAATCACACCAAGCTCTCCGCAGAGGAGATTGCGAAAGCCGTGGCGCGCCACAATAAGAATCACTCCGCTGCGAAAGCCGAGAATGCCGCCGCGAAGGCGAAAAAAGCAATCAAAAGCTAACAGCGAAAGCGCAGAATCAGAGGCCTCCCAATTCGAAGGTTCGGTTTCAATTGGCCTCGTTGACGTTGGAGGGCGTGGTAGGCACGGGCAGATTCGAACTGCCGACCTGTCGCTTAGGAGGCGACCGCTCTATCCATCTGAGCTACGTGCCCGCGTCTTTCCATTGTAGCGTTCGAGGCCCTTGCGGCCAATGTCGGTGCGGTAATGCATCCCATCAAATTGGATGGCCCGAACGCCGGCGTAGGCCGCATCAATGGCGCTTGCGAGATCGGCGCCGCTCGCCGTTACACCGAGTACTCTGCCGCCGGTAGTCTCGAGGCCCGCTGCTCCTTGTCGTGTACCTGCATGGAAGACAGTTGCACCGGTTGCCTCGGCGGCTTCGATCCCCTGAATCGGTTTGCCCGTTTTGTAGTCTCCCGGATAGCCTCCGGACGCCAGTACGACGCAGACGCTCGGCCCGCTGCGCCATTCTAACTTCACGCCGTCGAGCTTGCCTTCGGCAGCTGCCAGCAGCACCGGCGCGAAGTCCGTGCCCATCCGGTGCATCAGCGGCTGCGTCTCCGGATCTCCCAGCCGAACGTTGAACTCGAGAACCTTCGGGCCGTTCGTGGTCATCATCAGTCCGGCATACAGGAATCCGGTGAACCGTGTGGCTACCACCGTGGGGTAAATCACGCGGTCGAGGATCTCTCGAGTCTGCCGCTCACTTAGAATCGCAGAGTCACAGTACGCGCCCATGCCGCCCGTGTTGGGGCCCTGATCACCATCGAAGACGGCTTTGTGATCTTGAGTCGGAGCGAGCGGCACAACATTCTTGCCATCGCACAGCGCAATGAAGCTGACTTCTTCCCCAGTCAAGAACTCCTCTATGACCACCGGGCCAGCGAGGGTGTTTAAGGCGGCTTCGGCTTGCTGGCGATCCTGGGCGATGATGACTCCTTTGCCTGCTGCCAGGCCATCGGCCTTGAGAACCACCGGAAAGCCAAATCGGTCGAGAGCCTTGCGCGCCTCGGCGCGATCGGCGACGGTTAGATACTCCGCAGTGGGGATTTTTCTTTGCACGAAAAAGTTCTTTGCGAAAATCTTGCTGCCCTCGAGCCGCGCCGCTTCGCGGTCAGGACCGACGATCCGTTTTCCGCGCGCGCGGAATTCATCCACCACGCCTGCCACCAGCGGAACCTCGGGCCCTACCACCGTGAGGTCTGCGCCGATAGCTTCTGCGGCTTCGAGCGGCGTTCCGGAAATGCTCTTTCCCACCTGCTCGATACCCGGGTTGCCCGGCGCGGCAAACACCTGCACTCCCGGCGATTGCGCGAGTTTCCAGGCGAGAGCATGTTCTCTGCCCCCACTTCCGATCACAAGAATTTTCATGGGTCGCTACAATGATAACGAATGCACGATAGGTACGACGTGGTTGTGATCGGTGCCGGTCACGCGGGATGCGAGGCGGCGCGCGCCTGCGCCCGCATGGGTCTGCGAACCGCTATGGTCACGATGAACCTCGACTTGATCGCGCAGATGTCCTGCAACCCGGCGATCGGCGGGATCGCCAAAGGTCACCTGGTTCGCGAGATCGATGCGCTCGGTGGCCTGATGGGCGAATTGGCAGATGGCGTCGGCATCCAGTTCCGGTTGCTGAATACCAGCCGCGGCCCGGCGGTTTGGTCGCCGCGCGCGCAGATGGATAAGAAGATGTACCGTGTCCGCATGCGCGAGGTCCTCGAGCAGGAAGCCAATCTTCGGATCAAGCAGGCGGAGGTCGCCGCTCTTCTAGTGGAGGATTCACCGCGCCGCGTCACTGGAGTGCACCTGCGCGACGGCCGGCAGATTCTGGCCGGCGCCGTGATCGTAACCACCGGAACCTTCCTTAACGGCTTGGCTCATGTGGGCGAGATGCAGTACAGTTGCGGCCGGAACGGCGAGGCGCCGGCTCAGTTGTTAGGCGACCAACTCCGCAGCCTCGGACTGAATTGGACTCGGTTAAAGACCGGCACGCCTCCGCGTTTGGACGGACGGACCATCGATTGGAATCAGTTTGAGCGTCAGCCAGGAGACACCAACCCAACGCCGTTTTCATTCCTTACGGAGCGCATTGATCGGCCCCAGGTGGAGTGCCACATCGGGTATACAACCGATGAGACCAGGCGGGTCCTCCAAGAGGCCATCCCGCGTTCGCCACTGTACAGCGGGCAGATTGAGGGCGTCGGCCCGCGGTATTGCCCCTCTATAGAAGATAAGTTCGTCAAGTTTCCGGACAAAGCGCGTCACCAGATTTTTCTCGAACCGGAGGGGCTGGACACGAACGAGGTCTATGTGAATGGCATGTCCACCAGCATGCCGATCGATGTGCAGGCGGCGATGCTCGCATCAATTCCGGGGCTGGACAACGCTGAGATGATCCGGCCGGGATATGCGATTGAATATGATGCCATCGATCCGCGGGAACTGAGCCACACGCTCGAGGTGAAGTCGATTGGCGGCTTGTACCTGGCGGGTCAGATCAACGGCACTTCGGGCTATGAGGAAGCCGCGTGCCAGGGGTTGGTCGCCGGCCTCAATGCCGCTAGCCGATTGTCGGGAAAGGATCCGGTAATCATCGACCGTACCGAGGGCTATACCGGGATACTCATCGACGACCTGATCACGAAGGGAGCGGATGAGCCATACCGGATGTTCACGTCGCGGGCCGAATACCGGTTGCACCTGAGAATCGACAATGCCGATGAGCGCCTGACGCCGCTGGGGCGACGCGCAGGTCTGGTGACCGACCAACGTTGGATTTTGTCCGAGCGAAAGCAGAAGCAAAAGACCCGGCTCATGCAGGCCCTGGGCAATCATAAGAACGGGCAACTGTTGAAGCGTCCTGAAGTTTCGATTGGAGAGATGGGCGCGTGGGTGAAAGAGATTCTCGGCGAAGAACCTGCGCTGGGACTGCTCACGACCGTGGAAACAGAAATCAAATACAGCGGCTACATCGGTCAGCAGGAGCGGCAGATCGACCGGCTGAAGAATTCGGAGCGGCGGAAGATCCCTTCGGAATTTGGATTTGACGGCATTCCCGGTCTCTCTAGAGAAGTCCAGCAAAAGCTGGAGCGCGTACGGCCTGGAACTCTAGGTCAAGCTGCTCGCATTCCAGGCGTAACTCCTGCCGCCATAGCGATCTTGGATGTCTATCTCAGCCTCGCGCGGGTTTCTTGAACTCCTTCGGGAGAAACTGGCGGGGCTCGCCGAAGTGACCCCGGAGCAGATCCAAGCCCTGCAGCATCACTATCAACTACTCCTCCGCTGGAATCGCGTGCTGAATTTGACCTCGATCGATTCGCTTGAAGAAGCGGTGGAGCGACATTATTGTGAGTCGGTGTTCCTTGCGATCCACCTGCCGGCGGGCGCGATGAGCATTGCCGACATCGGTTCGGGCGGTGGCTTTCCGGGTATTCCTGTGGCCGCGTTGCGCCCGGACTGTCGCGTGACTCTGGTCGAATCACACCAGAGGAAGGCCGTATTCCTCCGAGAAGCCACCCGAGGCATGCCGAACGTTGCGGTGGTGGCGAAGCGAGCGGAGGGTGTTACCGGACGGTTCGATCGCGCGATTTCTCGCGCGGTGAGTTATAAGGATTTGGTGGGCGTCCTAAAGTCGCTCGCCCCGGCTGCCGATCTATTGACTGGGGAAGAAGCGCCTCCAGCCGAAATGTGTTTCACGTGGAACAGTGTGATTTCATTACCGTGGGGGCATAGCCGCTGCCTGCGAAGCGGTATTTCCTGTGTTTCACGTGGAACAGGATGATGTTCTCGCAGGACAACGTGATAGTATGACCGCTTGAGCAGAGTTTTTGCGATCAGTAACCAGAAGGGTGGTGTTGGCAAAACCACCACCGCAATCAACCTGGGTGCTTCCCTGGCTGCCAGTGATCTGAAAGTCCTGGTAATTGACTCCGATCCGCAGGGCAACGCCACCACTGGCCTTGGTATCGAAAAAAAAACTGACAGACCAAGCCTTTATCACGTTCTTCTGGGCGAAGTTCCTGCGCGTCATGCGGTTATCACCACCGAGCTGGATGGTCTGAGCATCATTCCCGCCGACAAGAACCTGGTCGGAGCCAACCTGGAGCTGGTGGACCTTCCAAATCGGGAATTCCGGCTTCGCGAACGAATCGCGGAAGTCCGCGAAGATTATCACTTTGTTCTGATCGACTGTCCGCCGGCGTTAGATCTCCTAACTCTCAACGCCTTAGTTGCAGCCGACTCTGTTCTCGTTCCGATTCAATGTGAGTTCTTCGCCTTGGAAGGCGTCTCCGAACTGATGGACACGATTGACCGAATCCACGATTCCTTCCAACATGGTCTCCAGGTGGAGGGCATTCTCCTCACCATGTACGATGACCGCACCAACCTCACTCGGCAGGTAGCCGCTGACTTGAAGGAATTCTTCGGCGATCAAATCTTTAACACTGTCATCCCCCGCAGTATCCGGCTCGCCGAGGCACCGAGCTTCGGAAAACCGATTCTAGGTTACGATCCTCGCTCCCGAGGCGCCGAGAGCTATATCAAGCTGGCAAAAGAGATCCTCGACCATGAACAAACCGGAAAACGCGCGCAAGGCGCTCGGTAGAGGGCTGGGATCGCTGCTTCCGACGCGGCCCACCAGTCCTCCTGTACAGCCCACACGCGAGGAAGACGCACAGCACATTTCCATCGATGCCATCGATGCCAACCCGCTGCAGCCGCGACGATTCTTTAACGCAGAGCGCCTTGAGGAACTGGCGCAATCCATTCGATCTAATGGGATTATCCAGCCGCTGGTGGTCCGGCGAGTCGGTGACCGATTCCAACTGGTTGCTGGGGAACGCCGCTGGCGGGCGGCGAAGCTTGCCGGTACACAACAGGTACCCGTAGTCGTTCGAGAGATTCCCGATGATCGGCTTCTGGAAATCACGCTCATCGAAAATATCCAGCGGGAGGACCTCAACCCGATCGAGACTGCCCAAGCCTTCGACAAGATGATGCAGGCGCTGGAACTGAATCCCGAGCAGGTCGGCCGCCGGACCGGCAAGGACCGCACGACTATTGTCAACTCGGTCCGCCTGCTCCAGCTTCCCTCTGACATTCAACAACTCGTTGCGGAACGGCGACTCTCGGCCGGTCATGCGCGTTGTCTTCTTTCCCTACCAACCGCCGAGCTGCAACGTGAAGTTGCGGAAAAGTCTGTGGCGCAAGGGTGGTCGGTTCGGCAGATGGAGCGAACCACGCAACGGATGCTGGAAGGCCGCAAGCCGAAGCATGTCGATGAGCTGGATGATCCGAACGTTAAGGCGGCAATTGAGGAGTTGGAGAGGGTTCTCGGCACCAAAGTCCGGATTATCGAAAAGGCCAAGCAAAAGGGCCGGATTGAAATTGAATACTACTCAGCCGAAGACCTCGACCGGATCTACGGGGCTATCGTGCGGGAACAGTAACTATTTCAATAAGTTCAGGATAGCGGTTAGCTCTCTGCGGATTTCCGGTAACGGATCTTCCGCAAACAGTTCCTTCTGGGCTCGCTTAGAAACATGTGGTTTCGCGGCTCGCCCCTCCGTTTGTAAAGTCTGCCGCGCCCCTTCGATGGTGAACCGCTTTTCGTAGAGCAAATGTTTGATTCGAAGCAGGAGCTCCACGTCCTTCCTGCGATAAAGGCGGTGGCCGGTCCCGGACTTCTTCGGTGTCAAGTGTGGGAACTCGGTCTCCCAGAAGCGTAAGACGTAGGGTTCCACGCCTAGAAGCTCGCTGACCTCCCCGATCTTGAAGTACAGCTTATCCGGGATTTCGGGTAAGCCCGATTCCACGGCCGCGTCCGTCATCGCCACAATCCTAGCTCAGGCGGATGGCGAAAGTCACTCAGTCGTTACAGTAACGACGTGCTGTCCTCTCGGCAAAAGGAGAGTATTGGGACCAGCTTGATTGGTCTCGGCCTCGGTGCCGTCGATTTGGAGCTTGATCGGCGTGCGATCCAGTACAGCGACGGCACGCGCAGCGCTCTGGTAGGAGAATTCGATCGTCGTCGCACTGGTGGCGCTGGCCGCTCGCAATTCACCGTTCAATCGCAGCAACCGAGGACCCGGCTGAGAATTTGCCGCTTCCACGCTATGGGCCCCCGCTGGAATCCAAATCGTCTGATCGTCGGCCGCCGGCCAGACTTGGCCGTCCACCTTTGCCCTGCCCTTCCAAGGCAAACCTACGCCGCCGGTGGATTCGATGATTGTCTTCGAACCCAGCCGCTCGATCCGCGTAACAGCCGCGGCTGCCGAAGGAAGCAGTTTCAAGTCAGGCGCCAACAGTGAGTTTTCGAAGTAAAGCGCGACGCGGGCGAAGCTGGACGATGCCTGGTGAACCAACTGGAAAAGCTTCGTTCCGGTTTGCTGTTTCGTAGGGTAAACATTTTGGTATCGATTGACGATATTCAGATCGATAGCTAGTTTGTCGCGATGCGGTGTGAGCGGCTGATACGCTGCGGCAATCGAGCGATAGCGCTCTGCCCCGAGGTTCCAGACAGTCGCCGGGTCTTCGATCAGAAAAGTGAACGAGCGTCGCTCGAGCAGCGGCAGCACGCGGCTGGCATCGGCGCCGATGGCGTCCCGCATATTCTTGTCGAATCGATCGTCGACATACGTGAGAACCAGATCGAGGTGCGGTTTGTCATGCTTCGTGGATTCCAGGACGTCGAGCCATTCCTCCTCGATCCGATGGGCCAGATCGCTGCGGAAGTCGAGAAAGGCCCTCTGCGAAGCCGCGTCCTGGCGCGTAGAGAAAAGTTGAATCGGATCGAAACCCTTTTCGGCCCGGAATGCAGCGCGCACGTCATCGTTCATGGGGGTGAAGCGCGACGGGTTTCCGATGCCTTCGAGCGATTCGAAGTAGAGCTCCGCCAGGTTGACACCGTCCCAATCGAAACGGCCGATCAACTGGCGAACACCCGCCGAAGCCGCGCGGAAGCTATCGCGATTGGTGAGGTTCATCAGTTTCCGCCAGTCGAGCTGGGCGTCTTGCAGGACTGCGGTTTTCTCGCGCCACTCGGGATGGTCGTCCCAAAACCGTTCGCTCACGTGAGGCAACTCGAGCCACGCGTATACCAAAACCCCTTCGCGATGGCACGCCGCAATCAACTTGGTGAGATAGGCGTCGGATTCGGCATTAGGCTCAAAGAAATGCCACGCCGCTACATGCAGCGCCGCGATGCCTGACTCACGCCAACGTGCCGCGAAATAGTCCAGGTCGACGCGCGACCGGTAGGCGGAATCGAAGAAGGCCCACAAGCGTGCAGTGCGGAACGGCGGCTCGAAGCCGAGGTCGCAGAGCGCCTGCAGCAGGTAAGGAAAGCGTTCGTAGCCGCGCTCGCCCGGAGGAACCGCGACCCACAATACCGCGCCGGTTCCGCGGCGCAATCCGGCCATCATGGGAGCATCGGTCCACCGCTCGCGTGCGAAGACGCGCGCGCCCTCCGGCAACTCGAACCGCGGAAGCTCCAACCCTTTCTCCCAAACGATCGGCAGCTTGGGCTGGTGCACGTCGGTAAGGCTCAAGACCCGTACACTCTCCTTGCCGCGGCGGAAACCAAACATGTCCGCGAGGGACGACTCGCCTTCGAGGATCAGGATTGACCCGTTCTCCACGCGCGCGTTCCATTCGACCGATGCCGCGGCGCCCGAGCGGGCG